>NZ_JADYVQ010000015.1:0-196537 GCF_020193895.1 Bradyrhizobium sp. NBAIM14 | reverse complement strand
CACCCCTTCGCCCCGGTGCCCCGCCCGTCGACTTCGGCGCGGGCCCGAACTCCGGTCCCGACTGCCGCGAATCCGTCGGCTGGATGATCCTGCTGGTGCTGCCGAACGGCTTTGACGGCAGCGCGCGGCTCTCGCGATAGGGCAACGACTCCGGGCCGTGCATCTCGTCGAGATGCGGCTTGTGCACGCGGGAGCCCTTAGCCCCGCCGGCCTTGAGCGCGGTTGCGGCACTCTTGTTCTTCATGGCGCTGACCGGGAGGTTGGCGGCATCGCCGTATTTCTTCGCTCCTGCATAGGCGCCCGCCTTGGTCGCGACGGTGCGCTGCTTGGCGGTGGGGTCGTCGACCACGGCGAGCTCGGTCGCGCGCAGGCGCTTGACCTCGTCGCGCAGGCGGGCGGCTTCCTCGAAGTTCAGATCGGCGGCGGCCTCGCGCATCCTCGTTTCGAGATCGGCCAGCACGGCCTCGAAATTGTGGCCGATCGAGATGACGTCGTCGGTCATGTCGTGGCCGCCGACCTCGACCAGCACGTGGTCGCGCTCGTAGACCGAGTTGAGGATGTCGCCGATCTGCTTCTTCACGCTCTCCGGCGTGATGCCGTTGGCATTGTTGTACTCGACCTGCTTCTCGCGGCGGCGGTTGGTCTCGGCGATGGCGCGCTCCATCGACCCCGTCATCTGGTCGGCATAGAGGATCACCTTGCCGTCGACGTTGCGCGCGGCACGGCCGATGGTCTGGATCAGCGAAGTCTCGCTGCGCAGAAAACCTTCCTTGTCGGCGTCGAGAATGGCGACCAGGGCGCATTCGGGGATGTCGAGACCTTCGCGCAAGAGGTTGATGCCGACCAGCGCGTCGAAGGCACCGAGACGCAAATCGCGGATGATCTCGATGCGCTCGATCGTGTCGATATCCGAGTGCATGTAGCGGACGCGGATGCCCTGCTCGTGCAGATATTCGGTGAGGTCCTCCGCCATGCGCTTTGTGAGGACCGTGATCAGTGAGCGATAGCCCGCTTGCGCAGTGGCTCGCACTTCGCCGACGAGGTCGTCGACCTGCGTGCGCGCGGGGCGAATATCGACGGGAGGATCAATCAGTCCGGTGGGACGAATGACCTGCTCGACGAACACGCCGCCGCTCTCGTTCAGCTCCCAGCTGCCCGGGGTTGCCGACACCGCGACGGTCTGCGGCCGCATCATGTCCCATTCCTCGAAGCGGAGCGGGCGGTTGTCCATGCAGGAGGGCAGGCGGAAGCCGTATTCGGCCAGCGTCGCCTTGCGCCGGAAGTCGCCGCGGAACATGGCGCCGATCTGCGGGATAGTGACGTGGCTCTCGTCGGCGAAGATCAGCGCGTTGTCGGGCACGTATTCGAACAGCGTCGGCGGCGGCTCGCCGGGGCGACGCCCGGTGAGGTAGCGCGAATAGTTTTCGATGCCGGCGCAGCTGCCCGTGGCTTCCATCATCTCGAGGTCGAAAGTGGTGCGCTGCTCCAGCCGCTGCGCTTCCAGCAGGCGGCCCTGGTTGTGGAGCTGGTCGAGCCGCTGCTTCAACTCCGACTTGATCGACTTGATCGCCTGCACCAAGGTCGGCCGCGGCGTCACATAGTGCGAATTGGCGTACATCTTGATGAATTCGAGCTCGTCCTGCTTGTGGCCGGTGAGCGGATCGAACTCCTCGATGCTCTCGATGGTGTCCCCGAACAGGTTCACGCGCCAGGCGCGGTCTTCATAGTGCGCCGGGAAGATGTCGATGACGTCGCCGCGGACACGGAAGGTACCGCGGGTAAAATCGGCCTGGGTGCGCTTGTACTGCAGCGCGACGAGGTCGGCGATCAGCTGGCGCTGGTCGATGCGCTCGCCCTTCTTCAGCGCGAAGGTCATCGCGGTGTAGGTCTCGACCGAGCCGATACCGTAGATGCAGGACACCGACGCCACGATGATGACGTCGTCGCGCTCGAGCAGCGCGCGCGTCGCCGAGTGTCGCATGCGGTCGATCTGCTCGTTGATCGAGGAATCCTTTTCGATGTACGTGTCCGTGCGGGGCACATACGCTTCCGGCTGGTAGTAGTCGTAATAGCTGACGAAATACTCGACCGCGTTGTCCGGAAAAAAGTTCTTGAACTCGCCATAGAGCTGGGCGGCCAGCGTCTTGTTCGGCGCCAGGATCAGGGCCGGGCGCTGCGTCGCCTCGATCACCTTGGCCATGGTGTAGGTCTTGCCGGAGCCGGTGACGCCGAGCAGCACCTGCGAACGGTCGTTGCGATTGATGCCCTCGACCAGCTCGGCGATCGCGGTCGGCTGATCGCCCTTGGGCTCGTAGGCCGACTTGATCTCGAACCGGACACCGCCTTCGGACTTCTCCGGGCGCGGCGGCCGGTGTGGCGTCCACACCTTCATGGAGCCGTCGCCCTTGCGGAACTCCGGCCGGCCCTCGCGGATCAGCGATTCCAGCGCATCCGCGGTGGCCTTGACGCCGAGCGCCTCCATCTTGGACCGCGGCGGACGCGCCAGCGCCTCGGCATCGTCCTCCTCGGTGGGCAATCCGAGCTGCCGCGCCAGTTCCGGATCGAGCGTCGGAATCGTGGCCGCAGTTCCGTAATTGGCTTGCGGCGCATCCTCCAGTCCGGCCAGCTCACTGGACTGACGGGCGCCCGGCGGCTGCGGATTGGGCCGCAGCGGCATCGGCCGCGCCGCATCTTGCGGAAACTCCTTCGGCGTCGAAGCCCGCGCGCGATGCGCGGCGGCCTCGCCCCCGGCGCGGCGGTCGCGCGAATTGTCCGGCGGCGGCTGCAGGCCGGTGCCCGATCCCAGGCCCGCATCGCCGCGATTGATCGCGGGATTGAGCAGTTCGGCCAGCGCCGGCCCGATCGGCTGCACGTCGGGGCGATGAGCTTTGGATTTGGGAGATTTGCCGGATTTTTCGGAGGATGCAGGTTTCTTCGCCATGAGGCGAATATGGGACGAGTCCGCCCCGCAATAAAGGGTGAATGCCCGTGGCCGTGCAGGCTGCTGACAGCAGGTTGGCAGCAGCCCTGCGGTTCACGCCGCCGGCAGCGGCCCCTCGTCGTCTCCGGCCGCGACATTCGGCTCGAGGATGTCGAGATGAATGCCGCCGCAATCGGTGCAGCGCATGGTCCAGTACTCGCATCCGGCGCGGCCGCCGATCACACGGAGCACCGTGAGATCGCTGTCGCATTCCGGGCAGTTGGACAGCACTGCGCGGGCGTAGATCCGCGGCCGCGCTGCATCGGTTTCGATGATGGACATGACCGGTTCCCCCTTTTTCCGCCGCCCTGTCTCTGATCCGCCTGCGGACCGCCTATTCGTCGGCGTCGCCGGCCCGCAGCCGGAAACGATCGATGTGGTGCTTGGCATCGGCAATCGCGGCATCGCGATCGGGCCAGGCGAACCCGACTTCCATGGCCGGAAACAGCACGCCGTCGATGGCCACCGGGCTGAGATCGGCACGGCGGATCCGCGCGTGCCACAGCCCCTTGCCAGCTTCGAAGGATTCGATGTCAAAGCCGTCGTAGAGGGTCGTCATGAGTGTAGGTCCCACGTTTCTTTTCGGAGGGTCACGAGACCACGTCTGCGGATTTTGGGATGTGAAGCCGTTCACAAGCGGGCGGCTTTTTTGCCCGCCTTCAGTTCCGCGCTGCAGCACGGCCGATCCGGCGCGGCCGGGCGGCGGGTTCCGATGCCGCCCGCATGATCCAGCGGCGGAAGGCGGCAAAGTCGCGCTGCTCGGTCTGGAAGCTGCGATAGAGCAGGTACCAGCGCATGCCCTTGGGCACCGAGAGGTCGAACGGCGCCACCAGCCGGCCGGCCGCGAGATCGTCGTCGATATAGGGGCGGATGCCCATCGCGATGCCGAGCCCGTCGGCCGCGGCCTGCAGCGCCTGGCCGTAGAACTGGAACTCGGGCCCGCGCGCGTTGATCCTCGCTGTGCCCGCCGCTTTCAACCAGATCGGCCAGTCCTCGGGTGAGTGCGCGACGCGGATCAGGCTCGGTCCCTTCAGGTCGGCCGGGCGCTTCAATCCGCCGGCAAGGCGCGGCACGCAGACCGGGGTGAGGTCGCCGGCGAACAGCGGCTCGGCGACGAGGCCGGGCCAGTCGCCGGTGCCGAGCTTGATGCCGCAATTCCAGTCCTCGCCGAACGGCACCGTGGCGCCGCCGGTGGTGAAGCGCACCTCGATGTCGGGCTCCTCGCTGCGAAACTCCGACAGGCGCGGGATCAGCCAGCGCATCGCAAAGGTGTGGCCGACGCCGATGGTGAGCACGCGCACGCTCGCCGGCGCCGTCACCTGCGCCGTGAGGCTCGCCAGCGCATCGAAGATCGGGGTCAGCCCGCTCTGATAGGCGCGGCCGGCCTGCGTCAGCACTAGCCTGTTGGCCTTGCGCTCGAACAAGGCGACGCCGAGCCGCTCTTCGAGCAGGTGCACCATGCGGCTGACGGCGGCCGCCGATACGCTCAGCTCCAGCCCGGCCGCAGCAAAGCTGCCGGTCCGCGCCGCCGCCTCGAACGCCTTGATGCCGTTGAGAAACAGCAGCCGCCGCAAATGACCCACCCTCAGGAAAGCTGATGCCAGGGCAAGATAACTCAGTTTGCGGAAGAGGCGCAAGCGAGGCACAAGAATGAGAGTAATTCCAAGTTGTGTTTCAGGCGGCGACCGCGATCTTCGCCTCTCCCCGCTTGCGGGGGGAGGGAGTGATGCAGCGTTCGTCCCTTACGTTGAGCTACCACCGGAGAACTCCCTCGTGACGCCCATCATGATCGCTGCCCTCGGATTGCTGATGGTGGCCACGGCATTCCTGTCGGGGCTGTTCGGCATGGCGGGCGGGCTGATCCTGATCGGCGTGCTCTTGGCGCTGATGCCGCTGCCGACCGCGATGGTGCTGCATGCGATCACGCAGATGGCCTCGAACGGCTGGCGCGCGTTCCTGTGGCGGGCGCATATCCGCTGGCGGCCGGTTGCGAACTATATGGTCGGCGCGGCCGTGGCACTCGCGGCGTGGTCGCTGACCCGCTACGTGCCGGACAAGCCGACGGCGCTGCTCTTGCTCGGCATCACCCCGTTCATGGCGCGGCTCCTGCCGGCGAACATCAAGCCGGATCCTGATAGCCTCTGGCAGGGCACGGTCTACGGCACGATCTGCATGGGCCTGATGCTGATGACCGGTGTCTCCGGCCCGCTGCTCGACACCTTCTTCCTCGGCGGCGATTTCGGCCGGCGCGAGAAGGTGGCGACGAAAGCGATGTGCCAGGTCGTCAGCCATTTCACCAAGCTGATCTATTTCGGCGGCATCATCGATCAGGCCGCGGGCCTCGATCCCGTGCTCGCCGTCGTCGCGATCGCAGCCTCGATGCTCGGCACCACGCTGGCGCGGCGCATCCTCGAAGCCATGACCGACCAGCAGTTCATCGCCTGGTCGAACATGCTGATCACCACCATCGCCTGCTACTACATCGTCCACGGCGGCTGGCTGTTGCTGCGTGCGCCGGTTCTGGCCGCCTTCGATAAGGGAGGTTTGCAATGAGCGAAGTCGCCGATCCGCTGGTGCTGGACTTCGTCGAATGGGTGGCGCGCGAGCCACGCGCCTACGCCGAGGTGATCGCGACCTGGAAGACCTCGTGCCCGCGCCTCACCATCTGGGAGGACGCCGCCGAGCGCGGCTACGTCGCGCGCGAGACGATTGCCGGTCTCGGGCTGGTGATCGCGGTGACGGAAGGCGGCGAGAGGCTGTTGCGCGCGAACGGGCGGTGACGCGCACACCTCTCTCCACATCGTCATTGCGAGCGCCAGCGAAGCAATCCAGAATGTCTTTCGCGGAAGCAGCCCGGATTGCTTCGCTGCGCTCGCAATGACGGAGCACTGCTCAATGTCGCTCAAACTCTACGAACTCGTCGGCACCGATCCCGCGCGCCCCTTCAGCCCGTATTGCTGGCGCACCCGGATGGCGCTCGCGCACAAGGGCCTTGCGGCGGAATCGCTGCCCTGGCGCTTCACCGAGAAGAGCGCGATCGCGCCGCACGGCTCGGAGAAGGTCCCGGTGCTGTTGCATCATGACAAGCCGATCGTCGATTCCTGGACTATTGCGAACTATCTCGAGGACACTTTTCCGGATCGCCCGTCGCTGTTCGGCGGCGAGGGCGGCCGCGCGATGGCGCGCATGATCAATGCGTGGGGCGACATCGCCATCGTCGGCGGCATCTTTCCGCTCATCATCGCCGACATCCCGAACAATCTGAATGAGGTCGATGCCGCCTATTTCCGCAAGTCGCGCGAGGCGCGCTTCGGCGGCAAGACGCTCGAGGAGATCATGGCGGGCCGCGATGCGGGCGTCGTCGCGTTCCGCAAATCGCTCGAGATCATGCGGCAGACGTTCAAGACGCAGCCTTTTCTCGGCGGGCAGGCACCGAACTACGCCGACTACATCGTGTTCGGCGGATTCCAATGGGCGCGCGTGGTCAGCCCGTTCAAGCTGCTCGAAGCGGATGATCCAGTCTATGCCTGGCGCGAGAGGCTGCTGGATGCGTTCGACCGCATGGCGCGGAAGTCGCCGGGACATGAGGTGTAAACTTCGTAGCCCGGATGGAGCGCAGCGAAATCCGGGGCCGGTGCTAGCGGAACGATTCCCGGATTACGCTTGCGCTCCATCCGGGCTACGCGCCGCCGCTTTCCGCAAGCACTCCCGGCACAGGCAGTCGTCGCCCTCGAGCGGCATCGGCAGTTTTGCCGTCTCCTCCGCGCACCAGCAATTGCCTGAGAGATCGCAGCCGAATTCGCTGCCGCAACGGGAACAGGTGAGACGGCGCGCAAGTGCCGGCGCTGACGGGATTTCTTTCGGATTTGTCATGTTTTACGTCGAAGCTTCGCCGTCATTTTCATGGCGGGCTCATCTGCCGCTGCAGTATATTACGCGCCGACCGCGTCGAAAGGAAAGCATCTCGCAGCGCGCGAAGGACAGATCATCGATGGCCCGCGATTCGCAAGCCGCTCTCGTCGCGCTCAACCGCTTCGGCTTTGGCGCCCGCGGCGGTGCATCGGGCGATCTCGTCAACGCAAGCTCCGATCCGCGCGGCTTCGTGAAGGCCGAGCTTTCGCGTCCCAATGGCGTGCTGCTGGAAGCGCCGGGCCTGCAATCGACGCCGCAGCTCGGGCAGGCCGTGTTCGCCTATCAGAACCAGGTCAAGCAGGCGCGTGAGGCGGCGAAGGCTGCTCCGCCCGCCGAGACGCCGCCCGCCGATCAGAACGCGCCCTTGCGCCGCAATCTCTCGCTGAATGCAGCGGCAGAGATCACCGGCCAAATGGCCGATGCAAAGCCCGCCGAGAACACCGTTCGGCCCGAGGCCATGCAGCCGAACGCCGCGCCGCCTGCTGCCAAGCCAGCGCCGCAGCCGCTCAATGTCATCCAGAAAACCTTTCGCGCCGAGGCACTGGCGCGGCTGCAGCGCGCCACGCTCGCCGAGTGCGGCTTCACCGAGCGCCTCGTCGCGTTCTGGTCCAATCATTTCTGCATCTCCGCCAGCAAGGGCGAGCTGGCGCGGATCTGGGCCGGGGCGTTCGAGCGCGAGGCGATCAGGCCGCACGTGCTCGGGCGCTTCGCCGACATGCTGAGGGCCAATGAAGGGGGCCCTGTGGGGCGTCTCGCCTTCCTGCTCGGCGGCCTCGACGGCGCGCTCGCCGAATTCGAAAGCGGATTAAGGGATCGCTGGCGCGACACCGTCGTGGTGGTCGCCACCGAGTTCGGCCGCACCGCGCGCATCAACGGCACCGAGGGGACCGATCACGGCACCGGCACGATCGCCTTGCTTGCCGGCGGCGCGGTGCAAGGCGGCCGGGTGATCGCGGACTGGCCCGGCCTCAGGCTCGCGAACCTGTATGAGGGCCGTGACCTCAAGCCGACCACGGATCTGCGCTCGGTGATCAAAGGCGTGCTGCAAGATCAGTTCGGCCTGTCCGATCGCACGCTGGCCGAGACGGTGTTCCCCGACAGCGCAAGCGCAATGCCGATGAAGGGGCTTGTGGTCTGACTTAACCTCTCCCCGCCCTTCTGCGGGGAGAGGTCGGATTGCTCAGGCGCGTGCGCCTGAGCAATTCGGGTGAGGGGCAAGGCACACTATTCCCGAGAGGGGAGTCCATCCGATTCCCACATTGACCGTGCGTGCATCGCGCACATCGCCTACAATCGAGACCGAACTCGCGGAGGCAGCCCCTCACCCCACCCTCTCCCCGTAAGAACGGGGAGAGGGAGCGAGAGAGCACCGCATCCTGACGATCGCGCCCACAGGAGACACCACCCCATGTACATCGCCATGAATCGCTTCCGCGTCGCCAAGGGCTCCGAGGCTGCCTTCGAGCAGGTCTGGCTCACGCGCGACACCCATCTCGACAAGGTGCCTGGCTTCATCGAGTTTCACCTGCTGCGCGGGCCGGAAGCCGAGGACCACACGCTGTACGCCTCGCACACTGTGTGGGCGAATTATGCGGCGTTTGAGGCCTGGACCAAGTCGGAAGCGTTTCGCGCCGCGCATCATAAGGCCGGCGACAACAAGCCGCTTTATCTCGGCCATCCCCAGTTCGAAGGTTTCGAGGTGATGCAGACCGTGGGGCGCGGCGCCAAGTAACGCTGCCAAGTAACGCTGCCAGCAAAAAAATGCGGCCCCTGTCAGACGCGGCGACTGACGGGGACCGCTTGGGGCGCATGATCGGTGACGGGGGGCCTGACCAGACGCAGGGGCAGCCTAGCCTTGCTGTGTTACGCGCGGGTGACAGGTTGGAGTTATCCACAGGCTCCCGGCACGCCTCAGAAGATCTTGCGATAGACGATGAAGCCGGAGCGCTCCGCGACCTTGTCGTACAGGCGCTGCGCCGTGAGATTGGTCTCGTGCGTCTGCCAGTAGACGCGCGGCGATCCCGCCAGCTTCGCCCGCTCGTAGACGCCATGGATCAGCGCCGAGCCGACGCCCTTGCCGCGCGCGGCCTCTGATGTGAACAGGTCCTGCAAATAGCAGGACGGCTCGATCGCGGTGGTGCTGCGATGGAACAGATAATGCGTCAGCCCGAGCAGGCGGCCGTTGTCCTCGGCGACCAGCGCATGCATCGGCTCATAAGCATCGAAGAAGCGCTGCCACGTCATCCCAGTGATCTCGGGCGCGAGCGCGGTCGGACCGGAGCGGCCGTAAAAGGCGTTGTAGCCGTCCCACAGCGGCAGCCATTGATCGTAATCCTGCCTGGTGACGGCGCGAATGATGAGCGACATGTGAATTTCCGCGATCTCGGAGGTGCGCGATGAAGGGATGCCCTTCATACGTGATGATCCTGCTGCCGATCAATCGCACACTCGCCTCACTCCGCAACGCGCAAGTACTGGATCAGCTTGCGGCCGGTCGGATCGCGCAGCGAGCGGTAGTAGTCGGCGCGCGCCGGCGCATCGGTGTGGCGCACGAGGTCGGTCACGGGCGTGTAGCTCAGCATCCGCCCGCCGTCCGGCAGTGCGGTGCAGACGAAGCGCAGCACCTCGCCGTTGCGCAGCGCGACGTTGATCGGCGTGGCATCGCCGACCCGCACCATCTCCATGCGCTGCGCGATGAAAGTGCCGAGCTCGTCCTCGGGCAGCGCGAACGCGCCGGTGTCGCGGCCGTGATACATCAGCGCGATGAAGGGTGGCTTCGCCTCGGCGACCTCGTCCGGCACCGCAAAATAGTCGCGGAACGCGCGGTTGATGAATTCGGCCCGGGTCTCGGCATCGAGCAGCACGATGCCGATATCGACCTTGTCGAGCGCGGCCGACAGCCGCGCGGCAATGGCGTGGCTGCGGCGCTCGGCCGCGAAACTGCCGAGCAGCCGCTCGCGCATCAGCCCGGTGATGCCGGCGGTTCCGAAAACGGTGACGGCCAGGAGGCCGAGCGGCGCCAGATCGGCGGCGCCATGGCCGGAGACGCCGTGGCGGTTGAGGAAGAACAGCGCCGCGCCGATCACCGCGACAATCGCGGTCGTCACGGCGGAGGCGAGACCTGCGAGCGCGCCGGCGAGAGCCACGATGGCGACGAACAGCGGGGCGGGCGAGGGGGCGGGGACAAAGCGATCGAGCTGCATCGCCAGCAGCAGGGTCGCTGCCGTCAGCGCCGGACCGGAGATCGCACGCCATCCGAACCGCATGGACCTGTCTCGCTCCTCCCGAAAGAGGTAAGGCCGCAACACTGGCTGATTGTTGCGTGACTGCGATGCGATTTCGTGCGGCGTGCTTAAGGCGCGCTTGCGTGCAAGCGTAAGGCTTTCGGATGATTTTAAAGCATGATCCGGAAAAGTGTGAAGCGGTTTTCCGAAAAGATGCTCAAACAATAACCTAAAGCGCGATGACGATTCATCCTAATCGCATCGCGCTTTAGACCATGTGCGCGCGCTGCTGCAGCGTCGGCGCATGCAGCGTCGACGTGCCCGTGCCCTTGCGCGTGCCGACGATGATCAGCAGCGAGGCCGCGACCAGGATGGCCGCAGTCAGGGTGATTGCAACGACTACCACAGGTGATTTCATCGACGTCCTGTCGCGATGCCGGTCGGCGCGGGCCGCACGGCGCCCTGAAGGCTGGTCCAGGATGAAACGGGAATCAGACCGGCAGGCCCATCGCCATGGTCGCCTTGGTCGACAACACCGTCAGGGTGACGATCAGGCACAGCGAAAGCGCGGCGACGGCGAGCGAAGCCGCGACCGCATGGGTGAGCCGGGAAGACGCGACGGTAGCGGATGGGCTCTGAAACCCCGCTGTGCCGGACGCCCGCATCATGGTCTAAATCCTTCAACACGCGAGCGAATCACCCGCGACTTTCCAGAATTTCCCAGTTTCAACCGGCAACATTGCGGCGGCGACCGCGCCGAAAGTGGCGGGATTGCGGCAAAGGCGGCCCTTATGCCCGCTATTCGCCGCGGACGCGCCTCAGGCGCTCGCGGCGATGCTGGCGGGGTCGTCGATGTCGGCCGGGCGCCAGTCCATGGTCACGAAGCCGGGCGCGGCTTCGACGCGTTTGAGCCAGTCCCGGATCGCCGGGAAGGCCTGGAGGTCGAAGTCGCAGCGGTCGGCGAGGTGGGTGTAGCCGTACAGCGCGATGTCGGCGACCGTGAGCTGGCGCGCGGCGAAATAGGAATTGGTCTTGAGGTGATTCTCCATCACCTGGAGCGCGCCATAGCCGCGCTCCATCCAGTCCTCCAGCGAATGGGTCTGCAGGTCGCGGCCGCCCTTGACCAGCGACAGCCAGAAATAGGCCGCGCCGATGTTCGGCTCGAGCGCGTGCTGCTCGAAGAACATCCATTGCAGCGCCTCGGCGCGGTCGATGCGGTTTTCCGGCGCGAGCGGCGTGCCGACGGCAACGTACCAGAGGATGGCGTTGGACTCGGCGAGATAGCGGTCCTCGCCGACCTCGAGCAGCGGCACCTGCCCCGACGGGTTCTTGGACAGGAAATCCGGCGTGCGGCTCTCGCCGCGCAGAATGTCCACCTCCACTGCTTCGTAAGGCAGGTTGAGCAGCGCCAGCGCAAGGCGGACCTTGTAGCTGTTGCCCGAGCGTTGCATCGAATAGAGCTTGTACATTCTGGCGTTCGAAATCCGAGGACGAGAAGACGCGGCGCCCGTTGCCCCGCGAGGCGGTTAAACAATGATGCCGATGCGAATCCGCCGCAAGTGCCGGCCGATAGAAAAACTCGAAAACCCTACCGCACTGCAATGGAGGGGAAGATCATTTTCGCGACGATGCAGTTCAGTTCACATGTACGTCAATCTGCGGACACATCGCTCTACGTAGGCTACCGCATAGACGATCGAGATTAGGACGCCAGTGTTTCCGCATCGTCATGGCCGGGCTTGACCCGGCCATCCACGTCTCACTTGGCGCACGAAGAACGTGGATGCCCGGGACAAGCCCGGGCATGACGACGAGCGGTTTCCTGGAGACGTGCACCATCCAGAATTGCTCCGAGGACAGGCCTTGTCGGATATGAGCAATTCCGGAGGCAAAAGTTACGGAATATTGCGGGAAACCGCGCCTCGCAGCGCTCCAAATCGTAAACTTTTCCGGGATCGGGCCGAAGTTTCTTGCGGCCCAGCGGCACACGTTTTAGGGTGGCTCATTCCCACAATCAGAGTCGTGAGGCGAAGGGCTTCACGACGCTCGCCAGGAGATGATGATGTCCTTCCTTGCCGCTGCGCTCGACCGTGTGAAGCCGTCCGCGACCATCGCGGTCACGGATAAAGCACGCGCGCTGAAAGCGGCGGGCCGCAACGTCATCGGCCTCGGTGCCGGCGAGCCCGACTTCGACACGCCCGCCAACATCAAGCTGGCGGCGATCCGCGCCATCGAGGCCGGCAAGACCAAGTACACCGCGGTCGACGGCATTCCCGAGCTGAAGGAAGCCATCATCGCGAAATTTCAGCGCGAGAACGGCGTCGCCTACAAGCCGAACCAGATCATCGTCGGCACCGGCGGCAAGCAGGTGCTCTACAACGCGTTGATGGCGACCATCAATCCGGGCGACGAGGTGATCATTCCCGCGCCCTATTGGGTCAGCTATCCCGAGATGGTCGCGCTCGCGGGCGGTGAGCCGGTGCCGGTGGTCTGTACCGCCGCGACCGGCTTCAAGCTCCAGGCCGAGGCGCTCGAGCGCGCGATCACGCCGAAGACCAAATGGGTCATCCTGTGCTCGCCGTCGAACCCGACCGGAGCTGCCTACACGCGTTCGGAACTGAAAGCGCTCACCGACGTGCTGGTGAAGCATCCCCACGTCTGGGTGATGACCGACGACATGTACGAGCATCTCGTCTATGACGACTTCCAGTTCACCACGGTCGCGCAGGTCGAGCCGAAACTCTACGACCGCACGCTCACCGTGAACGGCGTCTCGAAGGCCTATTGCATGACCGGCTGGCGCATCGGCTACGCCGGCGGTCCCGCGCAGCTCATCAAGGCGATGTCGACGATCCAGTCGCAGTCGACCTCGAACCCGTCGTCGATCGCACAGTGGGCCGCGGTCGAGGCGCTGAACGGTCCGCAGGACTTCATCCCCGCCAACAACAAGGTGTTCAAGGAGCGGCGCGACCTCGTCGTCTCCATGCTCAATCAGGCCAAGGGAATCGAGTGCCCGCGTCCCGAAGGCGCGTTCTACGTCTATCCGTCGTGCGCCGGCACGATCGGCAAGACCGCGCCGTCGGGCAAGGTGATCGCCAATGACGAGGACTTCGTCACCGAGCTCCTGGAGACCGAAGGGGTCGCCGTGGTGCAGGGGTCGGCCTTCGGCCTTGGACCGGCGTTCCGCATATCCTACGCGACCAAGACCTCGGACCTCGAAGACGCCTGCAAGCGCATCCAGCGCTTCTGCGGCAATCTGCGGTAAGACGGTCGCGACAAGAATCGGAAAGGCCCGCTTCGGCGGGCCTTTTTTGTTGTTTTTCGATAAGAGGAGTCGGATGGACTTTTTGTTTCTGGTCGGCGTTGTGCCCGGCCCCTAACCCGGATCACATCTGCGATGTGATCCGACCTCTCCCCGCGGAAGAGCGGGGAGAGGTTAAGCAAGGCCGGCGACGTTGCATTGTGAGGGACGCACGGCTCTCTCACTCCCTCGCCCCGTTCTTACGGGGAGAGGGTGGGGTGAGGGGTCTCTCCGCAAGTTCGATTCTAAACGCGCGCGAGCTGGCACGGCCGCGGCTCTTGTGGCATAGACCCGCAACACGGGTGGGGCGCTCTCTCTGCTCGCATCACATTTTTCGCCGGAGACTTTCATGCGCCGTTCGTTCCTCTTCGCCGGACTCACCGCTGCCAGCCTCATCGCGTCCGTCGTGAACACCGGCGCGCAGCAGCGGATGGCGCGGGTCGGCGTGCTCGAATGCCGCGGCGGCGCCAGCGTCGGCTTCATCGTGGGGTCGGTGACTCATCTCGGCTGCGTGCTGCGCGCCGACGGCTTGCCCGACGACCGCTACGTCGCGACCATCCGTAAAGTGGGCCTCGACATCGGCATCACCCAGGAGACGGCTTTGGCCTGGGGTGTGTTCGCGCCGGTCGACCGGCTCGGCCCCGGCGACCTCTCCGGCAATTACGTCGGCGCGCAGGGCAGCGCCTCGGTCGGTGTGGGCTTGGGGGGCAACGTGCTGGTCGGCGGCTCCAACAATTCGATCGCGCTGCAGCCGCTGAGCGTGCAGGGCCAGGTCGGCCTCAACATCGCCGCCGGCCTCGAGAGCCTGGAACTCCGTCCGGGCCGTTGAGATATACGGGCGAAGCTCTCTCCTTACCTCTCCCTTCGGGAGGGGTGGAACACCGAGCCTGCAGTCCGTGGAATTATAAGACTTGATCCAACTGACGACGCACCGCAGCGACGTTTGATGCTTGCCAAATCTCGGGGAGGGGCAGAGCATCGGCGTTTGCCGACCCAATCACGGGCCGAGCTCCACACCAAGGAGGCGGCGAAATGGGACAAGACGTCAGAAGTCCCCGAGGTCCACGGTGCATCGCGCTGGTGGGCCCTTTCCAAAGCGGTAAAACCACACTTCTGGAAGCAATATTGGCGCGAACGGGTGTAATCCCGCGCGCCGGCAGCGTCGATGCCGGAACGTCCGTCGGCGACGCCACGCCCGAGGCCCGTCATCACAAAATGACCGTCGGCCTCACTGCCGCCACCACGAGTTTCATGGGCGACAGCTACACCTTCCTCGATTGTCCCGGTTCCGTCGAGTTTGCCCACGACATGCGCGCCGCGTTGCCGGCGGTCGACGCCGCAATCGTGGTCTGCGAGGCCGACGAGAAGAAGCTGCCGCAGCTTCAGATCATCCTGCGCGAGCTGGAAGAGCTGAAGATTCCGCGTTTCCTATTCCTCAACAAGATCGACCGCGCCAGCCAGCGCATCCGTGAGACGCTGGCGATGCTGCAGCCCGCCTCGCGCGTGCCGCTGGTGTTGCGCCAGATCCCGATCTGGAAGGGCGAGCTGATCGAGGGCTTCGTCGATCTCGCACTGGAGCGCGCCTTCATCTATCGCGAGCACAAGGCCTCCGAGGTGATCGCGCTCGAAGGCGGCAATCTCGATCGCGAGAAGGAAGCCCGCTTCTCGATGCTGGAGAAGCTCGCCGATCACGACGATGCGCTGATGGAGCAGCTGCTCGAGGACATCCAGCCGCCGCGCGATGCCGTCTTCGACGATCTCGCCCGCGAACTGCGGGAAGGGCTGATTTGCCCGGTGCTGCTGGGCGCCGCCGTGCGCGAAAACGGCGTGTTGCGCCTGATGAAGGCGTTGCGTCACGAGGCGCCCGGCGTTGCGGAGACCGCAAAACGTCTTGGCGTACCCGAGACCAGGGACGCGCTCGGCTATGTCTTCAAGACGCTGCATTCGCAGCACGGCGGAAAGTTGTCGCTGACGCGGCTGCTCGCCGGCCATCTCGACGACGGCGCCACGCTGCAATCCTCATCCGGCGGTGCCGGGCGCATCTCCGGCATCCTCGCCGTCAACGGCGCCTACGACACCAAGCGCGCCTCGGCCGAAGCCGGCGAGACCGTGGCCCTCGCCAAGCTTGATCCGGTCAAGACCGGTGACACGGTTTCGAGCGGCAAGACGGCGCCCGCGGCATTGATCACGATCGAGCCGACGCCGCCGGTGCTCGCGATCTCGGTCGCGGCCACCGACCGCAAGGACGACGTCAAGCTCGGCCAGGCGCTGACGCGCCTGCATGAGGAGGATCCCTCGCTCATGATCGTGCAGAACGCCAAGACTCACGACACTGTGCTGTGGGGCCAGGGCGAGATGCATCTGCGCGTCGCCAGCGAGCGCTTGCGCGACCGCTTCGGCGTCAAGATCACCTCGCATCCGCCTGCGATCGGCTATCAGGAGACCATCCGCAAGCCGATCACCCAGCGCGGCCGTCACAAGAAGCAGTCCGGCGGCCACGGCCAGTTCGGCGATGTCGTGCTCGACATCACGCCGCTGCCGCGCGGCGACGGCTTCAAGTTCGCCGAGAAGGTGGTGGGCGGCGCGGTGCCGCGCAACTACATCCCGGCGGTGGAGGAGGGCGTCGTCGATGGATTGGCGCGCGGTCCGCTCGGCTTCCCCGTCACCGACGTGCAGGTGACGCTGACCGACGGCTCCTATCACAGCGTCGATAGCTCCGATCTCGCCTTCCGCACGGCCGCGCGGGTCGGGCTCAACGAAGGCCTGCCGCAATGCCAGCCGGTGCTGCTGGAGCCGATCCACATGGTCGAGATCGTCTGCCCGACCGACGCCACTGCCAAGATCAACGCGATCCTGTCGGCGCGGCGCGGCCAGATTCTCGGCTTCGACACCCGCGAGGGCTGGACCGGCTGGGACTGTGTCCGTGCCATGATGCCGGAAGCGGAGATCGGTGAGCTGATCGTGGAGCTGCGCTCGGCCACCGCCGGCGCCGGCAGCTTCACGCGCCAGTTCGACCACATGGCCGAAGTCACCGGCCGCGCCGCCGACCAGATCATCGCCGCACATCAGCACGCGGCGTGATCGGGTAGGCGATCTCGTGCCCCGGACGCAGCGCAGCGCTCCTTCAGCGGTGCGCTGCAGAGCCGGGGCCCACGTATCAGCGTGCTCGGAATTTCTGGGTCCCGGCTCTGCGCAGCAACGCCAAGAGCGTTGCAGCGCGTCCGGGACACGAGATTCTCGTATGCCACCGCACCACACTCCGTCATTGCGAGCGCAGCGAAGCAATCCAGAAATCCCTCTGCGGAAAGATTCTGGATTTGCTTCGCTACGCTCGCAATGACGGAGGCTATGGACGACGCCTCCCTTGCTTTCGCCACCGTATGATCTATTTTACATCATTGTATATGTTCCAGATATCACTTATAACTGCTCGTAAGTGAGGCCAAGGTGATCACCTCGTTCCAGATGCGGGCAGCCCGCGCGTTGCTCGGCATCGACCAGAAAACCCTGGCCGAGCTCGCCGGCGTGTCGCTGCCGACCATCCAGCGGATGGAGGCCTCCACCGGCAATGTTCGTGGCGTGGTCGAGACCTTGATCAAGGTGGTCGAGGCGTTCGACCGGGCCGGCGTCGAGTTGATCGGCGAGCAGGCCCGCAGCGACAGCGGCGGACGTGGCGTTCGCTTGAAGGAGCCGGGGCCGCCGCGCCGTGTCGGAGCATGATCGCGCGTTGATCGTGCCCGGGATCAAGATGGGCTAGCGCATCGTCGCACCTTAGGACGCACGATGCTTCGGAGCATTGTGGGGCCAGCGGAGCACTTTGCTGACATGAGCATCACGAGCGATCAGGCAGGCCGGCTGCACCAGCTGCGTCAGCCGACCTTTGCCGAACTGTATCTGCCGAAGCTCGTCACCGTCTTTCGCGAAGGCTACGGCCTTGCGGATTTCCGCGCCGACGTCTTCGCCGGCCTCACGGTCGCGATCGTCGCGCTGCCGCTGTCGATGGCGATCGCGATTGCCTCGGGCGTGACGCCGGACCGCGGCCTCTACACCGCCGTCGCCGGCGGCTTCATCGCCTCCTTGCTCGGCGGCAGCCGGTTCCAGATCGGCGGCCCTGCCGGTGCCTTCATCGTTCTGGTCGCGGCGACCGCGGAGCGGCACGGCGTCGATGGCGTCATTCTCGCCACCATGATGGCCGGCCTGCTCCTGATCGCCGCGGGCCTGCTGCGCGTCGGCACCTACATCAAGTTCATTCCCTATCCTGTCACCGTCGGCTTCACCGCCGGCATCGCCGTCATCATCTTTGCCAGCCAGCTCCGCGATCTCTCCGGCATCACGCTCGTGGGCAAGGAGCCCAGCGAGTTCGTGCCCAAGCTCGTCGCGCTCGCCGGCGGCCTCAACACGATCAATCCGTCCGCCGTCGCGGTCGCCCTGGTCAGCATCGGCATTATCGCCGCCTTGCGCCGCTGGCGGCCGTCCTGGCCCGGGATCCTGATCGCGGTCGTGTTTGCAGCCGTCGCCAGCGCGGTGCTGTCGTTGCCGGTCGAGACCATCGGCTCGCGCTTCGGCGGCATCCCGCGCGAATTGCCCTCGCCGGCGCTGCCCGCATTCTCGCTGGAGAAGGCAAGGGCGGTGCTGCCGGATGCGATCGCCTTTGCGTTGCTGGCGGCGATCGAATCGCTGCTGTCGGCGGTGGTGGCCGACGGCATGACCGGCCGCCGTCATCGCTCCAATTGCGAGCTGGTGGCGCAAGGTGCGGCCAATATCGGCTCGGCGCTGTTCGGCGGCATCTGCGTCACCGGGCTGATCGCGCGCACCGCGACCAACATCCGCGCCGGCGCGCGCGGGCCGCTCGCGGGCATGCTGCATTCGGTGTTCCTGCTGCTGTTCATGCTGGTCGCGGCCCCGCTCGCGAGCTACATCCCTCTGGCTGCGCTCGCCGCGGTGCTGGTGGTGGTGGCCTGGACCATGGCGGAGAAGCATGAATTCGCAACTCTGCTGCGCTCGTCATGGGGCGATGCCGTGGTGCTGCTCGCGACCTTCCTGCTCACGATCTTTCGCGATCTCACCGAGGGCATCCTGGTCGGCTTCGCGCTCGGCGCGGTGCTGTTCATCCATCGCATGGCGGAGATGACCGGCATCGAGGAGCGCTCGCCGCTGGTTGCGGATGATCGCCCCGACGACGGCAACGGCGACCGTGTGCGTTACGATCCCGCGCTTGCGGTCGACCGCGACGTGCTGGTCTATCGCATCACCGGCGCGTTCTTCTTCGGCGCGGCCTCGGCGATCGGCGGCGTGCTCGACGGCATTGCCGACCGGCGCAAGGCCTTCGTGGTCGATTTCGCCGCGGTGCCGTTCCTGGATTCGACCGCGGCCAACGTGATCGGCCGCGTCGCCGCCAAGGCGCACCGCCAGGGCATCAGGCTGTTCATCACCGGGGCCTCGCCCGCGGTCCGCCGCGCGCTGCTCACCCATGGCGTCACGCCGCCGCGCGCGCGTTACCGCACGAGCCTCGAGCGCGCCATCGCCGACATCAAGGGCCGGGCCGCCGACGAGACCGCTGCGAGCTGACCGCGCGCGCTTGACAGAGCGGGCGCGACGCGAAATGGATCGCCTCGGAAACGACCCGAGGGAAAGATGACCGCGCCCAAGCCCCCTGCAGCCTGTCTGATCGGATGGCCGGCCGCGCATTCGCGCTCGCCGCTGATCCACCATCACTGGCTGCGCACGCTCGGCATCGAGGGCGGCTATGTCATCGAGGCGGTGCCGCCCGAGGATTTGCGCGATTTCGTGCTGCGGCTGTCGCTGCGCGGCTTCGTCGGTGCCAACGTCACCATCCCGCATAAGGAAGCCGTGCTGGCGCTGTCGACGCCCGACGCGCGCGCCAGGGCCGTCGGCGCCGCGAACACGCTGTGGTTCGCCAACGGCGAGCTGCGCTCAACCAACACCGATGTCGAAGGCTTCATCAACAATCTCGACGCCAGCGCGCCCGGCTGGGACATGGCCGAGGCTGCGCTGGTGCTGGGCGCCGGCGGCTCCTCGCGCGCGGTCGTGTTCGGCCTCCTGGAACGCGGCATCAGCTGCGTGCATGTCGCCAATCGCTCCATGGCGCGGGCCGAGACGCTGGCACAACAGTTCGGATCGAACGTGCATCCGCTGCCGTGGGACGCGATCGGCGACGTGCTGCCGCGCGCAAAGCTTCTCGTGAACACGACCTCGCTCGGCATGCATGGCCAGCCGTCACTCGACGTCGACCTCGCGCGTCTGCCGCAAGACGCGGTCGTCGCCGACCTCGTCTACGTTCCCCTGGTGACGCCGCTGCTCGCCGCAGCGACGGCGCGCGGCCTGAAGACCGCCGATGGGCTCGGCATGCTGCTGCATCAGGCGGTGCGCGGCTTCGAGCTGTGGTTCGGGCGGCGGCCCGAGGTCACCGCCGAGCTGCGCGCATTGGTCGAAGCCGATCTCACGAAGACTTGAGAGGGGCGCGGCGAATAGCACACCATCTCTGGAGTTCTACGTCGTGGGACAATCGGAGACCGCCATGCCTGTTCAACGTGCAACTTTCACACGCCCCCTGATCGCCGTCGCGATGGTGGTCGTCTCGACCTACTGCGCCTTCGCCCAGAGAGCGCCGGTGCCGACGCGCGTGCGCGGCACCATCGAAAGCGTCAATGGCGACACCATGCAGGTCAAGTCGCGCAGCGGTGAAGAGCTCAAGCTTCGCCTCGCCTCCGACGTGAACGTGTCGGGCGTTACCAAGATCTCGCTCGCCGACATCAAGCCGGGCTCGTTCATCGGCGCCACCACCGTGCCGGGACCGGATGGCAGCCAGAACGCCCTCGAGGTGCACGTGTTTCCGGAAAGCATGCGCGGCACCGGCGAAGGCTCGCGACCTTGGGACCTCAAGCCCAACTCCAGCATGACCAATGCGACCGTCGCGGAGAGCGTCGTCGGCAATGACGGTCACACGCTGCTGGTCAAGTACAAGGACGGCGAGAAGAAGGTGTTCGTCGCCGACGACACGCCGGTCGTGACCTTCGTGCCCGGCGACAAATCCGAGCTGAAGCCCGGCGCCAAGGTCATCGCCTTCATGAAGCAATTGCCCGACGGCTCGTTCGAGACCAACCGCGTCAGCGTCGGCCGCGACGGCCTGACGCCGCCGATGTGAGGGGCTGTGAGACGCGCACCTGACGCCTGAAATGCCGCCGTCGTCCCGGACAAGCGTCAGCGCAGGTCCGGGACCCATAACCACAGGGAAAAGTTGTTGCGCGAAGCAGGCCACTCCGAGCCCCCATAGCCACACCCTTCTGTGGCTATGGGTCCCGGATCGGCGCGCGCTTTGGGCGCGCTTGTCCGGGACGACAGTGATTATTGCTGCGGCATCCCGGCAGACGCACTCACACCGCAATCACGTGATCGTCGATCTCGTCCACCCGGTTGACGCCGCACAGGCCCATCGTGGTGAGCAGCTCCTTCTGGATGATGTCGATCGCCTTGGCGACGCCGGCCTGGCCGCCGGCACCGAGGCCATAGGCATAGGCGCGGCCGATCATGCACGACTTTGCGCCGAGCGCCAGCGCGCGCATCACGTCCTGGCCGGAGCGGATGCCGCCGTCGAACATGATCTCCATCCTGTCGCCCACCGCGTCCGCGATCTCGGGCAGGACCTCGATCGAGGACGGCGCGCCGTCGAGCTGGCGGCCGCCGTGGTTGGAGACCACCAGCGCCTGCGCGCCGGTCTTGGCGGCTTCCTCGGCGTCCTCGACGTCGAGGATGCCCTTGATGATCAGCTTGCCCGGCCAGATGCTGCGGACCCACTCGACGTCCTTCCAGTTCAAGGAGGTGTCGAACTGCGAGGCCGTCCATTCGGCGAGGCGGTTGAGATCTTCAGTGTTCTTCACGTGGCCGGCGATATTGCCGAAGGTGCGGCGCTTGCCCTGCAGCACGCCGGAGACCCAGGCGGGCTTGCTGGCGAAGTCCAGCAGCTTCGACAGCGACCATTCCGGTGGCACCGTCATGCCGTTCTTGATGTCGGCGTGGCGCTGGCCGATCACCTGCAGGTCGACCGTGAGCACCAGCGCGCTGCACTTGGCGGCCATCGCGCGCTGGATCAATTCCTTGATGAAGCCGCGGTCCTTCATGACGTAGAGCTGGAACCAGAACGGCTTCTCGACACTGGCGGCGATGTCCTCGATCGAGCAGATCGACATGGTCGATTGCGTGAACGGGATGCCGGCGGCCTGCGCGGCGCGGCAGGCGTGGATCTCGCCGTCGCCGTGCTGCATGCCGAGCAGGCCGACCGGCGCGAGGATCAGCGGCATCGTCGACGGCTCGCCGAGGATCGTGGTCGAGGTGTCGCGCTTGGAGACGTCGACCAGGATGCGCTGGCGGAACTTGATCGCCTGCATGTCCTCGCGGTTGGCGCGCAGCGTCTCCTCGGCGTAGGAGCCGCGGTCGCAATAGTCGAAGAATGCCTTCGGCACGCGGCGCCGATGCAGCGTGCGAAGATCGTCGATACAGGTAATATGCTTCATGTCGTTTCCCCGGCCCGTCACGTATCAAACAGTCTTGCATCGGAAGATTTCGGGGTCATCTAGCATGGTTGGATGCACAGCCAAATCGTTTGCAGAACGTTTTGGAAGGAGAGTGCCAAGGAGAGCGCCATGACGAAGCCGCACGCAGGACCTTCGCCGGAAGAGATCAAGGAGAAGCATGATCTCGAGGAGGCGCTGGAAGAGGGACTTGAGGAGACCTTCCCGGGCTCCGATCCCGTCAATGTCACCCAGCCGGCGCCGAGCCGCGCGGACGGCCATGTGAAGCGCTCGGATTAAGGCGAGTTCCACCCCTTTTCGCTGGTCACGCCGGAATTGCAATGGTAACAATGTGTTATCGGGGGCGGTCGCGGCGCCGGTTCCGTAATGATTCATCATATTTTTTGAAGCCAAGTTAGCCGCGATAGCTTTATAAGACCTCGGCAAATCAGGGATGCGGGTCCCGTTGGGGCAGCCCGTGGTTGTAGAGGGGAGTCCCTGGTTGTTGCTTGGGGGACGATATGAGCCGCAAATATTTCGGGACGGACGGGATTAGGGGCCGCGCCAACGGACTGATCACGCCGGAGCTCGCGCTCAAGGTCGGCCAGGCCGCGGGCCTTGCGTTTCAGCGCGGCGACCACCGCCACCGCGTCGTGATCGGCAAGGACACCCGTTTGTCCGGCTACATGATCGAATACGCCATGGTCGCAGGCTTCACCTCGGTCGGTATGGACGTGCTGCTGGTCGGCCCGATGCCGACGCCGGCGGTCGCGATGCTGACCAAGTCGATGCGCGCCGATCTCGGCGTGATGATCTCGGCCTCGCACAATCTGTTCGAGGACAACGGCATCAAGCTGTTCGGCCCGCAGGGCTTCAAGCTCTCCGACGATGTCGAGCGGCAGATCGAGCAGCTGCTCGACGAATCCCTCGACAAGCGGCTCGCCCAGAGCGCGAGCCTCGGCCGCGCCCGCCGCATCGACGGCGTGCATGACCGCTACATCGAATTCGCCAAGCGCACGCTGCCGCGCGACCTTTCGCTCGAGGGCCTGCGCGTCGTGATCGATTGCGCCAACGGCGCCGCCTACAAGGTGGTGCCCGAGGCGCTGTGGGAATTGGGCGCCGACGTGGTGCCGATCGGCGTCGAGCCCGACGGCTTCAACATCAACAAGGATTGCGGCTCGACCTCGCCGGAGGCGCTGTCGAAGAAGGTGCGCGAGATGCGCGCCGACATCGGCATTGCGCTGGACGGCGACGCCGATCGCGTCATCCTGGTCGACGAGCGCGGCCATGTCGTCGACGGCGACCAGCTGCTCGCGGTGATCGCGCAGAGCTGGAAGGAGGACGGACGCCTTTCGCGTCCCGGCATCGTCGCCACCGTGATGTCCAATCTCGGGCTGGAGCGCTTCCTGCAAGGGCAGGGCCTCGAGCTCGTGCGCACGCCGGTCGGCGACCGCTACGTGCTCGAGCAGATGCTGAACGGCGGCTACAATCTCGGCGGCGAGCAGTCCGGCCACATCATCCTGTCCGACTACGCCACGACCGGCGACGGTTTTGTCGCCGCATTGCAGGTGCTCGCCGTGGTGCAGAAGCTGCGCCGCCCGGTGTCCGAGGTCTGCCACCGCTTCGATCCGCTGCCGCAGATCCTCAAGAACGTCCGCCACAAGGGCGGCAAGCCGCTCGATGATTCCGACGTCAAGTCGGCGATCTCCGACGGCGAGAAGCGCCTCAACGGCCACGGCCGCCTCTTGATCCGCTCCTCCGGCACCGAGCCCGTGATCCGCGTCATGGGCGAAGGCGAGGACCGTCACCTCGTCGAGGACGTCGTCGACACCATTGTTTCGGCATTGGGGCAGGCCGCGGCTTGAGTCCTTCCTTCTCCCCTTGCGGGAGAAGGTGGCGCGAAGCGCCGGATGAGGGGTTCTATCCGCTCGCAACACAGCTCGTGAGGATAGAAACCCCTCACCCGTCTCGCCGCTAATGCGGCGAGCCACCCTCTCCCACAAGGGGAGAGGGTAAGAGGCGCATCCCAGCCATTTGCGATTGACGCTGGTCCCACCGTCGCTTGCGTCGTAATCAGCACCTCGCGGCAATCTGCCGCGCCGGATTGCCGCCTTGAACAAGCCTGTCGTCGTCTCAGAGGAAACGCTGACCGAGCCCGTCGTCGTCGCCGAATTGGCGCCGGCCGCCGCCAAGGGGCCGGCCTATATCGTGCTCGCCGGCATCAGCGTCTCGCACTTCCTCAACGACACCATGCAGTCGCTGATCGCCTCGGTGTACCCGATCCTGAAGGACGCCTACGCGCTCGACTTCGCGCAGATCGGCATGATCACGCTGGCATTCCAGTTCACGGCCTCGCTGCTGCAGCCGGTGGTCGGGCACTACACCGACAAGAAGGCGCAGCCCTATTCGCTCGCGGTCGGCATGGCCTCGACCTTCTTCGGCCTGCTGCTGCTTAGCGTCGCGCACCAATATCTCGTCATCCTCGTCGCCGCCGCGCTGGTCGGCCTCGGCTCGGCGGTGTTTCACCCGGAATCGGCGCGCATCGCGCGGCTCGCCTCGGGCGGACGCTACGGCTTTGCGCAATCGGTGTTCCAGCTCGGCGGCAGCTTCGGCACCTCGATGGGGCCGGTGCTCGCCGCGTTGATCGTGGTGCCGTTCGGGCAGGGCAGCATCGCCTGGTTCTCCTCGATCGCGTTTCTCGCCATCCTGATTCTCTGGCGCATCGGGCGCTGGTACGCGCCGCAGATCGCGACGAAGAAAGCGGCGCCCGTCCACACCCAGCCCGGTGCGCCGAGCTCGCGCCGTGTCGCGGTAGCGCTCGCAGTGCTCGTCGTGCTGTTGTTCTCCAAGCAGCTCTACGTCTCGAGCCTGTCGAGCTATTACATCTTCTACCTGATCGACCGTTTCGGCGTCTCGACGCAGGCAGCCCAGATCTATCTCTTCGTCTTTCTCGCGGCGAACGCCGTGGGTGCGTTTCTCGGCGGTCCGCTGGGCGACCGCTTCGGCCGCAAGATCGTGATCTGGATCTCGATCCTCGGCGCGCTGCCGTTCACGCTGGCGCTGCCCTATGCCGGGCTCGTTGCGAGCGCGGTGCTCAGCGTCGCCATCGGCCTGATCATCTCCTCGACGACGTCGTCGATCATCGTGTTTGCGCAGGAGCTGGTGCCGCACCGCTTCGGCATGATCTCCGGCGTGTTCTTCGGCGTCGCCTTCGGCATCGGGGGCCTGGGCGCGGCCGTGCTCGGCAAGCTCGCCGACCACACCTCGATCGAGTTCGTCTACCAGGTCTGCGCCTGGCTGCCGGCGATCGGGCTGCTCGCGGTGTTCCTGCCCAAGCTGCCGCGAAACGCGCGTTAACGCATCCTCTCTTGCCGCGTTGCGGCTTCACACATCGTTAGGGAATGCGGCGCCGATGTCGCATTTGGCGCGGCATTTTTGCAACGCTCGCACGGCGCGCGCGTGTAGGGTGAGAAAAAATCAACCTTAAAAATTAGGGTTAAGTGGCGCTTAAACATTTGCTGGCATCGTCCCCCCGTGAGTTTCCAGAACGTGAGGCGCTCGTATTCAGCCTCACCGGCCATAAGGACGAAGCCAATGCGTAGCGTTAAGTCTCTCCTTGCCGCGGGTGCGGCAACCCTGATCTCGTCGATGGCGTTCGCCGCCGATATGCCGATCGCCGCCCCCCCTCCGATGTACGCGCCGCCGGCTCCGCCCGCCGACTTCGGCGGCTGGTATCTGCGCGGCGACATCGGCATGACCAACCAGAGCGCGAAGCGCATCGAGAGCGCCCTGCCGGCCGGGTACTCGAAGACGACGGAAGGCCTCGGCTTCGACTCCTCGCCGCTGTTCGGCCTCGGCGTCGGCTATCGCTTCAACAACTGGTTCCGCGCCGACGTCATCGGCCAGTACCGGGGCAAGGCCAATTTGCACGGTAGCGACAATGTCGTGGGACCCGGCTTCGTCGGCGTCAACAACTACAGCGGCAGCAAGTCCGAGTGGCTCGTGATGGCCAACGCCTATGTCGACCTCGGCACCTGGTGGTGCGTCACTCCGTTCATCGGCGCGGGCGTCGGCGGCTCCTACAACAAGCTCAGCGGCTTCCGCGACGACGGCGTGTCCTACAGCCCGCTGCTCAACAACAGCGTCGCCTACTTTGCCGACAACGGAAAGTGGAACCTCGCCTGGGCCGCTCACGCCGGTCTTGCCTACAAGGTCAATCCCGGCTTCACCGTCGAACTGGCCTACAGCTACATGAACCTCGGCGATGCCGCGCCCGGCAACTACCGTTTGTTCGACAACAGCGCTTCCGGCCCGACCTCGATCAAGGTCAGGGACATCACCTCACACGACGTCAAGCTCGGCGTGCGCTGGGATCTCAACAGCCCGCCGGCCTACGTGCCGCCGCCGCTGGTCACCAAGGGCTGATCGCAACCTGATCGGTTAGGACTCCTTAACGGCGCGGGATCATCCCGCGCCGTTTTGCTTTGCGTATTTTTCATGGCGAGGTGCGGCGAAGGCGCCTGGCGCAACCATTGGTTAAGGTTAACAGGCGATGATCATCGCAACAGTTCGAGTCCGATGGAGCGTGGTGATGCGTAGGCTGGTGTTGGCAGCGGCGATGTTGGGGACGGTGTCTGCCGCGCAAGCGGCCGACATGCCGGACCTGCCCGTGCTGCGCGGCGGCTTCGCCGACGGTCTGTCGAAGACCTCCGTCAATTGGAATGGCTTCTATGTCGGCGGTCATGGCGGTTATACCGCAGATGCCACGGATTTCAGTCAGAGCGTGGTCGGACTGACCAACTACATCTTCCGCGACAGCGTACTCCAGGGGCCGACCTCGACGTGGTCGCTGCTGAACAAGACCAACACTCAAAGCACCAATTTCGGTGGCTTCGTCGGCCGCAACTGGCAATGGTATGATGCCGTTCTCAGTCTCGAGGGCACTTACAGCTACTTCAACGATATGGCGACATTGACGTCAGGAACCAACTCGCTCGTCATCGTCAACCCGCCTGGTGAGGTGCGGGCGCCCGGCGTCACCAACAACTATGCCGTCACGCTGACGGGTGCCGCGGCGGCACAGGTCAAAGACATGGTGACGCTCCGCGGCCGCGTGGGTTGGGACGGCGGCAGCTTCATGCCTTATGCCTTCATGGGCGCTGCCGTCGGGCGAATGGACGTGTCGCGCACCGTGACCAGCAGCGTCTCGATGCGACAGGACACGACGACGACGGATTTCTTCGGCAACACCACGACGATACTTGGAACGTGGGGCCCGGTTCCTGCGCAGTCGGGCACGCAAGGTCAGCACAGGACCAACACGTACGCAGTGGGTTGGACCGCCGGCCTCGGGCTCGAATACTGCGTTTGGGACGGCTTGTTCGCCCGCATCGAATACGAATATGTGAGATTCTCGCCCGTCATGAACACGCAGGTGACGTTGAACAACGCGCGCCTCGGCGTCGGCTACAAGTTCTGAGCCGTCCGCTTCCTGTTGACAGCTGCGCTTCGTCCTGATGCTCTCTCGTTCCGAAAGCGGGGCGGCAGCGATGAAGATCTACGGCGACAGCAATTCCGGCAATTGTCTCAAGGTGAAGTGGGTCTGCGACAAGCTCGCTGTGCCCTACCAGTGGATCGAGATCGACACCCGCAAGGGCGAGACGCGCACGCCGCAATTCCTGAAGATGAACGGCGCCGGCCAGGTGCCGACCGTCGCATTCGACGACGGCCGTACGCTGGCGCAGTCCAACGCCATCATCCGCTATGTCGCCCGCGACAGCGTGCTGGTTCCGCGCGACGCCTTCACGGCGGCCAAGATGGACGAATGGCTGTTCTGGGAGCAGTACAGCCACGAGCCTTATATCGCCGTGTGCCGCTTCCTCATGGTCTATCTCGGCAAGGATGCCTCCGAGCTCGATCCTGAAAAGGTCAAGCGCGGCTATGCGGCGCTCGACCGCATGGAGCAGCATCTCGCCGCCAGCCGCTTGTTCGCCGGCGAGGAGGTGTCGCTCGCCGACGTGTCGCTGCTCGCCTATACGCGCCTCGCGCATGAAGGTGGCTTCGACCTCGGTCGTTATGCCTCCGTCCGCCGCTGGATCGGCGACGTCGAAGCGTTTCTCGGCCTTCCGCCGGCGCGCTGAGGTGCGGAGTCGCCTGACATGAATGCCGAAGCCGT
Organism: Bradyrhizobium sp. NBAIM14; assembly: GCF_020193895.1. NCBI lineage: Bacteria > Pseudomonadati > Pseudomonadota > Alphaproteobacteria > Hyphomicrobiales > Nitrobacteraceae > Bradyrhizobium > Bradyrhizobium sp. NBAIM14. Next base: position 168,417 of record NZ_JADYVQ010000015.1, on the reverse strand, counting down.
CTCTATCCGTCCCGCGCGCCGCGAGGACGTCGTCGCGATCGTGGCGATGCTCGCCGACGATCATCTCGGCCGCGCGCGCGAGCGCGTGGAGGATCCGTTGCCGTCCTCCTATTACGACGCATTCGCGCGGATCGCGCGCGATCCGAATCTGACGCTGGTGGTTGCCGAGAGTGAGGGCAGGGTGGTCGGCTGCCTGCAACTCGCGATTCTGCCGGGCCTGAGCTCGCAGGGCGGATCCCGCGGACTGCTCGAGGACGTTCGCGTTGCCACCGAGTGTCGCAGCCGCGGCATCGGCGAGCAATTGGTGCAATGGGCCGTGACGGAAGCAAAGGCGCGCGGCTGCAATCTGGTCGAGTTGCTCACGCATCAGACGCGCGTCGATGCGCAGCGCTTCTACAAGCGGCTCGGCTTTGCGGCGAGTCACGTCGGCATGACTGTCCGCTTTTGAGGCAGCGCGACGCGAGCGCTTCGCAGCCGGCGAAAAGCGGGCTTTTCATTCGGTCGTGTTAAGAGCCGGTAAACTACCGCTCCGTCGTTCACATTGATGAAGGAACGAAGGGTGCTACGGGGGCATCTGACACCGGGCTCGCTCGGTTCGGGACATTTCAATGACAAGCTATTCGATGATCAAGGTCGGCAACGACTACGTCGTGCAGGCCAATGACAAATGCATTTTGAAGGTCGGAAGCCGCCGCAAGGCGGCGCAATTGATCAGCGATGCCACGGACTTGCTGAACGCGCTCACTGTTGTCGAATCCCCTGATATTGCACCGGAAGCGCCATCACTGGCGCGTGAGGCCCCGGAACTTCCTTGACGGACCTTCCCGATTCCCGTATCAGCCGCGGCGGGACACCTCCCCCCAACGGGAGGCTTACTATCTGGAAGGGTAGATCATGACTGTAGCGAAGCCCGCTTCGCGGCCGACCGTGCCGCATTTCTCCTCCGGCCCCTGCGCCAAGCGCCCCGGCTGGAACGCCCAAAATCTCAAGGACGCAGCTCTCGGCCGCTCGCATCGCGCGAAGATCGGCAAGGCCAAGCTCAAGCTAGCGATCGACCTGACGCGCGAAGTGCTTGAGGTCCCCTCCGATTACCGCATTGGCATCGTGCCGGCCTCCGATACCGGCGCGGTCGAGATGGCGCTGTGGTCGCTGCTTGGCGCACGGCCGGTCACCACGCTCGCCTGGGAATCCTTCGGCGAGGGCTGGGTCAGCGACATCGTCAAGGAATTGAAGCTCAAGGACGTCACCAAGCTCAATGCGGGCTACGGTGAGATCCCCGATCTGTCGAAGGTCGATCCCAAGAGCGACGTCGTCTTCACCTGGAACGGCACCACGTCGGGCGTGCGCGTTCCGAACGCGGACTGGATCAGCGCGAGCCGCGAAGGCCTGACCATCTGCGATGCGACCTCCGCCGCATTTGCGCAGGCGCTCGACTGGGCCAAGCTCGACGTCGTCACCTTCTCCTGGCAGAAGGCGCTCGGCGGCGAGGCCGCGCATGGCATGCTGATCCTATCGCCCCGCGCGGTGGAGCGGCTCGAAACCTACAAGCCGGCCTGGCCGCTGCCGAAGATCTTCCGCATGACCAAGGGCGGCAAGCTCAACGAAGGCATCTTCGTCGGCGAGACCATCAACACGCCGTCGATGCTCTGCGTCGAGGATTATCTCGATGCGCTGAACTGGGCCAAGTCGATCGGCGGTCTCAAGGCGCTGATCGCGCGCGCCGATGCCAACACCAAGGTGCTGGCGGACTGGAAGGGGAAGACGCCCTGGATCGACTTCCTCGCCAAGGACGCTTCGATCCGCTCCAACACCTCGGTGTGCCTGAAGTTCACCGATCCCGCGATCACCTCGCTCTCCGAGGACGCGCAGGCGGAGTTCAGCAAGAAGCTGGTGGCCCTCGTCGAGAAGGAAGGCGCGGGCTACGACTTCGCCTATTACCGCGACGCGCCGGCCGGCCTGCGCATCTGGTGCGGCGCCACGGTGGAAGCAAAGGACGTCGAGCTGCTGACGCAGTGGATCGACTGGGCCTTCGCCGAGACCAAGGCCACGCTCGCGAAGGCGGCGTAAGCAAACCTAATCCTCGTCATGGCCGGGCTTGACCCGGCCATCCATCAATCAAGAGAGATGGATCCGCGGGTCAAGACCGCGGATGACGTGCCGTAAATGCAGCACGCACAACGGATCATCCCATGACCAAACCCAAAGTTCTCATTTCCGACGCGCTCTCGCCCGCTGCCGTGCAGATCTTCAGGGATCGCGGCGTCGAGGTCGACTTCCAGCCCAATCTCGGCAAGGACAAGGACAAGCTGGCCGAGATCATCGGCAATTACGACGGCCTTGCGATCCGCTCCGCGACCAAGGCGACCGCCAAGATCCTCGAGAAGGCGGCCAGGCTGAAGGTGATCGGCCGCGCCGGCATCGGCGTCGACAATGTCGAGATCCCGGCCGCGACGGCCAAGGGCATCATCGTGATGAACACGCCGTTCGGCAATTCGATCACGACCGCCGAGCACGCCATCACCCTGATGCTCGCGCTCGCCCGCGAGATCCCGCAGGCCGATGCCTCGACGCAGGCCGGCAAGTGGGAGAAGAACCGCTTCATGGGCGTGGAGATCACCGGCAAGGTGCTGGGCGTCGTCGGCTGCGGCAATATCGGCTCGATCGTCGCCGACCGCGCGCTCGGCCTGCGCATGAAGGTGATCGCGTTCGACCCGTTCCTGTCGCCGGAGCGCGCCAAGGACATCGGCGTCGAGAAGGTCGATCTCGACGATCTGCTCAGGCGCGCCGACTTCATCACGCTGCACACGCCGCTGACCGAGAAGACCAAGAACATCATCGACGCGGCCGCGATCGCCAAGATGAAGAAGGGCGTGCGCCTGATCAATTGCGCCCGCGGCGGTCTCGTCGACGAGCAGGCGGTGGTCGATGCGCTCAACGCCAAGCACATTGCCGGCGCCGCCTTCGACGTCTTCGTCGAGGAGCCCGCGACCAAGAGCGTGCTGTTCGGCCATCCCAACGTGATCTGCACGCCGCATCTCGGCGCCTCCACCACCGAGGCTCAGGAGAACGTCGCGCTGCAGGTTGCCGAGCAGATGTCGGATTACCTGCTCACCGGCGCGATCTCGAACGCGGTCAACTTCCCCTCGATCACGGCGGAAGAAGCGCCGAAGCTGAAACCGTTCATCGCGCTCGCCGAGAAGCTCGGCTCGTTCGCCGGCCAGCTCACCGAGAGCGGCATCCTCAAGGTCGAGATCACCTATGAGGGCCACGTCGCCGAGATGAAGATCAAGGCGATCACCTCCGCGGTGCTGTCGGGCCTGCTGCGGCCCATGCTGGGCGAGGTCAACGTCGTGTCCGCGCCGGTCGTCGCCAAGGAGCGCGGCATGGTGGTGGACGAGATCGTCCGCGCCGCGCAGAGCGATTATGAGAGCCTGATCACCGTCACGGTCACCACCGAGCGGCAGGAGCGGTCGGTCTCGGGCACCGTCTATGCAGACGGCAAGCCGCGCCTCGTCGACATCAAGGGCATCCGCGTCGACGCCGAGTTCGGCAAGTCGATGATCTACGTCACCAACGAGGACAAGCCGGGCTTCATCGGCAAGTTCGCGGGGCTTCTGGGCGACGCCAAGATCAACATCGCGACCTTCCATCTCGGCCGGGTCGCTCCGGGCAGCGATGCCATTGCGCTGGTCGAGGTCGACGGTGTGGTGCCGGCCGACGTGCTCGCCAAGGTGCAGGCCCTGCCGCAGGTCAAGCAGGCCAAGGCGCTGACGTTCTGAGCGGCTCCCACCGGCGTCATGGCCGGGCATAGCAGTCCGAAGGACGGCGTCGCTTCCGCTCGCCTATGACCCGGCCATCCACGTCTTGCCGCTCGGCGCGAAGAACGTGGATGCCCGGCCCTTCGCCGCGCCGAAGCGGCTTCGGCCGCGCAGGCGGGACAAGCCCGGGCATGACGTGTGGATAGAGCGGGCGCGCACGCCCCGGAATGACGATCATCATATCATATATTCCGACACGCGGAACAACGCCGTCTCCATCGCGGGAGGCGGCGTTTTCATTTTCCCCACCCCCAATCTTTGTGTACCAATGGCGTCAGGACGCTCCGTTCCAAATCGTTCGACAAGGGAGAAAACAATGCGTGAAGCCGTCATCGTTTCCTATGCGCGCACGGGCCTGGCGAAATCCGGCCGCGGCGGGTTCAACATCACGCCGCCGATGTCGCTCGCGGCCCACGCCATTCATCACGCGGTGGACCGCGCCGGCGTCGAGAAGGACTATGTCGAGGACTGCTATCTCGGCAATTGCGCCCATGGGGCGCCGAACATCGGCCGCCAGGCCGCGCTGCTCGCGGGGCTGCCGAAGACCACCGCCGGCGTGTCGGTGAACCGCTTCTGCTCGTCGGGCCTGCAGACCATCGCGATGGCCGCCAACTCGATCCGCTCCGACGGCGCCGATTGCATCGTCGCCGGCGGCGTCGAGAGCATCTCGATTCCCGGCGGCGGCACGCCGAAGGAATCGGTCGATCCGGAACTGCTCAAGGTCGCCCCCGACATCTTCATGGCGATGATCGACACCGCCGACATCGTCGCCGAGCGCTACAAGCTCAGCCGTGAATATCAGGACGAGTTCTCGCTGGAATCGCAGCGCCGCATGGCCGCGGCCCAGCAGGCGAACAAGTTCAAGGACGAGATCGTCCCGATGAAGACCAAGATGAAGGTCGTCGACAAGCAGACCAAGGCCGAGTCGATCGTGGACTACACCGTCGATCGCGACGAATGCAATCGTCCCGAAACGACGATGGAAGGATTGGCAAAACTCGAGCCGGTGAAGGGCCCCGGCAAGTTCGTCACCGCCGGCAATGCCAGCCAGCTCTCCGACGGCGCCGCCGCGGTGGTGCTGATGGAAGCCAAGGACGCCGAGAAGCGCGGCCTCAAGCCGCTCGGCCGCTTCGTCGCCTGGGCAACCGCCGGCTGCGAGCCGGACGAGATGGGCATCGGCCCGGTGTTCGCGATTCCGAAGCTCCTGAAGCGCACCGGCCTCAAGATCGACGACATCGATCTGTGGGAGCTCAACGAGGCCTTCGCCAGCCAGTGCCTGTATTGCCGCGACCAGCTCGGCATCGATCCCGCCAAGTACAACGTCAACGGCGGCTCGATCGCGATCGGCCATCCCTTCGGCATGACCGGCGCCCGTCTCACCGGCCACCTCTTGCAGGAAGGCGCCCGCCGCAAGGCCAAGTGGGGCGTGGTGACGATGTGCATCGGCGGCGGCCAGGGCGGCGCCGGCCTGTTCGAGATCTATCACTAAAGGCCCAAGTCTCGCGCAGACAAGGAAGCACGGCGCTGGTGAAGCGCCGTGCTTCTTTTTTGGAACTGTGCCTGTGCACGTCACCGTGCACAGCGGCGAGCATTGTAGCGAAATACACGTATTAATACGTGCCCGCAAATTAACGGAAGCTTTCACCGAATATCGCTTCATCAATGGCATCGCTCACCACCAGCTTGGTTCACGATGCGGCTCCTCTCCCTGCGACTCACTCACAAGATCACCGCGATCGGCGTCATTGGCGTCATCGGCGTCGTCCTGATCGGCGGCATTCACCTCTACGGCGAGCGGAGGATGGGCGTCTATCGCGACGCGGCCGAGGATGCGCGCACCGTGTTCGAGCTGAACAACAGGATCGCGGTCGAGCTGCTCGAGGCGCGCCGCGCCGAGAAGGATTTTCTGCTGCGCAGCGATCCGGCCAGGGCGCAGCGACAGGTCGAGATCAGCCGGCAGGTGGCGCTCGACATCGAGACGCTCCGCGGCAAGATCGCAGCGCTCGGCCAGCCCGAGCTGGCGCACAAGATCGACGCGATGAATGCGTCGCTGAAGACCTATCAGGCCCGCTTCGCCGCGGTGGTCGAGGAACGGCAGCGGCTCGGCCTCGACGAGAAGTCCGGGCTCGAAGGCCGCCTGCGCGCTTCCGTCCACGGCATCGAGAGCCAGGTCGACCAGTTCCAGTATTCCGAGCTCAAGGTCATCATGCTGATGATGCGCCGGCATGAGAAGGATTTCATGCTGCGTCGGAACGCCAGATATGGCGAGGAGATGAAGAAGCGCGCGTCCGAATTTGCCGCAGGCCTCGACGCGGCAGCCATTGCCGACGGCGCCAAGGCCGAGCTGCGCCAGAAGCTCGCCGATTATCAGCGCGACTTCTCCGCCTGGATGGAGACCGCGCTGAAGCTGGCGGCCGAATCGAAGGCGATGTCCGAGGCCTTCGCGTCGGTCGAGCCCGTGATCGAGCAGGTCTCGACATCGGTTGACCGCATCCGCGCCGATGCCGACCGTCTCAACGAGGCCGAGCGCACCAGCATCCAGTTCTGGATTTCGGTGGCGATCGCGTTGATTGCGACGGGCGTGCTCGGCCTCGGCATCTTCATCGGACGTTCGGTCTCGAGGCCTTTGACCGCGATGCGCGCGGCGATGATCGAGCTTGCCAACGGCAATTTCGCCATCGTTCTTCCCGGCCTCGGCCGGCCCGACGAGATCGGCGAGATCGCGCAAGCCGTCGAGACATTCAAGATCAACGCCGAGCGGAAGGCGCAGGAGGAGGCCGAAGAGAAGATCAGGCAGGACAAGCTCGCCGCCGAGCGCCGCCGCGCCGACATGATCAGGATGGCGGACGATTTCGAAGGCGCGATCGGCGAGATCGTCGAGACCGTGTCGTCGGCGGCCAATGAGCTCGAGGCGTCGGCGACGTCGCTGACCACGACCGCCAGCCGCTCGACCGAGCTTGCCACGCTGGTCGAGGCGGCGTCCGAGGAAGCGGCGACCAACGTGCAGTCGGTGGCGTCCGCCGCCGAGGAGCTGACCGCCTCCGTGAACGAGATCAGCCGCCAGGTGCAGGCCTCCGCGCGCATGGCGGGCGAGGCCGTCACCCAGGCCGGGCAGACCAATGACCGCGTCAGCGAATTGTCCAAGGCGGCCGCGCGCATCGGCGACGTGGTCGAGCTCATCAACGCCATCGCCGGCCAGACCAATCTCTTGGCGCTGAACGCCACCATCGAGGCCGCGCGTGCGGGCGAAGCCGGACGCGGCTTTGCCGTGGTGGCCTCGGAAGTGAAGGCGCTGGCCGAGCAGACCGCGAAGGCGACCGGCGACATCGGTCAGCAGATCTCGAGCATCCAGGTCGCGACGCAAGATTCCGTCGGTGCGATCAAGACCATCGGCGGCACCATCGAGCGTCTGTCCGAAATCTCCTCCACCATCGCGGCCGCGGTGGAAGAGCAGGGCGCCGCGACCAGCGAGATCTCGCGCAACGTCCAAAGCGCCGCCGCCGGCACCACGCAGGTCAGCGCCAACATCTCCAGCGTGCGCCAGGGCGCGACCGAGACGGGATCCGCCTCCTCGCAGGTGCTGTCCGCGGCGCAATCGCTGTCGAACGACAGCAGCCGGCTGAAGATCGAGGTGAGCAGGTTCCTGGAGACGGTGCGGGCGGCGTGAGCCCCCGCCGTCGTTCCGGGGCGTCGCGAAGCGACGATCCCGGAATCCATTGCACCACCATTGATGCGGATCGATGGATTCCGGGCTCGCGCCAAGAGGCGCGCCCCGGAATGACGGCTTGAGCGTGCCGCGCCCTACGCCCCCGCCAGCGCTGGCGCGAGCACCACCTCGATCAGCGTGCCGTGGCCGGCGCTCTTGATGTTGAACCGGGCGCGGTTGGCTTCGACCAGCGCTTTGGTCAGCGACAGGCTCAGCGCCGAGCTGTCGGCGGCATCGCCCGGCGGCGGCGTGCGGAACGGCTCCATCGCGGCGGCGACTTCGCGCTCGGAAAGGCCATGGCCGGTGTCGCGGATGCGCAGCGCAATCTCGCCGCGATCGGTCAGCGCGGTCGAGACGATGACCTGGCCGCCGGCGCTGGCGAGCCGGATCGAGTTCGAGATCAGGTTCATGGTGATCTGCCGCATCGCGCGCGCGTCGACGCTCACCTGCGGCAGCGCATGGGCGAGCGAGGTGCGGATGATGATGCGCTCGCGGTTGGCCTGCGGCTGCATCACCGTCACGCAGGCCTCGACCAAATCGTTCAGGTTCAAATTCGCGAAATTCAGGTCGAGCTTGCCGGTCTCGATCCGCGACAGCTCCAGGAGGTCGTCGATGATGGCGATGACACGCTCGCCGGAAGCGCGGATGTCCTTCATGTATTCGCCGTAGCGCTCGTTGCCGAGCGCGCCGAAGCGCTCGGAGATCATCACCTCGGCAAAGCCGATGATGGCGTTGAGCGGCGTGCGGATCTCGTGGCTGATCCGCGCCAGCATGTCGGCCTTGGCGTTCGCCGCGCCGTCGACGAGGCGGCGGGCCTTCGTCAATTCGCTCTCGCCCTTCTTCGCGTGCGAGAGATCGCGGAACACGGCGAAGAAGTTCGGCCCGTCGGGGCGGGTGCGGCCCATGATCATCGCAAGCGGAATGACGCCGCCCTTCTTCTCGCGGCCCAGCACCTCGCGGCCGTGATCGAGCAGGCTGGAGATGTCCTGGCTCTTCAGGCTTTCCAGATAATCCGCGACGATCTGCTGGCTCTCGGGGGCGAACAGCGTCAGCAAATTCTGCTGCAGCAGCGCCTCGCCGTCATAGCCGAACAGCGCCTCCGCGCTGCGGTTACAGGCGTGGATGTTGCCTTCGGCGTCGAACATCACGATGCCCTCGGCCGTGGTGTCGAGGATGGCGGCGAGATCCTCGGCATCGGCATCGCCGGCCGCGGGCTCCGCGTCCGCGGCGTCAGGCTCTGCGGCCACCACGGTCTCTGCGACGGCAGCCGCCGCGATCGGCGCCGCCTGCGGCAGCGCGCAGATCAGCGCATGCGCGCTGTCGCCGTCCCACTCGATCGTGTGCAGATGCGCTTCCGTCGCGGGCGGCGGCGTTTCGCCGTTCGCGATTGTCGCGCTGATCGTCACAGGCGTGCCGCCTTGCGTGGTGCTGCTGGCCGCCGACACGCCCGGCTCGACATAGAGCGCATCCAGCCCGCCGGCATGCTCCAGCGCGTTCAGGCCGTCATAGCCCATGCGCGCGAGGAAGGCGGGATTGGCGTAGAGCAGGCGGTCGAGCCGGTAGATCAGGATGCCCGTCGGCAACAGGTCGAGCAGCGTGCGGTCGCGCGCGCTCATCCCGCGCGGCGGCGGTGCGGGCTCGGTCAGCCATTCGGCGGCGGCCTGCGGCGGCTCCGGCTCCGGTGCTTCGGCGCTGGTCTCCGCCACTGGTCCGGCCGCGTCGGTCGTGATGGTCTCGCGCTCGCGTTCGAGCCGCTCGGACAATTGCCGCGCGAGCTCGTTGAACGCGCTGTTCTCGACCGGCGTCAACGTCGGCGGCCGCGTATCGCCGGCGACGCGGAACGGCACGACATTGGGAGGCGTTTCCACGGGCGTGTCCAGTTGGGTTGGGTGTGAAGTCTCGCTTGTGGGCTCTGGCAGGTCGGGTTCGGCTTGCGGTTCAGGCTCGGCTTGCGGCTCAGGCTCGGATGGCGCGATCGGCGGTGCCTCTGCTTCGCCCTCCGCCTCAGCTTCCGCCGCCGCTTCAGGCTCGGGCTCCGCATCGAACGCGACGGCCTCAGTGGAGCGATCCTGTGCCGGCGGCTCGACGAGCAGCTCGAAGCGCCTGAGCGCCTCGAGCCGGTTGAGCGCGTCGAGATCGCGGCAGACGCCGAAGCCGCGGAAGCCGGCGAATTCACGGTTGTGGTCGTAGACCGGCAGGCCCGCGAGCTCGACCGGAATGTGCTCGCCGCCGTCGGCCGGCCAGTTCACTGTGATGCCGGCCCAGGTATCCTTGCTTTCCAGCGCCTTCGCCACGCGGCCCTCGGGATCGAGCGAGAATTCCGCGGCGATCTCGCGCCAGGGGCGGCCGAAGCCGGCGGCCGTGTGCGTGCCGATCAGGCGGATGAATTCATCGGAGCCGAGCACAAAGCGGCCCTCTTCATCCATCTGCCAGAGGAAGCGCAGCGGATGCTGACGCGGTGCGGGCGGCTCTGGGTGGCTAGAAGAGTCCTGGCCCGAAGTCGGCTCGACCATGCCCGCATTGATCGGCGCGGGCTGCGGCGACACAATGGCTTGCGGCTGGTTTTCAACCGGAGTTTTGGCCGCCGCGGGGACGACCGGCTCCGGCGTCGGCGCAATCGTCTCGGCGGGCGGTTCGGCCGGCTCAGTGAATGCGTCGAACAGCGCAATCGCAGACGGTGCCTCGTCTGGCGCAGGCTGTGCGTCCTCCGGCACCGCGGCCGGAGGCTGCGCGGGCGTGACGTCGGGCGCGGCCTCGTGCGCCGCCGTGGAGGCGGCCGGCTCGATCAGCGCGACCAGGCCGATATCGGCGCCGCTGCCGACCCGCTGCAGAACCATCTGGCCGATGCCGATCGGCGTCGCAGCGCGGCCGGTTGCCAGCGCATCGCTGCGGGCGCGGTCGAGCCCGGCCTCGAGCAGATCGCGGAAGCCGAGCAGGGGGCGCGCGGCCTCGCTCGCGCCGACGAACAGCCCGTCCGGCGCGAACGCCGCCATCGGCACCTTCGCGCCGGCGACCAGCCGATGCAGCCGCTCGACCAGCGGCATGGTGCGCAGCGTCGGGTCCATCGCGATGACCAGCACCGCATGGCCGCCGTCGGCAAAGTCGAGCCGCGCGCAAGCACAGGTCATCAGCGCCCCTAACCGGGCGCCGAAGCCGCGCAGCCGCTGCAGCCGCATTGCGCCGTTCGCCGGCAGCTGGGGGGCGAGCCTGACGATTTGGCGGCGATGGCTGTCGGCGGGGCCGAACACCTTGTCCGCAAGGCCGGCGCTGTTGGCCGCGCCGAACAGTTTTGCGCCGACCGGATTGGCCCACAGCACGCGCGCGCCGTCGGTCGACCATAGCCAGGCCGGCAGGGCAGAGGTCGCATGCACGGCCAGCCGCGGATCGCCCACCCCTCGCAACTGGAAATCCGAACGCGTCATCAGGCCGGCTGCATCTCACGCTTCACGAGTGGCGGCTGCCGGGAATGACAGCCTTAAGAAAGGGTTAGTATCGCCCGGAAGCCGCGACCAGGTCCACGGCCCAAAGCCCGCGATGGATTCCCAAGCGGCGATAACCTTAATCCCGCCAACCCCGCAAGCCGAGCCGACGTTGCATCCAAGGGATTCAAGGCGTGGGCGCTTGCGAAGAGACGCAGGGCTCGCGGCATCTACGGCGCCCATCCTCCCCTGGAGGGCCCGGGACGAGCGTAGCTCGCCCGTGGATCGGTTCGCACGCAGCGAAGCGGAGAGCGAACCGAGGTGGGGTGACAGTCTCTCCCCACAGGCGGTCCCCGAGCGGAGAGATCACCCCACCCGGCTCGCGCTGCGCGCGATCGACCTACGGGCGAGCTACGCTCGTCCCGGACCCCTCGAGGGGAGGGTAAGAGCGCGTGGGTTGCCGGGCGCATCCCACTACCTCACCCCCGGTTCCCCCGCCTGGGAACCTCATCCTCCCCGAGATTAAATTTCGCATCGCACCCCTCTGCCGCGTTGCGATGCACAATGTTGACATGATAGGCAGCCATAATTCTGGCGCTGGGCGAGCCATCACCTTTGTTTCGCGTTTCCAGTCTTCGTACCCGCTCAATGCGCAGGGCCCATGGTCGGGGCCGGCGGGCGCGCCAGAAAGGCTCACTCCATTTTTTCAATTAGCGTGAGGGACCAACATGACAGGTGCGACTGATCCGTTTTCTGCCTCGATCATCCCGTTCGAGGTTCCCGAGCAGGTGCGTGCGTTCGCCGAGAAGGGCGCGGCGCAGGCCCGCGAGAACTACGCCAAGTTCAAGGACGCCGCCGAGACCCACAACGGCACCGTCGAGGCCGTGTTCACCTGCGCTTCCAAGGGCGCGAGCGAGTACACCGCCAAGCTGGTCGAGTTCATGAAGGCCAATTCGAGCGCCCAGCTCGACTTCGCCCAGCAGCTGTTCGGCGCCAAGTCACCGACTGAAGCGATGGAGCTGTGGACCGGCCACGCCCGCAAGCAGCTCGAGACCTACCAGGCCCAGGCCAAGGAGCTGGTCGAGCTCACCCAGCGCGTCGCCAACGAGACCGCCGAGCCGATCAAAGCCAGCGCCTCGAAGTACTATCCGTCCGCCGCCTGAGCGGAGCGGTTCGGTGTGAGATGCGAAACCCGGGCCCGAAAGGCCCGGGTTTTTTCTTCGCCTCTCCCGCTTCCCCATGTGGAAATCCAAGAATGGTCGTCATCCCCGGGCTTGTCCCGCCTGCGCGGCCGAAGCGCTTCGGCGCGGCGAAGGCCCGGGCATCCACGTTCTAGGTGCCCCGGGCAGAAGCCGTGGATGGCCGGGACAAGCCTGGCCATGACGATGTGGAGACGAAGCGCCATAACCGCGTCATATGCGGCCGCGCTAGCGGCACAGGGGAGCGCAACTCTCCGAGCCCGCCACCCCGCCCGATTTCCCCGCACCGACGATGATTTCACCCGGTTTTTCACCCCATTGCGGCCTTGCCAAACCGGGCCGTTGCACCTAGTTTCCGCCCCGTCCAGCCCCCTCAGGCATCAAGCCTTTTCAGGCAGCCCAAGGCGCGGCTCGCAAGGATGCAGTTGTAGCTCAGTTGGTTAGAGCGCCTGTCTGTGGAACAGGAGGTCGGTGGTTCGAGCCCACCCAACTGTACCAGCGCCTGACGTGATAGAGCCAGCCTCCAAGATCATTGGCCATAAGTCCAAGGTATTCCGCTTGGGCAAGGCGCGAACGTCTGTTGTGCGAATTTGAGCATAAGCTCGGGCCGCGGTTTCGCGTGGGCCTAGGCGGTGGCAGCCCTCGTGTTGGGGGCTAATCCAAGCGGACTTTGGTTCTCGCCAGCCTAGCTGAGAGGCTTTTGCAGATACTTGTCTATCTCTGAGCTTGTGGCATCCCCGAGTTGACGAAGTGCCGCGATGACAGCGAACTGATCGTCGGTCAACTTGTAGCCCTTGGCAACGATTTCGGTGTAGGCTTTATAGAGACCGTGTATCCCATCGGTGATCGCAGCTATGCCAGCCGGAGTGCCAACTCCTGCGAAACCCGCGACGAGCTTTGTTACGGTCTTCAATAACGAGAGGAACGTTTCCAAGCTAAGTAATACATCGTTACGGATAACAAATCGCCCGACTAGTGCCGGTTGAAGCTGGCGCGGCAAAACTGCGCCTGATGAACTCTCTTCAACTAAGTTTGCTTTTTTACTCAACGCTGCAATGATTTCATCGGGCAAGTCACTCGCTTTCGAGAGGGTCGCCGCCGCGATGCTCAAAGCCTCGCTTTTAGAATCATAAACAATATCGCTCATCGCAGCCTCGGACGAATAGATTGAAAATTGAGATGGCAAAATTTACCCGTGACAGTTGAAATTAGCAAAAATGGTTCGATTTGCAATAGATAGACAATACTCAAACTCTGATTTCAGCATTTGGTCTATGCGTGTGCGATCAGAACACTGGCAAAGGCCAAATCTGTGCATTGGACTGCACCCCTGAAGTGAGACACGATAATTACAGAGACAGGCATTTCGAGGATGACCTGTGGCAGGACGAGGGAATCCGACGGCTTACAAAATCAAGGCGATCAAGCGGGTCGAGCGGTGAGAAGGCGTGCTCCCCATGGCTCGCGAACGTGGAATCTCCCGCAAGAGTCTCCATTCGCTCCCCTGAACGCTCATATCCAAGCCGCGCGATCGAATTGTGGGCCTGCGTTCGGCTGGACATTCGCCATTAAAGTAGCCTTTTCAGACACAGCAACATGTTAGCGGAGGTTCTCCGTGGAACATCGGGGCGTAAGCTTCTCGGTCGTTCAGATGAGCTACCCGGCTAGTTGGAAGTGGACTGTCGGAAAGGGCCGAACAGTGTCGGTCGGTGTCTGTGCGACGAGGCTCGACGCGATCCGCCAGGCTCAGACCTTCATCGACGCGATCATGGACTGGGCTGCCTAGGCTAAAGTCAAAATGCTCGCCGTCGATTGGTTATGCCGAGCACCGTAAACCCGGCAGCTGAGTTTCTGTCGGCGCGGCGCTACCTCCCCCGGCATTACGGTGACAGTGCACCAAACCCCGATTTCGTAGGGCGTTCATTACACCACTGGCGAAGCACAAATTTTCTGCACTGTCACGTAACTGTAGCTGCCTCACGTCTGGGACAACGTCCCGAGATCAGCCAACATCAGACAACCTTTGGAGCCTGAGAAAATGATCTCAGCCGACTACTGCCGGCTTATGGCCCGCTACAACACTTGGCAGAACGCCTCTTTGGTAGCTGCCGCCGACCGGCTGACCCACGAGGATCGCTGGAAGGATCGGGGGGCGTTCTTCCAGTCGATTGCAGCTACGTTGAACCATCTCTATTGGGCTGATGCCTTGATACTGGAGCGGCTGAAAGGTAACGCGCGTCCGGAGGAAACCATCAAGCACTCCCTCGCAAATCCCTCGGATTGGGAGGCCTTCAAGGCGCTCCGCTTGCAACGGAACGAGGAAATCGAAGCGTGGTCAGCGCGATTGCGCGACGCGGACCTGAACGGGATGCTTTTCTGGTACCCTGGGGACGGTTCAACTCGAATCGAGAAGCCAAAGACGCTCGTTGCTATTCAACTCTTCAATCACCAGACCCACCATCGAGGTCAGGTCCACGCGATGTTGACGGCCGCGGGTGCAGCCCCGGAGCCGACTGACATTCATCTTCTGGCGTAACGCGAGGACGCTTCGATTCATCCCATTGCGCGTCAGGAGATCATCGCCTTGATCTGCGCCGTATCCGCAAACTCGACCAGCTCCGCGATCTTGCCATCCTGAAATGTGAACAGGTCCACGATCTCGGTGCTGACCGCTTTCCCGGTCGGGTGGTAGCGCACGGTGACGCGGGAGTGGACGGCGACGCGATCGCCGTCGACCAGCTCGGCGAGGATCTCGCGGCCTTCGAAGCCGAAGCCTTCGGTGAATTGATGGAAAGCTTCGCGCAGGGTCGGGTGGCCCTGCATGCGTCCTGTCAATTCGAGCGCGCCCTTGTCACCCATCAGGGTGAATGCGCCCTCTGGATGAAAGGCCGTCACCAGACTATCGGTGTCGCCGCCGTCGCGCGCTGCGTAGCCGGCCCTAATCAATGCGAGCATGTCTTCGCGGTTTGCCATGTGCCCCTCCCTGCAAGACGTATCGAGGCAGCCTAGCGACCTTTGCGTGCAAAGGCAAAGTGATTGCAATCGTGCTGCGATTGCTCAGCGTGGCGCGATCTAGGCCCGTTAGCTGGCTGTACAGCGACACCGCCTGAGCGCGCGTTTCGGCCCCTACGACCCCAGCTCGATGATCCGGCGCGCCATCCGCACATTGGCGTAGTCGATCATCTTGCCGTCCAGCGTCACCGCGCCTTGGCCCTGCGCCTCGGCTTGCTCCATGGCTTCGACGATCCGCCGCGCCTGGGCCAGCTCTTCGGCCGAGGGCGTGAACGCGCGCAGCGTCGGCTCGATCTGGTCGGGGTGGATCACCTGCTTGCCGTCAAAGCCCATCGCCGCGGCCTTTTGCGCGCTGGCCTCGGTCAGCCCAGCATCGCGGAACGCGCCGCAGGGGCCGTCGATCGCGCGCAGGCCGCAGGCGCGGGCGGCGACCAGCAGGCGCATCATCGGATAGGCGAACAGGTCGAGCGGCGCTGAGGCGTAGCCGCTTTGCGCGGAGCCGACGTGGCGGTAGCCATCCGGCGAGATGCCGATGTCGGAGGTACGGGCGCCGAGCGAGGCCGCGAGGTCGCCGACGCCGAGATGCAGTGCGGCCACGCTGTCGTGGCACGCGGCGAGGGCGTCGACATTGACGAGGCCGAGCGCGGTCTCGATCAGCAGCTCGAGCGTAACAGGCGCGGCCCGATCGGGCGCGGCCGCGTGCAGCTGACCGGCGATGGCAACGATGTCACTCAACCGCTCCGCCTTCGGCACGATCAAAGCATCCAGCCGGGGCAGGGCCGCCAAGCTGCGGATCTCCTCTGCGATGAACGGGCTGTCGACGGCATTGAGCCTGACCGCGACGTGCTTGCTGCCCCAGTCGAGCGAGGACAGCGCGCGGGCGGCTTCCGTCAGCGCAACGCCCTTCTCCGCGGGCGGCACGGCGTCTTCGAGGTCCATGAACACCGCGTCCGCCGATGATGCCGCCGCCTTGGCGACGACACGGGCGCGATGCGCGGGAACGGCGAGATAAGCCCGCGTCGGGCGCTGCGAGGCCATTCTCACGTTCCCTTAACGAGGCCAAGTTCGCCGAGGATCTTCTCGTTGTGCTCGCCGACATCAGGCACCGGATCCATCCGCGGCGTCACGCCGGGAATGGTGAGCGCGGGCAGGAAGCTCATCACCGGCCCGCACGGCGATCCCACGCTTCTCACCCGCGCGCGGGCATGCAGCTGCTCATGCTGCAGGAACGCCTCGACCGAGTTCAGGTGCGCATTCGCGATCGCGGCTTCGTCCAGCAGCCGCAGCACCTCCTCGCTGGTCATCGAGGCAAAGCGCCGCTCGATATGCGCTTGCAGCTCGTCGCGGTTCTGCATGCGCAGCGGATTGGTGCGGAAGCGCAGGTCGTCGGCGAAGTCGGGGTCGCCCAGCACGATGCGGCACAGCGACCGCCATTCCCGGTCGTTCTGGATGCCGAAGAAAATGGTGTTGCCGTCGCCGACGCGGAACGGGCCGTAAGGCGCGATCGTCGCATGCTTGGCGCCGGTGCGCGGCAGCGGCCGGCCCGTACTCTCGGTGTAGAAGGCGGGATAGCTCATCCAGTCCGTGATGGAATCGAACAGCGAGGCCTGGAACGCCGTGCCCTTGCCGGTCCGTTCGCGCCGATATAGCGCCATCAGCACGCCGTTGAGGATGTACATGCCGGTGGCGATATCGACGACGGAAAGCCCGACCTTGGCCGGCTCGGCCTCCGTGCCGTTGATGGCGAGCACGCCGGCCTCGCACTGCACCAGGAGATCATAGGCCTTCTTGTCGCTGTAGGGGCCATCAGTGCCATAGCCCGAGACGTCGCAGGCAATCAGGCGCGGAAATCTGCGCAGCAGCGAAGCGGCATCGAGGCCGAGTCGCTCCGCCGCGCCCGGCGCGAGGTTCTGGATGAACACGTCCGCCCGCGGCAGCAGGGCGTCGAGCACCTTGCGGCCCTCGGGACTCTTGATGTCGATCGCAAGGCTTTCCTTGGAACGGTTGGTCCAGACGAACTGGCTCGACATGCCGTTCATGACGTGATCGTAGTCGCGGCAGAAATCGCCGCTGCCCGGCCGCTCGATCTTGATCACCCGCGCGCCCCAATCGGCGAGATGCCGGCTCGCCAGCGGCGCCGCGATCGCCTGCTCCAGCGAAACCACCGTCACACCCGACAGCGGCAGCTCCGCTTCATTCCCCGTCATGTGATTGTCCTCCTCGTGTGCGCTTTTCGACCAGCGCAGGAGACAGGCCGGCCACCCCACGCGCATCTTCTTGAGGGTGACATGATGCCCCTGTTTTGCCCGACAAGTCAAATTTGGCTTCGAAAAATCCTAAAATTTGGCGACCTGAGTGTTTGCAATGACTTGGCTACTGTGCATGGGGTTGTTTTCGCACTTTTGGTTTGGGGCCGACAACGGCGCCTTCGTTTCGTTTCCCGGAACTGCCAAGGCCCCTGACCTGTTGCCGAGAGCGCACACGTGCCGGCTTTCGCACTTGCCCTCGGTTGCCAACGAACCGCCGTTCACCCACTATTCGCGCTGACTCGTGATGGGGGGGATCGATGCCGGCGTTTCGCTTCAAGTCCTTTGCAAAGCCCGTGGCCGTTGCAAGCCTCGCGCTTGCCCTGGCCATCCTGGCGCTGCCGCGCGCCGGTTTCGCCTACACCCAGGAGGAGCAGCAGGCCTGCACGCCGGACGCGATGCGGCTGTGCGGTGAGTTCGTCCCGAACGTCGATGCCATCACCGCCTGCATGATCAAGAAGAAGGCGCAGCTCTCGCCGCAATGCGCGGTGTTCTTCCGCCGCGGACCGGCGCCGCGCGAGCAGCGCGCCGGCAAGCCGACCCAGATCGCGCCCAAGGCTGCGAAGAAGACCGCCAAGCCGGCGCCGAAGAAGAAATCCAGCCAAGGCTGAGCGCCCAGCGACCAAAGCCGCGCCATCGCGCGCTTTCCTCGTTCCGGCCCTGACATCGGCTTCGCGACAGATTGCGGACTCGTTTTGTTCGCACGAGGCCGGAAGGCTTGCATCGATTGACGGGCGTGCGCCCCTGAAAAGAAAGCGCGCGGCAGGTTGCGCGGCAAGGTTGCATTCCGCTTTTGTCCCGCGCATTGCTCAAAAAACGCACAGACGCGCGCCCGAGCGGCATTTCGATGCGGCCCGTGTCTCCGTCCTGCGAAGCAGTGTGACTCAAAAGCCAACACGTCTTGTTATTTCGTGGCTGTCGCGCAGCTCCCGACAAATTTTTCTTTCACGAATCAGCGCGCTGATTCATTTTCGCGCCCTGGGGTCAATCTGGAGGCGGAAGGTATGAACGTCATTGTTTTCGCATCACGTAAAGGCGGTTCGGGCAAGAGTACCCTCGCCGCGCATCTCGCCGCGCAGATCAAGGCGAGCAAGCAGGTCATGCTGGTTGACGCCGATCCGCAGGGCTCCCTGACGCTGTGGCACAAGCTCCGCGGCACCAACGAGCCCCCGATCAAGGCTGCCGTCAACTCCGTCAGCGGCATCGTCTCCGCGGCCAAGCGCGACGGTTATGAATGGGTGTTGATCGACACGCCGCCGAACCTGTCGGCCGTCGTCGACGACGCGATCAAGAACGCCACCATGGTGGTCATCCCGGCGCGTCCCGGCGTGTTCGACGTCAACGCCGTGCAGGAAACCATCCAGATGTGTCGCGCCGCGCGCAAGCCCTACGCGGTCGTGCTCAACGGTGCCCCGGCCAAGCGCGACGAAGCCGAAAGCCCGATCGTGACCATCGCCCGCGAAGCACTGGCGAAATTCCGCGCTCCGGTGTGGGGCGGCCAGATCACCAATCGTTCGGATTTGTTGATGGCGCTCAGCCACGGCGAAGGCGCGCGCGAATATCAGGCCGAGAGCCGTGCGGCTCAGGAAATCGCAAGACTGTGGGCGGCGATCGAGCGTTCGGTGAAGGCTATCCGCGGCACCGCGTCGGCCTCCGGCGCAATGCACAAGCAGGCAGCTTAATTTTCATTGATTATGTCGAACGGCGAAAAACGCGCGGAAGTCCGCGCGTTTTGCGTTTCTGATTTCGCTCACGCTACCATCAGCATGTAGAACACGATGACCGGCGACAGAGTCAGGATCACCGACCAGATGCCGACGGCCCAGAGAATGTCCTCGGTGCTGAAGCCCTGCTGTTCGGCGTCGAAATGCGACGCCATTTCATTCTGACTATTCACAAACGCCCCCGCGATTTCTTCGCTTATGGACGTCAGTGATAGCAGCGATGTTTTAAGATCCGGATCGCATCTGCCCGTGCATTTTGAACACAGGTGCTACCACGGATTAACCATCCTGCGCGCGCAGCTTCAGCCGACCAGCCAGACGCGAAACAGCAGCACCGGCATCAGGCCGAGCATCACGGCCCAGAACCCGAACGACGAGACGACGAGAATTCCCTTCAAGAGATCGGCGGGCGCGAACTGGCTCGCGGCCGTAGGCCGGGTGCGATACCCCATGGTCATTTCCCCTTCGGTAACTTTGGACAGAACGATAGGCGCGATTGCGTAAACGAGACGTGGATACGGATTGCAGCAGCTGCGAAGGCCGTTGGGGCGCGGTTAACCCAACGGGCACGCTTCACCCTCTCCTCTTGTGGGAGAGGGTGGCTCGCCGCGGAGCGGCGAGACGGGTGAGGGGTCTGTCTCCACACAAACAGTCTTGCGCTTGGAGAAAACCCCTCATCCGGCGCTTCGCGCCACCTTCTCCCACAAGGGGAGAAGGAAGAGCAGCGTGCACGGAGAGAAAACTACGCCGCGATCGTCATCCGTCGCTCGATCTCGCGATCGATCGTTGCCGCGAGTTCGCTGCTCACTTCCACCATCGGCAGGCGCACCTCCGGGCTGTCGATCAGGCCGGATCGCCACAGCCAGTACTTCGCCGGCGCGGGGCTCGGCTCGGCGAACAACAGCCGCGTCAGCTCGGCGACCTCGTGCCAGCGCGCCAGCGCCGCATCGTGGTTGCCGCGCTTGTGCTCGCTATAGATTGCCGCAAACGTTGCGGTCTCGACATGGGCTGAGAGCACGATGCCGCCGTCGGCGCCGTCACTGAGTGCCTCGAAGAAATTGGCGTCCTCGCCGGTGAGCACGCGAAAGCCCTTCGGCCGGTCGCGCAAGAGCGCGATCGATTGCTCCCGGCTCGCGCCGCAATCCTTCAGGCCGACGATGTTCTTGTGCTCGGCAAGGCGCAGCATGGTCTGGTTGGTGATGTTGACGGCGCAGCGATAGGGAATGTTGTAGAGCGCGATCGGCCATGCGGCGTGGTCGGCGAGCGTCTCGAAATGCGCCAGCAGGCCGCGCTGCGACGGCCGCACATAATAGGGACTGGCGATCAGGTAACCGTCGATCGGCCAGTCCGCGGTCTCGTCGAGGCGCTCTTGCAGACGCGAGGTGTCCGCACCGGACAGTCCGAGGCAGATCGGCAAGTTGCGGCCGGCGGTCGCCATCTCCTCGCGCACCACGGCGACGAGACGTTCGAGCTCGGCCGCGCGCAGTGTCATGCCTTCACCGGAGGTCGCGCCCAGGATGAGGCCGTCGATGCCGTGCGCGCAATAGTGCCGGGTCAGCCGCCGCAGCGACCTCTCGTCCAGCGCGCCGTCCTGGAACGGCGTCACCAGCGGCAACCACAGCCCGTGCAATTGGTCTCGTAGTCCGGTCATGTTTCCATCTCCTTCTCGGGAAAAATGCCTGAGACGGAGGGCACATGAAAAAACCCCGTCCAGGCGGCGGGGTTTTCGGGATTGGCTCGCGATGACGAAGTCAGCTTAGCGCGCGCAATATTCCGAGGCCCCGGGATGGGGGCCCTTTTTCGAAACGATTGCGCACGACTTCGTGATCATGGGCGAATGATGCGGGGTATGCGCGGAACTGTCAACACACGCGGAGAGCGAAGCACATTTTGACGAAAAAAAGCCGGACCCGAGGGCCCGGCTTAGGTATTGGCCACGTGAGGCCGACACAATCACCTTCCAAGAGGGATTACTGAACTCCCGCGCCACTGGAGGAGGGGGACAAATGCGCAACGCGAAGGCTCAGCGTGCAAACATTATGGGCTTGCCGAGTGCCTTGCAGCAACAGCCGAGGCCGCATGTCAGTCATGCGGAAATCAGGACGGCCAGCGTTGCGCCTTGCTCACCACGAAGTCACGGAACACCTGCACGCGCGCGACCGTCTTCAACTCCTCGGGATAGACGAAGTAGGTGTCGAGCTGGATCGAGTCCGACTCGCCGAACAGCTGCACGAGCTTGCTCTGCTCCTCGACCAGGTAATCGGGCAGGGCGGCGATGCCGAGGCCCTGCGCGCAGGCGCGCACGAGACCGAGGATGTTGTTGACCTTGAAATAGGCCTCGCGCGGACCCGAGCCGTTGCGCCCGGCTTCGATCAGCCAGTTGCGGTTCTGCAGGTGCGGCGCGAAGTTGCCGTCCGAGAGCGTGATGATGCGGTGGGAGTCGAGCTCCTCCAGCGTGCGCGGCGTGCCGAAGCGCTTGATGTATTCCGGCGAGCAATAGGCGTGGAAGCCCATCGCGAACAGCTTGCGCTGGATCAGATCCGGCTGCGTCGGCTTGCGGGTGCGGATCGCGACGTCAGCCTCGCGCATCGACAGATCGAGCTCCTCGTCGGTGACGATCAGCGAGATGCGGATCTCCGGATAGAGCGCGGTGAACTCGCCGAGCCGCGGGATCAGCCAGTTGATGCCGACGCCGGGCGTGGTGGTGATCTTGAGATCGCCGCTCGGCCGTTCGCGGCTGTCGGTCAGCTTGGCGCGCGCCGCCTGCAGCTGCATGAACACGTCATGCGCCGTGCGGAACAACAGGTCGCCCTGCTCGGTAAGGATCAGGCCGCGGGCGTGGCGGTGGAACAGCGAGACCGAGAGCTCCTGCTCCAGCGCCGAGACCTGGCGCGACACCGCCGATTGCGACAGGCCAAGCTGCTCGCCCGCATGCGTGAAGCTGCCCGCTTCCGCTGCGGCGTGAAACACCTTCAGCTTGTCCCAGTCCATATCCGTAAATCCGTCGCGTGTTCGGGGCATGATTCTATTCCGCTGCCGCGCGCTCGCTGGCGCGAAGGGCCAAGAAACGTTCGGCTTCGAGTGCGGCCATGCAGCCGAGGCCGGCGGCCGTCACGGCCTGGCGATAGGTTTCGTCGGCGACGTCGCCGGCGGCGAACAGGCCGGGCATCGAGGTCGCGGTCGAGTTCGGGGCGACCTCGATATAGCCGGAGGGTTTCAGCTTGACCTGATCCTTGACCAGCTCGGTCGCGGGCGCATGCCCGATGGCGATGAAGATGCCGTCGGCCTTGACGTCCGTGAGCGCGCCGGTCTTGACGTTCTTGAGCCGGACATGAGTGACCTTGTTGGGGTTCTCGGTGCCGCAGATCTCGTCGACCGCGGCGTCCCAGATCACCTTGATCTTCGGATGCTTGAACAGGCGCTCCTGCAGGATGCGCTCGGCCCGGAAATGATCGCGACGATGCACGATCGTGACCTGCGAGGCATGGTTGGTGAGGTACAGGGCTTCCTCGACTGCGGTGTTACCGCCGCCGACCACGATCACCTCCTTGCCACGGTAGAAGAAGCCGTCGCAGGTGGCGCAGGCCGACACGCCGCCGCCCTGGAACTTGGCTTCCGACGGCAGCCCGAGCCAGCGCGCCTGCGCGCCGGTGGCCAGGATCACGGTCTCGGCGAGATAGACGTCGCCAGAGTCGCAGGTGAGGCGGAACGGCCGCTGCGCCGTCTCCAGCTTGGTCACCAGGTCGGAGACGATCTTGGTGCCGACATGGACCGCCTGCTTCTCCATCTGCTCCATCAGCCAGGGGCCCTGGATCACGTCGGCGAAGCCTGGATAGTTCTCGACGTCGGTCGTGATAGTGAGCTGGCCGCCGGGCTGGATGCCTTGGATCAGGATCGGCTCAAGCATCGCGCGCGCGGCGTAGATCGCGGCGGTGTAGCCAGCCGGGCCGGAGCCGATGATGACGACCTTTGCATGAACAGGAGCGGACATTTCGATGGACGCCTTTCACGGGGGATTTGCAGCGCGAGCGCGGAATGTGCCGGGAGGCCTAGCGGAGGCGCTGAAATATCAGAGCTAATCTAAGCAATCTGGCGAGCCATGCAAGAATTGCATTCCCTATCGGCGGATTTTTCCAACAGGGAACAAAAGTCGATTGCGCTGCACGCGCAATAAAATTGCGCCGGCGGTGCGGATTGGGCTATGAGGATTTCGACAAGTCCACCCAATACCGCCGCAAAGGCCAGGAGTTCCAATCACGTGTCGCGGAGCCTAGACGAGATCGACCTGAAAATTCTCACCGAGATTCAGGCCGACGGTCGAATCACCAATGTCGAACTGGCCAAGCGCGTCGGCATCTCGCCGCCCCCCTGTCTGCGCCGCGTCCGGGCGCTGGAGGAGGAGGGTTACATCCACGGCTATCGCGGCCTCCTGGACGCACGCAAGCTGGGCTTCGACGTGACCGTTTTCGCCTCCGTGCACCTGTCCAGCCAGGCCGAAGCGGATTTGCGCGCGTTCGAGGAGTTCGTCCGCGCCGAGCCCCTGGTGCGGGAATGCTGGATGCTGTCCGGCGAGGTCGATTTCATCCTGAAATGCGTCGCACCCGACATGGCGACCTTCCAGGATTTCGTCACGCATCTGACGGCGGCACCGCATGTCCGCAACGTGCGCACGTCATTGGTGCTGCACAATTCGAAGTACGAGGCGGCCGTGCCGCTCGAGGTGAAGGGACGACGGTAGGGTCTTCTCCCTCTCCCCGTTCTTACGGGGAGAGGTGAAGACCAGTCCACGGTCCTCTCCGTCATTGCGAGCGGAGCGAAGCAATCCAGTGTCTTTCCGCAGAGGCAGTCTGGATTGCTTCGCTCCGCTCGCAATGACGTGTGGTGAGAACGTGTGTCCGCCACAACTCCAGCAACACGCCAAAAAGGCCGCGCACTGCGCGGCCTTTTCGAAACGTCAGCAGACGCAGCGGCAAGTCCTTACCGCCACTCCACCTTGGTGATCTCGTACGCCTTGGCGCCGCCCGGCGTGTTGACCTCGACCGTGGCGCCCTTCTTCTTGCCGATCAATGCGCGCGCGAGCGGCGAGGTGATCGAGATCCGGCCCTTCTTGGCGTCCGCCTCGACCTCGCCGACGATCTGCCACACCGTCTTCTTCTCGGTGTCTTCATCGACCAGCGTCACGGTGGCGCCGAACTTGATGGTGTCGCCGGAGAGCTTGGAGATGTCGATGATGTCGGCGCGCGCGAGCTTGTCCTCGAGCTCGGCGATGCGACCCTCATTGTGCGACTGCTCTTCCTTCGCGGCATGATATTCCGCGTTCTCCGACAGGTCTCCGTGCGAGCGCGCCTCCGCGATATGCTCGATGATCCGCGGACGGTCCACGGACTGGCGCTGCTTCAATTCTTCCCCGAGCGCGACAAAGCCGGCCTGGGTCATCGGAACCTTTTCCATCGTCTCTCTCGTCCTTCGATCGTGCGCCCCAGAATGCGGATGGGCGCCGCAACCTTGATTCGTCAGTCCTCCAGAGCCCAAAGATGGGCTGCCGGACCTTGACAGATATGGGCTTTAGCGCCGGAACAGAACCAACACCTGGCCGGATCGGTTCCTCCGGCCATTGTGGCTTCATTGCCAATCACTTAGCGGAAGCTTCGCTGCCGCTAGCGATCAGGTTTCCGAAAAGTAGCTCTGCAGGGTACGAACCTCAAGGTCCCCACCCAAATAGGCGCGGATGCCCTGCGCGGCCGCCACGGCCCCGGAAAGAGTGGTGTAATATGGCACTTTATGCAAGAGGGCCGCGCGCCGCAGCGAGCGGCTGTCGGCCAGCGCCTGCGGGCCTTCGGTGGTGTTGAAGACGAGCTGGACGTCGCCATTGGTGATGGCATCGACGATGTGCGGCCGCCCCTCCAGCACCTTGTTCACCTTCTCGGTCGGGATGCCTTGATCGGTCAGGAAGCGCGCCGTGCCCGAGGTCGCCAGCACCTTGAAGCCGAGCGAATGCAATTCGCGCACGGCATCCGCGATGCGCGTCTTGTCGCTTTCGCGCACCGAGACGAACACAGTGCCCTTGCGCGGCACCCGCGTGCCGCCGCCGAGCTGACTCTTGGCGAAGGCGACCGCAAACGAGCGGTCGATTCCCATGACCTCGCCGGTCGAGCGCATCTCGGGGCCGAGCACAGTGTCGACGCCGGGGAAGCGTGCGAACGGGAAGACCGATTCCTTGACGCCGACGTGCTTGAGCGCCGCCTTCTTCAGCTTGAAATCGGCAAGCTTCTCGCCGGCCATGATGCGCGCGGCGATCTTGGCGACCGGCGTTCCGACCACCTTGGCGACGAACGGCACGGTGCGCGAGGCACGCGGATTGACCTCGAGCACGTAGATCTCGCCGTCCTTGATGGCGTATTGCACGTTCATCAGGCCAATGACGTCGAGGCCGAGCGCGAGTTCGCGGGTCTGCCGCTCCAGCTCCTCGATCATTTTCTCATCGAGCGAGTGCGGCGGCAGCGAGCAGGCGCTGTCGCCGGAATGGATGCCGGCTTCCTCGATGTGCTCCATGATGCCGACGATGAAAGTGTCCTTGCCGTCGCACAGGCAGTCGACGTCGATTTCCGTGGCGTCCGACAGATAGCGGTCGAACAGCAGCGGGTTCTTGCCGAGCACGGTGTTGATCTGCCCGGTCTTGTCGTTCGGATAGCGCGCCTTGACATCGGCCGGCACCAGCTCCGGCAGCGTGCCGAGCAGATAATCATTGAGCTGGTTCTCCTCGCGGATGATCTGCATCGCACGGCCGCCGAGCACGTAGGACGGGCGCACCACCAGCGGCAGGCCGAGATCGGCGGAGACGAGGCGGGCCTGCTCGACCGAATAGGCGATGCCGTTCTTCGGTTGCTTGAGGCGCAGCTTGTCGAGCACGCGCTTGAAGCGGTCGCGGTCCTCGGCGAGGTCGATGGCGTCGGGTGAGGTGCCGAGAATCGGCACTTCGGCGGCTTCCAGCGCACGCGCCAGCTTCAGCGGGGTCTGGCCGCCGAACTGCACGATCACGCCGTGCAGGGTGCCGTTGCTGCGCTCCTTGGCGATGATCTCCAGCACGTCCTCGGCGGTGAGCGGCTCGAAATAGAGCCGGTCGGCGGTGTCGTAGTCGGTCGACACCGTCTCCGGATTGCAGTTGATCATGATGGATTCGTAGCCGGCGTCATGCAGCGCGAAGCAGGCGTGACAGCAGCAATAGTCGAACTCGATGCCCTGGCCGATGCGGTTGGGACCGCCGCCGAGAATGATGACCTTCTTCTTGTCGGACGGCGCGCTCTCGTCCGCGGGCAGGCCGGCGAACGGCGCCTCATAGGTCGAGTACATGTAGGCGGTCGGCGAGGCGAACTCGGCCGCGCAGGTGTCGATGCGCTTGTACACCGGGTGGACGCCGAGCGCGTGGCGCTTGGCCTTGACTTCGGCCTCCGTCGTCTCGGCCAGCACGGCGAGCCGCGCGTCGGAGAAGCCCATGGCCTTCAGCGTGCGCATGCCGAAGGCATTGCCAGGCAGGCCGTTCTTCCTGACCTTCTCCTCCATCTCGACGATGCCACGCATCTCGGCGAGGAACCACGGATCGATCTTGCAGGAGTTGAAGATGTCCTCGTTCGACCAGCCGAGCCGCATGGCCTGGGCGACCTGGAGGATGCGGTTCGGCGTCGGAGTGCCGAGCGCGGCGCGGATCGCGTTCTTGTCGTCGTCGCGGCCGAGGCCCTCGATCTCGATCTCGTCGAGGCCGGTCAATCCCGTCTCGAGCCCGCGCAGCGCCTTTTGCAGGCTTTCCTGGAAGGTGCGGCCGATCGCCATGACCTCGCCGACCGATTTCATCGAGGTGGTCAGCGTGGTCGAGGCGCCCGGGAATTTCTCGAAGGCAAAACGCGGCACCTTGGTGACGACGTAGTCGATGGTCGGCTCGAATGACGCCGGCGTGGCACCGCCGGTGATGTCATTGGCGATCTCGTCGAGCGTGTAGCCGACCGCGAGCTTGGCGGCGACCTTGGCGATCGGAAAGCCGGTGGCTTTCGAGGCCAGCGCGGAGGAGCGCGACACGCGCGGATTCATCTCGATGACGACCATGCGGCCGTCTTCGGGATTGACGCCGAACTGAACGTTGGAGCCGCCGGTCTCGACCCCGATCTCGCGCAGCACCGCCAGCGAGGCGTCGCGCATGATCTGGTATTCCTTGTCGGTCAGCGTCAGCGCCGGCGCCACCGTGATGGAATCGCCGGTGTGCACGCCCATCGGATCGAGGTTCTCGATCGAGCAGACGATGATGCAATTGTCTTTCTTGTCGCGCACCACCTCCATCTCGTACTCTTTCCAGCCGAGCACGGACTCCTCGATCAGCACTTCGTTGGTGGGAGACGCGTCAAGGCCGCGCTCGATGATGTCGAGGAACTCTTCCTTGTTGTAGGCGATGCCGCCGCCGGTGCCACCCATCGTGAAGGAGGGGCGGATGATCGCGGGCAGGCCGATCTCGGACAGCGCCATCATGGCCTGGCCGAAGGCGTATTCCTGGTAGCGCTTGCGACGCTCGCTCTCGCCGAGCGTCCACTGCCGGTCGAGCTCTTCGAGCGCGGCGCCCGACAGCTTCTCGCGTTCGGCCTGGTACTTCTCGCGGAACGACTTCTTCAGCTCGGAGGCGTTGGCGAGCCGAGACTTCGGCGTCTCGAGCCCGATCTTGGTCATGGCCTCGCGGAAGAGCTGGCGGTCTTCCGCCTTGTCGATGGCATCGGCGGTGGCGCCGATCATCTCGACGTCGAACTTCTCCAGCGTGCCCTGGCGGCGCAGCGACAGCGCGCAGTTCAGCGCGGTCTGGCCACCCATGGTCGGCAGCAGCGCGAAGCCGCCGGGGACGACGTGACGTTCCTTCTCGATGATCTTGGCGACGATCTCGGGCGTGATCGGCTCGATATAGGTCGCATCCGCCAATTCCGGGTCGGTCATGATGGTGGCCGGGTTGGAATTGACGAGGACGATGCGATAGCCCTCTTCCTTCAGCGTCTTCACCGCCTGCGTGCCCGAATAGTCGAACTCGCAGGCCTGGCCGATCACGATGGGACCGGCGCCGATGATCAGGATGGTCGAGATGTCGGTTCGTTTGGGCATCACCGCTCACGGGCTGGGATCTGGGCACAAAAAAAGGGCGCGCTTGCCGCGCGTCCCCATTTGGCGAGAGCGCGGGGTCTCCCTCGCGCGCGGGTGGGTCTTAAACCAGTTTTTGGAGCGGCGAAACCCCGAAAAACGCCCATCAACCGCCAATTTTCAGGGGTTTGACGGTGCGTTGCCGGCATCGTCGGGGCGGGCGGGCAGTCCGTCTCCGCTTCCGCTATGCTCCAGCTACGCCGGACACGCTTCGCCCCTTCGGGTCTTGCGTGGCTGCGCCACGCGTAGCCCCGCAGGGGCGAAGCGTGGAGACCCGGCCTGGATTTGAACCAGGATGAAGAGCGATGCACCGCCCCCGCGTAGACATTTCCGCCACCGGGCCATCAGGATTATTCCCGATCGGCGTGCGCCAGGCCACCTCAGCTGATCGTTATGCTTAACGGACCAGAGGCGGCCTCGCGATGAAGGTCATGCGCCAGCGGTTGTGCCCGATATTGCTGTGGGCGCGCTGGACCGCGAAGCCCGCCGCCTTCAGCTTGGCCGTGATCTCGTCCTCGCTGTAGCGCTGCAGTCCGATCTTCGAGCGCAGCTGGCGATAATCCGACAGCGCGGTGCTGATCAGCCCGATCAGCGCGTCCTTCAGAAATCCGTGACGCAGGCCGAACCCGAGCAGCGCCATCACGTCCCTGACCATGCCGACATTGGGCTGTAGAATGTCGCCCAGCACCAGCTTGCCGGAGGGTTTCAGGATGCGGCGGGTGTTCAATAGCGCCGCATCGAGCTCGTCCGGCGTCATGTATTGTGCGACCGAGTTCATCACGACGAGATCGATCGACTGATCCTGCATCTTGCGGACGTCCTCGAGCGAGCGGACGCGGATCTTGGTGTTTGGGGCAAACCGCGCGATCAGCCGGCCGCGCACGCCCGGCGCGGGCTCGGCCAGGATCAGCATGCCGCAGGCGGCCGCCACCTGGCTCGCCGACAGCGCTTCGCCGCAGGCATAGTCCAGCACCGTCGCATCGGGCGAGGGGATGTAGCCGATGATGTCCCGCGCAATGATCTGGAAGTGCAAGTCGCGATGCAGCTTGCTGACATAGATCGTATGCGTCGAGTCGTAATAATCGATCCAATCGTCCATTGGTATCCCGCCCAGGGGTTCCTATCTAGGAACCGCGCTGCCCACCTTGCGTTAGGGGTGCGGCGGCGCGCCGTCAATGTCCGCGTCCTAACAGGAAGGTCTCCCGTGAGCAAAACCAACAACAAGGTCTCGCCCGAACTCGATACCCCCACGGATCTGTCGCCCGACGGGGTCAAGAAAGTCTCTGAGGCGCTCAACGTGCTTCTGGCCGACGCGTTCGCGCTTTATCTGAAGACCAAGAATTTTCACTGGCACATCAGCGGGCGCCACTTCCGCGATTACCACCTGCTGCTCGACGAGCAGTCCGACCAGATCTTCGCCACCACCGACCAGCTCGCCGAGCGCGTCCGCAAGATCGGCGGCACCACGCTGAGGTCGATCGGCCAGGTCGCAAAGCTCCAGACCATCAAGGACAACAACGAGGACTACGTCCCGCCGCGCGAGATGCTGCGCGAGCTGATGCAGGACAACAAGCACGTCGCTGCCGCGATGCGCAAGGCGCACGACGTCTGCGACGAGGCCGGCGACGTCGCCAGCGCCAGCATTTTGGAGAACTTCATCGACGAGACCGAGCGCCGCACCTGGTTCCTGTTTGAAGCGACGAGGCAGGAGGGCGGCAACGAGGCGTAACGGGATGCGTAGGGTGGGTTAGCCTCACAGAAGCGCGAAGCGCATCTGCAAGGCGTAACCCACCACTGTCTCTGTCCGCGGAAACAGAAGAGGTGGATTACGCCTTTGGCTAACCTACCCTACTGCACCACGCTTGTGGCTACCGCCACAGCCGCATCAGCGCGCCGTCCTTTCCCGTTACGGGATCAGCGGGCGGCAGCGCCACTTGCGGAATCGTCTTCAGCGCTTTCGCATGGTTCTCCGGCGTTGCGCGCGTGATCTCCATTTTTGCGCCTGGCGGATAGGCGCCGATCACGCAAAAATCATCGCTCGCCTTGATGCATTGATGTCCGGTGCCGGCGGGCAGGATCGCAACGTCGCCGGCCTTGATCTGAAGCTCCTGGCCGTGATCGCCGCCGAAACGCACGCGGGCGCTGCCGCGCGCGACGCCGAGCACCTCATGCACCGTCGCATGATAATGCAGATAATCGTAGACGCCGTTGCGCCACGTCCCGCCCCAGCCGTTCGCTTCGAACAGATTCTCGATGGTCTCTTCCGGGCGCTTTGGGTCGAGCTTCACCGCGCCCTGGTAGACCAGGAACGGAAGGATGTTGTTCGGCACGAGCCCGTCATCCTCGAAAACAATGGCGAGCGGCTCGGCCTTGTCGCGGACGACGGACATGGCTGTGCTCCTGCGCAAGAATAGCAGGGATCAACCAAACGCGTGCGGCGACGTTCCTCGTTCCACCGTCATTCCGGGGCGACGCGCAGCGTCGAGCTATGATGCGCAATTGCGCATCAGAGAATCCATCGCGCTGCAAAGTCTGTTGCCAGATGGATTCCGGGCTCGCGCTACGCGCGCCCCGGAATGACGAAAAAGTCCCGGCGAGCCCGGACTTTTGTGGTGAAGTATCCGTGGAGAACGCGCCTTACGCCCTCTTCCTCTGCCGCATCAGGTCGGCGAAGCGCTGGAACAGGTAATGCGAGTCGCGCGGGCCGGGTGAGGCCTCGGGATGGTATTGCACGGAGAATACCGGCTTGCCGTCGAGCTGGATGCCGCAATTGGATCCATCAAACAAGGAAATGTGGGTCTGCGTCGCGCCCTTCGGCAGCGTCGTCTCGTCCACGGCAAAGCCGTGGTTCATCGAGGTGATCTCGACCTTGCCGGTGGTCTCGTCCTTCACGGGGTGATTCGCCCCGTGATGGCCCTGATGCATCTTCTTGGTCTTGGCGCCGACGGCAAGGCCCAGCATCTGGTGGCCGAGGCAGATGCCGAAGGTCGGCGTGCCCGACTTGATCACGTCGCGGATCACGGGCACCGCATATTTGCCGGTCGCAGCCGGATCGCCCGGACCGTTGGACAGGAACACGCCGTCCGGCTTCATTGCCAGGATGTCTTCGGCCGGGGTCGTCGCCGGCACCACCGTCACCTTGCAGCCGACGCCGGCGAGCAGGCGCAGGATGTTGCGCTTGATGCCGTAGTCGATGGCGACGACGTTGAACTCGGGCTTGTCCTGGCGGCCGAAGCCCTTGTCCCAGGCCCAGGGTGTCTCGTCCCAGGTGAAGCGCTGGCCGCTCGTCACCATCGGCACGAGGTCCATGCCTTCGAGCCCCGGCCACTCGCGCGCCTCTTCCTTGAGGCCGTGCAAATCGAACTCGCCAGACTTCGAGTGCGCGATCACGGCGTTGGGCATGCCCTTGGAGCGGATCAGCGCGGTCAGCGCGCGGGTGTCGATGCCGGAGAGGCCGATGATGCCGCGGGCCTTGAGCCAGGCATCGAGATGCTTGGTGGCGCGGTAGTTCGAGGGATTGGTGATCGCGGTGCGCAGGATCACGCCGCGCGCGCCGGGCGTCGCGGCCATGTTCACCGTCTCGATGTCGTCCTCATTGGTGCCGACATTGCCGATATGCGGGAAGGTGAAGGTGATGAGCTGGCCGGCATAGGAGGGATCGGTCAGGATCTCCTCATAGCCGGTCATTGCGGTGTTGAAGCAGACCTCGCCGACGGCGTGGCCCTCGGCGCCGAGACCAAAGCCCTCCAGCACCGTGCCGTCGGCAAGCACGAGGAGCGCGGTCGGTTTGTGGTCCGGCCAGGCGGGATCGTTGTCATGTTGTGTCATGAGCCCGCTTCATAAGCCCCCCGCGTGTGCACGTCAAAGCGAGAGAGGGCCGATTCACATGCGTTTTTGCATATTTGACAGGCCTCCTCCCACCCTTAAGCTCGGACGCACAATTTCCGGCAATTTCCTGGGCTTGCGAGGCAATAATGGACCAGACCACCCCCATTGTGCTGGTTCCGGGGCTGGCGTCCTCGGCCCGGATCTATGCGCCCGTGATCCCTGCGCTCTGGCGTTTCGGGCCGGTGACTGTCGCCAACCACATCCGCGACGACAGCATGGTTGCGATCGCCCGCCGCATCCTCGCCGAGGCGCCGCCGCGCTTCGCCCTCGCCGGCCATTCCATGGGTGGCTACATCGCCTTCGAGATCATGCGCCAGGCCAGCGAGCGCGTGACAAAACTCGCGCTGATCAACACGCAGGCGCGGCCCGACTCGCCGGAGGCCACCGCGCGCCGCCGCGCTCAGATGGAGCGCGCCAGACGCGGCGAGCTGCGCGCCGTGCGCGAGGAGAGTTTTCCGGAGCTCGTGCATCCGTCGCGGCGCGACGATGCCGAGATTCTCAGGCTCGTGCATGCGCAGGACGAGGACGTCGGCGTCGAAGGCTATCTGCGGCAGCAGACCGCGATCATCGCACGGGTGGATTCGCGCTCCTTGCTGGCGACGATCACATGCCCGACGCTGGTGCTGACGGGCGATGCCGACAACACCATCCCCAACGCCTTCTCCAAGGAGATGGCCGAAGGCATCGCCGGCGCCAGGCTCGTGATTCTCGATCGCTGCGGGCACCTGCCGCAAGCCGAACAGCCGGAGGCGACGGTTCAGGCGCTGACCGAATGGCTGGGGAGCTAGGTTGTGCGACGGCCGCAAAGGGCCTAGATCAGGCGTTTATATCGAAGGGATCACGATGATGCTGCGCGACGACATCAACAATGCGGTCAAGGAGGCCATGAAGGCCAAGGACGAGCGCAAGCTGTCCACGCTGCGCATGGTCAACTCGACCATCAAGAACGCCGACATCGACGCGCGCGGCAGCGGCAAGCCGCCGTTGTCGGACGCTGACATACTCGCGGTGCTGCAGAAGATGATCAAGCAGCGTCAGGAGGCGGTCGAGCTCTACGACAAGGGCGGCCGCGCCGAGCTTGCCGCGCAGGAGCGCGAGGAGATCGCGGTGATCTCGGCGTATCTGCCGAAGCAGATGTCCGATGACGACGTGAAGAAGGCGATCGCGGATGCGATTGCCGAGACCGGCGCTGCCGGCATGAAGGACATGGGCAAGGTGATCGCCGTGCTGCGCGCGAAGTACGCAGGGCAAATGGATTTCGGCAAGGCGTCTGGTCTCGTGAAGGCAGCGCTGTCGGGCTAGCTTCTTCCCCTCTCCCCTTGTGGGAGAGGGTGGCTCGCCGCGTAGCGGCGAGACGGGTGAGGGGTCTTTCTCCGCGAGCGATCCTCTCCCAGTAGTTCACGCGGATAGAGACCCCTCATCCGGCGCTTCGCGCCCCCTTCTCCCACAAGGGGAGAAGGGGCACCTTTGATGCCGCATAGGTTCGGTCTACTCTCCCGGCAGAAACAAATCGGGAGCAACCGATGACCGCCATCAATCCATTTCGCATCGCCATCGGCGACGACGTCCTCGCCGACCTGAAGTCACGCCTCGCCCGCACGCGCTGGCCGGAGGCCGAGCTGGTCGACGACTGGAGCCAGGGCGCGCCGCTGAAATGGATCCAGGAGATCTGCACCTATTGGGCCAACGCGTATGACTGGCGCTCGCGCGAGGCAAAGCTCAATCGCTTTGCGCAGTTCACCACCGAGATCGACGGCCTCGACATCCACTTCATTCATGCGCGCTCGAAAGAAGCCAACGCGCTTCCGTTGATCATCACCCATGGCTGGCCCGGGTCGATCGTCGAGTTCCAGAAGGTGATCGCGCCGCTCACCGATCCCGCCGCGCATGGCGGCAATCCCGCCGACGCCTTTCACGTGATCTGCCCCTCGCTGCCGGGCTTCGGCTTCTCGGCCAAGCCAAGGACCACCGGCTGGGGCGTCGATCGCATTGCCGCGACCTGGGGCAAGCTGATGGACCGCCTGGGCTACGCGCGCTACGGCGCGCAAGGCGGCGACTGGGGCTCGGCGGTGACGACCTCGCTCGGCGCGCAGGACGCTGAGCATTGCGCCGGCATCCACATCACGCTCGCCTTCAACGCGGCGCCGAAGATCGAGAGCGAGCCGACGCCAGAGGAGAAGCGGGCGCTGGTCGGCCTCAAGCATTATGTCGATCTCGATTCCGGCTATTCCAAGCAGCAATCGACGCGGCCGCAGACGCTCGGCTATGGCCTGACCGATTCGCCGAGCGGGCAGGCCGCGTGGATCCTGGAAAAATTCTGGGCCTGGACCGATTGCAATGGCCACCCCGAGAACATCTTCAGCAAGGACGAGCTGCTCGACAACGTCATGCTCTATTGGGCGACGCAGACGGCGACCTCGTCGGCGCGGCTCTATTGGGAGAGCTTTGGCAAGCGCCGCACCACGCCGGTGGTGAAGGTGCCGACGGGCGTCGCGGTGTTTCCGAAGGAGATCATCACGCCGGTGCGGCGCTGGATGGAGCCGAACTTCCATGCCATCACACATTGGAGCGAGATGGAGAAGGGCGGTCACTTCGCGGCATTCGAGCAGCCGGAGCTGTTCGTGCAGGATGTCCGGAAGTTTTTTGCGACGGTGCGGTAGCCTCCGCCGTCATTCCGGGGCGACGCGCCAGCGTCGAACCCGGAATCCATCAAGCGGCGTTTCCTGTGGCCCGATGGATTCCGGGCTCGCCCTTCGGGCGCCCCGGAATGACGGCGAGGGACTTGTCCCGTGCGCCCGCGGCCCTAGACTGAACGATAATAAGACACCGGAAACGACCATACCATGCTGACCGAAGCCGCAACCTACGACGAACTCTATCGCAATTTCCGTTGGGATATCCCCGCGCGCTTCAACATCGCGGAAGCGTGCTGCGATCGCCATGCCGACGGCACCGGCCGGCTTGCGCTGATCTATGTCGACGACACCGGCGCCACCAGCCGCACCACCTTCGACGAGATCGCGGAGATGTCGCGCCGCTTCGCCAGTGTGCTGAAGGCGGACGGGCTGGTCCGCGGCGACCGCGTCGCGGTGTTCCTGTCGCAGTCGGTGGAATTGCCGATCGTGCATATGGCGGCGTTTCGCTCGGCCCTGATCTCGATCCCGCTGTTCGCCCTGTTCGGCGAGGACGCGCTGGAATTCCGTCTGTCGAATTCGCAAGCCAAGGCGATCGTCACCGACGAAGCCGGCTGGGAAAAGCTGTCCAAGATCCGCGACCGCCTGCCGGAGCTGAGGAACGTCTACATCGTCGGCGCGCGCGTGCCCGCCGGCACGACATCGTTCTGGGATGCGGTGAAGGCCGCTTCGCCCGACTTTACGCGCGCGGACACCTCGGCCGACGATCCCGCCCTGATCATCTACACCTCCGGCACGACGGGTAACCCGAAGGGCGCGCTGCATGCGCATCGTGTCGTGCTCGGCCATCTGCCGAACGTGGAGATGTGCCACAACTTCTTGCCCAAGCCCAGCGATCTCATGTGGACGCCGGCGGATTGGGCCTGGATCGGCGGGCTCATCAACGGCCTGCTCGCGTTCTGGTACCACGGCATTCCCCTGGTCGGCCATCGCGCGCGGAAATTCGAGCCGCAGGCGGCGATGCAGATGATGGCCGATCTTGCCGTCCGCAACGTCTTCCTGCCGCCGACGGCGCTGAAGCTGATGCGGCAGGCCGGCGTCAAGCATTCCGGCGTCAAGCTGCGCAGCATCTTCACCGGCGGCGAATCGCTCGGGGGTGAATTGCTCGGCTGGGTGCGCGAGACGTTTGGTGTCGACGCGCATGAGGTGTTCGGCCAGACCGAGTGCAACCTCGTGATCGGCAGCAACGCGAACCTGTTTCCGATCCGCCCGGGTTCGATGGGCAAGGCGACGCCGGGCTTCGATGTCCGCATCGTCAACGACAAGGGCGAGGAATTGCCGCGGGGGCAGCGCGGCATCATCGGCGTGCGCCAGCCGTGCCCCGTCACCATGCTCGAATATTGGCGCAATCCGGAGGCGACCGCGAAGAAATATGCCGGCGACTTCCTGCTCACCGGCGATCTCGGAGTGCAGGACGAGGACGGCTATTTCTGGTACGTCAGCCGCGAGGACGACGTCATCACCACCGCCGGCTATCGCGTCGGCCCCTCCGAGATCGAGCACACGCTGATGAAACATCCGTCGGTGGCCATGGCTGCGGTGGTCGGCATTCCCGATCCGATCCGCACCGAATCGATCAAGGCCTGGATCGTGCTGCGTCCGGGCTTTGCCGGCAGCGACACGCTCGCGCGCGAGATTCAGGACTTCGTCAAGGTGCAGCTCGCCGCGCACGAATATCCGCGCTTCGTCGAATTCACGGAGACGCTGCCGATGACGGCAACAGGCAAGGTGCTGCGCCGCGAGCTGCGGGCCAAAGGCTGACTTCTTACAAGGGCTAGCTTCCGACCATGGCAAAGACGTCTCAAGCCGCGGGGCTTCACCGCGCCTCGCTTGCAAAGCTGCACGAGCTCGATACGGCGCTGGAGCTCATGTATTACGGCTGGCGCGGCATGACGCTTGAGGCCGACGCATATCTGGCCAAGCAGGGCCTGTCGCGTCCGCACCATCGCATCCTCTACGTTGTGGCGCGCCGGCCCGACATCGCCATCGGCGCGCTGATCGAGATCCTCGGCATTTCCAAGCAGGCCCTCAACCGGCCGCTCAATCTGCTGCTGGAGCGCAAGCTCCTGACCTCGAAGCGGGCGCCGGAGCAGCACCGCTCGAAATTGCTGCGCCTGACGGAAGCGGGGCGGCGCATCGAGCAACGGGCCTCGGACCACGAGCGCCAGGTCCTGCGCGAGGCGTTCGCGCGCGCCGGGGCGAGCGGTGCGGCCGGATGGATCGGCGTGATGGAGGCGATCGCCGACAACAACTGACCTAAATCTCAAGTCAACATAGTTGACATGAGGCGCGCGCTTTGCCACCTTCCGGGCCACAAGCCGAAGGGAGGATCCGTGTCGTGAGCGGACAGGCAATGGACCGCGCGGCCGCTGCAAGCTTCGTCGCGGCATGGTGCGCGAACTGGTGCAAAGTGGACATCGACGCGGTCGTCGCCCATTTCGCCGACGATGCGCAGATGCGCAGCCCTCTCGCGCTCACCCTGACGGGGTCTCCGACCGTCACCGGCGCTGAGAACATTCGCGCCTACTGGCGGAAAGCCTACGGCCACATCGAAAGTGCCGACCTGAAGATCCTGGATTGGAGCTGGGACGAGGCGATCGCGCGACTGACGGTGTGGTGGCAGTTGGGCGATACGCGCGCCAGCGAGTTCATGGATTTCGACGATGCGGGCCGTGTGGTGCGCAGCGAAGCCTTCTACGGGAAATGACCATGCGATTTTCGGATATCGTCCTGCTTCTCAACACGCTCTGGTTCGTGGGCGCGTTCATCCAGTTCAGCATCGCGCAAACCAACACGTTGAAGATCCTGCTGCCGCGAGAGGAGCGCAGCAATCCGATCGCGCCGACCCTTGCAGCGAGCGTCGCGTTTCTCGGCGGCATGAATCTGCCGATCGGGCTCTTGTCGCTCTATCTTCTGGCCGCCCGTCCGTCCTTCTTCCAACCGGTCGAAGCGCAGCTCGCGCTGTTCCTGTTCTTTGCCGCCTGCCATTTCAGCCAGTTCGCCTATAACGTCCCGGTGCTGATGCGCGGCGGCCGCGTCGGGGTGGCCTATTGGCCGGTGTTGAAGGGCCCGATGCTCCGGATCTTCGTGATCGATGCGGCTCTGTTCGCCGCTAATCTCGCAGTGGCGCTGCAGCTCACCGTCGCGTCCTGATCTAGCGCGGCGGCTCCGAGAGGGCCGCGCGCAGCATCGCGGCGAGCTCCTTGCGCCGGAACGGCTTGGTCAGAATGCGCGCGTCGATCCCGTCGGGCGTCTTGACCGGATCCTGGCTGTAGCCGGACGTGAAGAGCACCTTGAGGCCAGGCCGCAGTTGAACGGCCTGCCTCGCCAGCTCCGGCCCGAACATGCCGCCGGGCATCACGACGTCGGTGAACAGCAGCTGGATGTCCGCGGACTGGCGCAGCACGTCCAGCGCCGCGGGTCCGTTTGCCGTCGTGATGACGCGGTAGCCGAGCGCCTTCAGCTCGTTCTCGACATAGGCGCGCACCATGTCGTCGTCCTCGACGACGAGGATCGTTTCGTATCCCTCGGGTGCGGCGACACGCGCTGCCGGTGACGGCTCCTCGCTCGACGACGTCGGCAGGCGAGGAAAGAACAGCCTGACCACGCTGCCTTGACCCGGTTCGGACTGCATCTGCACGAGTCCGCCGGATTGTTGCGCAAATCCGTAGACCATGCTGAGGCCAAGGCCGGTGCCCTTGCCGACCTCCTTGGTGGTGAAGAACGGCTCGAACGCGCGCTGCAACACCTCGCTGCTCATGCCGGACCCGGTATCCTTCACGGCCAGCATGACGTAGTCGCCGGGCCGCGGCTCGCCGTTGACGTCGAGGTCGGATTCACCGAGCGATGCATTCCGCACCTCGACCATCAGCTTGCCGCCGTCAGGCATCGCGTCGCGCGCGTTGAGCACGAGGTTGAGCACGGCCGTCGCCAATTGGCCGGGATCGACGCTGGCGAGCCAGAGATCCGGCGCGAACGTGAAGCTGGATTCGATGTGCTCGCCCAGGGTCCGCTGCAGAAGCTGCTTCATGCCGGTCACCTGCTCGGCGATGTCGATCTCGCGCGGCCGCAGCGGCTGCTTGCGCGCGAAGGCGAGCAGGCTCCGCGTCAGGTCGGATCCCCGCTCGGCGGCGGTCGCAATGTCGTCGGCGATCCGGTGCAATTCCTCGTTGCCCGCAAGCCTGTCGGCGAGGTGCTCGGAATTGCCGAGAATGACGGTCAGGAGATTGTTGAAATCGTGCGCCACGCCGCCCGTGAGCTGGCCCATGGCTTCCATCTTCTGCGACTGGCTGAGCTTGTGGCTGAGATCGGCGATGGCGGCGCGCTGCTGCTCGAGCGATTCGGCCGTGCTGTTGAGCAGCGTCATCAACCCGCCGAGCTCGCCCCCCGGGTGGGGCTCCGGAATGCGCGCGCTGAGATCGCCGTGCCCCAGGCTCTTCGCCATGGCAGCGAGCCGCCCGACCTGCCGTCCGATGCTCACCGTCGTGAGGATCCAGAGGCCGGCGAGGAGCAGCAGCGAGGCCACCGCCAGGATCGCCATGTCCTCGTAAAGCCGGCGGTTCGCTGCCGCGATCAGTCCGTCCTTGGACCGCCCCACCAAGATATAGAGTCCGGCCTTGCGGATCGCGGGCGAACGGGCAACGCCCCAGATCTGCGTGCGGCCGTCGCGATCGGCGATCTCCCGGAATGGTTCGCCGTCGGGATCTGCCGCGAAGCGGAACAGGTCGGAGCCCGCAATGGAGCCGCCGATGGGTACGCTCCAGCCGCCGCGCTTGGGGGCGGCCAGGACCGTGCCCTTGGCGTCGACGAGCAGGATGTCCTTCTCGGCGAGCAGCCGCTTGTCGTGAAACTCCGCGAACTTGTTCAGGTTGAAGGACGCCAGCAGCACGAATTTCAGCGCGCCTGTATCCGATCGCACCGGATAGGCGATCTGCAGCACCGACAGCCCGGTGAGGCGGCCGAACACCGGTTCCACCGCGACGAGGCCGTGAAGAGTCTGGACCTCTTTGAAATAGCCGCGGTCGTTCAGGTCGAGCGTGCGGTTGGTCCGCAGCGAGTCGCAGAACAGCCTGCCGTCGGGATCGATGGTCAGGATACCCGTGAACTGCGGATATTCCTCGCGGACATCCGACAGAAACGCCGAGCATGCCGCCTTGTCGCGCGTGTCGAGGTCGCGGGCGCGGGCGAGCCCGTAATGAAGCTGGGCAGTCCCCTGGATCTTCTCGCCGAGATCGCTGGCGATGTCGTCGGCGGATGCGGCGAGATTGGCCAGCGCCGCGTCGATCTCGCTCGTCCGGTTCTGCACGAAGCGCAGCCCGACCAGAATCGCCGGCACAAGCATGGCCGCGATGACGAGGATAAGTAACCGGGTACGCAGGCTCATCGGTGGGCGATCGGCTCTCGGGCGACGGTATTCGGAGGTGCAATTTGCGGCACGATCATCTGCCCCGTCCATAGCGGTCGGTGCAAAAATCGCGCGAAAGGCTAACGATTTCGCCGTGCGAGCATCGTCCCTTCGCTGCTACCCTTCGCGCCGGCCGGCTTCAAGTTGCGCCGCCGCGCGGCGGCGCTAATATCGCGGCATGCGCGCGACGAAGATCGCGCCGATGTGCGGAGGAAGCTGATGTCCATCTCGGGCAAGGTCGATCCGGTGGTGCGTCCAGTGGCGGCGGTCGACATCGCCGAGGCGCTGGTCGAGGGCCTCCGCGATTTCCAGGCGCTGCCGCTCTACGGTCTCTGCTTCGGCGCGCTCTATGCCGCCGGCGGCATCGTCATCATGCTCTGTCTCACTGCCTTCGGCATGGTCTACCTGGTCTATCCCCTCGCTGCCGGTTTTGCGCTGATCGGACCGTTCGTTGCGATCGGCCTCTACGAAGTCAGCCGGCGCCGTGAGCGCGGCGAGCCGGTCTCGTTCGCTGCGATCTGGTCCGCGATCCGCTCGCGCAGCGAGATCGGCTGGATGGCCTTCGTGACGTTGTTCGTGTTCGTGGTCTGGATGT
This sequence comes from Bradyrhizobium sp. NBAIM14, assembly GCF_020193895.1. Lineage (NCBI taxonomy): Bacteria > Pseudomonadati > Pseudomonadota > Alphaproteobacteria > Hyphomicrobiales > Nitrobacteraceae > Bradyrhizobium > Bradyrhizobium sp. NBAIM14. The sequence goes on along the minus strand of NZ_JADYVQ010000015.1, from coordinate 127,488 downwards.
ACCAGGTGCGGCTCCTGATCGCGCTGCTGCTCGGCCTCAACGCCTCGTTCTCGAGCTTGCAGGAATTCATGACGGTGGTGCTGACGACCAGCGAGGGCCTGCTGTTCCTGGCCATCGGCAATGCGGTCGGGGCCGTGCTGTCGCTGATCCTGTTCTCGCTGACCGTGGTGTCGTTCCCGCTGCTGCTCGATCGCGAGGTCGATTTCGTCACGGCCATGGTGACGAGCGTGCGCGCGGTGGTGACGAGCCCGCTGCCGATGATCGGTTGGGCCGCATTGATCGTGATGCTGCTGATCATCTCGGCGCTGCCCTATTTTCTCGGGCTGGTGGTCACGCTGCCGGTGCTCGGGCATGCGACATGGCACCTGTACCGCCGGTTGGTGGCGCCGGTGTAGGCCGTCGCCCCCGCCTAGTGCGCGGCTGCGCACGGGGGCGGGGGCCCATAACCCCAGGGAGAAGTTGGGGCGCGAAGTCGTAACCACGAGTCTTCGCCAAACTTCATCCTGTGGTTATGGGTCCCGGGCTCGCGCTTCGCGCGCCCCGGGACGACAGCGGAGATTGCCTCGCTCAAGGCACCTTGATCCCCATCGCCTTCAGCGCCTCCAGCAACCGCACCGGCGGGGACATCTCGATATGCGGCGCCTTGCCGGTCTCCAGCAGGCTCTTCAATCCGGAGAGGATCGCGGGCCAGCCGGTGCGGCCGCCGGAAAGGATGTCGTCGCTGAGCTCGCGGTCGTGGCGTTGGCTCAGGGTGAGGCGGACGGCTTCGCCGGCCTGCTCGATCTCGTAGGTGACGATGGTGGTGCCGAGCTTTTCCACGAGGTCCGGCCAATTGACGTTCCAGCTCACCGTGAGCCTCCTCGGCGGATCGTATTCGAACACTTCGCCGCGGATGTGCTCGGAGCCGTCGGGCGCGTGCACGACGAAACTGCCGCCGAGCTTCGGCTCCATCTCCACCGCAAAGCCGGAAAAATATTTCCGGCTGAACTCGGCGGACGTCAGCGCCTCCCACACCTTCTCGGGCGTCGAGGCGATGTAGATGGTGTAGACGGTCAGCGGCTTGAATTGATCGAGGTTCATCGTGCATCAAATCCTTCGTTGAGCGGACTCACTCGTCGCCGTTCTCCAACTGACGTTTCAGCTCGTTGAGCGCGGCGAGCTTGCTGCGTTCGAACTTCCTGATCCAACGTTCGCCGATCTGATGGATCGGCACCGGGTTGAGGTAGTGCAGCTTCTCGCGTCCATGCCTGATGGTGGTGATGAGGTTCGCTTCCTCCAGGATGGCAAGGTGCTTGGTGACGGCCTGTCGTGTCATCGCAAGCCCCTCGCAGAGCTCGTTCAGTGTCTGGCCGTTTCTGGCGTGAAGCCTGTCGAGCAGCGAACGTCGCGAGCTATCCGCGAGCGCCTTGAAGACCTCATCCATGGCGGCGATAATAGGCAACTAAATGGTTGCATGTCAAGGCGGCGTGGAACGGCTCACGCGACTTCCGTTCCAGCTTCGGCCATGCATTAATGCGCCCGAACCGCAGCGAGTCCCTCCCATGATGTCCATGCAAGCCTACCTCGCCTTCGTCGCCGCCTGCATTGCGCTGGCGCTGCTGCCGGGGCCGATCGTCACCCTCGTCATCGCCAATGGCCTGCGCCACGGCACGCGTGCGGCGCTCATCAACGTGGCCGGCGCGCAGGCCGGGCTTGCCATCGTCATCGGCATCGTTGCGATCGGCCTGACCTCGCTGATGGCGACCATGGGCTATTGGTTCGACTGGGTGCGCTTTGCCGGCGCCGCATATCTGATCTGGCTCGGCATCAAGCTGATCTGGGAGCCGGTCGAAGGCGTCGACGTCGACGCGCCGCCTCCGCCGCCGCGCGGCGGCTTCTTCCTGCAGGGATTCCTGGTGCTGCTGTCGAACCCCAAGGTGCTGGTGTTCTTCGGCGCTTTCATCCCGCAGTTCATGGACATGAGCCAGCCGCATTTCCCGCAGGTTGCGCTGCTGGGTGCCACCTTCATGGTGACGGCGGTGATGACCGATGCGCTCTACGCGATTGCCGCGGGGCGCGCCCGAAAATTCTTCTCGGCGCGGCGCACGCGGATGGTGTCGCGCATCTCAGGCGGCTTCATGATCGGCGGCGGCATCTGGCTGGCACTGACGCGGGCGAAGTGACCGCTTAACTCATTCCCTGCTCGCGCAGCGTGGCGTCGATCTCGCGCAGGATCCGCGCCAGCCGCTCGGCCCATTGCTGCTGGCCGCTCTCCTCGGCGATCAGGTCCTGGCGGATCTCGATGCCGGTGTTGACGAGGCCGCGCCCCTCGCCGTGGATTGGAATCGTGTAGTCGGTCATGTCGCTCACCGCATAAGGCTGGTTGTCGCCGACGACGAGCGCGCTCTCGGCCCGCAAATGCTGCAGCATCAGCCGCGGCAGCACGGTGTCGCGGTGATAGAGCGTGCCGATGTGCCAGGGCCGCGGCTGGCCGTAATAGACCGGCGTGAAGCTGTGCAGCGCCACCAGCACTGTCGGCCTGCCCGCCCTGATGCGCGCATCGATCGCAGCGCTAATCCGGCGGTGATAGGGATCGAAGATCTCGCGCCGGCGCATCTCCTTGGCCGCGGCCGACAGATCCTCATTGCCGGGGATGGCGGTCGCCTCGGATATCATGGGAATCGAGCTTGCGACGCCGGGCGGGCGGTTGCAGTCGATCACCAGGCGCGAATAACGCTGCGCGATCAGATGCGCATCGAGCATCGCGGCGAGCCGCTCGGCGACGCCGGCGATGCCGATATCCCAGGCGATGTGCCTGACGAGATCGGTGTCCGCGACGCCGAGATCGCCGAGCGCGCGCGGCAGCACCCGTCCGTAATGGTCCGCGGTGAGCAGGAACGGCGATGTCCCCGCCGCATTCACCTCATGCACGGGCGGAATGTCGCCCTCGCCGAGCAGCTGGTCGGTCAATTCGGCCGTGTCCAAAGCCATCCTGATTTGCCTATGGAATGACAAACTGTGTAAACGGAGTAGCGGTATCGCACCGATGCCGCAACGTTGGAACGGCATGAGCTTGGATAGACTTTTCGTTTACGGCACCCTGACGCGCGGCTTCGACCACCCGATGGCGCGGCTGCTCGCGGCCCATGCGGAATTCATCAGTGAAGCCACCTGCCGCGGCCGGCTCGTTCTGGTGGAGCACTATCCGGGATTGCTGCTCTCCGAGACGCCGTCGGACATCGTCCATGGTGAGCTGTTTCAGCTGCGCGTGCCGGACGAGCTCCTGCGCGAGCTCGACATGTACGAGGCCTGCGGTGAGGGCTATCCGGAGCCGACCGAATATCTGCGGCAGATGGTGGAGGTGACGTTGCCCGACGGCGCCAGCGAAAAGGCGTGGACCTACGTCTACAATTGGCCCGTCACCGATCTGCCGATCATCGAGTCCGGGCGCTTCCTCGATCGCTAGGCCGACAGCACTTCCTTCACCACGCGCACGTCGACCTCGCGCTCGACGTAAGTCCACTCCTCGGTCCGCCGCAGCATCGCCACAAGCTCCTCGAACAGCGAGGCGTGCGCGGGGGCGAATTCGAACCAGGTCAGGAAGTCGAAGGGGCCGCCGAGGTCGCGGCAATGATAGAGCTGGCGCGCGATCGCGGGCAGAAAACGAAGACTGCTCGCAATGTGGTGCGACTTGTCCTCGAAAATCTTGCGGCGCTCTTCCTGGGTCAGCTCCCACCAGGCCTGCGACTTGCGGATCGGGATCAGCGCCGCGCTGGTGGCCTCCAGCCGGCCGAGGCCGGCCTGCACGGCGACGAGCTGCTGCTTCTCGGCCCGCTCGGTGTAGCGCAGGCTGCTGGCGACGCCGACCAGCCGCCAGGCATTGCGCGAGGGCACCAGCGGCAACGAGACGGCCTCGCTGTCGGTCACCGACAGCGCCGGCACGAAGGGCAGGGACTCGCCAGTCACAGGCGAGAGCGAGGTCACCCGCCAACCCCCGGTCTGGCCGCCCCGAAAGGTCCTGAACATGGCGGTATGGAAGCGTGGAACCGGGCGCGGTTCAAGTGGCTCGTCATTCCGGGGCGCGCGAAGCGCGAGCCCGGAATCCATTTCTCCCAGCATTCCAGTGGCTCGATGGATTCCGGGCTCGCCCCTTCGGGGCGCCCCGGAATGACGGAGAGGGCTGTGAACAGCGCGGATAAGCCCGACAAACCTGGCCTTTGACCGGGCCGTCCCTATATCCCTGATCCTTCGCCCGACTCAAACGCTCGGCTAAACTCGCCCCATGCGCTTCACGCCCCAGTTCCTCGACGAGCTTCGTGCCCGGCTTTCGGTCTCCGAGGTCGTGGGCAAGCGCGTCAAGCTGAAGAAGGCCGGGCGCGAGTGGAAGGGGCTGTCGCCGTTCCAGCAGGAGAAGACGCCGTCCTTCTACGTCAACGACCAGAAGGGTTTTTATCACGACTTCTCCTCGGGCAAGCACGGCGACATCATCACCTTCGTGATGGAGACCGACGGCCTGCCGTTCGCGGAAGCCGTGGAGCGGCTCGCCAATATGGCGGGCCTGCCGCTGCCGGCGGTGACGCCCAACGCCGCGCGCGAGGAGCAGCGGCGGCGCTCGCTGCATGACGTGATGGATCTCGCGGCGAAATTCTTCGCCGAGACGCTGGCCTCGCGCGTCGGCGCGAAAGCGCGCGGCTATCTCGCCGATCGCGCCATTTCGCCGGCGACGCAATTGCAGTTCCGCCTCGGCTATGCCCCGCCCGATCGGTTCGCGCTGAAGGAGCATCTCGGCAAGCTCGGAATCTCCGTCGAGGACATGATCGAGACCGGTCTGCTGATCGGCGGCGACGACATCCCCGTTCCTTACGACCGCTTCCGTGATCGCGTGATGTTTCCGATCACCGATCTGCGCGGCCGCGTCATCGCCTTCGGCGGGCGCGCGCTGGAGAAGGACGTTCCGGCCAAATACCTGAATTCGCCGGAGACGCCGCTCTTCCACAAGGGCGACAATCTCTACAACCACCAGACCGCGCGCAAAGCCACCCATGACGGCAGCCCGCTGATCGTGGTCGAAGGCTATGTCGACGTCATCGCCATGGTCACCGCGGGCTTTGCCGGCAGCGTCGCGCCGCTCGGCACCGCGCTCACCGAAAGCCAGCTCGCGCTGCTGTGGAAGATGGCGGACGAGCCGATCCTCTGCTTCGACGGCGACCGCGCGGGGCAGAAGGCGGCCTATCGCGCCGCCGATCTCGCGCTGCCCTTCCTCGCACCCGGCAAGAGTCTTCGCTTCGCGCTGCTGCCGGAAGGGCAGGATCCCGACGATCTCGTGCGCTCGGGCGGGCGCGGCGCGATCGAGGAGGTCATCGGCGCTGCCCGTCCGCTCGCCGACATGATCTGGTCGCGCGAGCTCGAGGGCGGCAATTTCGCCACGCCCGAACGACGCGCCGCGCTGGAGGCGCGCATCAGGGAGCTCACGAACGGCATCCGCGATGAGGTGGTGCGGCGCTATTATCGCGACGAATTCGTCGAGCGCCTGCAGCGCACCTTCGCGCCCGAAGGCGGGCGCGGCTTTGGCGGCCGGGGCAATTTCCGCCCCGGTGGCGGCCGGCCGTTTCAGCCGCGGGGCGGGGCGAATCGATTCGGCGGACAAGGGTTCGGCGGCCGCCGTGGCGCCCCGGGTCCGGCCCCGCTGCCCTCCGGGCCCTACCAGGCCGCGAGCCCGCAGCTGGCGGCAAGCCCGATCCTGCGGGGCCAGCGCAGCGCCATCTCCCGCCGGGAGGCGCTGATCCTGCAATGCCTGATCAACCACCCCTGGCTGCTGCACGAGCATCTGGAGGAGGTCGCCGCTCTGGAGCTTGCCCATCCCGAGGCCCACAAGCTCCGGGCCGGCATCATCGCCGCCTTCGCCAACGACCATCACCACTCGCCGGACCCCGGCGAGCAGGCCGAAAAGATGCGCGGCGACCTCGAAAAGGGCGGATTTTCTCAAACTCTTCAAAGGGTTGAGAATGTCATCACGACCCAGGCGGTGTGGGCCGCCCGCGAGGGCGCGGCGCGGGACGACGTTCTTGCCACCTGGCACCAGCTGGTTGCCTTGCATCGGCAATGGCATTCACTACTTAGAGAGCTGAAAGACGCCGAGCTGGCCTTGGGGGAGGATCCCAGCGAGGCCAATTTGGCGTGGCTGCGTGACGTCAAGGCTCGGATAGGTGAAGTCGACGGTACCGAGGCCCTGATCGAGGGTTTTGGCGAGCTGTCGGGCCGGCTCCAGAAGAGCATGTGATGAAAGAAACATGCGGACGGCCACGGCTGGAACCGCTAAAAGACTCGCCAAATCCTAGGTTTGGCGGCAAAAACAGGGTTAATCGAGGCTTAACGGTCTTGTAGCACTTTGGCCCAGAGGCGGCCGCAGGCATAACAGACGCGTCAGGAATGAATCCGCGCAATCGCTGTTGGCACTACACCTGCATCCGCCGCGACAAAGAGGCTGACGAAGCGTTAGGCAATTCCGGCGAGAGAAAGTTGGGGGTGGCGAGAGGTTTGTGCGCCGCCCTTTCCGTGTCGAGAGCTGCCGAAGCGAGAGCGTCGAGCAACAGGTTCATGTGAATTCACGCGAAGGCGCGGCGCGTCTCGCATGAAGCGCGTTTAGGAGCAATGGATGGCCACCAAGGCAAAGACGCTGCAGGCGAAGGACAAGGAAAAAGACGACAAGGCAGCGGATGCGCCGGAGAAGGATTCCCAGGACGCGCCCTCGCCCTTGCTCGACCTGTCCGACGCGGCCGTGAAGAAGATGATCAAGCAGGCCAAGAAGCGCGGCTTCGTGACCTTCGATCAGCTCAACGAAGTCTTGCCGTCCGACCAGACCTCGCCCGAACAGATCGAGGACATCATGTCGATGCTCTCGGACATGGGCATCAACGTCACCGAAGCCGACGACACCGAAGGCGAGGAAGAGAAGGACGAGGGCGACGACGAGACCGATAACGAGCTCGTCGAGGTCACCCAGAAGGCCGTCACCGAGGTCAAGAAGAGCGAGCCGGGCGAGCGCACCGACGATCCCGTGCGCATGTATCTGCGCGAGATGGGCACGGTCGAGCTGCTCTCCCGCGAAGGCGAAATCGCGATCGCCAAGCGCATCGAGGCCGGCCGCGAGGCGATGATCGCGGGTCTCTGCGAAAGCCCGCTGACCTTCCAGGCCATCATCATCTGGCGCGACGAGCTCAACGAAGGCAAGATCTTCCTCCGCGACATCATCGATCTCGAAGCCACCTATGCCGGCCCGGATGCCAAGGGCGGCATGAACGCCGCGATGATCGCAGGACCCAATGGCGAGGGCGGCGAAGCCTCGGCCGAGGGCGGCGAAGCCACCGCGTCCGCCGCTGCGCCCGCGCATGTCGCGCCGCCTGCCGCGCCCCCGTCGCCGACGCCGTTCCGCGCCGCGCCCGCGGCCGCCCCCGAGGGCGAGGAGAAGGATCCGGGCGAGGCCGCCGCCGAGTCCGACATGGACGACGACGAGTTCGAGAACCAGATGTCGCTCGCGGCGATCGAGGCCGAGCTCAAGCCGAAGGTGGTCGAGATCTTCGATCGCATCGCCGACAGCTACAAGAAGCTGCGCAAGCTTCAGGAGCAGGACATCCAGAACCAGCTCCAGAACGAGTCGCTCTCGCCGCACCAGGAGCGCAAGTACAAGAAGCTGAAGGACGAGATCATCGTCGAGGTGAAGTCGCTGCGCCTCAACCAGGCCCGCATCGACAGCCTTGTCGAGCAGCTCTACGACATCAACAAGCGCCTCGTCTCGCATGAGGGCCGCCTGATGCGCCTTGCCGACAGCCACGGCGTCGCGCGCGAGGATTTCCTGCGCAACTATACCGGCTCGGAGCTCGATCCGCGCTGGCTCAACCGCGTCTCGAAACTCTCGGCCAAGGGCTGGAAGAACTTCGTCCACCACGAGAAGGACCGCATCAAGGACCTCCGCCACGAGGTGCATCAGCTCGCCGCGCTGACTGGCCTTGAGATCGTCGAGTTCCGCAAGATCGTGCACTCCGTGCAGAAGGGCGAGCGCGAGGCCCGCCAGGCCAAGAAGGAGATGGTGGAAGCCAACCTCCGCCTCGTGATCTCGATCGCCAAGAAGTACACCAACCGCGGCCTGCAATTCCTCGACCTGATCCAGGAAGGCAACATCGGCCTGATGAAGGCGGTCGACAAGTTCGAGTACCGCCGCGGCTACAAGTTCTCGACCTACGCCACCTGGTGGATTCGGCAGGCGATCACCCGCTCGATCGCAGACCAGGCGCGCACCATCCGCATCCCCGTGCACATGATCGAGACGATCAACAAGATCGTGCGCACGTCCCGCCAGATGCTCAACGAGATCGGCCGCGAGCCGACCCCGGAGGAGCTCGCCGAAAAGCTCGGCATGCCCTTGGAGAAGGTGCGCAAGGTCCTCAAGATCGCCAAGGAGCCGCTGTCGCTGGAGACGCCCGTCGGTGACGAAGAGGATTCGCATCTCGGCGATTTCATCGAGGACAAGAACGCGATCCTGCCCATCGACGCCGCGATCCAGTCCAACCTCCGCGAGACCACCACGCGCGTGCTCGCCTCGCTCACCCCGCGCGAAGAGCGCGTGCTGCGCATGCGCTTCGGCATCGGCATGAACACCGATCACACGCTGGAAGAGGTGGGTCAGCAGTTCTCGGTGACGCGCGAGCGTATCCGCCAGATCGAGGCGAAGGCGCTGAGGAAGCTGAAGCATCCGTCGAGGAGCCGGAAGCTGCGGAGCTTTTTGGATAATTGATCCGATTTCAATCAGAACGAAAACGGCGGGCCAACAGCCCGCCGTTTTTCTTTGACCCGGCTCTCGCCCCGTCATTGCGAGGAGCGCTTGCGACGAAGCAATCCACCAGGCGATTGCCCTACCCATGTCCGATTCCATTCCAACAGCAACAAAAGTGCGGACGGTGCCCGACTTCCGAGATGGGCCGAAAGCGGAAGTGCCGGTCCGGGGGGCGACTTTCCTTCTTCAAAGTGCGGGATTTCGATGCAGGTAGATCTTCTCGACTACCTTCACGCCAGCTTTGTTCAGCAGGTGGAAGGTTCGAGGCTACGCAGATAACCAGCTCAGTTCGATATGTTCACGTGAGACGTTCGACCGACCCATGGTGTGTCGGCGAGATCGGCTAAGCGGCCACGCTGCTATTTTGTGATCCGCCGGGTTGATGCGACAGTTCTGGTCGGCGCTATCGGCGATATTGAGAACGTCAGCCAAGTGTTCCAGCCAGCCGGCCGATTCTCCGCAGCGAACTCGCCATATCCCTTCAGATTCAAATACCCCTGCATATCGCCTACCGGAAATAGAAAGCCAATCTGCGGACCAACTGCGAAGACTCGGGACCGAAAGCCGCCTAGGGCGGGATGCTGGCCAAAGTCATCAGTTATCTGCTGATAGGCATAACCAACGAGGCCGACGAAAGTTTGCTTTGACAGAAACTGTGAGGCTCCCCAGTCAACGTGAAGATCGATGCCGTTCTGGTACTGCGTATCCGGATTCTTGAAATTGTAGGTGAGGCCCGCCACCGCGGAAAACTCGTGGCCAGTTTGCGGATTGAAGTAGGTGTAGCCGGCGCCGCCGTCGATGGCGCCATGCCCGATGCCGAGATTGGCGAGACGGGACGAACTGTAAGCGCCGACGGGAACATCTCCGGTTACGTAGGTCATGAAGTTATGGACGCCTGCATTCCACTTGAGCGTCGCCTGCGGGTAGAGATCCCCGACTGACGTGATCGAGTCGCCGAAGCTGCCCGTGCGCGTCACGGCCAGGGGGCCGACAGTTGCGGTGAGCGTTCCTGCTAGATCAGCGCTCGATCGTCCGAACAGTCCTGTCACTCCGATGGCCAGTTGCCCGCCCAGCACGGGGGTTGCGAACGTGTATGTAGGATTGAGCAGGACGAGATCCCCCCGCCCATTCAGACGCAAGTTCAGATCGACGTTTACTGTTGCGGGGATTCTGCCGACGTGAATTTCCCTTGCGGCAGCCGCGGTGCCGAATGCACTTACGCTGGTGTGGTAGTAGACCGCTGCCATTGACCAGCCGGGGGCTTGAGGGGTGGCGGCAAGGCTGCTGAAGCGGCCAGGGAGCCAGTAGGAAACGCCACCTTCGTCGGCGTAAGCCGTGGCAGCAGGCACCGACAGCGTCATGACTGCCGAGGCAATGGCTGCATTCCTGAACGCAGAAGAGAGAGACGGCTTTGTCGCGCTCCGTCCAACGCGCTGTTTTCCTTTTCCAAGGTGAAGTGCCGACATCATGGCCTCCTGCATCGCGAATGCCGTGTCATTCGGCCCAGAAAACCCAAAGCGAGTACAGCGTGCTGTGGGGCATCTGGGAGCGGCCTAGCAATCATGCCGGCGCATGCGCGCCGGCATGATTGCCTGCTCTAGGCTCCGACTTTTCTGGCGGCCGGGACCGTCCATGTGCCGTTGATGATCGAGGGGTCCGTCTCCTGGGGCCAGTACATACGCAACATGAGGATGAAATCTCCCTCAGGCGCAGGTAGCCAGTTCGACTCCTTCTCTTTGCCGGGAGAGTCCTTCTGGATGTACAGATCAGTTGATCCGTCCGGATTCTCCTTCAAGTCTTCCCGAGCGCTGACGGAGTACCTGTTGAGCGGGTTCTTCACGAAGAAATAGCCGCTGTCGTACATCGTAAGCGACCAGAATCCCTCCGCTGGAGGCAAGTGACCTTTCGGAAATCGCATCACGTACTTGTTCGCGCCGCTGTACTTGTGACCGTCGGCGTCTTTTTGCGAGGTCGGATAGACGGCATCCTGCGGCCGGTTGGCACCAAGCCCGATCGCGGTTACCAAAGCCCGCATCAAATAGTCGGTGCCGTAGATGCCGGTCTTGGTCGTGAACGCGAACCCATTCTCGTCTTTGATGGCCTTGTTGATTTTGAACTGCAGCATGATCCGGTCGAACGACACCTCCGGCAGGCGCCTCAGAAAGTCTGCCTTCAGCTTACTCTCATCAAAATCCTGCCCTGGGACGATGCCGATGCGGGCAAACTTCGCAAGTTGAGGCGCGTCCGCGGCGTATGGCGGATTAGTCTTCATCAGCTCGCAAAGCAGCTTGAAGTATGAGACCGCGTCCATGCGATTGACCTGCTCGCGGACCGCCGTCTTCATATCGATTGTTGGATCCACCTTCCCGGGGGCGGGCGTGTAGGCTTTGCCATAAGCGCTGAGCGGAACGAGCTTGCATTCGTCTTGCAACTTGTGCACCGCAGCGTAATCGTCCGCCGTGCCGGTGCAATAGATGCGGCCGAGCAGCCACACGATATTGGTGGCCGACTTGTACTCCTTGACACCCGCCGGCAGCGTGCCCTTCCAACCCGGCCCCGTGATCGCGTAGGTCTGCGCCCCGGTGCCGGTGGTGCGCTTACCTGGCACGTGAAACACGGTGGTCCAGCCGTCCAGCATCGGCATCAGGAAATAGCGGCCCTTCATGTCCGGAATGCTGAGTATCCAGGGCTCCTTTCCGACGTCGAAGAAGGATGTCGTGTACAAGGTGTCGGCATTCGGTGCCGTCACATCCCTGAAGGTGGCGTCGGGATACTGGCGCAGCTTGATGATATGTCCCATCGGACCGCGCGTGCCGACGGGCTCGGCGACATTCGTGATGATCCGCCGGGTCATCTCCATCGTCACCAGCGGGTAGCCAAAGATGTAGGCGTCGCTGGCCAGCCAGAAATCCTCCAGGCCTTGTCCCACTCCGAAAAATGAATCCTGGGCAAGAGCCGGTCGTGTGGCGGCGGCTCCCGCGAGCAGCCCCATTCCGCCAAATGCAAGGGATCGACGGGTGATGTTCATCGCTAATCTCCTTCCTATAGAAAACCAGTCACGTGGATTCGCAGTTCACGCCTTTGCAACGGAGCCACTCGGGCGAACGGCTCAATAGCAGGGCGGATAGGGGTAGTAGCCGCAGCGCGGTGAGTAATAGGGATACGCCGCAGCCCCGGCCACAGCAGCGGCTCCTGCCACGGCAGCGCCGCGGTAGAACGCTCCGCGCCAGGCGGTGCGGCGAGCGACGCCGGCGAAAGACAACGGCGTCAACGGACGGCCAATGATATCGATAAAGACAGATGCCGGCCCGTCCGCCCCGGCGAGATCACCTTCGAGGATATCGACGTCGAACGTCAGCTTATCACCTTCAAGCTTGGGGGATTTCAACACGACGACGGCATCCAACACCGACGATCCGTCTTTCTTGAATCCTGACACCGTGGCGTTGGGCGGGTCTTTAGCGAAGTTGTCGCTGCCATGGCCCCAGTCCTCGACAATCCGGGAGGTCAGATCATGCCCGGCGGCACGAACGGGTCGGTCGGCAAACACAATCGCATTCGGAGAAACGCCGCTTAGCACCAGCTTACCCTCTTTCAGGCTCACCCCGCGCGAGTTGAGGACAAAAAGCGATGGGACCACTTCCGGCTTGGCCTGACCAATCGATTTCTCAAGCGGAATGTGCGGCTTGGGTTCGGCCGAAGATTGAGCAAGGAGCTTGTGCGGAATTACCACTAAGCCAGCGGCGCAGACCGCGATCAAGGCCAGGCGGATTGTCATAGCGGTCTTCTCCTTTGCAGGCTGGTTGTTTTCCTCGAGCAGCACGTGAGCAATTCGAAAGCGATAAACCGTCGCTAGTGCCGGCGGCATCTCTGCATTTCGCGCCAAATCACGCGGCGCGTCTTGCCATTTCGCGCCAATCGTCAGGAATCATTCAGCGGCTAGTAGTGCGAGAACGTCGGCGGACAAGCGACCGATCATGCTCGCGGCCACGTTGCTGTCTCCGATAAACGATAGGTTGAATTTTCATCAAACGCACGAAAGCACGGCTGAAGCTGCTCGCGTTCGTGTATCCGAGAAATTCTGCAATATCCGACAAGCGCTTACTCGTATTGGCCAGCAGGCGGCACGCAATCTCTAGTCGGACTTCGTCGAGCATCTTGCTGTGGCTCGTGCCCATGCGTTCGAGATGACGCTGCAATGTGCGCCCACTAATTCTGAGCGCATGCGCTGTGCTATCAAGGGTTGCGTCACCGTGCCGCAGTGATGCAACGATGGCGGCGCGGACCGCCGTGGATGAAGGCAAGCGGACGGCTCTCATCGTTTGGCGGCAGGCCTGAAGCCCATGCTCCCACAGTGAAAAATCAGTCCATGGGACTAGGGGAAGCTGAAAGGCCCATCTGGCCATCGGGCGCCAAAACTTTCGTCGAATGGAATGAGGTGGGACTGAGATCCTCTGGAGGCATTGCCAGACGACAAAAACAAGCAAAGAGCCTTGCAGTCCTGATAATCTAAGCGCGTGACAGGCGTCAGCTCTCCCCGGGTAGGGAGCTGTCGTCCTGCGACGCCGCTCGTGCGCTGAATTTTAGTGATCGAGACGCACCAATGCCAAAGATTCATTTGACGCGTTGTCAGCACCTCAGTCCATTCGCTGACATTTTGAATAATCTCGGCGCGCCAACCGCTTCGTTATTGGAAAAATATCGGTTGCCCGCTTCTCTGGAGGAAAAAGCCGATCATTACGTGCCGATCTTACCTGCGATCGAATTTGCGGAGTTTGCCAGCCGGTCGCAAGGTATCGAGGATTTCGGATTCCACGCTGCCAAGTCGCTCAATTTCGCGCACCTTAGTGAGAAGACCAGGTATCTAATCAGTCATTCCCCGACTTTGCTCGTCGCGCTGCACCAGGCCTGTAGATTGGCTTCGCTCGAAGATTCAAACTTGAGCAACTGGGTGGAGCGCCACGGCGACCATGTTCGCTATTGCAGCAAGCTAGCCGGCACTGCCGGACTTCAGCATCTCGAGCATTCACAATGGCTTCAGAACGTTTTCCCGATTTACATCGTCCGGCAATTCGCCGGTCCGGACTGGGCACCGGCAACTATCGCCTTTGAGGCACGATACACGCCGGGTCCGGCATGTCGGTCTTTCTGGCCGACGTCCCGCTTCCTGTCTGGTCAAGAAGCCTCGTGGATCGACGTACCTGTTTCATTGCTGGGCCTTCCTAACAGATTGGATCAAGCTCCTTCACATCCGAAGAGCGATCTTGTCGAACATTCGAACTTTGACTTCATCCACGCACTTAAGCTGATGCTTCCATCCTACATTGACGAGCGGCCTCCGGCGCTGGCGGAAGTCGCGGAGATGGCGGGGGTCAGCGCACGCAGCCTTCAACGCAAGCTATCTCGCGCCGGGATGACATATTCGCGGCTGTTGGATACCGTGAGGTTTGAAAATGCCAGAAAGCTTTTGCGCGATACGGATTCCAAGATCATCGACATTGCGTTTGCTTCGGGCTACGCAGATCCCGCCCATTTTACCCGTGCATTCCGCCGGGTTGCAGGCGTGACGCCCGGCCAATTCCGCGAGCAATGGAGGCCTCGATAGTCGAGTTGCCATTCGCTGCATCCTGTCCGCTTCGGGTCAATGCGAAGAACTCAAGTTGAGCAAATCAGGTCTGCTCTGCCGCCCATCCCCACAGACGTATCTGGGTTGCTTCGCTGCGCTCGCAATGACGGGGATAGGGCCGAACCCTGCTTCTTCTTCGCCTCCTTTCAATCCGCTCGATCTCCAGCGCCGACCTCCCGCTCTTTTACGCGACTCTTGATGCTGCTCCCAATGAGGTTGCGCCCGGCTCGTCGCCGTCGAGGCTGCCGCGCAATTCGGCGGGCCGAGGTCGGGTCGTCCTTCTTTGTGCCTTTGTATCGGCAGCTTCAGCCGAAGGCGTTCATCTGGCTTTCTCTCGGACTATAATTCCGACGAGAAAGGCTCATTGATGCCACCCCACCTCACCGTCTACTACAACACCCGCTGCCCCGTCTGCGACGCCGGCATTGACTGGCAGCGCAACAAGCTGCTGGCGCTGGTGCGCGCGGGCACCGTCGAGTTCAGGGACATCAACGAGCAGCCTGATGCACTGGCGCACTTTGGCGCTTCGCTCGACGACATCAGGCGGCGCCTACACGCGACGGATGAGGCCGGGCGGCTCGTCGTCGGCGCTGATGTCGCGATTGCGCTGTGGCGGTTGACGCCGGGGCAGGGGTGGCTTGCGGCGCTATCAGGCAATCGCGTGGCGCTGCCGATCACGCGGTTTGCCTATGACCGGTTTGCCGATCTGCTATTTGCCTGGAATAAATGGAGCGGGCGCTGGTGAACGCCCCGCTGTGCCCGCCTACTTCTTCTTCGCTCCCACCCGCTCGATCCGCTTGATCTCCAGCGCCGGGCGGCCGCTCTTTTCCGCGATCTCGCGGTCCTGTTCCATGATGAAGTTGCGGGCGGGTTCGTCGCCGTCGAGGCCGCCGAGCAGTTCGGAAGGGACGCGGCGGTTGGAGCGTTGGGAATCGTCTTCGTAGACGACGTTGAAGAAGGCGAATTCGCCTTTGGGGTTGGTTCCGGGTTTTTTGGCCATGGCGGCTTGTCCTCGATCAGGACGCCGCAGTCAAATGACTTTCGGGATTGTGACCTTCGCGATCGTCGCCACGCCCTTCAATAAACGGCGGGCCGAAGCCCGCCGTTTATCTTTTCAGCGTCGCCCGGGGCTGGCAGGGCGACAACCTAAAATAGAAGGCTATAGAAGGCGCGCCGCGATGGCAAGGTAAATCGTCGCGCGACGATGTCGCAGCAGGCGCATCAGATATGCAGTTGATGGATATCGCGATTTCCCACAATTTCGAAAATCAGATGCTTTGGATCCTCGAAGTACTTTGTTCATCTTGCTGCGCTCTCGGAAGGCCACGAGAGCGCGCGGGCGTCAGCGTCTGGAGTCTTGCGATGTTGGCACCATACCACTGTTTTGCCCGACGGTCAACGTTGATTCGGAAAAATCGCAAAGATCACATCAAGACTTCTACTGTGCATGGGGTTGTTTTTGCGGTTTTGTTTCGGCGCCGACGCGCACGCTTCGCGCTGCGCGCCTCAATCCCGCCGGCGGTGCACCAGCTCCTGCACGGCGAGCCGCGATCCCCGTCCGCCGCCTTTGTTGCTACGCTCCTTGCGTCCCTGCGCCATGATCGCGCTGCCCATCGCGGCCGAGCCGAAGGTGATGAGGAAGGAAGCGAGCAGCAGCACGAGCGCAATGGCAGGTGCGCGGTCGGCGAAGATCAGCTCCCGCAGATGCCCGGGATTGAGCCAGAGCAGGCCGCCGACCAATAGCACGGCGGCGCAGGCGCCGATCGCGAGATTGATGGCGAGCAGGCGAAATAGCGGGATGCGGAGGAGCGAGCGGGTTGATGGAGGCTGCTGGCGATTGGGCATGGCGATGACGTTCCCCTCACGCCGCCGGCGCGGCGCGCGCGGCCTGCTGTCGCTCCATCATGGTCTGCCACAACGTCGCGATGCTCTGTTGCGTCTGCGGCGCGATCAGGCAATGGCCCTCATTGTCGAAGCCGCAGAACCGCACGGAAGCGTCCTTCTTCACCTCGGTTAGCGCCTGGTTGATCATCTCGAGACACGTCATGACCTCGCTGACGTCCGAGAGGCGCGTGTGATGCAGGAGGTCCATCAGGCGGAACGTCATCACCGCGGGGCGGCCGAAGCTGATGCCGGGGCGGCCGAGCTCGAACAGCACGTTCACGGCCGGAAGCGCGCCGCGGATGTGCTCGAGCACGCCGGCCATGTCTTCCACGCTGCAGGCGACGAGGTGGGGGACTTGCGGCGGCGCGGCCGCCGGCGTCCGTGGCGCAAGGCCGAGCGCGGCGATCACCTCCTGCTCGATCCATTGCCGCACTGGTGCTGGCGCATTGCGGATCTGCTCGGCGCTCAAGGTTATTCCGGTCATGTGTGGTTCTCCTGCTCGGCTCAGTCTAGAAAGCACGGCGTGAGACGGTTTGATGCGGATCAAGCCTTGTGCTTTGACGCTCACGGCGTTCCCGGGCATGATCCGCGCGCTGCTTCGCACTGGAATTCTCTGGGGGATTGCTCCACATGCCGAGACTGCTTCTCGCTGCCGCCTTCATCTTGTCTTTGGCCGGCGGATCGGCGCAGGCCGCCCGCTGCGGCGGCGACTTCAACGGCTTCATCGCCAGCATGGCGCAGGAGGCTCAGGCCGCCGGCGTCTCGGCGAGCGTGACCAATGCGGCGCTCGGCGGCGTTGCGCCCGACCCTGCGGTTCTCGCCTTCGACCGGCGCCAGCGCTACACCTTCAACAAGACCTTCGAGCAGTACGTCTCGACCCGGGTCGGCCCCGGCCGCATCAATGGCGGGCGCGCGATGCTGCAGCGGCATGCCGCGCTGCTCTCGCGCGTCGAGCAGAAGTTCGGCGTGCCCCGTTATATCCTGGTCGCGATCTGGGGGCTGGAGAGCGATTTCGGCAAGGGCGACACCGGCAAGCTGCCGGTGGTCCGCACGCTGGCGACGCTCGCGCATGATTGCCGCCGCACCGATCTGTTCCAGGGCGAGCTGCTGGCCGCGCTCAAGATCGTGCAGCGCGGTGACCTGCAGCTGCGCGACATGATCGGCGCCTATGCCGGCGAGATCGGCCAGACCCAGTTCCTGCCATCGTCCTACATCAAGTACGGCGTCGATTTCGACGGCGACGGCCATGTCGATCTCCGCCACAGCATCCCCGACGTGCTCGCCTCGACCGCGAACCTCCTGCACACGAGCGGCTTCAAGATGGGCCAGCCTTATGGCGAGGGAACGCCGAACTTCGAGGCGATGCGCGAGTGGAACAGGGCGGTGGTGTACCGCAAGACCATCGGCTATTTCGCCGATCGGCTGATGGGGCAGTGACCACATCCTCGGTGTCATCACCCGCGAAGGCGGGTGATCCAGTATTCCAGAGACGGCGCGGCTAGAGCCGAGAAGCCACGGCGTACTGGATTCCCCGCCTTCGCGGGGAATGACAGCGGTGGGTGTGGAGGCCGTTGCGCTCCTGGCTACTTTTCTATCCCCTTCGCCAGCCGCCGCTGCAGCGGCGCCCAATAGGTTCCCGGACGGAAGCGCTGCAGCAGGTCCATGAAGCGGGCGTCGTTGCCGATCAGGATGCGCGGCTCGTTCCGCTCGATGCCCCTGATGATGCGCAGTGCCGCGTCCTTCGGCGAGGTCTTCGCCGCGTTCTCGAACCGCTCGATCGATTGCGCGCGGCGGGCATTGTCGGTGACGCCGACGCCGGTGCGGGCGTTGCGCGCGATCGCGGTGGCGATGCCGCCGGGATGCACGACCGACAGCTTCACCGCGCTGCCCGCGACGCTGAGCTCGTGCCGGACGCTCTCCGAGAAGCCGCGCACCGCGAACTTCGCCGCGGCATAGGCCGATTGGCCCGGCGGGGCGATGATGCCGAAGATCGAGGAGAGGTTGACGATGTGGGCCTCACTCATCGTCTTCAGGTGCGGCAGGAAGGCGCGTGTGCCGTGCACCACGCCCCAAAAATTGATGTCGAACAGCCAGTCCATCTGGGCCTGGTCGATCTCCTCGAACGTGCCCATCAGCGCAACGCCGGCATTGTTGACGACGATGCCGAGGGAAGGATGCGCGGCGACCGCCTCGCTTGCGAACTGCGCGATGTCGCTCGGCTGGCCGACGTCGACGCGATGCAGGCTGACCTTGCGCGCTGTTCCGATCTCCGCCGCGAGCGCCTTCAATCCACCCTCGTCGCGATCGGCCAGTGCGAGGTCGCAGCCGCGTTGCGCGAGCTCGATCGCCAGCGCCCGGCCGATGCCGCTCGCGGCTCCCGTGATGGCGGCGGCGCCCCGAATCGTCGTCATGAGTTCCCCCGTCAAGTCCCCGATGATGGAACTATGAATTACTTTTTTTTGAAATGAAACCGAACCCACGTCCGCCTGGGTTTTTAACATCCGTTATGAGGGCATGCATTGGGAGCCGCCGATGGGACAAGCGACGCCATTACGCGCGACAGCGCTGATCGTTGAAGACGACGCCATGCAGCGGGAGATGCTTTGCGTCCTCCTGGAGGAGAGCGGCTACCAGGTCATCCAGTGCGAAAGCGCCGAGGCCGCCGAGCGCGTGCTCGACAAGAACGCCGGCGCGCTCTGCCTGATGCTGACCGACGTCCAGCTGGCCGGCCGCATGAACGGCGTCGAGCTCGCGCATGTCGCCAAGGACCGCAATCCGAAGCTCGACGTCGTCGTCACCTCGGGCCGGCCCTTGAAGCAGGCCCTGCCCGACGGCGCCAAGTTCTGGGCCAAGCCCTGGGCGCCGCTCGACGTGCTGCGCGAGGCCGAGATCGCTCAGCTGTCCTGACGCGCCCGCTTTCTCGCAGCGCGCTGCGGTGATAAGGTCGGCCCATGACCTGGTCCTTCCTGCTCACCTCGCTCATCGTCGTCGCTTCCCCCGGCACCGGCGTGCTCTACACGCTCGCTGCGGCGCTGACCCGCGGTTCGCGCGCCAGCGTGGCGGCCGCCTTCGGCTGCACGCTCGGCATCGTGCCGCACATGGCGGCGGCGATGCTCGGTCTTGCCGCCGTGCTCCACACCAGCGCGCTCGCCTTCGCCGCGCTGAAATGGTGCGGCGTCGCCTATCTGCTCTACATGTCCTGGCAGGCGCTGCGCGAGACCGGGGCGCTGGCGGTTGGCGGCGACATCCGCGAGCGGTCGAGCAGCCGCGTCATCGTCACCGGCTTCCTGATCAACATCCTCAATCCAAAACTGTCGATCTTCTTCCTCGCCTTCCTGCCGCAATTCGTCGCGGCGGACGAGGCCCATGTGCTGGCGCGCATGCTGGAATTGAGCGGCGCCTTCATGGTGATGACCTTCGCGGTGTTCGTCCTCTACGGCTTCTGCGCCGCCGCGGTGCGCGAGCGCGTCATCTCCCGCCCGGCCGTCATGGCCTGGCTGCGCCGCTCCTTTGCCGCCGGCTTCGCCGCGCTCGGCGCCAAGCTGGCGTTGTCGGAGCGATAGCTTCTTCTTTACCTCTCGAAAGGTCTCGTCATGCCCGGGCTTGTCCCGGGATCCACGCTCTTCGGACTGTGCGGCAAGGCGTGGATGGCCGGGACAAGCCCGGCCATGACGCTGTTAGAGCGGGTACACTTCGAACTCTCGCACAATAAAAAAGCGGGCCTTGCGCCCGCCACCTTCGATCGACCCGACGCCCGGGCGGAGCTCACTCCACCCGGGCAAAGAAACAGAAGCCTCGTTACTTCTTCTTCGCCTTCTTGGCCTTTTTCGCCTTCTTCTTCGCCGCCTTCTTCGCTTTCTTAGCCATAGTATCCTCTCAAGGGTTAATGGTGGAACGCGACACGAGGGTGCTCGGCGGAGGGCCAGCCTCGCAACATCCTCGACGACAAACTCAGCAGATTCGGAGCCGGCTGCCCCGCGTCGTCACATCCGTGTCATCCTGTTATCCACAGCTCAGATGCACTTTCGGGTGATTTTTGGCGCGAATCCGCTCCACGCGTCAGCACGGCCATCGGCCGCGACAGCCTTAACGATCCGGCAATAGCCGCGTGCCGTTCATGAATCCAAAACCAAGGGCGCGTTTTCGCGAGCCGCAGTGAGACTCCATTAAGCGCAACCATCGCATTGTCTTCCGCAAGAAAACGGGGATGGGTCATGGACGGACGGCTGCCGGGATCGGGGGGCGGGACGCTGCGCGTGCTGTACGCGTCATGCTGAACGTACCGACATTGTGGACGGTCTTCGTCGTCAACTTCCTGGCGCTCGGCGTGATCTGGGCCTACGTGACGCGTTCCTATCCGAATTTCGCGGCTGCGCGGTTCTGGATGGCATCGGCCTTCGTCGGTGCCGCCGGCGCGATGACGGCCTTGATCCGTCTGTTCGTCGCCTCTCCGCTGCCGCTGCTGCTCGGCGCCGGCGGTGTCATCGCTGCGAGCTGCCTTGCCGCCATGGGAATTCAGCGCTTCTACGACCGGCCGGTCTCGTGGCGCCTGATGACCGCGACAGGGTGCTTGAGCCTTGCCGGCGTCGTGCTCTTCATGGTTGGATTCGAGCACATGCAATTGCGCATGCTGAGCTACACGCTCGGTCAGGCCCTGCCGCTGGTGCTGGCGCTGCGTCTGTTGTTGTCGCCGGAAGGCCGCGTCAGTCCGGGCGCCAAGCTGTCCGGCATCGTCATCCTCAGCATCATTGCGATTCTGCTCTCGCGCACCGCGGGCAATCTGCTTGGCTATGATCTCTCGGCGCGCGCCGGCGGCCAGGCCCATGCGATCATGGTGCTCGGGCTGCTGTTCCTGTCGATGACCCTTAATTTCGGCTTCCTGCTGATGGCGATGGACAGCTTGCGAGGCGAGGTCGCCGACCTCGCGTTGCTCGACGATCTCACCGGCGTTGCCAACCGGCGGCATCTCTTGCAGCGCCTGACCGAGGAATGCGCCCGTTCGGAGCGCAGCGGTGAGCCGTTCTCGCTGCTGGTGATCGACCTCGACGGCTTCAAGACCATCAACGATACCCATGGCCACGCCGCCGGCGATGCCTGCCTCAAGCACTTCACCTTGATGGCGCAGACGCGCTTGCGGCCCGGTGACATGCTCGCCCGCACCGGCGGCGACGAGTTCTGCATCGTGCTGCCGTCCTCGTCCCTGCGCGAGGCGGCCGCGATCGCCCGCCGCGTGCTCGAGGTCTGCCGTCAGGATGCCGCCAGCTGCAGCGGCCGCGACATTCCGATCGCGATCTCGATCGGGGTTGCCGAGTGGGACCGCGGCATCGGGCAATTCCCGGACCGCCTGATGGCCAATGCCGACCACGCCCTCTATGCCGCCAAGAAGAACGGCAAGAACGATTTTGCGGTCTATGACCCCGCCCCGCCGCTATCGCCCGAGTCTGTCGGGACGGTGAGGACATTCGCGTAAAGCCTGTTAGGCTTGGGTCGCATTGGACCCCGCATGATGATATTTCGCCTGCTCGCGGCCGCGTTAGCCGCTCTCCTTCCGATCGTCCCCGCCGCTGCTGCGGATGCCGAACTCGCCAGGCTCGCGCGCGCCTCCGGCACGCCCGACATCCCCGGCTTGAAGATCGTCTGGCTGGCGCCGTGGGGCGAGGTCCGCAACGCAAAACCCTGGCGCAACATCATCGTGCACCAGACCGAGGGACCGGCGGGCTCGGCCCGCGGCGGCGCGCAGGCGCAGGCGAAGAACCCGACGCGGCGCGGCGTCACGGTCTGGGTCGAGACCGACGGCACGGTCTATTGGGCGGTCGCCGAGAACCTCGTGCCGACCCACGGCGACGGCGCCAACCGCAACGACAACAAGTACATCGACAACCGTCCGACCTACCGCCAGGTGGTGCGCGACAATTCGATCGGCGTCGAGTTCGCCGGCAATTATCCCGACGTGACGGCGGGGCCGACGGAGGCACAGGTCGCGGCGTGGAAGATCCTCGTGAAAGTGCTGCGCGCGCGCTACGACATCCCGCTCGAGCGGGTCTACGCGCACAACTGGATCGACTACAAGGACGCCCGCTATTGCGAAGGCTGCACGCTCGCGACGATGGCAAGGCAATGGGGGGAGTAGGCGGTGTGCCCACACGCACCGCTATCGGGCGCAGTTCGCATCCCACCAACAAAAAGCCGGCGTTGCCGCCGGCTTTTCGTCTCTTTCGATCCGCCAATCTCTGGCGCTGAGCCGCCGCGCTTAATGCGCGGCTTCCAGCGCGGCCTGTTCGGCCTTTGCGATCGTGCCCTTGACCGCGGACTGCACCTTCTCGAAGGCGCGGACCTCGATCTGGCGGACGCGCTCGCGCGACACGCCGAACTCGGCAGCAAGGTCTTCCAGCGTCATCGGCTCATCGGCGAGGCGGCGGGCCTCGAAGATGCGGCGTTCGCGCGGGTTGAGCACGCCCATGGCGCCGTTCAGCGCGTCACGGCGGTGATCATACTCCTCGTGCTCCGCCATCATGGCTTCCTGGTTGGGCGTGTTGTCGACCAGCCAGTCCTGCCATTCGCCGGCTTCGCCATCGTCGCGGATCGGTGCGTTGAGTGACGCATCGCCGCCGAGGCGGCGGTTCATGTCGATCACGTCCTGATCGGTGACGCCGAGGCGCTTGGCGATCAACTTGACTTGGTCGGGGCGGAGATCGCCTTCGTCCAGCGCGTTGATCTTGCTCTTCGCCTTGCGCAGGTTGAAGAACAGCTTCTTCTGGTTCGCGGTGGTGCCCATCTTCACGAGCGACCACGAACGGAGGATGTACTCTTGAATCGACGCCTTGATCCACCACATGGCGTAGGTGGCGAGACGGAACCCCTTCTCGGGTTCGAATCGCTTCACCGCCTGCATCAGGCCGACATTGCCTTCCGAGACGACCTCGGAGATCGGCAGGCCGTAGCCGCGATAGCCCATGGCGATCTTGGCCACGAGGCGGAGATGGCTGGTGACGAGTTGGTGTGCCGCGTCGCGATCGTCATGCTCACGCCAACGCTTGGCGAGCATGTACTCCTCCTGCGGTTCCAGCATCGGGAATTTGCGGATCTCGGCGAGGTAGCGAGAAAGGCCGGATTCTCCATTGAGGACCGGCAAAGCAGCGGTACGGGCCATAGTGCGCCCTCCAAAAGGTTCAGGCCCCCGATAGCGGCGGGCCAGGCAGACGACCGCTGTGTTAAAGCCGGCCGTAGCTGCGATGTTCCGCGTTGGTCATTTCAACGCAGACGCAATATACCCCATCGGGGGTCAAAAAGGGAAGGATTGCTGACGTCACGTCCCCGTGTGGCAGCTATAACTTTTTGTAATGTAAAGGCTTTCTGAAGCGGCCTGCGTCATAGCGCCGCCTTGAGCGCACGTTCCAGGAGAAGCAAATCCTCCGGCAAAGGCGCCTCCCAGTGCAGTAATTCTCCCGTCCTCGGGTGCTCCAATACCAGCAGGTAAGCATGTAAGGCCTGCCGCCCCAGCGCCGCCAAAGCTGCCTGCGACTCGGGGCCGAGCTGGTTGGCCTTGGTCTTGAAATGCGGGCCATAGACGGCATCGCCCATCAGCGGGTGGCCAATATGGGCGAGATGGACGCGGATCTGATGGGTGCGGCCGGTCTCGAGCTCGCAGGCGAGCAGGGCGGCGACGCCCTTGCCGTCGCGTCCATGAAAGCTCTCCAGGATTTCCCAATGCGTCACCGCCTCGCGGCCACCCTGGCGCACGGCCATCTTCTCGCGTGCATGCGGATGCCGGTCGATCGGCGCCTCGACGGTGCCGCGGTGCCGGTTCGGCACGCCCCAGGCGAATGCCATGTAGCCGCGCCGCATCGCGCCGGTGCGGCCGTGATCGGCGAATTGCGCCGTCAATGAAGCGTGGGCGAGATCGTTCTTGGCAACCACCATCAGCCCCGTCGTGTCCTTGTCGAGCCGGTGCACGATCCCGGGCCGGCGCACTCCGCCGATGCCGGAGAGCGAGGCGCCGCAATGGGCGATCAGCGCATTCACCAAGGTGCCGGTCTCGTGGCCGGCCGCGGGGTGCACGACGAGGCCCTTGGGCTTGTTGAGGACGACGATGTCGTCGTCCTCGAACACGATATCGACGGCGATGTCCTCCCCCTTGGGCTCGGCGGGCGCCGCTTCCGGCACGTCGATTATGATCGTATCGCCGGATGCGACGTGATAAGCGGGGTCGCGGACCGCGGAGGCCTTCAGGTGCACTGCGCCCGCCAGGATCAGGGCTTTCAGCCTCGATCGCGACAGCTCCGGCAGGCGCGCCGCCAGCACGCGGTCGAGCCGGGCCGAGCCCTCGGAGCCTTCGACCACAACCTCCAACCTTTGCGCTGACCCAGGGCTTTCCATGACGACGTCTGACACCGCTGTTCCCGAACCGACCCCCGAGCAGGCCGCGCTGTTCGCGCGGGTGCGGCGGATGATGCTGATCGCGGGGTTGACCACGGCGCTGGCGTTCTGCGCCGTGCTGATCGCGGTGGGCTACCGCCTTTTCAAGTCTGAGGGAAGGGCGGTCGAAGCGGCAAGCGATGTCACTGCCACCCTGCCCAAGGGCGCCAGAATCGTCTCGACCGGGGTCGCCGGCGACCGCCTCGTAGTGACGCTGGATCTCGGCGGAATCATCGAGATCCGCACCTTCGATGCCCATACCCTGAAGTCGACCGGACGGCTGAAATTCGCCAATGAGCCGTAAAACGCCCCTCGGGGTCCTTGCGGCGGACAAATTTCGAGGCTATTGGCTAGCCCTCACGCTCCCTTCGTCTAGCGGTTAGGACGCGGCCCTCTCAAGGCTGAAACAGGGGTTCGATTCCCCTAGGGAGCGCCAGCTGATCCTAAGCCATTGAAAACCTGCACACTCTAGGCGACCATGTCAGCCTGGAGAGACCGCCCTGTTGCACTTTGCCTCACAAGGTGGTCCGCAAATGGTGCTCGCGGTCGTGACATGGCTATCCTGATCCCGAGTCTCGGCTTCGCGCGCTTCGACAGCCGTGGTGAGCTACGACTGGCGGAACGATTGAAGGACTTCCTCGAGGAGAACGCCGTCGTTTGGCACAACCTGCCTGTCGGGCCTCGCAACCGGCATCCGGACTTCATCATCATTCATCCCGCGAACGGCCTGCTCGTGCTCGAGGTGAAGGATTGGCGCCTGGAGACGATCGTGTCGGCCGACAAGACGAAGGTCGAGCTGCTGACCAGCCGTGGTGAGGTGCGGGAAAGCAATCCGCTGGAGCAGGCTCGCAAATATACATTCGAGGTCGTGCGCACGCTGGAGCGCGACGGGCAATTGTTGTTTCCGCCGGGACATCGCCTCGCGGGCCGGTCCATCGTTCCGTTCGGCTTCGGGGCCGTGTTCACTAACATCACCCGCAAGCAGTTCGATCAGACCGATCTCAAGGAGGTGTTCTCCGAGCATCTCTGCCTGTTCAAGGACGAGATGACCGAGGGCGCGGACCCCGAGGAATTCCGATCGAGATTGTGGCGCATGGTTCATCCGTGTCTCGAAGAGCCGCTGTCCATGCCGCAATTCGACCGCATGCGCGCGCTGCTGTTTCCGGAGGTTCGGATACGACAGATTGCCCTGCCTCTGGACGATGCGCCTCGCGCCGATTCTTCGGATCGGACGCTCGCGGTCATGGACCTTCATCAGGAGCAGTTCGCGCGCAGCCTGGGCGAGGGGCATCGCATCATTCGCGGCGTCGCCGGATCTGGCAAGACCCTGATCCTCGCTTTTCGCGCCGAGTATCTGGCACGTGCGGCGGCAAAGCCGGTGCTGATCCTGTGTTACGCCAACGGCATCGCCGGCCGGCTTGAAGATGCCATGCAGAGCAGGGGCGTTGAGGACCGCGTTCAGGTTCTCACCTTCCACTCGTGGTGCTACCGGATGCTGCGGACGTACGGGATTGCCGCCCCATCCGAGCGAGACTATCCGGACTACGCGGAGCGCCTGGCTGCGAGCGTTTCAGAGGTCGTGAAGGCGGTCGATCACGGCCATATCCCGGCGGAGCAGTACGACGCGGTCCTGATCGACGAGGCGCACGACTTCGAACCGCAATGGCTCGCGCTTGCGGCCAAGATGGTGAACCCGCGCACCAAGGCGCTGATGGTCGTCTACGACGATATCCAGGCTATCTATAAGGGGCGTGAACGGCCGGTCTGGAGCCAGCTCGGCATTGAAGCAAAGGGCAGAACGACCGTACTGAAGGTGAACTATCGCAACACCGCCCAAATCGTTGCCTTCGCGAGACGCTTCGCCGCGGACGTCATCGGCGCTCCCGGCATCACGGCCGACGACGAGCACGCCATCCTGCTGCCCGAAGATGCGGGTCGGCAGGGACTGGAGCCGGATGTGCGGCGGTGCGTGAGCATCGAGGCGGAAGCTCACTGCGTTGCCGAGTGGTTTCTCGACCGTAAGAAAGCCGGCTACGAGTGGTCGCAGATGGCGTGTCTCTACCCGGAGCACTGGATCGGCGGACGGGTTGCGCAGATTCTCGCCGGGCATGGTGCGCCGATCGACATCGCCAAGGACAATCGCAACCGGGTTTCGGTCAAGCGGGTCGCCGTGCGATTCCTGAGCATGCACAGCGCGAAAGGGCTGGAGTTTCCCTGCGTCGCCATCGCCGGCTTGGGCCTGCTCGGCCGCCACGGCGAGACCGTCGAGGAATGTGTCCGGCTGACCTATGTCGGGGTGACCCGGGCAACTCACGAGGCGCTCCTGACGTATTCGAGCGAGTCGGCATTGGTGCAGCGCTTGATCGCGTAGCCCGACGCCGCGCAGGCGCTCTTTCACGCGGTAGTGCAGTCGATCGAGCGGAGGATCGCCCGCTGCACGTCCGCATTCGAAAGAAACACATCGTGGTAGGTTGCGCGTCGCAGCGTCATCGATGATGACGTGATCGAGTGAACGGGCCTTGCATCCATTCCGGCGCAACTTGCATTCACTCCGGCGCAAAATGAGCCGCATCGCGTCGTCGCTTCTGCGCCGCGCGATAGTTGCACCACGAGCGCATGACTCGGGCTCCCACTCAACCCTATTCGGGGGGATCGCGAGAGGAGCCGTGGCCATACGTTTTGGCGGTAACTTCAGTGATGCGCCGAAACGCTTCTGACGGTCTCGGTGAGCATGTCACCCGATGAGGAATGGCTGACGTCACCCAGGCTGATGATGCCGACCATCCGCTTGCTCTTGTTGATCACCGGCAGCCTGCGGACCTGCAGCTTCTCCATATGATGCATCGCCTTGGCGAGGTCATCGTCCTCGCGGCAGCAATGGATGCCCTCGGTCATCACGTCACGTGCCGTCGCGCGGCCGGCATCGAAGCTGTGGCTCGCGAGTCCTTTGCAGACGATGTCGCGGTCGGTCACCATTCCGACCAGCTTGTCATCCTCGCCAATCGGAATGCAGCCGATGTCATGTGCCCGCATCAGTTTGGCAATCTCGGTGATTGGGGTGTCGGGGCTGACCCAGTCGACACCCTTGTGCATCACGTCTTTGACTTTCATGGCGAGCCTCCGTTCGTGGGTTTCAAGTGCGTTGATGCAGCGGCACCCCCATCTTCCGAACTCCGACCAGACAAAGCGCAGACACTTTCGCCGCCACCCTGCGGAACGGTATGACGGCGAACTTGCGGCTAGAGTTCCCGCCCAGGGCCGCAAGGACAATGGGCGGCGCACAGGTCCTCAGTCATGCGCGCTGAAGCGGCCGTGCGGTGCGTTGGCCGTCAGGCGCGCAAACTGCGCGTGACCCATGTGAAGCAGCGTCTCATGATCGCCGGCTTCCATATAGATATCCGGCTGTGCCTCGAGGCTGTCGTCGACGATGATATCCAATCCGTAGCATTTGCCGACGGCAGGAACTGCACCGTGTGCACAGTCGCTGAACAGCCGATTGATCTCGGTTTCATTGGCCATGTGGACATTGTCGCCGAGGCTTGTCCTCAGGTCGGACAGGCGGAGGTGATGCGATGCGGGCAAGACGGCCAGCATGTATCCGCCGTCGCGCCGCAACACGATGCCCTTGGCGAGGCGGTCGCCGGAGATATGGCATGCCTGCGCCGTTCGGGCGGACGTCATGCTGAGTTCGTGCGGGATCACCTCGTACTGGATGTTCTCAGCGGCGAGGTATTTCTGGAGGGTGGGAGCAATGGCCATGGCATCACCTCCGATGCGGAATGGAAACCATCCACCGTGAGGCGATCCTGCAGACTCTCGCCGTTCGATGGGCGGCTGCCTGACTAGCTACCCAACATAGGTCTTCCATCCGCAAGCTGCAATGCAATTCCCCTCGGAGCCGCAACGGGTGTGGGCAGGAGCAGGCTTTTCGCGTGGCTCGGCGCTCTCCTACGCCGTCGTGCCGTCGATCGAGCGGCGGATCACCCGCTGCACTTCCGTATTCGACAGGAACAAATCGTGGTTGATGATGCCCCAGCCTTCCTGGGAGGCATCGACCACGCGCACACCGAGCCCTGCGATGGCGGCCTTCTCGGCCGCGCCGACGCGGGTCATGCCGCCGGCGAGCTGCCCCGACAGCGCCAGTGCACGATCGTTGGTCGAGGCGATCACCGTGATCTTGCCGGCGAGAGGGCCGATGCGCTGGATCGCCGACGAGAACACGTCCATGTCGATGTCGGGCGCGGCAAACACCACCGCGCCAATCTTGCTCGTCACCGTGTCGCCGTATCTCCCATGGAGCTGGCGCAGGCTTTCGAGGGTCAGCATGGTTCCCATGCTGTGGGCGACGATGTGCACGCGCCCCGCCCCCGGCGCCGACACCAGGGCAGAGAGCACGCGCTCGAAATTGTCGCGCGACCACATCGCGCTGTCGCGGTCATAGGCGTAGTCGAACAGTCCTGCCTTGGAAGGCCAGGAGAACGCCATGGTCCGGCCGCGGAACTTGATCCCATCGGAAAGGTGGGCTGCATCCAGCACCGCCGTCTCGAATGTCTGCTTGAAACCGTGCACATAGATCAGCACGTCCCCGCCGCCGGCCTGCGCAGCGAGATCGCCGGCGTCGGCCGGGACCGGCTCGATCCGGTCGAGACGCCAGTTCTCGAGTCCGACCGAGGCGAGGGAAAGCCGGCTCTCGTCCGGCGCCGTCAGCTTCGCCCGCGCGACCGTCATGCTCGTCGCACGCTCCGGCCCGAACCAGGGTTTTGCGCGGCCGCCGTTCACGGGCTTGCGTGTGGTGACGACAAGCAACGTCGGATCGACGGAGAGCGAGGAGGCGTCGAAGCGCGCGCCGGTCGCACCGAGGCCAGCGCATCCGCCAAGCGCCAGCGCGCTACCCGTCGACAGGAGACCGCCGATGAGAGCGCGGCGCGACATGGAATGATTTGTTTGGAGAAGACGTCGACCTATCACTGGGAACCCATGGGAACTTTGCCCCCGACAGCCGCCCCATCTGCTCTCTGAATGACAATGGGGGCGAGATCGCGGCGGAGCCGCCTCGCGCATGTCGTGGCCTTCAAGTGAATGGCGGGTCAGTCGACGATCTCGATTGCCTGAATCTCGCACCAATCGCGCAATGCCCGCTCCCTCGCCTTGTTGCGGTAGTCATGCCAAGCATCGATCGCTCCCCGTCGGGAGAGCAGGCCCTTGAACTTCTGATAGGCGCCGCGTTTGCTGAAAATATAGCGAACGTCGTCCAGATCGTTCGGCAGGAACTCGCGGACGAAGGCAATCACGAGAGGCTTGCCGAGGTCGAGGTCTCGTGAGTTCGGGATCTGCAAGTATTTGGTCTCGTCCTCGATATCGTCAGGCAGTTCGTCGTCCTCGAGCTCCTGGAGGTCGTCCTGATCGAACTGGTAGTAGATCTTTCCTGTCTGCCTGCAGACGAAGGTGCGGCACTCCACAACGCCGCTGATGTCGGCGAACTCAAAAGCCTGGAGGATGTCTCCGAATTTCACGCGCATTGGACACCTTGCCAATGGACCGACGCCGCAATGTCTGCAATCGGCCCGAACAGTATAAGCGGATCGTCCTTCGAGGCAATGAACCCTCGCCGTGTCCAGAAGGCAACTGCCCCGGCGTCGACGGCAGAACACACCGATCCGCTGTCAACCCCTCCCGCCAAAAATATTCCACTTTACCGAAATTCGGATTTGTCGTATGTGTCGGCCATTCCAGCCCACCAAGGGGCGGTCGTACGTCGTTTCGAGCGCGGGCTGGAAGTTGCGGTGGACGCGGGCGGCGTTAAAGGCGGAGCTTGCGCGTGCAGGGCGAGATGAACCTCGTGAGCATGCGGGACCCGCGAAGACGAACGGCGCCCCTGCGTACGGCGAAACCGTGTGGTCCTGGCCGTCGTTGCTACGGTCGAGCCTTGGCGAAGACGTCATCGCGTCAACCGGCGCGGTGCCGTGACTTTTGCGGAGGTGAGGGAGGCCAGAAGGAACTCGGCTCCCGGGAGAGCGCGGCATAGGCCGTCAAACCATCGCGCAGGGAAGGCCTGGTTTCGGCTGCCCTGTGTCTCCCCTGTGCACTGCGTGTGCATTCGTTCAGCGCAGGGGTCTTATGGGTGCCAGCTGGCGCCCGGTCTTCCCTGCGCCCTTTCCTTGAGGGGTGTGTGAAGCGGAGCATAGCTCGGGCGGATCAAGCCGCGAGAACGCGAGGGTATGCCGATTGGATCGGCGGATTGACGCAGCGGCATTGTTGGGCTCCGGTCCGATACACTTCCTGCGTTCACCGGCCTCACTTGCAAGCATGCTGCATCGGCATCAGTGGTGGTGGTCGTTCTCACGAGAATATGCACTATGCGCGCCGATGCGCCTCCGAAGCTGCTGCCGGGCCTTCGGAAATTCTGGCAATTTGCTTTTCGGAGTGACGAGATGAGCGGTTTGGTGGTCTCTGGCGGCCGGGTGGTGGATCCCGCGAGCGGGATGGACGCCGTTGGGGATGTGGCGGTCGTGGACGGCAAGATCGCCGCCGTCGGCACGGGCCTCGGCGGCGCCGAGCGGGTGATCGACGCCACCGGCCTCGTGGTGGCGCCCGGCTTCATCGATCTGCATGCCCATGGCCAGTCGATCCCGGCCGATCGCATGCAGGCGTTCGACGGCGTCACGACCACCCTCGATCTCGAGGCCGGCGTGCTGCCGGTCGGGTCCTGGTATGAGCGCCAGGCGCGAAAGGGCCGCGTGCTGAATTATGGCGCGGCCACTAACTGGGCCTTTGCCCGCATCGGCGCGATGACGGGCTCCAACGCGGAGAGCTCGCTGGAAGCGTTCGGCAACGCCATGCGCGACCGCCGTTGGATGGACAATGTCGCAACCGATGCGGAGGTCTCGGGCATTCTCGAGCGTCTGGCCCGCGGCCTCAACGAGGGCGGTATCGGCATCGGCATCCTCAACGCCTATGCGCCCGGCGCCGGCGTGCAGGAGCTGACCGCAGTGTGCCAGCTGGCCGCGAAGCAGGACGTCCCCACCTTCACCCATGTCGCCTTCATGTCGCGCATCGATCCCGAGAGCGCAGTGGAAGCCTATATCCGCCTGATCGGCTATGCCGGCGCCACCGGCGCGCACATGCACATCTGCCATTTCAACTCGTCGAGCAAGACCGACGTCGAGCGTTGCCGCGTGCTGATCGAGAAGGCGCAAGGACAGGGCCTGCCGATCACGGTCGAGGCTTATCCTTACGGCACCGGCTCGACCGTGCTGGCCGCGGCCTTCTTCAGTGATCCCCAGTTCGTCGAGCGCAACGGCACCGGTTACGATTCCGTGCAGCGCGTCACCGACGGCTACCGCTTCCATGACCGCGAGGAGCTCTTGAAGGCGCAGGCCGAGGAGCCGTCCTCGCTGGTGCTCTGGCACATTCTCGACACCGAGAACAATGCGCACCACCGCGACCTGCTCGATATGTCGGTGCTGTATCCCGGCGGCGCGATCGCCTCCGACGCGATGCCGTGGACGCTGTCGGACGGCTCAACCTACACCGGCGATGCCTGGCCGCTGCCGGATGATGCGACCTCGCATCCGCGCTCGGCCGGCTGCTTCACGAAGTTCATCCGTGAATGGGTGCGCGAGCGCAAAGCCGTGTCGTTGCTGGAAGGCGTGCGCAAATGCGCGCTGATCCCGGCGGAGATCCTCTCGCAGAGCACGCCGGCGATGCGCAGCAAGGGCCGGCTCGCCAAGGACGCGGATGCCGACATCGTCGTGTTCGACTACGAGAAGCTCTCGGACCGTGCGACCTTCACCGCGATGAACCGGCCCTCTGAGGGCGTCCGGCATCTGGTCGTCAGCGGCCAGGTGCTGATCAGCGACGGCATGCTCGATGTGACCGCGCGGCCGGGCAGGCCCGTGCGCCGCCCAATCGTCGAGGGCTGATCCATGGCGGTCCCCATTCTCCTGGTGACGGGCTTCTTGGGGGCCGGCAAGACCACGGTCGTCAACCATCTGCTGGCGCATGCGGAGGGGCGGCGGATCGCTGCCGTCGTCAACGATTTCGGCGCCATCAACATCGATGCGGAGCTGATCGCGGGCGCGAGCGACGGCGTGGTCAGCCTTGCCAATGGCTGCATCTGCTGCTCGCTCGAGGGCGATCTGCTCCGCACGCTTTCGACGCTGCTGCGGCGTGATCCCAAGCCCGATTGTATCGTCATCGAGACCAGTGGCGTTGCCGATCCCGCTGACATCGTGCGCAACCTGATGGACCCCGTGATCCTGCGCGAGGCGCAGCTGGAGACGGTGCTTTGCGTGTTGGACGCAGGGACACCGCCTTCGGCTCTGGACGACGCGCTGATGCGGTCGCAGCTGCGCGTCGCCGATATCGTGGCATTGAGCAAGCTGGATCTGGCGGGCGCGGGCGCGGGGGTGCGGATGCGTGACGCCATCCGCGCCCAGCGCGTGCCCGCGGTGGTGGTCGAGGCACAGCACGGCGAGATTCCGCCCGCGCTGCTGTTTCCCGCCGGTGCCGACCGCGCTCCGGCGCCGCGCGAGGTGGGACCGAAACGGCCGGCGGAGGAGCGCTTCGAGGCACTGAGCTGGACCTCGGATAAGCCGGTCTCGCTGCCGCGCCTGCAGCAGGCCATCAGCCGCCTTGCGCCGAAGCTGGCGCGCGCCAAGGGCCTGTTCGAGACGCTCGAGCAGCCCGGCCGCACGATGGTGTTTCAGTTCGCCGCCGGCCGCGCGACCCTGGCGCCTGGCGATGCGCCGACACCGGGCGCGGCGCGGACGCGCATCGTCTTCATTGCCGAGCTTGGCATGCTCTCGAAGGCGGAGCTCGATGAAGTCATGGAGGCGTGCGTTGCCGGCGGCTGAGGTGAGGGGTAGGGTCAACCGCTTCCGCCATTAGCCACCACCTCTCCTCTTGCCGAGTCGATCCGAGGCCGAACTATGCCGCCAAATATGCCACTCGCCCCCGCTGATGCCGCCTCGCGCCGCGCTGCCAAGCCGGCCATCGTCTATCCGGCCGGGACGATGCCCGGGCCGGATATGGCTACGCTCGAAGCAGCCCGCCGTGCTGCGGTCAAGACGCACGAGCTTGTCGTGCCGCCACGCGATGCCCGTGCCTTTCGCGTGGCGCGCGGCCAATTCTTCCGCATCGTCAGCATCGAAGGCCCGCAGGTCGGCGACCTCAATCTCTGGAACGCGGACGATCTCTCCGAGCGCTTCTTCAGCGGCAAGACGCGGGCGCTCCATGGTACGCATGTCGGCATCGGTGACCGGCTCTGGAGCAATATGCCCTATCTTCGGCCGATGGCGACCATCAGCCACGATACGCTTGGCTGGTACGGCTTCGACGCCGACGGTGCCGGCATTCACGATGTGATTGGCACGCGCTGCGATCCCTATACAAATCTCCTGCTGAACGGCACGGCCTACGATTTTTGCTGCCACTCCAATCTGTCCCGCGCCCTCGCCATCGAATTGAAGGCGGATCCGGCTGCAGTGGAGCATCATGTCCACGACGTGCTCAACGTCTTCATGTGCACCGGCTTCACCAGGGACGCGCATCAATATTTCATGAAGGCAAGTCCGGTCCGCCCCGGCGACTTCATCGAGCTCTTCGCGGAGATCGACCTGCTCGGCGCGCTGTCGGCCTGTCCGGGTGGAGACTGCAGCGCAACCCATTCCAGCGATGCCGCGGCATGCCATCCGCTCAAGATCGAAATCTTCGAGCCGGATCGAACGGCCCTGAAAGGCTGGACCTGGCCTACCCCGAGCGCGTATCACCGTCACCACGGTGCGTATGCGGGACGCTGAATCTCAGTCTTCGACCGGCAATCCGTCGCCGTGCACCTCACGCGAACTGCGCGATGCCGTGACCGACGGACCAGTTCTCCTTGGGCGCGTCGAGCACGTTGACGAACACGTCCTCGGGCCTGATCCCCGGGTTCTCGCCGAGCAGGTCGGCGATCCGACGATACAGCGCTTTCTTCTGCTCGGCCGTACGCGAGGCGAACACGGTGATCTGGATCAGCAGGGCGTCTTCGCTGCGCTCGACGCCGTAGGCATTGCCGCAGCGGAAGTTGGCCGGCTCATGCTCGGTGATGGCCATGAACGCATCGCCTTCGGGCACGTTCAGGGCCTCGCGCATCGCGCGGTAAAGTCCGTCCAGAATCGCCTGCCGGTAGCTTTGCGGCTTACCGGCGCGCATCGAAATGTGGAGGAGAGGCATCACGCGGCCCTTTGCATGCGGCCCCGGCCGACACGGCGATGTGAACGCCGCCGGCTCGGCCAATTGAGAAAAACGGACTATTAATCTCGATCAGTTTTTGACACGATGTCGAGAAAGCATGTTCTTGACGGCATGTCAAATACTTTGCGGAGCCAAGCTTGAGACCGCGCGAGTTCGATCATGACGAGGTCCTGCGCATTGCGTTCGATCAGTTCTGGCGCAAGGGCGTGCGCGGCACCTCGCTGTCCGACATTGCGCGCGATGCGGCGGTCCAGCGCGGGAGTCTCTACAATGCCTTCGGCAGCAAGGAGGCGCTATTCCTGCAGGCCTATGAACGCTACGCGGGGGATTATCTCGCCAAGCTGCAAAAGGCACTCGGGGCAGGTTCCTTGCGCAAGCGCCTCACCGCGTTCTTCGATCTGACCATCACCAATTTCCGTTCGGGCACACCGCCGCGCGGCTGCCCGACGACGCGCGGGCTGATGGAGCTCGGCGGCGCCGAAGGCGAGGGGCTCGACGACAACGCGCGCCAGGCTTTTGCGAACCTGATCTCGCGCATCACCGCACTGCTTCAGGACACGTTGGCCGCTGGCGCGGCGCGGGGCGAGTTCGACGGCAATCCCGCGGCTGCGGCGCTGCAGATCGTCACCGTGACGCGCGGCCTCGCCGTGCTCGAGCGTGCCTTCGGGGACGAGCCCCAATTGCGCAAGATCGCCGCGCACACGATCGATCTCGTGCTCGGCAGGAATGGCGGATAGGTGTCAGCACAGCGCGAGCGCGTTGACCGCGCGTGTCGCCGCATCCTCCTTGCCGGAGCCAACGACCCGGCCAACGATGGATT
This sequence comes from Bradyrhizobium sp. NBAIM14, assembly GCF_020193895.1. NCBI lineage: Bacteria > Pseudomonadati > Pseudomonadota > Alphaproteobacteria > Hyphomicrobiales > Nitrobacteraceae > Bradyrhizobium > Bradyrhizobium sp. NBAIM14. The sequence goes on along the minus strand of NZ_JADYVQ010000015.1, from coordinate 91,698 downwards.
CGAGCTCGCCCGGCTGCTTGCGGCGCGCGGCGGCGAGCAGCCGCATCAATTCTGCCTCGTCCTTGGAAAGTCGCCTGCAGGACGGCGGCATGAAGCAAAGCTCGCAGGGCCGGCCGCTGCGCAGGATTCGGACGAGGGCTGCGGCCCGCGCGACCAGCAGCGGGCTGTCGGCAATGCCGGGCGCTTCCTCGGCAAAGCGATAGGCCGCTTCCCAGCAATCCGATGCGCCGGTCGCATAGGCCGCTCCGATGAAGCGGAGCAGCGCCAGCGCGAGGCGGGAAAAATCATCGTAGCTGTCGATGTCCGGCCGGGTCGCAAACGCGTCTTGGAGTGGACAGAGCAGCGGCTCGCCCGCGTCCGACGTCGGCGCAGAATCGCAATTGGCCAGCATCGTGAACGATCGCGTCAATGCAACGTCGCGCTGCCGACGAACCAGCTCTTCATCGCCGAAATTCCGTCATGCGCGACAGAAGGCTCGTGCCGGTCGGGCAGGACGAGGCCGGCCATGCGGAAGATCGTCGCAAGCCCCAGGACCGGCGCGAGCGCCCAATCGGCGCCGATCGGCGGCAGCCAGCGCTCGAACTGCTCGCGCGCGACATCGACGCGGTCCTGCTGGGCCGCGGCAATCGCGCGCAAGATTCCGCGCTCGCTGTCGGACATGCGCGGACAGGTGGGGCAGTGCACTTCGATCGCGGTATGCGCGGTGCAGGCAAAGATCTCGATGATGGAATCCAGCGACAGCACGGCATCGCCGACGCGAAAATGGTCGTACACCTGCTGGATATCGGCCGCCGTCGGCACGGCGCTTCCGCTACGAGCCTTCGCCCGGAATCCCCAAATGAAGAGCCGCTCCGCTGCGCTCAGCGCAGCAAGGTCGACGGGCCTCGTAGATGTCGATCGATGCATTGTGCCTCTGGCCTCCGGCTGCGCTCACGCCAGCGCTGGCGCGGATGATCTGCGCCGATCGTTCTGCCAGAGAGCTCTCCAAGTCAACGCGCGGAGAGGCGATGTCGAGGTGTTCTAGATTGGAAGATTTCGTATCTCGGATGAGGTCGGTCTCGCTTGTTTCGTGGCCATACGAGCGTGTCGGCATCGCTCTCCGCGAAATTCCGGGGTTTCGGGAACCCGGATGCCTTAAAGCTTTGCTAAGGGACACGGGATAATCTGGCATATCAGCCCTTCCAATTCCTGTGAGCACCGATGATTTTCTCCCGCATCAGTTTCAAGCTGGTCCTGATTGTCGGCATCAGCCTCCTCGGCATGATCGCGCTGGCCCCGATCGCCCTTTCCACCCTGCGCGCGCAGATGGTCGCCGACCGCCAGGCCAAGACGCAGCACATGGTCGATATCGGCTATGGCATCCTGGCGCATTTCCAGAAGCTCGAGAGCGAAGGAAAGCTCTCGCGCGAGCAGGCGCAGGCCGGCGCCATGGCTGAAATCAAGAGCCTGCGCTACGACAAGGTCGAGTATTTCTGGATCAACGACATGACCCCCAAGATGGTCATGCATCCGATCAGGCCCGAGCTCGACGGCAAGGATCTCTCCGGGATGAAGGATCCCGCCGGCAATGCGCTGTTCATGGGCTTCGTTGACGTCGTCAACAAGCAGGGTGCGGGCTTCTACGGCTACCTCTGGCCGAAGCCCGGCTTCGACCAGCCGGTCGGGAAAATCTCCTATGTGAAGGGCTTTGCGCCCTGGGGCTGGATCATCGGCACCGGCATCTATCTGGACGACGTCGATGCCGCCTTCCGCCAGAACGCGATGACCTTCGCCTATATTTGTCTCGCTGTGCTGGTCGTGGTGCTCGGCGCCTCCTTCCTGATCGGCCGCAGCGTCACCCGGCCGCTGGCCCGGATCACCACGCTGACCGAGCGCCTTGCCGCCGGCGACAGCGCCTTCGACGTGCCCTACACCGACCGCCGCGACGAGGTCGGCGGCCTCGCCAAGGCGCTCGCCGTGTTCAAGGACAATGCATCGGCGGTGAGCCGGATGCATGCCGAGCAGCAGGAGCTGAAGCAGAAGGCAGACGAGGAGAAACGCAAGACCATGACCGATCTCGCCGGCAAGTTCGAGGCGAGCGTCCAGGCCGTCGTTCGCGACGTGTTCGACGAGGCCCGCGCGATGCAGCAGGCCGCGCAGGGCATGTCGGAAACCGCGAACAAGGCGAGCGACCGTGCGAGCTTCGTCGCCACCGCGTGCCAGCAGGCCTCGAGCAACGTGCAGACGGTGGCCTCCGCCGCGGGCGAATTGTCAGCCTCGATCGCCGAGATCAGTCAGCGCGTGGCACAGGCCGCGACAGTGGCCGACAAGGCCGCCGCCGACGGCCAGCGCACCAACGATACCGTGCAGGGCCTTGCCGCCGCCGCGCACAAGATCGGCGAGGTCATCGACCTCATCAACCAGATCGCCTCGCAGACCAATCTGCTCGCGCTCAACGCCACCATCGAGGCGGCGCGCGCGGGCGAGGCCGGCAAGGGCTTTGCGGTGGTCGCGAGCGAAGTGAAGTCGCTGGCGAGCCAGACCGCGAAGGCGACCGACGAGATCGGCGCGCAGATCACCGCGATCCAGGCCGAGACCAATCAGGTCGTCGGCAACATCGAGAGCATCCGCGCCACCATCATGGAGGTCAACGAGATCTCCTCGTCGATCGCCGCCGCGGTCGAGGAGCAGGGCGCCGCGACGAAGGCGATCGCGCACAGCGTGCAGGAGGCGGCCTCCGGCACCGACCAGGTCTCGCACAACATCTCCGGCGTCACCGATGCGACCGCCGAGACCGGACAGGCCGCCGGCCTCGTGCTGCAATCGAGCGGCAGGCTGACGCACAAGCTGCAATCACTGCAGGACGAGGTCAGCGCCTTCGTTGCGGGCGTGCGGGCGGCTTAGTATGACGGGAGGATGGGCCAGAACTCCGATCGACGCGCGCGCATCCTCCTGATCAATCCGAACAGCAACGAGGCGACCACCACGATGATGGTGGCGATCGCAAGGTCCGCTGCCGCCGATGGTTTCGACATCGTCGGCGCCACGGCAACGCGTGCGCCCACAATGATCGTCTCGGCGGACGCGCTGGAGGCGGCTGCGCTGGAGGTCGAGGAGATCGCGCGTCTCCGTGGCGGCGAGTGCGACGGCGTCATCGTGTCGGCATTCGGTGATCCCGGTCTCGCCGGGATCAAGGCGGCGATGAAGCTGCCCGCCGTCGGCATCGGCGAATCCGCGATGCTGGAAGCCGCCGGGAACGGTCGCCGGTTCGGCGTGGCGACCACGACGCCGTTGCTGAAAGCGAAGATCGATGCATTGCCTGATACGCTGGGCTTGCGCGCGAGCTACACGGGCACGCGCTTCGCCGACGGCGATCCGCAAGAGCTGATGCGCGATCCGGCGCAGCTGCGCGCAGCGCTCGCCGGCGCGGTTGAGGCCTGCATTGTGCGAGACAGAGCGGAAGCGGTCATCATCGGCGGCGGGCCGCTGGCTGAAGCGGCGCGCGAGCTTCAGCCGATGTTCGCGGCGCCAATCATCGCCCCGATCCCATCTGCCGTGCGACGGATCATTCGTCTCGTCGCGGCGTAACCTCCGGTTTTTCCGCGCCGCGGCATCGGCCGTGCTGCGGAAAACTGTTTTCCTTGACATCAACTCTGTGGTGCTCGACGTGTAACGAGGTCGAGCGATGCTGCCTTGCGTCCCTCGCGAAAGGAAAAGCAACACGGGAAGGACGTCATGAACACGGGCCTCGACGAGAATGACTACCTCGCCACCTTGCGCGGCCTGTGGGACAAGGCCTGGCCGAAGGGCCTGCCGCGCTCGCCGAACTATCTGCACGGCGAAGTTCCCCTGACGGAATATCTGCGCACCTGGGCAAAGCGGAGTCCGGAGCGGCCCGCGGTGATCTTCTACGGGCATGTGACCACCTATGCCGATCTCGATCAGAAGAGCGATCGCTTTGCGGCGCTGTTGCAGGCAAAGGGCGTGCGCAAGGACGATCGCGTCGCCGTCTTCCTGCCGAACTGCCCGCAATTCCACGTCGTGTTCTTCGGTATCCTGAAGCTCGGCGCGATCCACGTCCCCATCAGCCCGCTGTCGCGCGCGTTCGAATTGTCCTACCAGCTCAACGACACCGAGGCCGAGGTGATCGTCGCGCTCGACCAGCTCATGCCTATCGTTGATCAGGTCCGCGGCGAGGTGCAACTGCGCGAGATCATCGTCACCAGCTTCGCCGACGTCGTGCCGGCGGCGCCTGCGTTTCCCGCGCCGGACTCGATCCGCACGCCGCGCGTTGCGGTCTCCGGCGCAACTGATCTCCTGCCGGCGCTCGCGGCACTGCCCGCACCGACCCCGCTGCCGCCGCCTCACCTCGATGATGTCGCCGCGCTCAATTACACCGGCGGCACCACCGGCATGCCCAAGGGTTGCGTCCATACCCATCGCGATATGGTCTACACGGCCGCCGCCAATTACGGCATCTCGTTTCCCTCGGATGAGAGCAGCGTGTTCCTGTCGTTCTTTCCGGAGTTCTGGATTGCTGGCGAGAATTCCGGTCTGATCTTCCCGCTGTTCTCGGGCGGCACGCTGGTTCTGCTCGCGCGCTGGGACGCTGTCGGCGCGATGGCGGCGATCGACAAGTATAAGGTCACGATGACGGCGATGCCGGTCGACAGCGCGGTCGAGATGATGGACCATCCGCGCTGGAGCGAGTTCGACCTGTCGTCGCTGCAACAGGTGCGCGTGGTCTCCTTCGTCAAGAAGCTCAACGCCGGCTATCGCAGGCGCTGGAAGGATCTCACCGGCACGATCCTGATGGAGGCGGCCTGGGGCATGACCGAGACCCACACTTCCAATACTTTCACCGCTGGCTTTCAGGACGGGGATTTCGACCTCAACAGCCAGCCGATCTTCGTCGGCCTGCCGGTCCCCGGCGCCGAGTTCAAGATCACCGATTTCGAGACCGGTGCGCTGCTGCCGCTGGGAGCCGAAGGCGAGATCCGCGTGCGTACGCCGTCGCTGCTCAAGAGCTACTGGAACAAGCCCGAGGCGACGGCGGAATCGCTCGTCGACGGCTGGTTGCGCACCGGCGATATCGGCACCATCGACAAAGACGGCTTTCTGCACTTCCTCGGCCGGCGCAAGGAGATGCTGAAGGTCAAGGGCATGAGCGTGTTTCCGCCGGAGATCGAGGCGTTGCTGGGGCAGCATCCGAAGGTGCTGGGCTCGGGCGTGATCGGCCGTGATGATCCGGACAAGGGCCCGGTGCCGGTTGCTTACATCCAGCTCAAGCCGGAAGCGATCGGTACGGTCTCAGAACAGGAACTGCGCGCCTGGTGCGCCGAGCGCATGGCCGTCTACAAGGTTCCGGAAGTCCGCATTATCGATGCGCTGCCATTGACGGCAACGGGCAAGGTCAGGAAGCAGGACCTCATTCCAAATCCTCCTGCCGTCCAGTGAGAGAGACGATGTCGTTCAAGAAGCTCCTGATCGCCAATCGCGGCGAGATCGCCATCCGCATCGCACGGGCGGCGGCCGATGCCGGCATTGCGACGGTCGCCATCCATCCCGCCGACGATGCGCTGTCGCTGCACGGGCGCGTTGCGGACGAGGCGATCGAGATCCCCGGCCGCGGCGCACGGGCCTATCTCGACATCGAGGCCGTGGTGATGGCGGCCAAGAGCGCAGCTTGCGATGCCGTGCATCCCGGCTATGGCTTCCTCAGCGAGAACGCGGCATTCGCGAAAGCCTGCGCCGACGCCGGAATCACCTTCGTCGGGCCGAAACCGGCTGCGCTCGAGCTGTTCGGCGACAAGGTTGCGGCACGTCAGCTGGCCAAACGCTGCGGCGTGCCGATCATTGCCGGCACCAGCGGGCCGTCGAGTCTCGAGGAGATCACGGCATTCTTCACCTCGCTCGGCAGCAATGCTGCGATCGTGATCAAAGCGATGGCGGGCGGTGGCGGCCGCGGCATGCGCGTGGTGGAGAACGCGTCCGATCTTTCGGAAGCCTATGCGCGCTGCCAATCCGAGGCCAAGGCGGCGTTCGGCTTCGAGGGCGTCTATGCCGAGCGGCTGATCCGGCAGGCGCGCCACATCGAGGTCCAGATCATCGGCGACCGCCATGGTGCGATCTCCCATCTCTGGGAACGCGAATGCACCATCCAGCGCCGCCACCAGAAGCTGATCGAGGTGGCGCCGAGCCCGTCATTGAGCGATGCCCTGCGCGGCCGCATCATCGAAGCGGCAAAGCAGCTGGCGGGCGCCGCGTCTTACGATAATCTCGGCACGTTCGAGTTTCTGGTCGACGGAACCGCCGAGGAAAGCTTTGCCTTCATCGAGGCCAACCCGCGTCTCCAGGTCGAACACACCGTGACCGAAGAGGTGCTCGGCGTCGATCTCGTCCGCGCCCAGCTCGCGGTCGCCGCAGGCAGCACATTGAGCTCGCTCGGTCTAGCGCAGGCGTCGATCCCGAAGCCGCGCGGCCATGCCATGCAGCTTCGCGTCAACATGGAAACGCTGGACGTGTCAGGCGCCACGCATCCGACCGGCGGCGTGCTCGCCGTGTTCGAGCCGCCGTCGGGCCCCGGCGTGCGCGTCGATAGTTTCGGCTATGCCGGCTACAAGACCAGCGCGGCCTTCGACTCGCTGCTTGCCAAGGTGATCGTGCACACGCCGAGCGAGGCCTGGCATGACGTCGTCGCGAAAGCCTTGCGTGCGCTACGCGAGTTCCGGATAGATGGCGTCGTCACCAATATTGCCTTCCTCCAGTCGGTGCTCGCGCATCCCGATTTCAGGACCAACCGCATCGCGACTGATTTCATCGACCGCAACATTGCCAGGCTCGTGGAAGCATCGGATGGTGCCGCCAAGCCGCTTTACTTCGCCGCGGCAGAGCGCGGCGCCGGTCACAGCGCGGAGGTGCACGTCGCGCCAGCCGTACCCGAAGGCACGGTGATGGTCGCGGCCCCCTTGCAGGGAACCATCGTCACCATCCAGGTGAAGAAAGGCGAGATCGTCCGCCCCGGCCAGCAACTCGCCGTGATCGAGTCCATGAAGATGGAGCACCTCGTCATGGCCGAGCAGGGCGGGCGGGTGACAAAACTCGTCGCAGGTGACGGCGTCACGCTGATGCATGGCGAGCCGATCCTCTATCTCGAGCCGCTCGATGTCGCCGCCGACAGCACAACGGCAGAAGCCGACATCGATCTCGACCATATCCGTCCCGATCTTGCCGAGCTGATCGCCCGCCAGGCCAACACGCTCGACGAGAACCGCCCCGCTGCGGTCGAGCGCCGCCGCAACACCAACCAGCGCACCGCGCGCGAGAACGTCGCCCAGCTCGTCGACGACGGCTCGTTCATGGAGTACGGCAGTCTCGCGATCGCGGCGCAGCGCCGCCGTCGCAAGCTCGACGATCTCATCAAGAACACGCCGGCGGACGGCCTTGTCATGGGAGTCGCCACGGTCAATGCCGAGAAGTTCGGGCCCGAAGGCGCGCGCTGCATCGTCGTCGCCTATGACTACACCGTGCTCGCGGGCACGCAGGGCCACATGAACCACAAGAAGATCGACCGCATGCTGACGCTGGCGGAAGACTGGCGCGTGCCGCTGCTGTTCTATGCCGAAGGCGGCGGCGGCCGGCCCGGCGACACCGACCGGCTCGGCATGACCGGCCTCGACGGGCCGTCCTTCGTGCAGTTCGCGCGGCTCTCGGGCCTTGTGCCTGTCGTCGGCGTTGTTTCCGGCTATTGCTTCGCCGGCAACGCCGCGATGCTCGGTTGCTGCGATGTCATCATCGCCACCAAGAACGCTTCGATCGGCATGGGCGGTCCTGCCATGATCGAGGGCGGCGGCCTCGGTGTCTATCATCCGGCCGAGGTCGGCCCCGTATCATTCCAGTCGCCGAACGGCGTCATCGACATCCTGGTCGAGGACGAGGAGGAAGCGACCCGCGTCGCGCAAAAATATCTGTCCTATTTCCAGGGTGCGGTGGCGGATTGGGAGGCTGCTGACCAGCGCCTGCTCCGCCGCGCCATCCCCGAGAACCGCCTGCGCGTCTATGACATCCGCAGCGTGATCGACCTCGTCGCCGACAAGGATTCCGTGCTGGAGCTGCGCCGCGACTACGGCGTCGGCATGATCACCGCGCTCATCCGAATCGAAGGCAAGCCGTTCGGCCTGATTGCCAACAATCCGCGCCATCTCGGCGGCGCAATCGATGCCGATGCCGGCGACAAGGCTGCGCGTTTCCTCCAGCTCTGCGACGCCTTCGATCTGCCTGTTGTCTCGCTGTGCGACACGCCCGGCTTCATGGTCGGCCCCGAGGCGGAGAAGACCGCGATCGTGCGCCACGTCTCACGCATGTTCGTGACCGGCGCCAGCCTCACCGTGCCGCTGTTCGGCATCGTGCTGCGCAAGGGCTATGGTCTCGGCGCACAATCGATGATCGGCGGCGGCTTCCACGCCTCGTTCTTCACCGCGGCCTGGCCGACCGGGGAGTTCGGCGGCATGGGCCTGGAGGGCTACGTCCGCCTCGGCTTCCGCAAGGAGATGGAGGCGATCGCCGATCCCGAGGAGCGCGAGACCTATTACCGCAACAAGGTCGCCGAGCTCTATGCCAACGGCAAGGCGGTCTCGATCGCCTCCGTGTTCGAGATCGACAACGTCATCGACCCGGCCGAGACGCGGCGCTGGATCATGGCGGGCTTGCGCACGGTGCCGAAGCCCGAGCCGAGGACGGCGAAGAAGCGGCCGTGCATCGACACGTGGTGAGGGCGGTGCAGCAATAGCTGCTTTCCCGGTTCCCGATTGACATCCCCGCCCTTGCTGCCAGACTTTGCACAATAATACAGGGTGGAGACGTCCGCGATGGCCAGCCTCTCGGCCTCGAACCATGTCGCCCGTGTCTTGTCCGTCGCCAATCATGTGGCCGACGTCGATGCCTCCTCGCGGATTGCGAGTTCCTGGCGGCGCTGCCTCGTCAACCACAAGCTCGATCCCGCCCGCCAGGGCCCACCGCAGACGCTCACCGAAGCCGAAATCCGCCATGTCGCCGAGCCGATGGAGGAGACGATCCGGCTCGTCACGCCCGAACTCGACGATCTCGCCCGTGTGCTGCACGACGCCGGCTACTGCGTCAATCTCGCCGATGTCAACGCGACCATGCTGTTCAGCCGTCTGCCGGGCGAAGCCGATGCAAGGATGTTTCTGGATTGGAAGATCTACACCGGCTCGAACTTCGCCGAGGCTTGCGAGGGCACCAATGGGCTCGGCACCGCGCTGGCCGAGCAGAAGCCGATCCTGGTGCATCGCGACGAGCATTTTCGGGCGCAATGGCACATGTTCTCCTGCGCGGTGGCGCCGCTGTTCGATCCGGTCGGCCGGCTCGCCGGTGCCGTCAACATCACCTCCTGCCGTGAGGATCTGGAGCGCGCCGCGCATCAGCTTGCACTCGCGGTGACGATGGAGGCGACGCGGCGGATGGAGGGTGCGATCTTCCGCGGGCATTTCCGCAATGCCTGGATCGCCACCGTGCCCGGTGACGGCGGCAGCGGCCTCGTCGCCTATGATGACGACCGCCGTATCGTCGGGGCCTGCCGCTCGGTGCGTGCGCTGCTCGGCCTCACCGACGGCATGATCGCCTCCGGCATCGACCTGTCGCGCTATCTCAAGTTCGACCATCACGCTGCGCGTGGCAGCGGCGAGATCGTCGAGCTGCGCCATGGCGACGGCCGTCCGTTGGGGCAGGGGCATGTTGCTCCGCCCCTGCGTGCGAGATCGCATGCGCCGCGCCGCGATGCGCAAGTCGATCGCTTTGATGCGTTGCACCGGCTCGCCGGCCGCGACCCCGGCCTGATCCGAAGCGTCAAACGGCTGCGGAGCATCGGCGATCACAATCTGCCGGTGCTGCTGCATGGCGAGACCGGCGTCGGCAAGGACGTGTTCGCGCGGGCTATTCACGGTGCGAGCAACCGCGCGCGCAACAATTATGTCGCGCTCAATTGCGCGGCGATGCCGGAAAGCCTGATCGACGCCGAGCTGTTCGGCTACGAGGCGGGCGCCTTCACCGGCGCGCGGCGCGAGGGTTCGAAGGGCCTGATCGTGCAGGCCGACGGCGGTACGCTGTTCCTCGACGAGATCGGCGACATGCCGATCGGCTTGCAGACGCGCCTGTTGCGCGTTCTGGAAAACCGCGAGGTCTGGCCGCTCGGCGCGCTCAAGCCCGTCACCGTCGATATTCGCCTGATCAGCGCCACGCATCGCGATCTCGGCCGCATGGCGGAAGCGGGGGCCTTCCGCGCCGACCTCTATTTTCGCCTGCGCGGCATCGAAGTGCGCCTGCCCGCCTTGCGCGAGCGCGCCGACCGCGACGACATTATCCGCCAGATCGCGCGGGAGGAGGCGCCGAGCTGCCGGCTCTCGGAGGAGGCATGGTCGCAGCTCGCGGCCTACCCGTTCCCCGGCAACATGCGCCAGCTCCGCCACGTGCTGCGGCTCGCCGGCTGCACGGCGGAAGATGGCGTCATCACCGATGCCGATCTCGATCTGCCGCCGTTTGGCGGACCGACGGAGCCTGATCTCGAAGCAGCCGAGCGTGCGACGATTGTCGCGGCGCTACGTAAGCATGATGGCCGCGTGACGGAAGCCGCGCGCGCACTGAAGCTCAGCCGCGCGACGCTCTATCGCAAGATCAAGCAGCTGAAGATCGAGACGACGCAGTAGCTCTTTCTTCCCCTCTCCCCTTGTGGGAGAGGGTGGCTCGCCGCGCCGCGGCGAGACGGGTGAGGGGTCTCTCTCCGCGTATGACTCTGGTGAGTTTGCAGAGAGATACCCCTCATCCGGCGCTTGGCGCCACCTTCTCCCACAAGGGGAGAAGGAAGAAAGCGAGCACTCGTCCTACGAAAAATCCGTCCAGCTCAGATGTCGTGCGTCGAGATCGCCGATCGTCACGTTCTCGCGGAGTTCTCGTGGCGTGTGGAAATTGCTGCGCAAGTACACGAGCGGCGTGACGGCAGCGGAATGCGAGGCGCTGCGGACCTCGCCGACGAAGATCGAATGCGTCGTTGTCTCGAACTCCTGCGCCAGCACGCAGTCGAACGCGGCCACCGCGTCCGCCAGCACCGGTGCGCCGGTCACGCCACGCGTCCATTGCCCGAAGGCGAAGCGATCGTCGCCGTCGACGCCCTTCTGGCCGCTGAAGGTGAGGGCGAGCAGCGCGTGATCCTCATGCAAGAAGTTGATGGCGAAAGCACCTTCCTCCCGGATGCGGGCATGGGCGCTGGCGTTGCGGTTGACGCAGACGATCAGCGAGGGCGGCTTGTCCGACAACGAGCAGGCCGAGGTCACCGTCAGCCCCGTGCGCCTGCCGTGCTCGGCGCCCACCGTGACCAGCGCTACCGCGCCGGCACATTGGCGCATCGCCTGCTTGAAGTCCTTCGCGTCCACCGTCACGCGGAAATCTCCCAGAATAGAAGCGGGTGCGGCACGATCGCGCCGCACCCGGCGCCAAGAGTCTAGCATGATCTCTTCGGAAAACCGCTATGCACTTTTCCGGATCATGCTTGCGTCAAGCCGCCTTCTTCGCGGAGCCGAGATGCGCAAGGCGCGGCATCACCTCGTTCTTCAGCAGCGAGAGCGAGTGGTGCCAGGCCTCGGCCTTGTGCTTGTAGTCGAAGCCGAACACGAGTAGCACGCCGAAGCCGCCGACCTCGTCGTAGATCTTCTCGATCTTCTCGGCGACCGTCGCGGGCGAGCCGACGATCCAGTTCCGCTTGGCGCAATATTCGACCGTGACGTCGCTGTCTGGCACATCGGGCGCGTGCTTCAGATAGTCCTTGAAGCCGAAATGCCCGAGCAACGGCAGGAAGTACTCGCTCATCATTCGGCCCATCATGTCGCCGGTCGAGAGCTTCCAGGCCTCTTCGTCGGTGTCGGCGACGAATACCTCGCGCACCAGGCGCCAGTCCTGGCGGTTTGGCTTGCGGCCGGTCTTGGCCGCCCCGATCTCGACCGAGTCCCAATGGCTCGAGACATAGGCCGGGTTGAGGTTGAGGCTCATCGGGATGAAGCCGCGCTCGCCGGCGAGCTTCAGCGTGTCCGAGTTCTTGGAAAGGCCAGCAACGCCGATCGGCGGATGCGGCGCCTGCAGCGGCTTGATATGAGGCTTGAGGAAGTCGAACATCGTGTCCGGCTTGGTCACCGTCCAGTACTTCCCCTTGTGGGTGAAGGGTGCAGGCTCGGTCCACAGCTTCAGGATGATCTCCAGCGCCTCGCGTGTCATGTCGCGGTTCTGCCCGCTCATGCCGTCGACGTTGAACATCGCCCAGTCGCTCGGTAGCCCGCTCGCCGCCACGCCGAAATTGAGCCGGCCTTCGGAGAGATGGTCGAGCATCGCGACGCGGTTGGCGAGCTCGGCCGGGTGGTGATAGGGCAACAGGAAGCCGCCCGGTCCGATGCGAAGCTTCTTGGTTTGCATCAAGGCCTGCGCGATCAAGAGGTCCGGCGTGGGATTGGGTTCCCAAGGCGCGGTGTGGTGCTCGCCGACCCAGGCCTCCTGGTAGCCAAGCTCGTCGAGCCAGCGCATGACCTGCAGGTCCCAGTCGTTGCCTTCCTTGAGGCCGCACTCCGGCGGATGCGAGGGCATCGTGAAATAGCCGATCTCCATGGGTTTCCTCATCTGATGTTGACGCGTCTTGTCGCGCGTTGACGGAGTTGAGTGACGAAGTGTCAGCAAGCGGTGTGCCAGCGCGGCGAAGCCTCAAATTCAAGAGAAAAGGCTGGTTTGCCCGCGCAATAGCCGGTATCTCGACGGGAGCCTGCCGGACATCGTCTCATATGTCGCGAGACGGCGTCTTGGCCATGAGACGAGGACGAGACTTGAAATGACCGAACCCGCCTATGTCGCGGTGGACTGGGGCACCAGCAGCTTCCGGCTCTGGCTGGTCGATCGCGCCGGTCAGGTGCTGGCCGAGCGCCGCAGCGGCGAAGGCATGCTGGCGGCGGCGAAGACCGGCTTTCCCGCGGTGCTGCAAGCGCATCTGGCCGCGGTCGAAGCGCCCGCGCATCTGCCGGTTCTGGTCTGCGGCATGGCCGGTGCCAAGACCGGCTGGGTCGAGGCCGGCTATGTCGACACGCCGGCACGGCTCTCCGCCGTCCTGCAACAGGCCGTGCGTGTCCCTGGCGAAGCGTGCGACATCCGCATCCTGCCGGGTATCGCCCAGCGCGATGCCAAGGCGCCGGACGTCATGCGCGGCGAGGAGACGCAGTTGCTCGGCGCGCTCGGCCTCGATGCCGCGGGCGAGGCGCTGGTCTGCATGCCCGGCACGCATTCGAAATGGGTTCGGGTGAAGGACGGCACGGTCGAGCGCTTTTCCACCTTCATGACCGGCGAGCTGTTCAGCGCTGTCTCGCGCGAGACGATCCTGTCGCTCGCAGTCGCCGGTGCTGATGACGCCGAAGACATCGCGAGCTTCAAGGCGGCCGTGAAGGCCGCATTCGCCGCCCCGGCCTTCGCCGCCAACCTGCTGTTCACCGCGCGGTCGCGCCAGCTTCTGTTCGGCGGCACGCCGGCCGCGGCGCGCGAGACGCTGTCGGGCACGTTGGTCGGCGTCGAGCTGGCGGCGGGCCTCTCCGGCACGGTGCCGCAAGCGGGCGTCCAGCTGATTGCCGCGGGGCGGCTTGCGGTGCTGTATCGGCTGGCATTCGAGGCGCTCTCGGTAACCGCAAATCCGGTCGATGCGGATGAAGCCGTCCGCCGCGGCCTGTCGATGGCGGCAGCCGCGATCTGGACGAAGTAGAAAGGACTGCGAGAGATGAGCGTTCCCTTTCCGCCGATGCAGCGGCCGCTGGTCGCGATCCTGCGCGGCATCAAGCCTGAGGAGACCGAAGCGATCGTCGGCGTCTTGGTCGAGGCCGGCATGACCGCGATCGAGATCCCCCTGAATTCACCCGATCCGTTCCGCTCGATCGCGCTTGCCGTGAAGCTCGCGCCATCAGGCGTGTTGATCGGCGCCGGCACGGTGCTGACGACGGCAGATGTCGATCGTCTCAACGATGTCGGCGGCAGGCTGATGGTGTCGCCCAATGTCGACACCGAAGTGCTGGCGCGCGCGCATCAGCATCGCATGGTGACCATGCCCGGCGTGTTCTCGCCGACCGAGGCGCTGCTGGCGGCGCGCGCGGGCGCGTCGGGCCTGAAATTCTTTCCGGCGAGCGTGCTCGGCGCTGCCGGCATCGCCGCGATCCGTGCCGTGCTGCCGGCAGGCGTGATGATCGCCGCCGTCGGCGGCGTCTCCGACCAGAATTTTGTCGAGTACATCAAGGGCGGGGTGACCGCCTTCGGGCTCGGCTCCAGCCTCTACAAGCCAGGCATGACGGCAACAGATGTCGCAGCCCGCGCAGAGGTGACAATTGCCGCTTACGATCGGGCAATTGAGAAAGATTGAGCCGACAATAAACTAGCCGTAATCCTGACTTGGTCTATTCTGCCATATGGTGGCGCGATGCCGACATGCGCGCATCGTGTTATGCGACTGGCTGAATCAGGAGACCGACATGGCGATCAACAACGTGGCCGATCTGTTCGTGGCAACGCTCGAACAGGCCGGGGTCAAGCGCATCTACGGCATCGTCGGCGACAGCCTGAACGCGCTCACCGAGGCGCTGCGCCGCCGCGGCACGATCGAATGGATTCATGTCCGGCACGAGGAGGTCGCGGCCTTCGCGGCGGCCGGCGAAGCCGAGATGACCGGGAGCCTCGCGGTCTGCGCGGGCTCCTGCGGCCCCGGCAATCTGCATCTGATCAACGGCCTGTTCGACGCGCATCGCAGCCGCGTTCCCGTGCTGGCGATCGCGGCGCAGATCCCGACCGCCGAGATCGGCGGCGGCTATTTCCAGGAGACGCATCCGCAAAACCTGTTCCGCGAATGCAGCCATTATTGCGAGCTGGTGTCGGACCCGAGCCAGCTGCCTTTCGTGCTGGAGAATGCAATTCGCGCGGCGGTCGGCTTGCGCGGCGTTGCCGTCGTCGCGATGCCCGGCGATGTCGCGTTCCGGAGTCCTCCGAAGCGCGCGCTGTCGACGACGCGTGGCCTTGCACTGGCTCCGCCGAAGGTCGTGCCGCAAGCGGATGAGCTGCAGGCGCTCGCGGATCTCCTCAACGGCGCCGAGCGCATCACGCTGTTCTGCGGCCGCGGCTGCGCCGGCGCGCATGCGCCTTTGATGCAACTCGCTGAAGCGCTGAAGAGCCCGATCGTGCACGCGCTCGGCGGCAAGGAGCATGTCGAATACGACAACCCCTATGACGTCGGCATGACCGGCTTCATCGGCTTCTCCTCGGGCTACGCCGCGATGCACGCCTGCGATGCACTGGTGATGCTCGGCACCGACTTCCCCTACAAGCAGTTCTTCCCTGATGATGCGAAGGTCGCGCAGATCGATATCCGCCCGGAGAATCTGGGGCGGCGCTGCAGGATCGATCTCGGTCTCGTCGGCGACGTCAAGCTCACCATCGAGGCGCTGCTGCCGCTGCTCAAGACGAAGACGCAGCGCAAGCATCTCGACGACGCCGTCGCGCATTACAAGAGGGCCCGCGAGGGCCTCGATTCGCTAGCCAAGGGCACGCCCGGAGCCAAGCCGATCCATCCGCAATATCTCGCCAAGGTCATCAGCGACCATGCCTCCGACGATGCCGTCTTCACCGCCGATGTCGGCACCCCGACGGTGTGGGCGGCGCGCTATCTCGACATGAACGGCCGCCGCCGGCTGATCGGCTCCTTCGTGCACGGCTCGATGGCCAATGCCATGCCGCAGGCGATCGGGGCGCAGGCTGCGCAGCCCGGGCGCCAGGTCATCTCGCTCTCCGGCGACGGCGGCTTCACCATGCTGATGGGCGACCTGATCACGCTGACGCAGGAGAAGCTGCCGGTGAAGGTGGTCGTCTTCAACAACGGCGTGCTCGGCTTCGTCGCGCTGGAGATGAAGGCGGCGGGCTTCGTCGACACAAATGTCGACCTGGAGAACCCGGATTTCGCCGCGATGGCGCGCGCGATGGGCATCTTTGCCAAGCGCGTCGAGGATCCCGGCGAGCTTCCGGGCGCGATGAAAGAGATGCTGGCGCACAATGGGCCGGCGCTGCTCGACGTCGTCACCGCCAAGCAGGAGCTGTCGATGCCGCCGACCATCACGGCCGAGCAGATCAAGGGCTTCAGCCTCTGGGTGCTCCGCGCGGTGATGAACGGCCGCGGTGACGAGGTGCTCGACCTCGCGAAGACGAACCTGTTGCCGCGGTGATATCAGCCGGCGCGGTGGTTCACCTCTCCCCGCCGAGGAGAGGTGAACGTCTGCCAGTGCAGCACGACGCCGATCAGCATCGCCGGCACGAAGCCGAGCGCGATCAGGAAATGCGGCAGCTGCTTCGGCGAGATGAGGGCGATGGCGATATCGGAGATCAGCCACAGCGCTGCGAACATCACCGCAAAATCCGTTCGCGGGCACCGCAGGTAATAGAACACGGCGGTGATGACGATGGCCGGGCCGATCGCGATGCCGATCATGATCGCGGTCAGCTCCTTCGGCGTCAGCGTGTCGAGCACCATCGATGCCAGCAGCCAGAGTGCGGCGAACATGGCAACGATGTCGAGCGGATGCCGCAATCCAATTCCTCTGGCGAAAGGCGCGCTATCGTTGGGGCCGGAGCTGCGGCCGTCAAGTCAAAATGGGCTTATTCCTCGTCACTTCCAGGCGTCGGGCGCAGCATGAAGTGACCGAAAGCGGTGGCGATCGGCCTCGTCGCATCGTCCTGCCAGGCCCGCGCCTCGAAGGCGACGATACGTCGGCCCTGCTTCACGATCGAGACGTCGGCAAACGTGTCGAGCGCGCGTCCGGAGCGCAAGTAGTTGACGGTGAGGCCGATCGGCTTGGGCGGTGCGCTAGCGCCGAGCTCCCGCGCCACGCCGATGATGGCGGTGGTCTCGAGGAAGGCGCCCGTCATGCCGCCATGGATCGCCGGCAGGATCGGATTGCCGATGATCTGCGGCGAGAACGGCATCGTCAGCGTGCCGTCATCGTTGACGCGGATGCCGAGCGCGCGCGCGAACGGGCTGCGCGCAAAGGGCCCGTCCGGATCCTCCGGCGCCTCCAGCGTCGGGATGCTGCGCGCATCCATCCGGCGGTCGGCGAGCATGTTGGTGCGGTTGGCGCCGATCATGAAGCAGGCGGTCGCGGTCGCGACCGGATCGTCCTCGGACTCCTGATAGGCGGTGGAGCGCACGAAGGCGATCGAGCGCGTGGTGCGGTAGCAGACCGAATGCGCTTTGATGTCGAGGCCGGGCGTTGCCGGCTTCTGGTAGTCGATGCGCAGATCCAGGGTCGCGATCGCGCGGGTGCCGTCGAGCGCAAGTTGCACCGCCATGCCGCAGCTCTCGTCCAGCATCGCGGTGACGACGCCGCCATGCAGCACGCCGGTCGCGGTGTCGCCGACGAAGACCGGTCGATAGGGCAGGCTGGACCAAGCCTCGCCAGGTGCGAACCGGTCGAGCTGGAGCCCGCTGATATGGCCGTAATCGGAGCGGCGGCCCTTGATGGCCTCGGCGAGTTCCTCGAAGGCAAGCGTGGTCGGCGTGGTGCTCATGGGGACCTTCTAGACCAGTGTCGGGCCTCGCGCAAAATCCCGAATGAGCCCCGCATGGGACGGTTTGGTCTCGACAGGGCGCGCCGAAGCGTCGATGTTGGGCGCTTCGTTCGTCGATGAACTGCAAGGAGCGCCCATGGCCGACCCCGAAACGCCCTCGACCGCCCAGGGGCCCGTCACCATTTCCACCTCCAGCGCCGAGCGGGCGCCGATCATCTATTTCGACGGCGCATCCTGCTTCGGTCACCACAACGGCGCGATCCAGATCGAGCTTGCCGCAAACCTGTTGATGCCGGTCGGCGCTGCCGTCAGGGTCGACGTGGTCCAGACCGCGCATCTGCGTTGCAGTGTCGCCGCAGCACTGGCACTGCGCGAAGCCCTCGAAAAGGCGCTCGCGATGTATCAGCAGGGTCAGAAGCAGCCGGTGGCGGAGGAGATACCGGCGGTCAAGAACTGAGGCTGTTGCGATCGCGTATCGATGCGATCGCACACTTGCTAAAGCGAGATCCATGCCACGGGCTCGCTGCAACCTCTCCCGCTTGCGGGAGAGGTCGCGCCGAAGGCGCGGGTGAGGGCTTTCTCCTCTAGGGGATTGTCCCATCGCGGAAACACCCTCTCCCCAGCCCTCTCCCGCAAGCGGGAGAGGGAGTGCACCTCCGCCGTAGCGATCGAACTGATCTCATCACGCTCTAGTAGCCTACATGCACCTTCGGTTTCTTGCCGCCGTTCCACTTGCCGTCGAGCGCGCGCTCGATCTGGGCGGCGAGCTGCAGCAATAGGCCGTCATTGGCCTGCTTGGCGATCGCCTGGATGCCGAGCGGCAGGCCGTGGTCCTGGCTTGCCATCGGCATCGAAATCGCCGGCATGCCGCAGAGATTGGCGAGCGGCGTGAAGGTGAAGAAGCGCCACAGATTGTCGAACCAGTCGCGCACATCAGGATTGTCCGAGATGGTGAGATATTCCCTGGTGCCGACCTTCGGCGTCGGCAGCGCCGTGATCGGCGTCAGGATCACGTCCCATTGCTCGAAGAAGCTGCCGAAGCCGCGCGAGGTCGTGTTGAACACGGCCTGCATCTTCGCCCGCTCGGCAAAGCTGGTGTGGCGCCCGGCTTCCCAGATGCGGATGTTCATCGGCTCGATCAGATCCTCCGGCGGCTTTTCCAGTCCGCGCGCAGCGAGCATGTTGGAGATCACCACCGCGAAGTTCGAGATGTAGCAGGTGGTCTGCGCCTCGAAGGCGGCCGGGAGGTCGATCTCCGGCAGCGCATAGTCGACGTGATGGCCGAGGCCTTCGAGGAAGCGTCCGGCCTTCTCCAGCTCGGCAGCGAGCTCGGGCGTCGCGGTGTAATTGCCCCATGTGTGCGACAGCGCGATGCGAAGCTTGCCGGGATCGCGCTTGATCATCTCGCAATAAGGCTGCGCCGTGGTCCAGAACGGCATGAACTCGCCGGGCGCAGGCCCGCGCGCATGATCGACGAAGGCGGCAGTGTCGCGCACCGAGCGCGACTGGCAGCCCTGGATCGAGACGAGGCCGGTCAGGTCCGACATGTGCGGCGCGAGCGAGAACACGCCGCGCGAGACCTTCAGGCCGATATTGCCGTTGACGCCGGCGGGAATGCGGATCGAGCCGCCGCCGTCGGTCGCATGCGCGATCGGCACCACGCCCGCGGCCACCATCGCCGCGCTGCCTGCCGATGAGCCGCAGGTGGTGTAGTCCGTATTCCAGGGATTGCGCGTGACGTAGACGGCAGGATTGTCGGCCGACGAGCACACGCCGAATTCTGGCGTCGTGGTGCGACCGATCAGGTTGAGCCCCGCCTGACGGAATTTGCCGGTGAGGAACGTATCGGCGCTCGCGCGATTGCCGCGCATCAGCAGCGATCCCATCTCCTGCAGCCGGCCCTTCATGGTCGGTCCGAGGTCCTTCATCAGGAAGGGCAGACCGGCGAACGGACCTGCGAGATTGGCGCCGTCCTTGGCGGGATCGGCGATCACGTCCTCGAACAGCTCGACCACGCCGGACAGCGCTGGATTGACCTTGGCAACGCCCGCGGCGGCCTGGCGCGCCAGCTCCTTCGCCGTCAACTCGCCCTTGCGAACGCGCCCCGCCAGCGCGACGCCATCGTGCTGTGCCCATTCATTCCAGCTCATCGGCAAAGTCATGAAGTCAAATCCCCTTAAGGCCGCGGCGTCACCTTTTTCGCAACGGCCCGCGTGAATCAACCGAGGCGCCACGAGGGGCAGGGTTGCGCCCGGCGGAGAGGTCGGGCTGCCGGCTATCAATCCGACAGTCGTGCGATCGCTGCAACCGGGCCGCCGCCGGCCGGCCCCTGATGCTCGGCGCCGCCGGACACGTAGACCGCGCCGGTGCCGGCAAGGCCCGCGATCAGGCCGCCGACCGCTGCGCGGGCGTGGCGTGTCGAGCTGATGTCAGTGTCTTCAAGCATGGTGTGGCGGAAGCCGCGCACGGTGCCGTCCGGCGAGGCCTCAGCCTTGGCGAAGATGTTGACGAGCGTGCGGCCCGCGGTGGTTTGCGGCGCAGCGCCGAGCCCGACACTGTTCAACGCCGATAGCACCGCCGCGGCGTCGATCGCATCCTCCATCACGGCATGGCCGATCTCGAACTCACTCGCTGAAGATGCCGAGTTGCCGAGCACGATGACGACGTTATGCATCAGCTCGATCCCCGACGAGGTCGAGGCCACCTTGGAGAACAGATCATAGCGCCGCAGCACGTCCTCATCGTCGAGGTCGGAGCCGATCTCGCCGAGCGCGACCGCAACGCCGAGCGCGGACGCGCCGCGCGAATAGGCCATTGAGCTGTAAGCGCTTGTCGTTGCCGTTGTGTTGCCGCGGGCGTTCGCCGCCGCAGCGCGCTCGCTGGTCAGCAGCGGGCACTTGATCTGAACGAAATGAACGTCCGCGGGATCGTTGATGCCGGCATCGGCCATTGCGGACTGCACGGCCTTCGCTGTCTCGGCGATTTGCGCGGCGCGGCCGAGTTCCTCGGGCAAGAAGTCCCGCGTGTGCGCCATGCCGATGCTGAGGCGCTTGCCGGAAAGGCCTGCCGGGCGCTCGGCCTCGCTGCGCGTGAACACCGTGATGTGCGGGCTCAGCACGCCCTCGGTGCCGCCGGACATCACGAAGGCGATACGCTGCTCGACTGCCTCCGCCGACAGGCCAAGCTTGGGTGCCAGCGCCGTACATAGCGCGGCCACCGCGTATTCCCGGGTAAAATCGTTGACGCCGCCGTTACCCTCGGTCTTGCCGAGAACGGCGAGGATCGAGGTGGGATCGATCGCGCCGGAGCCGATCAAGTCCATCAGGCCGGAGACGTCGCCGGGTCCCGTGGTGGCGATCCTGAAGACGCCGACCGATGTGGTACGCATGATTGGTCCTCGTGCGGAGAGTTCATTGGCCCGGCGGGAACAAGCAGGCGCGGAACGCGGGGCCGATGTCAAGTCGCCGCGCCCCCACGAATGTGGCGAGATCGCATCGGTCGGGCAAAAAATCCTCTGTCGACGGTTGCGCACCGCACCTTGATGAATCAACCTTGGTTGGTCCATAAGCGGCGTCCCGCGGCCGGTGGTTCGCCCCTGCGCCCGCGTGCTTGGATTAGAGGGAATCTCGCGTGGCAAACATCAACCAGAAAATTGCGCAGGAGCTTGGGGTTCGCGCCGAGCAGGTCGAGGCGGCGGTGACACTGCTCGACGGCGGCGCCACGGTTCCCTTCATCGCCCGCTACCGCAAGGAAGCGACCGGTGCGCTCGACGACGCGCAATTGCGAACTCTGGAGGAGCGCCTGGTTTACCTGCGCGAGCTCGAGGATCGCCGCAAGGCCATTCTCGAATCGGTCCGCGAGCAGGGCAAGCTCGATGCGGCCCTCGAGGCCTCGATCATGGCCGCTGACAGCAAGGCTCGCCTCGAGGACATCTATCTGCCGTTCAAGCCGAAGCGCCGCACCAAGGCGGAGATCGCCAAGGAAGCCGGCCTTGAGCCGCTCGCCAACCAGCTTATGGCTGAGCCCGGCAATGATCCGAAGGTCGTGGCGGAAGGCTTCATCAACGCCGAGAAGGGCGTCGCTGACGCCGCTGCCGCGCTCGACGGCGCCCGCGCCATCCTGGTCGAGCGCTTCGACGAGGACGCCGATCTGATCGGCGCCCTGCGCGAGGAGATGTGGACCAATGCGCGCATGGCCTCCAAGGTGCGCGACGGCAAGAAGACCGAGGGCGAGAAGTTCGCCGACTATTTCGATTTCTCCGAGCCGCTGACAAAACTGCCCTCGCACCGCATCCTCGCGATGTTCCGCGGCGAGAAAGAAGAAATTCTCGACCTGCAAATTCAGCCCGAGGCCGAGGCGCCGCCGCCGGGCGTGCCGAGCGCCTATGAATTGAAGATCATGAAGCGGTTCGGCATTGCCGATCTCAAGCGTCCCGGCGACCGCTGGCTGATCGATACCGTGCGCTGGGCCTGGCGCACCAAGATCCAGGTGCATCTCAATATCGATCTGCGCATGCGGCTGTGGAATTCGGCCGAGACCGAGGCCGTGCGCGTGTTCGCCTCGAACCTGCGTGACCTCCTGCTGGCCGCGCCCGCCGGCACCCGCGTCACCATGGGGCTCGATCCCGGCTACCGCACCGGCGTGAAGGTCGCCGTCGTCGATGCCACCGGCAAGGTGGTCGACACCACCGCGATCTATCCGCACGAGCCGCAGCGGCAATGGAACGAGTCGCTGGCGACGCTCGGCCGGCTCGCAATCAAGCACCGCGTCGAGCTGATCGCGATCGGCAACGGCACCGCCTCGCGCGAGACCGACAAGCTCGCCACCGAGCTGGTCAAGGGTCTGCCTGAGCTGAAGATGAACAAGATCGTGGTGTCGGAAGCCGGCGCGTCCGTCTATTCGGCCTCGGCCTTCGCCTCGGAGGAGCTGCCCGGCCTCGACGTCACCCTGCGCGGCGCGGTGTCGATCGCGCGGCGCCTGCAGGATCCGCTCGCCGAGCTCGTCAAGATCGAGCCGAAGGCGATCGGCGTCGGCCAGTATCAACACGACCTCGGCCAGGCCAAGCTCGCCAAATCGCTCGACGCCGTGGTGGAGGATTGCGTGAACGCGGTCGGCGTCGACGTCAACACCGCCTCCGCGCCGCTGCTGGCGCGCGTGTCGGGTGTCGGCTCCGGCCTCGCCCAGAGCATCGTGGCGCATCGCGACGCCAATGGTCCGTTCAAGTCGCGCAAGGCGCTCAAGGACGTGCCGCGGCTCGGGCCGAAGGCGTTCGAGCAGTGCGCGGGCTTCCTGCGTATCCTCGGCGGCGAGGATCCGCTCGATGCCTCCGGCGTGCATCCAGAAGCCTATCCCGTGGTGCGCCGGATTCTCGAAGCGACCAGGAGCGACATCAAGGCGCTGATCGGCAACAGCGACGTCGTGCGCACGCTGAAGCCGAAGGATTTCGTCGACGAGACCTTCGGTCTGCCGACCGTCACCGACATCCTTCGCGAGTTGGAAAAGCCCGGTCGCGACCCGCGCCCTGCGTTCAAGGCGGCGGTGTTCAAGGAAGGCGTCGAGGAGATCAAGGATCTCAAGAAGGGCATGATCCTCGAGGGCACCGTGACCAACGTCGCCGCCTTCGGCGCCTTCGTCGACATCGGCGTGCACCAGGATGGCCTCGTGCACATCTCGGCGATGTCGAGGACCTACATCAAGGATCCGCGCGAGGTGGTGAAGCCCGGCGACATTGTCAAGGTGAAGGTGCTGGACTTCGAGGTCGCCCGAAAGCGCATCTCGCTGACGCTTCGCCTCGACGACGAGGTCGGGCCTAAGAAGGACGCCCCCGGCATGCAGCGCGACAACAATCAGCGCAACGCAAGCCGCATGACGTCGGCGGCGCCGCGCAAGCAGGAATCTTCTGGCGGCGGCGCGCTCGCCGAAGCGCTGCGCCGCGCGGCGGAGAAGAACGGCGGCAAGCGGGTGTAGCGGCTGAGCGGCGCCGTTAGGGCTGTCAAAGCTCGACGCGCCGCGGCGCGCCGCATGCGCCACCGCATCGGTGCGGCCGGTGGCGTCGAGCTTGTCGAGCAACGAGCCGACATGGAATTTCACGGTGTGCACGGAGATGCCGAGCTGCCGTGCGATCATCTTGTTGGAGGCGCCCTCGGCCATCAGCGCGAGCACGTCGAGCTCGCGCTGCGTCAGCGCGATGTCCGCAGGCATGATGCGCGTATCGCGGGCGACGATCGTTGCGGCGGGCTGCTCGCCGGGCGCTGCGAGGCGAAGCCCGGCGACATTGCCGAGCAGGGCCGCGAGGCGATCGGCGAGGGCGGAATCGTCGATCTCAAGCGACAGTACGATCTCGGCCGTCTTGTCCTCGCTCACGCCTCCGGCCTTTCGCCGACCGTGACCTTGAAGCTGACCGGCTCGCCGCCACGGTGCACGGCGAGGTCGACCACCGCGCCGACGCTCGCAGGTCCCAGCGTCCGCGACAGCGCGCGCACGCCCGACAGCTTCTGGCCGTTGACCGCCACGATCACGTCGCCCTGGCGGATGCCGGCCGCGGCCGAAGGTCCGGCCTTGTCGACATTCATCACCATCGCGCCGATACCGTCGTCGAGCCGCACCGGCTGCAGCCCGAGGCCGAGATAACCGCGTGCGATGCGGCCGCGCGCCTCGAGCTGGGGCGCGACACGCTCGATCGTCGCGGTCGGGATCACCAGCACGCGCCGCGGCCCGAGCACGGCCATGCCGAAGGCTTTGCCCGATGCATCGAGCGCGAGGCCGCCCTGCTGGCTGCCGCGCAGGCGGACGTCGAGCTCGATCCGCGCATCGATGTCGCCGCCGCGCAAGGAACGCCAGCTCTTTCCGGATGCCGATACCATTCCAAGCGCCGCACTCGGTGTCTCCCGGTTGGTCGTGACCACGATCGACAATGTGCCCAGCGGCGGGACTGTACTTCCGAGCTTGACCGGCGCGACGGCGGCCTCCGTGCGCAACAGCGCGATATCGGTCGTGTGGTCACGGCCGACGATCGTGGCAGCGACCCGACTACCGTCGGCGAGGCCGATCTCGACTTCGCCCTCCTCGGCCAGCGCCTCGTCGGCGGTGACGATGAGGCCGGGCTTCCACGCAAAGCCGGTCGCGCGAGCGCGATGCGAATGCACGGAGACGACGGACGGCGCGGTGCGCGCCACAATGTCCGCGAGCGCGGACGACAGTGAGGGTAGGGGACTAAGATCAGTCATGGCGGGCTCCCGTAAGCTGTCCTCAATCTGGGATGCCGCGGGCGATTGCGAAACTGGCCGGGTGGCCAGGACCAGGACGGCCTCCGCAAGACCACGGCCGACGAATATGTGATTGGGAGCGCCTCACGGGAACGTGTAGCAATCCCAAAATTGGGCCATTTGGCCTCGAGGATTTCCAGCGAGCCCGACCGATGACCATCGACTTGACCCGCCGCACCCTGCTGCAGCTCGCCGGCGCCACCTCGCTCGCCATGGCCGCCGCAGCCGCGGCCCGTGCCGAGGGCACAGCGCAGGGCGGCGGCCCCACCTTTGCCAGCCGTACGCCGATGCGGGTCGGCATGGTGACGCTGCGGGTGAAGAGCCTCGACAAAGTCGCAGATTATTACCGCGATGTGATCGGGCTCACCGTGATGGAGCGCTCGGCGGCCACAGCCAAGCTCGGCACATCAGGCCTCACGCTGCTGGTGCTGGAGGCCCGTCCCGAAGCCGCGATTGAATCGCGCAGCGCCGCAGGCCTCTACCATACCGCCTTCCTGATGCCGACCCGCAAGGATCTGGCGCGCTGGCTGGTTCATGCCGCCTCGCACCGCGTGCCGTTGTCGGGCTTTGCCGATCATCTCGTCTCCGAATCCGTCTATCTCGACGACCCCGAAGGCAACGGCATCGAGGTCTATGCCGACCGCGACCCCTCGCAATGGCAATGGAGCGAGGGTAGCGTGAAGATGGCGACCGACGAGCTCAACATTCCCGACCTGTTGTCGCTCACCAATACGCGCGTTCCCGATTATGCCAAGGCGCCGGACGGAATGCGCATCGGCCACATGCATCTGCGCGTCGGCGATCTCGCCCAGGCCGAGAGCTTCTATCACGGCACCGTCGGCCTCGACCCGACTCGTCGCCGCAGCGGCGCCGCGTTCCTGGCGTCGGGCCGCTATCACCATCACCTCGGCATGAATGTCTGGCAGAGCCAGGGCGCCGGCCAGCGCGACGAGTCCACGACCGGTCTTGCCTGGTTCTCGCTGGTGATGGCGAAGCCGGAGCTGCTCGCCGCGCAGGAAGAACGGCTGCGCAAAGGCGGTGTGAAGGTCACGGCGCTTGCGGACGGGGTGGAGGCGATCGATCCCTGGGGCACGCGGGTGCGTCTGCTCAGGGTTTGATCGCCGGCGCCGGCATTGGTAATAGCCGTCAGCCGCAAACCAATCGACCGGGATCCGCGCCGCATGTCCGAATTCCACGGTGTCTTTCCGTATCTCGTCTCGCCCATCGATGCCGACGGCACGGTGCGAACCAACGTGCTGGCAAAACTCTGCGACGACCTGATCGGCGCCGGCGTGCACGGGCTGACGCCGTTGGGCTCGACCGGCGAATTCGCTTACCTGAACGCCGCGCAACGCATGGCGGTCGTGCAGACCACGATTGAGGCCGCGCAGGGGCGCGTGCCTGTTATCGCCGGCGTCGCCTCGACCGCAACGGCGGATGCGGTGGCGCAGGCGAAAGCCTGCCAGAAGTGTGGGGCCGACGGCATCCTTGCGATTTTGGAGGCGTATTTCCCCCTGGCCGATGCGCAGGTCGAATCCTATTTCCGCGCCATTGCCGATGCCGTCGACATTCCCGTCGTCATCTACACCAATCCGCAATTCCAGCGCTCCGATCTCACGCTCGACGTCATCGCGCGCCTCGCCGAGCATCCGCGCATCGGCTACATCAAGGATGCCTCGACCAACACCGGTCGGCTGCTCTCGATCATGAACCGCTGCGGGGACTCCTTGCGCGTGTTCTCCGCCTCCGCCCACATTCCGGCGGCGGTGATGCTGATCGGCGGCCGCGGCTGGATGGCGGGACCTGCCTGCATCATCCCGCGCCAGAGCGTGATGCTCTACGATCTATGCACGGCCGGCCGCTGGGACGAGGCCATGGCGCTGCAGCGGCGGCTGTGGCGGATCAACGAAGCCTTCGCCCGTTTCAATCTCGCGGCGTGCATCAAGGCCGGCCTTGCGATCCAGGGCTATGACGTCGGCGGCCCCGTCCCGCCGCAGGCGCCACTGACGGCGGATGCGCGCAAAATCGTGGAAACGGCGCTGCGCGAGCTGGAATAGCTCGCCACGCGGCAATATGCCCCGGCATCCGTGCCGGGCGCAAAATGGTCCATACCTGACCGAGAAACTTCCGCGCGTTTGCGACGTTGCTGCGTAAGCGAGATCCTGCCACTTCATGCATGTGCATCTCACAGCCCGCATTCAGCACAAGACACGGTGATCACCCAATGAATCGTCGCTATGCGATTGCCGCGGCAGCCTTCGCCGCCCTGCTGGTCGCGGTCACGGCCGCGAAGATCCTGCATGTCCCCGTCTCGTATGTCCCATGGGCCGCGCCCTCCGCACGTGCCGTCGAGCAGCGCGGGCCGCTGTGGGACGGCGAGAAGGCAACCATCGACATCTTCGAGCGCGTATCGCCGTCGGTCGTTCAGGTTGCGGCCAAGTCGGCGGCAAGTCCCCTCATGGGCGAGGAGAGCCAGGCCGGCGGCGGTGCTTCCGGCACGGGATTTGTCTGGGACCGCGACGGCCACCTGGTGACGAACAATCATGTTGTCGCCAATGGCGGCGAGATCGCCGTGCGCTTTGCCTCGGGTGAGGTGGCCCAGGTCGACCTGGTCGGCACGGCGCCCAATTACGATCTCGCGGTGTTGCGCATCCGCAGCGTGCGCCAGCTTCCAGCGCCGATCGCTCTCGGCAGTTCGAGCGACCTGAAAGTCGGACAATCCGCTTTCGCGATCGGCAATCCCTTCGGGCTGGATCAGTCGATGACTTCCGGCATCATCAGCGCGCTCAAGCGCCGGCTCCCGACCCATGGCGGCCGGGAGATCGCGAACGTCATCCAGACCGATGCCGCGATCAATCCCGGCAATTCGGGCGGGCCGCTATTGGATTCCGCCGGCCGGCTGATCGGCGTCACGACTGCGATCATCTCGCCCTCCGGATCGAACGCCGGCATCGGCTTCGCGGTGCCGGTCGATGTCGTGAACCGGATCGTGCCCGAGCTGATCCGCAACGGCCGCGTGCCGACGCCGGGCATCGGCATCGTGGCCGCCGGCGAGGATGTGTCGACCCGGCTTGCTGTCGAAGGGGTGATCGTGGTGCGGACGGCCCCCGGCAGTCCTGCCGAGCGGGCGGGGATTCGCGGCGTCAACTTTTCCACGGGAGCGGTCGGAGACATCATCACCGCGGTGGAAGGCAAGCCGGTGCGGCGCCTTGCCGACCTGACCGATGCGCTCGAGCAGGCCGGGGCCGGAAAGACCGTTCGGCTCACGGTCAAGCGCGGCTCGGACACCCGTGACGTGAATGTGAGCATTGTCGATATCGACAGGTCCTAGCCGCCCAATCCGCCCCTGCAAGGGGCTCTGACGCGCATCGCAGATGTGCCGGGGCTCGGTTGTCTGGCGCGCAAAATCGGTTAAAACCGCCGCCGTCGTTTTTCCCGATCTCGAGGATACAGCGGAATGAACATTCTTCCCGGCAATTTGCGTTTCGGAGCGGGGCAGCCCGTCAAGCGTTTGGAAGACCAGAGGCTGCTCACCGGGAAGGGACAGTTCATCGACGATAAGCCGGCCGACGGCGCGCTGTGGTTGCACGTGCTGCGCTCGCCGCACGCCCACGCCAAGATCGTCTCGATCGACACCAGCGCCGCGGCTTCGATGCCGGGCGTTGCCGCGATCTACACCGGCGCGGACTTGGTCAAGGACGACATCGGCACCATCCCGACGCTGAACATCTTCAAGCGCCCGGACGGCAAGCCGATGACCGTGCCGCCGCGCCGGCTGCTCGCCCATGAGGTCGTCCGCTATGCCGGCGAGGCCGTGGCCGCGGTGGTGGCCTCCTCGCGCGTGGAGGCGCAGAGCGCGGCCGAGGCGATCGCGGTCGAATACGATGTGCAGCCCGCGGTGGTCGATCCCGTCGAGGCGGTGAAATCAGGCGCGCCCGTGGTGTGGCCGGAGGCGCCCGACAACATCGTCGGCGCCATGAGCTACGGCGATGCCGCCAAGGTCGACGAGGCCTTTGCCAAGGCGGCGCACACCGTCGAGCTCGATATCGTCAGCCAGCGTCTCGTTCCGTCCGCGATGGAGCCGCGCTCGACCATTGCCGAGATCGACAAGAAGTCCGGCCGTCTCCTGCTGCACGTGCAGTCGCAGACGCCGGCCTCGACCCGCGACGTGCTGGCGGAAGCCGTGCTGAAGCGTCCCAAGGACAGTGTCCGCGTGCTGGTCGGCGACATCGGCGGCGGCTTCGGCCAGAAGACCAATCTCTATCCCGAGGACGGCATCGTCGCCTATGCCGCGACCAAGCTGAACAAGAAGATCCGCTGGCGCGGCGACCGCACCGACGAGTTCGTCGGCGGTACCCACGGCCGTGATCTCACGTCCACGGCGTCCTTCGCGCTGGATGACAAGGGCAAGGTGCTGGCCTATCGCGTCAAGTCGATCGGCTGCACCGGGGCCTATTCCTCGGGCGCGGCCAACATCATCCCGCTGGTGCTCGGGCCATTCGTGCAGACCGGCGTCTACGATCTGCCGCTGGTGCATTTCGAGGTGAAGTCGGTGATGACCCACACCGCGCCGGTCGGGGCCTATCGTGGCGCCGGCCGCCCCGAGGCGGTGTTCATCGTCGAGCGCCTGTTCGACGCCGCTGCGCGAAAAATCGGCATGGACCCGCGCGCGATCCGCAAGGCCAATTACATCAAGCCGGCGCAGCTGCCCTACACCAATGCGGCCGGCCAGGTCTACGATTCCGGCGCCTTCGCGCACATGCTCGACCGCGCCGTGAAGCTCGCCGACTGGGACGGCTTTGCAGCGCGCAAGAAGGCGGCGAAGAAGAAGGGCCTGCTCTACGGCCGCGGACTCACCTCCTACATCGAGTGGACCGGCGGCCGCGCTCACACCGAGAAGGTCAGCCTGCACGCGACCTCGCAAGGGCGCGTCGTGCTGCATTCCGGCACCATGGCGATGGGGCAGGGGCTGCAGACCACCTACACCCAGATGATCTCCGACACGCTTGGCATTGCCATGGACAAGATCGACGTGGTCCAGGGCGACACCGATCTCGCCATGGGCTTCGGCAGCGTCGGCTCGCGCTCGCTGTTCGTCGGCGGCACCGCGGTTGCGGTCTCCTCGAATGACTTGATCCAGAAGGCGCGCGAGAAGGCCGCGAACGTGCTGGAGACTTCGGTCGAGGATATCGAATATCAGGGCGGCATGCTCACCGTGGTCGGCACCGACCGCCGCATCAGCCTGTTCGATCTCGCCGAGAAGGAGAGCGGCGCCAGGCTCAGCGTCGATTCCGAAGGCGAGGTCGATGGTCCCAGCTGGCCGAACGGCACGCATATCTGCGAGGTCGAGATCGACCCCGAGACCGGCGTCTCCAAGGTCGTGCGCTACACCACGGTCGACGACGTCGGCGTCGCCGTGAACCCGATGCTGGTCACCGGCCAGATCCATGGCGGCGTCGCGCAAGGCATCGGCCAGGCGCTGTATGAAGGCGTGTCGTATGATGCCGACGGCCAGCTGCTGACGGCGAGCTACCAGGATTACTGCATCCCGCGCGCGGACGACGTGCCGCCGATCGTAGTGACGCTGGATGATTCCGCGCCCTGCCGCACCAATCCGCTCGGCGCCAAGGGCTGCGGCGAATCCGGCGCCATCGGCGGCCCGCCCTGCGTCACCAACGGCGTGATGGACGCGCTCGCCGAGCTCGGCATCACCCAGCTGAACACGCCCCTGACGCCGCAGAAGATCTGGCAGGCGATCCGGGACGCGAAGGCGGCGGGATAGGTGCGCTAGCTGTTGCGCAGGCTATTGCACCAAACTCAGCTCGTCGTCCCGGGGCGCGCAAAGCGCGAGCCCGGGACCCATAACCACAGGAAGTGGTTGTCGTGCGAAGCTGGCAACTCCGAGTCCCCATAACCACATCTTCCTGTGGTTATGGGTCCCCGCCTTCGCGGGGACGACACCGAGCGAGTGGCTCTATCCACGCCAGCCCGCCCGTCAAATCCCCAGCATCATCTTCGCGATGATGTCGCGCTGGATCTCCGAGGTGCCGCCGAAGATGGTGTAGGCGCGGCCGTTGAGATATTCCGGCATCACCGTCAGCATCTCCTCAGGGGTCGCCGGCTCGTGGTTGAGCTTGTAGAGCGGGCGCATCGGCTCGACGGCGAGGGCGTCATGGCCGATCACGTCGGCCCCTAACCGCGTCACGGCCTGGCGGATCTCGCTGTTGCGCAGCTTCAGGATCGACGACACCGCGCCGGGATTCTGGCCGGTCTGGAGTGCCGAGAGCACGCGCAGCTCCGTCATCTCGAGCGCGTCGATGTCGACCTCGACCTCGGCAATCCGCGTCGCGATGTCGGGGCTGTCGATGGCGCGGCCCGTGAGGTCGGACTCGGCAAGATCGGCAACCGCCTTCAATCCTTCGCGCAGCTTGGCCGAGGCGATGCCCGCGCCGCGCTCGAACTCGAGCAGATATTTGCCGTAGGTCCAGCCCTTGCCTTCCTCGCCGACGCGGTTGGCGACGGGCACGCGGACGTCGTCGAAGAACACCTGGTTGACCTCGTGGTCGCCGCCGATGGTGAGGATGGGACGGATGGTGATGCCCGGCGTCTTCATGTCGATCAGGATGAAGCTGATGCCGTCCTGCTGCCGCGGCCCATCGCTGGTGCGCACCAGCGCGAACATGCGGTTGGCGTGATGGGCGTGCGTGGTCCAGATCTTGGTGCCGTTGATGATGTAGTCGTCGCCGTCGCGCACCGCGCGCGTCTTGAGGGACGACAGATCTGAGCCGGAGCCCGGCTCGGAATAGCCCTGGCACCAATAATCCTCGCCGGAGAGAATCCGCGGCAGGTAGAAATTCTTCTGCTCGGGGCTGCCGAAGCCGATGATGACGGGCCCGACCATCTTCACGCCCATCACGTTGACGTTGGGCACGCCGGCGCGGGCGCATTCAGTCTCGAAGATCCAGCGCTGCGCCGGCGTCCAGTCGGGGCCGCCATATTCGACCGGCCAGCCCGGCGCGCCCCAGCCTTGGGCGTGCAGCGCGCGCTGCCAGGCCATGCCGATGTCGGGATCGGAGAACACCGATGGCGTCAGCGCGGTCGCGCGCTTCATTTCCTCGGTGAGATTCTTGGCGATGAAGCCGCGCACCTCGCTCTGGAAGGCGCGCTCCTCGGCATTGAACGACAGGTCCATGATGCGCTCCTTGTTAAGCAGAGATGGCCCTGCGGCTCACCTCGGCGTGGCGGGCATAGTGATGCGCGCTGCCGCCGAACAGCGTGTCGAACGCGACGAGGCGCTTGAAATAGGCGCCGACCTCAAGCTCCTCGGTGACGCCCATGCCGCCATGGAGCTGGATCGACTGCTCGCCGACGAAGCGCGCGCATTTGCCGATCTTCGCCTTCGCGCCCGAGGCTGCCCGGGCACGCTCGATCGGCGCGCTATCGGCCTTCAACGCCGCGCGCAGCGCCATCGAGCGGGCCTCGTCCACCTGCATCGCCATGTCGGCGAGGCGGTGGCGGATCACCTGGTTGGCGGAGAGCGGCCGGCCGAATTGTTTTCGGATCTTGGTGTAGTCGAGCGTGGTGTCGAGCAGCGTCTGCATGATGCCGACAGCTTCCGCACCGAGCGCGGCCATGGCGCGATCGATCGCCCATTCGATCGCGGGCACGGCGTCGCTGCCGTCGCCGAGCAGGGCGTCTTCCGGCAGATGCGCGTCGAACAGCTCGATGTTGCAGGCGCGTCCGCCGCCGAGACGCGGATAATCACTGATGACGAGGCCTGACGTCGTCGCCTGCACGAGGAACAGGCCGATCCGGCCCGAGGGGCCCCGATGATCGTGGATATGGGCGGAGACGATGATCTCGTCGGCGGCATGTCCGTCGAGCACGGCGATCTTGCTGCCGGAAAGGCGCCAGCCTTGTCCGGTCTTGTTGGCGCTGGTCGTGACCTTGGCAAGATCGAACCGGGCGGCGCGCTCCGAATGCGCCAGGGCAAGCTTCAGTGATCCGTCCGCCACCTTGGGCAGGCTCGCCTGCTTCTGCTCGCTGGTGCCGCATCTGGCGATCAGCGCGGCCCCGAGCACGACTGTTGCGACATAAGGTTCAGAAACCAGGCCCCGGCCGAAGGCCTCCATCAAGATGCCGATGTCGACCGCGCCGCCGCCGAGCCCGCCGAACTCTTCCGGAAGCGGCAGCGCCAGCCAGCCAAGCTCGGCGAACTGCTTCCAAACGGCCGGGCTGAAGCCGAGCGGATCATTCGCGATTCTGCGGCGGTGCTCGGCATCGTAGCTCTCGGCCACGAAACGTTCCGCGCTTTCGCGCAGCAACTTTTGCTCGTCACTGAGATTGAGATCCATCGCGTCTACTCCGCGGCGGCCGGCGGCTTGCGCACGGAGGGATGCAGGCCGGATGGATCGACGATCATGCCGAACTCCTGGAGATTGTGCGCGTGGCAGAGCTGATGCAGCGCGAAGGCCTGGTCGATCGCAGCCGGCTGGCCCATGACGTCGACCGAGCGGTTGACCGCCTCCTTGGTCAGCTTCAGCGCGAAGGACGGTTTTGTTGCGATCCTTCGCGCCAGCTCCAGCACGCGCGACGACAGCTCGGCGCGCGGCACGATTTGGTTGACCATGCCGAGCTGGTGCGCCTCCTGCGCGCTCCAGCTGTCGGCGGTGAACAGGAACTCCTTGGCCTTGCGTGGTCCCAGCTCCCAGGGATGCACGAACCATTCGACGCCGCACACGCCCATGGTGACGACGGGATCGCAGAACTGCGCATCGTCGCTGGCGACGATGAGGTCGCAGGCCCAGGCCAGCATCAAGCCGCCGGCGATGCACTTGCCATGCACCTCGGCAATGGTCGGCTTTGCCAGATTGCGCCAGCGCCGGGTGATCTGGAGATAAATTTCCTGCTCGCGGGCGAACCGGCCATGGGCGTTCGGCTCGGCAAAGCCACCCCAATTTCCGATCGGCGGGAAATCGACCCCAGCGGTATTCTTGTCTCCGGGGCGCAGGTCGTGGCCGGAGGAGAAGTGCGGCCCGTTGCCTGCGAGAATGATCACCTTGACCGCATCGTCCAGCACCGCCGCGTCGAAGGCGGCGTTGAGGTCGTAGGTCATTTGCAGGTTCTGCGCGTTGCGCGCCTCGGGCCGGTTCATCACGACACGGACGATCGCCGGCTCAGGCCGTTCCACGAGGATGGTCTCGAACGAGGACATCGCGTTCCCCCTGGTGTTTCCGCTCTTGTTTTGCCGGAGTTGACTATGTCGGCCGGTGCGAGGCAAGAGGCTTGCGTCAGCCTGCTGCTTTTCTCAGGCGCGCAATCTGATAGTTTGCGCCGGATTCCACCGGGAGAAATTTAATGCGCAAGATCCTGACCGTGCTGGCCGCCCTGGCCTCGCTGAGCCTGACCAATTGCGGCTACAACGCGATCCAGAGCGAGGACGAGCAGATCAAGGGCAATTGGTCCGAGGTCGTGAACCAGTATCAGCGGCGCGCCGATCTCGTGCCCAATCTCGTCAACTCGGTGAAGGGCTTTGCCCAGCAGGAGAAGGACGTGCTGCTCGGCGTCACCAATGCACGCGCCAAGGTCGGCAGCATTCAGGCGACGCCGGAGGTGCTGAACGATCCCGCCGCGTTCCAGAAATTCCAGGCCGCGCAGAGCGAGCTCTCCAGCGCGCTGTCGCGCCTCCTGGTCGTCACCGAGAACTATCCGCAGCTGAAGTCCGATGCCCTGTTCAAGGACCTGATGTCGCAGCTCGAGGGCACCGAGAACCGCATCACGGTGGCGCGCAACCGCTACATCAAGGCGGTGCAGGATTATAACGTCACCGTCCGCTCGTTCCCGACCAATCTCACCGCGATGGCGTTCGGCTACAAGGAGAAGCCGAACTTCTCTGTCGAGAACGAGAAGGCGATCTCGACCGCGCCGAAGGTGGACTTTAACGCGGCGCCGGCGCCGTCGAAGTAAGCGCGTCGTTTCGAATGCGCGCCCCACACTCCGCTGTCATTCCCCGCGAAGGCGGGGAATCCAGTACGCCGCAGCCTCTCCGCATCCCACGGGCGTCTCTGGAATACTGGATCGCCCGGTCAAGCCGGGCGATGACAGCGAGGATTTGGTGGGCGCATCGAGCGATCGCCTCTTTTGTGTTCGCCATCGCCCTCCTCCTCACCTTTGCCTTCCCCTCCCATGCCGACGTCGCCGTCCCCCAGCTCACCGGCCGTGTCGTCGATCAGACCGGCACGCTCTCCAGCAGCGACATCGCCACGCTCACGCAAAAGCTGCGCGACTTCGAAAACCGCAAGGGCAGCCAGATCGCTGTCCTGATCGTCGCGACCACGCAGCCGGAGACGATCGAGCAATTCTCGATTCGCGTCGCGGAGGCCTGGAAGATCGGTCGCAAGAAGGTCGACGACGGCGCGATTCTCGTCGTCGCCAAGAACGACCGGCATTTGCGCATCGAGGTCGGCTACGGTCTCGAAGGCGTGCTCACCGACGTCACCTCTCGGCGCATCATCGACGAGGCGATCACCCCCAAGTTCAGGAGTGGCGATTTCGCCGCGGGCATCAGCGCAGGCGTGGACCGCATGTTGCGGGTGATCGACGGCGAGCCGCTGCCGTCACCCTCGCGCAGCGTCAACTTCGCCCACAATAGTCTGGATGATCTGGCGCCGGTGTTTGCGGTGGCGCTGTTTGCCTCGATCGGCGTCGGCGGGTTCTTCCGCGCCATCCTGGGGCGGCTGCTCGGATCATTGGTGACCGGGGGCATCATCGCAGCGGTAACCTGGCTCATTCTCGGCTCCGCGGCGCTCGCGGCGGCTGTCGGCATCCTCGGCTTCATCGTCGGATTCATCGCCGATCTGTTTTCGGCGATCACGCCGGGCACGGGCCGCTCGCGCGGCGGCTCGTGGTCGAGCGGCTCCTCCGGCGGATGGAGTAGCGGATCGTCGAGTAGCGGCGGCTTCAGCGGCGGCGGCGGCAGTTTTGGCGGCGGCGGCGCCTCGGGGAGCTGGTAGCGATCATGAGCATCAAGCGCATTGCCCGACATCTCGTGCAGCATCACTGGCGGGCGAAGCAGATCTTTCCGCAAGCGGTGCTCGACCGCATCGAGCAGGCGATCAAGCGCGGCGAAGCCACCCATTCCGGCCAGGTCCGCTTCGTCGTCGAAGGGGCGCTCGACGGCGGCCCGCTGTTCCGCAACCAGCCGGCCCGCGAGCGCGCGCTCGACGTGTTCTCGCATCTGCGTGTCTGGGACACCGCCCACAACAATGGCGTTCTAATCTATCTCCTGCTCGCGGACCGCGACGTCGAGATCATCGCCGATCGCGGCATCGACGCGAAGGTCGGCGCGGAGGGTTGGGAGACGATCTGTCGCGCGATAGAGGCCGAGTTCAGATCGGGCCGGTTCGAACGCGGCGTGATCAGTGGCATCGAGGCCGTCTCGCGCGAAATGGCAAAGCATTTTCCTAAGCAAGGGCCGCATGCGAACGAGCTGCCGGATGCTCCCGTCGTGATGTGACGGATAGTGATTTGATCGGAGCGCGCGCGGCGCGCTCCGTCATTGCGAGGAGCCCTTGCGACGAAGCAATCCAGACTGCCTCCGCGGAGAGACTCTGGATCGCTTCCGCCCTCGCCAAGGCTTCGGCGGACCAGTCCTGCGCTCGCAATGACGCCATGGGGAGCCATTCCGCCCCCGTTCATCTTCCCCCGATTACGAACTGTTTCACGCCCGCCACACCGGTTCCACTTTCCCGGCCCAATTCGGCCCCGGATGAATTCCTAAAATTTCGGTAAGCGGGTCCCGAGGTAAGGATTTCGCAAGCAATGAAAGTTACCAAAAGGTCAACCGAGACTGGAGTATTTGAGCCGTGAGCGAACCAATGCCCGAGCAGGCTGCCCAGGATTCCGCTGCCATCGACGCGGCAGCGCCGCAGGCCATCGAGGCTGCCGCGGGTATCGAGGCCCCCTCGATCGCCCCCGACCACGAAGCGCCGCCCAAGCCCGATCCGGTCAAGGCGGACGCCCCGAAGATTGAGCCGCCGCGGATCGAAGTGCCGAAGTTTGAAGCCAAGACTGACGCCAAAGCTGAGGCCAAGCCTGAGCCGAAGCACGGCAAGCTCATCGTCATGCCGCCCGCCGACCGCGCCTGGGAGCGCGAGGAGTTCGCCCCGCATGGGAAGGCCGACGAGCCGCGCGAGTCCGGCAGCAAGCGCCGGCTGTCGGCGATGGCCGCGGTGGTGGCGATTGCCGCCAGCGTCGGCGCGATCAGCGGCGCGCTTGCGACCGCCGGCATGATGCGTTTCGCCGCACCCGCCCCGGCTCCGGTCCAGGTCGCCGATACCAGCGCGCTGGATGCGTCCGTGGCGCGGATCGACGCCGACCTCGTCGCCCTGAAGGCCAATGTCGAGCAGAGCTCGAAGACCGGCCTCACCCAGTTCAACCGGGCCAACGACCGCCTGGACAAGCTCGAAAAGGCGCAGGCCGAGCCGTTGGCCAGGATCGCAAAGCTGTCCGAGGCCGTCGACAAGCTCCGCGCCACGCCGCCCGCCGCGCCTGCGCAGGCCGCTGCAGCGGTGCCCAAGGAGACCACCGGCTCGATCGCGCCGACGCAGGTCGCGACCGCGGCGGCCGCACCGGTCCCGGCGCCCGCAGCTCCCAAGACCGAAGTTGGGCGTCTGCCGACGATCGAAGGCTGGCGGCTGCGCAGCGCCGGCAATGGCGGCGCGCTGATCGAGGGCCGCGACGGCCTCTACGAGGTCTATCCCGGCGACCCCATCCCCGGCGTCGGCCGTGTCGATGCGATCCGCCGCCAGGATGGCCGCTGGGTGGTCGTCACCTCGAGGGGGCTGATCACCGGACGCTGAGCGTCCGATATCCGACTTTCGAAGAGGCGCTTCACTGCGATGTGAGGCGCCTTTTTGCTTGAATAGGTGTCCCTGCGCGGTGTTACCTCAGGCATGGGCCGCGCCTTGCGAATTCTCGTTGCTGCCGCCGCATTGCTGGGCGGTGTGGTTTCGCTGTTCGCAGCGGAGAAT
Organism: Bradyrhizobium sp. NBAIM14; assembly: GCF_020193895.1. Taxonomy (NCBI): domain Bacteria; kingdom Pseudomonadati; phylum Pseudomonadota; class Alphaproteobacteria; order Hyphomicrobiales; family Nitrobacteraceae; genus Bradyrhizobium; species Bradyrhizobium sp. NBAIM14. The sequence goes on along the minus strand of NZ_JADYVQ010000015.1, from coordinate 53,795 downwards.
GCCGCGCTGACGCGCGGCACCGCGATTACCGATCCCGATCTCCTGCGCAAGCTCGACCAGAACAACACGCTGATGATCTCGCGTCTTTTGTCGCCGGAGCGGAATTCGGACGTCCCGCTCACGACCGAGCCGATGTTCGCCTCGCTGCCGCAGCTGAAAGACATTCTGCCCGCGATCGATGCGGAATTCGACCGCTATATCGCATGGTTCAGGGCGACCTATCCGGGCGAGACCATCGGCGTCGGCGAGGGTTTCGACGTACAATTGTTCGATCGGGCCAATCTGAAATCGCGCGAGGCGCGCTTCGTGCTGGCCGGCATCGTCAATCGCATGGATCGTGCCTATGTCTCGGAAGAGTCCTGTGGCGAGATCCGGCTGATCTATCGTCTGGCGCGCTTCGACAGCGGGCCGGATGGCGGCAAGACCGCAACGCGCCTGCCGATGACATTCAACCTCGTGATGAAGGCGCGCGATGGGCGCCAGACGGATGCGAACGGCAAGCCGATCAGCTGCGCCGAGATCGCGCGGCGCTGGCTCGACAATGGCGACTGGCAGGGCTTGATCGGCGGTCGCGCTCCGCCTGACGACGCCATGCTCGACAGCATCGAGACCAACATCCAGGTCTCGGTCGCGCCGAAATCGGCGCTGCACGATTTCCGCTCCGACTATCTTCTCAAGGTGTTCAAGTACAATGCCGCCACCAGGACATTCGTGGAATCGACGCTGGAGAACCAGATCGACCGCGATCGCATTCTTGCCGACGATGCGCTGCGGCGCGACTTCAAGGCGTGGCTGCTCGCGCCGGAGAACTTACGCGCGTTCGATCGCGGCACCGTGTTGATCCCGGAGAAATTTCTGGCCAGGGCCGCAATCGTGCCGACCCCCGCCGGCCTCGACGCCTCGGCGTTGCAGCCGGAGTTCGGCATGATGCAGGGGGAGGGCAAAGGCGATCCCGTCTTTACCGACAATGACGTGGTCGGCGCGCTGAAGCAGGCGGCGGCCCACGGCCTCGACATGCAGAACGTCCGCTCGGTCGCAGGCTTCCAGCGCCGTCTCAACGACGTCACCTGCACCGGCTGTCACCAGACCCGTGGCATCGGCGGCTTCCATTTCCCGGGCGTCGATTGGCTTGCGGACAGACCGTCGAATGCCGCCATCGTGGCGGCCTCGCCACACTTCTTCGGCGACCAGCTCCGCCGCCGCGACATCCTGACCGCGTTCGCGGCCGGAAAGATCCCTGATTTCTCACGCGGATTTGCCAGTCGGCCGCAGACCCGCGGCAGTCGCGAGCTCGCCGGCAGCGAATATCAGGACGGCTGGGGCGCGCATTGTTCCCTGCAAGATCCGGGATCGGGAACGCCGGACAGGAGTTTTACGTCATGGAGCTGTGCTAGCGGTCTGACCTGCCAGGCCGCCGCGGCCTCGCGCCGCATCGGCATGTGCTTCATCAAGACGCGTTAGCGCGTGATCCAGGAAAAGTGTGGAGCGGTTTTCCGAAGGATCACGCGCAAGATAAAGTCTCAAGCGATTTGGATGACCCATGACGGATGCCGGCAACGCCAACAAGGCGCGCAATCGCGAGATCGCGCGGAACGAGGAAGTCAAGCAGGTCACCGGCAGCGCCCGCGTCAGCATCTGGGCCGTTGCGGTGGCCGTCATCGTCGGCGGCATTCTGTTCACGCTCGGCTGGCTGTCGTTGAGGTGAGCTTGCTTACCTCTCCCCGCTTGCGGGGAGAGGTCGAATTCGATCGCAGATCGAATTCGGGTGAGGGGGTACAGGTCTCACGATAATCTCAGGTGTGGAGAGAAGCCCCTCACCCAACCCTCTTCCCGTAAGAACGGGAGAGGGAGAAGAGAGTGTCCTCACCTCGCGTAATTCGTCATCCGTTTTCCCGGCAGCAGCTCGTAGGCCGGCTTCCAGCCCGGCAGCGCCGCCATGCGGCCGAGCCAGGCGTGGATGGCGGGATGGCTCGATGCGAAATCGAAGCCATGCTCGTCGCTGGGATAATGCAGATAGGCCATCATCGAGATGTCCGCGACCGTCGGCCTTGCGCCGATCGCGAATGCATTGTGCTGGAGATGGCCGTCGAGGATACCGAGAAAGTCTTCGAGCCGCCGGCGAAAATGCTTCAGCACCTGCGGATCGTTCTTCTCGGTGAAGGCGCGCATGAAGCGGTAGGTCGCCATGTAGCCGGTGAGCTTGTGGTTGTCCCAGAACAGCCAGCGCAGCAGCTCGAACTTCTCGTCCTCCGTCTCGGCGCCGAAACGGCCGTATTGCTCGGCCAGTTTCAGCAGCAGCGGCGCAGTCTGCGTCATCTTCACGCCGTCGATCTCGAGCACGGGAATCTCGCCCATCTCGTTGACGGCCTTGCGCCATTCCGCCGTGCGCGTGACGCCGCCGGCAAAATCGGTCCAGACCGGCTCAAACGTCTCGCCGCAGAGCGTCAGCATCAGCGCCAGCTTGTAGCTGTTGCCGGATTCGGGGAAGTAGTGCAGGCGGTAGCTGGGCATGGGACCTCGCGGCACTGTGTGTTGCCGATTGTTATAGCGAGATAGTCCGGCATCGTCATTGCGAGCGCAGCGAAGCAATCCAGAATCTTTCCGCGGAGACAGTCTGGATTGCTTCGTCGCAAGGGCTCCTCGCAATGACGGTGTTCGGAGCAACCGACTCGGCCTTACCCCACCGCTCCCGACCCCCGCAGCTGCTTGATCGCCGCCTCGTCAAATCCCGCCTCGCGCAAAATCTCGTCACTGTGCTCGCCGACCGCTGGCGGCTTGCGCGGCTGCACCTTCTTGGCGCCGTCGATCCAGATCGGGCTGTTGATGGTCAGCATGGTGTCGTTCTCGAACGGCACCAGCACTTCATTGTCGAGCATCTGCTTGTCGTTGGGGATGTCCTCCAGGATGGCGACGACGCCGAACACGAGGCCGTTGCCGTCGAGGATTTTGCGCCATTCGGCGAGATCCCTGGTGGCGAAGGTCTCGTCCAGGATCCTGATCAGCTCGACCGAGCGGGCGTGACGGTCGGCCTTGGTGGCGAAGCGGGGATCGTTGATCAGATCCTCGCGGCCCAGGCACTTGGCCAGCGTCGGAAACTGCTTCTCTTCGTTCAGCAGCGACAGGATCAGCCAGCGGCCGTCCTTGCACTGGTAATGATTGGCCACCGCGTTAAGCGCGCGCTCGCGCGGGCGCCGCTCGCCGAACTTGGCGCCGCAGAGCTTGGCCTGCGCCAGCACGCTCGCGGCCCACACCCCGTTCGCCATCAGGTTGGAAGCGACGTGCGAGCCCTTGCCGGTCTTCTCGCGCTGATACAGTGCGGTGACGATCGCGCCGTAGAACGCCATGGCGCAGGGATGGTCGCCCATGCCCGCGACCGAGCGCGCCGGCGTGGTGTCGGTGTCGGCGCGGACGAGATCCATCAGGCCGGACCGCGCCCAATAGGCGTTGCTGTCGAAGCCGGGCTTGTTGGCTTCCTCGCCCTTCTCGCCATAGCCGGTGAAGGAGGCGTAGATCAGCCGGTCGTTGAGATGGGCGAGATGATCATAGGTGATGCCGAGCTTGGCGCGCACCGGCGGCGGCATGTTGGTGATGAAGACGTCGGCCTCCGCCACGAGCTTGTAGAGCACGGCTTGCGCCTCCGGCTTCGACAAGTCGAGCGCGATGCTCTTCTTGTTGCGCGCCTCCAGCAGCCAGGCGAAATTGTGCTCGCCTGAGGGATAGCCCGGCAGGTTCGGCAGGTTGCGATAGGGGTCGCCAGTGCCGGGCGGCTCGATCTTGATAACGTCTGCGCCGAAATCCGACAGCACGGTCGCGGCCGCGGGCGCTGCGATGAAGCTCGCGCAGTCCAGAACCTTCAGGCCTGCAAAAATGCCCTTCTCCATCGCGGCGTCGCTCCCTCGCTTCAATCGTTTCCCGCGCGCTGGAATTGGCGCGGGCGCGTGATGAGAGCATTAGACCGATGTTTTGCCGGGATGCAACGGCGCCTGGCGCAGGGCCTCACTCCTCCCCCGCAAGCAATGCGGCATTGCCGCCTGCCGCAGCCGTGTTGATCGTCACCGTCTGCTCGGTGGCAAAGCGCGCGAGGTAATGCGGGCCGCCGGCCTTGGGGCCGGTTCCGGAAAGGCCGCTGCCGCCGAACGGCTGCACGCCGACCACGGCGCCGATCATGTTGCGGTTGACGTAGATGTTGCCGACCTGGACGCGGTCGACGATGGCCTCGATGGTGTCGTCGATGCGCGAATGGATGCCGAGGGTGAGCCCGTAGCCGGTGCGCGCGATGGATTCCAGCACACGCGCCAGGTTCTCCGCGCGATAGCGCACGACATGCAGGATCGGGCCGAACACCTCTTCGGTGAGCTGACCGGCCTCCTTGAGCTCGAAGATATGCGGCGCGACGAAGCAGCCATCCGGCGCGGTGCCCGCAAAATGCAGCCGCGCCTCGCGCTTCATCCGCGCGATATGCGCATCGAGGCGCTGCTTGGCCTCCTCATCGATCACCGGACCGACATGGGTCGCGACATCCGCGGGATCGCCGATCTTCAGTTCGCGCGCGGCGCCCGCGATCATCTCGACCATGCGGTCGGCGACATCCTCCTGCGCGAACAAAAGCCGCAAGGCCGAGCAGCGCTGGCCTGCGGAGCGGAACGCAGAGGTCACGACGTCGTCGGCGACCTGCTCGGGCAGTGCGGTCGCATCCGCGATCATGGCATTGATGCCGCCGGTCTCCGCGATCAGCGGCACGATCGGCCCGTCCTTGGCGGCCAGCGTCCGGTTGATCTGGCGCGCGACGTCGGTCGAGCCGGTGAAGACTACTCCGGCGACATCAGGATGCGCGGTGAGGACGCCGCCGATGCGGCCGTCGCCGGTGACGAGATGCAGCGCGCTTCTGGGGATGCCGGCCTCGTGCAGCAGGGCTACGGCCTCGCGCGCGATGCGCGGCGTCTGCTCGGCGGGTTTCGCCACCACGCTATTGCCGGCCATCAGCGCCGCGGTCACCTGGCCAAGGAAGATTGCGAGCGGAAAATTCCACGGCGAGATCGCGACGAACACGCCGCGGCCGCGCAGGCTAAGCACATTGCTCTCGCCGGTCGGGCCGGGCATGGCGGCATCGTTTCCGAACAGCTTGCGGCCCTGCGCGGCATAGTAGCGGCAGAAGTCGGCGGCTTCGCGCAGCTCGGACAGAGCGTCGTCGAGCGTCTTGCCGCCCTCGGCTTGCAGCAGCGCGATGAAACGGGCGCCGCGGGTTTCCAGAAGATGCGCGGCCTGCTCCAGCGCCGCCGCGCGCGTGCCTGCAGGCGTCCGGCTCCAGCTGCCAAAGCCGGCGCGCGCAGCCGTCACCGCCGCGTTGGCCTGATCCGGTGTTGCGTCAGCGACAGGCTTAAGCTCGGCCGCCGCGGCCTTCACGTCCGTCAGGAGCCCGTCGAGTGCGGCACGCTCACCGAATTCGACGCCGCGCGAATTGCGCCGATCCGGCGCGAACAGATCTGCCGGCAACGGAATCTTGGCATGAGGTGCCTGTTGCGCCCGGCCGATGGCATCTGCCGGGCGCTGCAGCAGCGCCGAAACCGGCACGCGATAATCGGCCGCCTGCGCCACGAACGAGGAATTGGCGCCGTTCTCCAGAAGCCGCCGCACCAGATAAGCGAGCAGGTCGCGATGGCTGCCGACCGGCGCGTAGGTGCGGTAGGCGATGTCAGGACGATCCTTTGCGAGTTGCTCGTAGAGCGCTTCGCCCATGCCATGCAGGCGCTGGAACTCGAAGCCGCCGCCATCTGCTGCGAGCTCCAGCACGGTCGCGACCGTCAGCGCGTTGTGGGTGGCGAATTGCGGGAAGATGCGCGGCCGCAAGGCGAGAAGCTTCGTCGCGCAGGCGACGAAGTTCAGATCGGTCATCGCCTTGCGCGTGAACACGGGATAGCCGTCGAGCCCGCGCTCCTGGGCGCGCTTGATCTCGGTGTCCCAATAGGCGCCCTTGACCAGGCGCACCATCAGCTTGCGGTCATGCGCGCGGGCGAGTTCATCGACATAGTCGATCACCGCGCTAGCACGCTTCTGATAGGCCTGGATCGCGAGGCCAAATCCGTCCCAGCCGGAAAGCGATGGATCGGCGAGTGTCGCCGCGATCACGTCGAGCGACAGCTCCAGCCGGTCGGCTTCCTCGGCATCGACGGTGAAGTTGAGGTCATGCGCCTTGGCGCGCTGCGCAAGGTCCAGCAATAGCGGCACCAGCTCGGCCATCACGCGGCCGCGGCTGATCGCCTCGAAGCGCGGATGCAGCGCCGAAAGCTTGACCGAGATGCCGGGCCGGTCGGGCAGGGGATGGTTGCCTGCCGCCTTGCCGATCGTGTCAATCGCGCTGGCATAGGCGTCGAAATAGCGCTTGGCATCGGCGGCCGTGCGCGCGCCTTCGCCGAGCATGTCGAAGGAATAGCGCGGCTTCTGGCCCGAGCGCGGCCGAGCCCGCTCCAGCGCCTGCTCGATCGTCTCCCCTAACACGAAATGATTGCCCATCAACCGCATCGCCTGGCGCGTCGCGGTGCGCACCGCCGGTGCGCCGAGCCGCTTCACCAGCCGGCCGATAGTGCCGTCGGGCGTCTCGCCCGGCTGGATCACCCGCGCCGACAGGCCGAGCGCCCAGGCCGAGGCGTTGACCAGGAACGCGGTGGACTTGGTCTCGTGATGGATGAAATCGCCCTCGCCGAGCTTGTCCTCGATGAACTGGTCGGCCGTGCGCGCATCGGGCACGCGCAGCAGCGCCTCAGCCAGCACCATCAGCGCCAGCCCCTCCTTGGTCGAGAGCGCGAACTCCCGCAGCATGTCCTCGACCCCGCCGAGCCGATCGTCGCGCTTGCGGATCGCCTCGATCAGCCGCGTCGCGATGCGGTCGATCCGGGCCTCCCGTGCCGGGATGAGATGCGAGGCCGGCAGAACCTTTGCGGCGATCTCGGAATCATCGGGGGCGTAGGGCGCGGAGAAGGGGGGCGGGATGTTCGGCATGGCGTGTCCTGTGGCTGAAATCCAGGATAAGGCCCGCGTGACCGTAGTTCGATAGACAATTTAGCCAGTTTGCCTTAGAAAATGAAGAGAGTTAGCCATTTGGCCAGATAAGATATGGAACTCGATCGAACAGACCGGAAAATCCTCTCGATCCTGCAGGAGGATGGGCGCATCGCCAATGTCGAGCTCGCCGAGCGCATCGGGCTGTCGCCGACCTCGATCGGCGAGCGGTTGAAGCGCCTGCAGCGCGAGGGCTTTGTCGAAGGCTATGGCGCGCGGCTCAACCCGCACCGGCTCGGCCTTGGGCTCCTGGTGTTCGTCGAGGTGCTGCTCGACAAGACCACGCCCGACAATTTCGAGCGGTTCGCCCGAGCCGTGAGGCTCGCCCCTGAAGTGCTGGAGTGTCACATGGTTGCCGGCGGCTTCGACTATCTTGTGAAGGCGCGGCTTGCAGACATGACCGCCTATCGGCGCTTTCTCGGCGAGACCCTGCTGTCGATGCCGGGCGTGCGCGAGACGCGAACTTATGCGGTGATGGAGGAGATCAAGCGCGACGCACCGCTGCCGGTGGGTTAGCGAAGTGCAGTCGCGATTGTCATTGCTGTGGTTCGATGAGCGGTCTTCGCAAGGAAAAAATAGCTATCCTCGTGCAATCGCAACGCCTGTCGTCGAATGCACCGGCCGTCTTCTTAAATTTTTCTTGGCCCGCTCCCGGACAAATCCGGGAGGCAGCAAAGGCTGGCGCGGGCTTATACTTTGAGGTTTTCCGCGGAGGTCTTGCCCCGGTTTGCGATCTCTTCGTATTCCACCGTCTGTCCCTCGTTGAGGGTCGACAGACCGGCCTTCTGCACCGCCGAGATATGCACGAACACATCCTTGCCACCCGACGCAGGCTGGATGAATCCATAACCCTTCGTCGGGTTGAACCACTTGACCGTACCTTTAGCCATCACGACTTCTCCGCGGGTCTTCCTCCGAGATCTCGAACCGCCAGTCCCCGCCAACCGGCCGGTTCGGTCCTAACAGGATACGCGGAATGTGGCAGGCTTGGTAGCTCAAACCACATCGCCATTTCGCCGAATTCCGCTCAACTTCGCGGCGTTTTTGCCGGTTTTGCCCGTTTCGCGGTCAAATGGCAGGAGCGCGTGATGCCATCCCTCAGTAGGTCGCGGTCAGATAATCGACGATCTTGCCGACATCGGCATCGTCGATCGGTGCGCCATAGACCTTGATCATCTTGGTCACCTCGGCCTGCCAGAACGCCCTCTTGTCCTTCATCGGCGGCTGCGTGGCGACGTAGTCGGACGAATGGCAGGCGCTGCAATTGCCCTGCACGACCTCGAGATTGGGACCGGGCTTGAAGGCGGCGACTTCGTCCGGGGTCTTGTAATTGACGGGCGCTGCAAGTGACGAGCCCATCAATGCGGCGACGGCGAGCGTGATGGCGAGGAGAACGATGCGCTGCATGATCAGTCTCCTTCAGGCCACGCTGACGCGAACGGTTTCGACGACGTTGCGCAAGTAACCCGCCGGGTTCCAGCGCGGCATGTCCGGCTGGGTCTCGCCGCCATTGCCGGTGGCGCGGACCTTGAGCTCGTGGCTGCCGGCCGCGAGCTTCACCGGCAGCTTCCAATTGCGGAAGGCGTACTTGCCGAGGTCCTTGCCGAGCTTGGCGCCGACCCAGGTCTTGCCGCCGTCGGTGGAGACCTCGACCTGCTTGATGCCCTTGCCGCCATCGAACGCGATGCCGCGCAGGGTCACGGCTCCCGCCTTCAGCTTGGCGCCATCGGGGACGCTGGTGATGAAGGAGCGGATGGTGAAGCGGTTGATCGGGATCGTCGCCTTTGGCGCGGTGCCCGGCTCGACCGCATTGTTCGGCGTGTCGGGGATGCGGTAGGCCGACTTCATCCAGAAGCCGTCATAAACGTCGTCGATGACGGTGATCTCGTTGAGGTGCTTGACCCAGTAGGTGCCGAAATAGCCGGGCACGATCAGGCGCAGCGGAAAGCCGTTGAGGAACGGCAGGTCCTCGCCGTTCATGGCATAGGCCAGCATCACCTCGCCGTCGGTGGCGTGATCGATGTCGAGTGCCTTGATGAAATCCGGCGTCTTGTCGTTGACCGGTCCGTCCATGCCGTTGAAGGTGACCTGCCTGGCGCCGCTGTGCACGCCGGCCATCTCCAGCACGTTCTTCAGCGGCACGCCGCGCCAGCGCGCGCAACCCATCGCGCCGTTGGCGAGCTGACCGCCGGCGACGCGCGGCTCGAAGAAGCCGCGGCTGTTGCCGGAGCACTGGTTGACGGCGACGATCTCCGTCGCCTTCATCTTGCGGATGTCCTTCAGCGACAATTTCAGCGGCTTGTCGACCTTGCCCTTGACCTCCAGCGTGAACTTGTCGGGGTTGAGATCGTAGGGCAGGTCGGAGAGGTGGTAGCGCACGAAGAACGCGTTGTTCGGCGTGATCGGGCCGTCGTTGAACACCGCAAACGGGGTCTCGAGCTGCGGCGGCCGGCTGGTCAGGCCGATCATCGGCCGCTTCTGCGGATATTTCACCAGCGGCCGTTCGCCATTGGCGAAGGGCAGGGTCACCGTGTCGAGGGCCAGCGCCTTGGTGGAATTCAGTGTGGCCGCCATGGCGGCAAGGCCTGCTCCCTTGAGCAGGTCGCGTCGATCGAACATTCTTTCTCCTCCCGGAGCTTCTCGTTGGATCGGCGGTCATCACCACGATCCTGCGCTCATCTGTCGCAACCATTTGCGTGAAGTCAATTCGCGCTTTCGCAGCAAGCCCATGCCGCTGCGTTGCAGCAGGCCGGTGTTGTGCTCGTAACGAGATTGACGAGCAGTAGGCCGCGACGACGGTGCGCTCCCTCGCCCCGTTCTTACGGGGAGAGGTAAAGAATCACGCCGCCACGCGCTTGCTGCGATCGACCAGCGCCGCCAGCTCCCTCGCATTCGCCACCACGCGCACTGCGAGCGGCTGGTCGCGGCCGCGGATGGCGACCTCCTGCTGCGGCAGTGCGTCGTCGGAAATATCAGCTGTACGGCGGACTTCATCCGAGACGACGGCCTCGCAGGCCAGCGTCTTGGTCATGTCCTGCAAGCGGGCGGCGACGTTGACGGCATCGCCGAGCGCGGTGAAGACGATGTGATCGCGATAGCCGATGTCGCCGATGATGACCTCGCCGCCGTGGATGCCGATGCCGAAGCGGATCGGCTGGCGCAGATCGTGGCTCAGGAGATCGTTGAGCTCGTCGATATGCGCAGCGATTCCCGCGGCTGCCTTCATCGCCTGCCGGCAGGCGGTTTGCGGGTCGGCCGCGAGTCCGAACAGCGCCAGCATGCCGTCGCCGACGAACTGGTTCGGCTGGCCGCCGTTCTCGATTACCGCTTGCGACACCGCGCCGAGGAAGCGGTTGACGATGAAGACCGTGTCGAACGGCAGGCGCTTCTCGGCCAGCTGCGTCGAGCCGCGCATGTCCACGAACAGGCTGACGAGATAGCGCTCCTGGCCGATACTGGCCGATGTCGAGGCTCCGTCCGTTGCATGCGTGTGAGCTGCGAAGAGTTGGAAGAACGAGAGATCGGAGGTCGGACGCAGCTGACAGGCCAATCTGATCGAGGGATCGGCGGTGCCGACGCGGGTGAGCACGAAAGCCTCGCGCTGCGACGGAGTGGGCAGGGCATCATGATCGCCGATGATACGGATGCGGCAGGTCGAGCAGCGGGCGCGGCCGCCGCAGACGCTGGCGTGCGGCACGTTGTGGCGCAGGCTCGCCTCCAGCACCGACAGGCCCTTGGGGACCCGCACCGTCTTGCCGTTGCCGTAGGACAGCGCGATCATGCCGCCGCGCCGTTCGCGCAGGGCGCGCACGCCGCGCGCCGCCAGCACCAGTCCCAACAGACCGAAATAGCCCATGGTGAGACCGCCCGCGATGCGCTCGAGCGTGTTGCCTTCCGCAACCGTGCCGACCTTGCTGCGGGTGAGATGCTGCTTACGCCATTCGCCGTCGTCACTGTCGGCGGCGACGCTGCGGCCGCCCTGGTAGATGCCGAGCAGCGATAGCGTCGGGATCAGCACGGCGGCCGCGAGCAGATAGGGCGCCGCGCGCGTGAAGAACGGCTTCAGCCGAAGCCAGAAATAGACGCCGATGCAGCCGTGCACCCAGGCGATGAGAAGCAGGATCGTCATCTGCCAGAGCAGGCCCGGCGCCGCGACGAAGAACAAATAGAGCTCCTGCGGATACAGCTTCTCGTGTCCGTACAGCGTCTGCGCGAGCCGCACGCCGATGACATGGCCCATGACGAGGACGGGGATGCTCAAGCCGAGCACGAGCTGGAGCGGCTCGATCGTTCGCCAGCGGAACTGGCGGCGCTGATACAGCGCGTAGACGCCGAGGCCCATATGGGTGAGGGCGGCCGTGTAGAACACGATCGCGACCGGGAGGAACTGCCAGAACAGCGTGTGGTAGTAGACCCCGGTCTCCATGGCATCGACCGAGATGTTGCCGAGCGCGTGGTTGAGGAAATGACTGACCACAAAGGCGAACAGGATGATGCCGCAAACGAGTCGCACCTGCCGCACCCCGGCGGCGCGGACGACTGACATCTGTGTGGGAGCGGTGGCCATGATTCGGTTGTGTCAGGTCCTGGAGGAGACCAGCCAGCGTAACCTTTAATTTCCGATATGGACAGCCAGCAGGATCACAGGGACGACGGCCCCACATTGACTCCCCCTTCCAAGTCGGGGAAAAGCGCCGCCGTGACGATCGCTCCCGACATCTCTGCAAAGCCTGACGGCGCCGAACGGCGTCTGATCCTCATGGCCGCAGCGATCATCGCCGCGATGACGCTGCTCCGCATCGTCTATGCCTCGGCCATCGAGCTGCGCACCGACGAAGCCTATTACTGGACCTGGTCGAAGGAGGCTGCGCTCAGCTTCCTCGATCATCCGCCCGGCATCGCCTGGCTGATCCGCTTCGGAACCGCGATCTTCGGCGACACCAATCTCGGCGTCCGCTTCGGCGGCATCGTCGCGATGCTGGTGACGCAGCTATTGCTCGCTGACATCGTCCGCCGCCTCACCCATGATGCGCGCGCGATCGTGTTCGCGGTGCTGATGCCGGAGGCCGCGCTTTATTACGGCCTGTTGATGGCCAAGGTTGCGCCCGATGTCGCGATGATCCCGTTCGCGGTCGCGATGATGTGGTCGCTGGTGCGGCTGGCGCAAAGCGGCGATGGCCGCTGGTGGTTGGCGGCCGGTCTGTTCGCGGGCCTCGCGATGCTGTCGAAATTTACTGTGATCATGTTCGCGCCGGCCGTTGCCGCCTTTCTGCTGGTGCCGGATTGGCGCTGGCGCTGGCTGCGCAGTCCGTACCCCTATCTCGCCGTCCTGGTCGCGATAGCGGTGTTCTCGCCGGTGCTGATCTGGAACGTGCAGCACGACTGGGCCTCGTTCCGTTTCCAGGGCGTGCGCGCCACCGCCAATTACGGCGTCTCGCTGCGTACGATCGGCGATTACATCGGCCTGCAATTCGGCCTGGTCGGTTTCGTCTTGCTGCCGGTGGTGCTGACGGGCCTGGTGCTGACGGCGTGGCGCGGCTATCGCACGCGCGAGCCAGTCGCGATCCTTTTGTCGACGGCGGTGCTGGTGCCGTTCGCCTACTTCCTCTTCAAGTCGCTGACGCTGCGCGTCGGCGACACCTGGCCGATGTTCATGTGGCCAGTCGGTTTTGCCGCCACCGCGGTCAATCTCGTCACGATGAGGAAAGAGGGATGGTCCGCCCGAATGCTGAGGTCCTCGCTGTTCTGGGCCAGGACAGCGATCGTCTTAGGCATTCCCTTCGTCATCATCGTGTTCCTCTACTACGTTGCCGCGCCCTGGAATCTGCTCGGCAAGATCGACCCGATCGGCGCCGAGGCCGGCTACGAGCAGGTCGCCGCGCGGGCGCAAGCCGCCCTCGACGCGACAGGCGCGACCTGGATCGCAACCACGGACTACCGCACCTACGCCATGATGCGCTGGCTGTTCCGGGGCCGCGTGCCCGTGATCGAGATCAACGAGCGCGGCCGTTTCCAGGATTTCCGCGACCCCGGCATGGACAGGATCAAGGGTCATGCCGGCATCTATGTCGGGCGCGAGCCGGACAACCGCGCATCGCTGTGGGAGCACATTCCGGCGCAGCGCGAGCAACTCGCCACGGTCGAACGCCGCTGGCGCGGCGTCGTGACGGACACCTATGTGATCGAAAAGCTCACCGGCTGGACCCCGCAGCTCTCGCCGCCAAAGGACTCGCCGCTGTTCCAGTGGAAGGTGCTGGCGGACGCCGGCGGGCGCTCGCGTTCTCTCTCCAAGCCTCTCCAGGAGCCTGGAGCGGGAGGGTAAGCGCGAGCCTACTGCACGAGATCGGCGACGGTGGTTGCGGCCTTGAGGCCGGTGCCGGTGAGAACGGCCACCGTGGTCTCGTTCGCATTGATGGCGCCGGTTGCGGCGAGCTTGTCGAGCGCCGCAGCCGCGCTGGCGCTGGTCGGCTCGGCAAACAGGCCCTGGCGCGCGAGGCGGCGCAGGGCGGCGACGATCTCGTCCTCGGTGAGCGCGATGGTGCCGCCGCCGCTCTCGCGCAGGGCGGCGATGATCTCACGCAGGCGGAGGGGAGTCTTGATCGCGGTGCCCTCGGCAACGGTCTTGCTCACCTCGCGCGCGACCGGCGTATCGACACCGGCCTTGAAGCTTGCATCGATCGGCGAGCAATTGAGCGGCTGCGCCGCGAACAGGCGCGGCAGTTTCGAGATCTGCCCGGCCTTCAACAGCTCGCGGAAGCCGAAGGCGCAACCCAGCAGACTGCTGCCGGCGCCGACGGGAACGATGATGTTGTCGGGCGCGCGGAATCCCAGATCTTCCCAGATCTCGTAGGCCAGCGACTTGGTGCCTTCGAGGAAGAATGGCTGCCAATTGTGGCTGGCGTAGAAGGTCTGGTTCGACTGGCGGATGGCCTCGGCTTCGGATTCCTCGCGCGGGCCCTCCACGAGCTGCACGGTCGCGCCGTAGGCGCGCACCTGCGCGATCTTGGCCGGCGACGTCGAGGCCGGCGCCAGAATCTTGACGCGCATGCCGCCGGCCGCACCCAGCCCCGCCATGGATGAGCCGCCGTTGCCGGAGGAATCCTCCAGAATGGCGTCGACGCCGATCTGTCGCAGGAACGACAGCATCACCGCCGAGCCGCGGTCCTTGAAGCTGCCTGTCGGGTTGAACCATTCGAGCTTGAACAGCGGGCGCAACGCGCCCCAGTCCTGCTGGACCAGCGGCGTGCAGCCCTCGCCGAGCGTAATCGGGTTCTCGATCTCGACCGGCAGCGCCGCCCGGTAGCGCCAGAGCGACCGCGTCCGGCCATCGATGTCCTCGCGTGAGATGCCCGCCCCCGGCGTCACCAGCAGCGGCGTGCGCTCGTCCGAGCACCAGCGCGGCTGGTCCAAGGGATAGAGCTTTCCGTTGCGGGGATCGATGTAGCTGGCGGCAGGCATAGCAGTCTCCAGGGCGGGGGCGGCGCAGTGCACCGGACTTGAAGCCGGCCGCACGAAGCAACGCCTCCTTGAAAACACGAAAAACGAAACTATTTCAATTCTTTAAACCGGCCTCACCGGCAGGCGGCGAACGCGATGAGCGGCGTCGGCAGGCCCGATGACGGGAATTTGGCCCCGAACGGCCCCTGCGCCCGGCCACGATTAACTTGTCTGTCGTCGCGGGCCGCTACAATATGTTGGATTGAGCTTGCGCCGCCGGTTCGGCGTCGCAAGTGAGCCAGGCCCGTCCGAGCGGCGGGCCGTTGGCTTTTTGGGAGCCTGGACATGAGCCGTGCCAACCGTACCGACCACATCCGCCTGACCTCCCATCCGGAGCCGGGCAGGAAGGCCGCCTTTCCCATCCATTGGGGCGCCGCTGATGCGCGCGCGCGCGGGCCGATCATCGGTACGGTGTCGCGCGCCGGGGATCGCAACGTGATCGGCAGCCATGGCGGGTCCTACGCGATGTACCGCGCGCTCGCGGTCTCCGCCGGGGCGCTGGACCCGATCAGGCGTCCTGACCTCACCAATACCTTTCCGGCCGCCACCATCGGTCCGTTCGAGCAATGGACCGATCCCACAAAAATCGTCGCGCTCGATCCCTGGGGGCATCTGGTCGCCGAGAATTTTCGCCAGGAGATCGCCGAGGGCGCGGACATCCGCCCGAGCATCGCGGTGACTCGGGCGCGGCTCGACCTGCCGGAGATTCGCGATGCGCTTGCCGCAAAGCGGCTGCGCGCCGATGGCGAGGTCGTGCACGCCAATGGCAGCGTGTCGGTGGTGAAGATCGCGATCGATCCGGTGTGGTACCTGCCGGGCCTTGCGGCGCGCTTCGGCACCGGCGAGACCGAGCTGCGGCGCACGCTGTTCGAGCAGACCGCCGGCATGTTCCCGGAGCTGGTGACGCGCCCGGACATGAAGGTGTTCCTGCCGCCGATCGGCGGCACCACGGTCTACCTGTTCGGCGACGTGACGAAACTGCCGGACCATCGCACCAGGATCACCTGCCGCGTGCATGACGAGTGCAACGGGTCCGATGTGTTCGGCTCCGACATCTGCACCTGCCGGCCCTATCTGATCCACGGCATCGAGGAATCCGCGCGCGGCGCGCAGGAGGGCGGGCTCGGGCTGGTCGTCTACAACCGCAAAGAAGGCCGCGCGCTCGGTGAGGTCACCAAATTCCTGGTCTACAATGCGCGCAAGCGGCAGGAGGACGGCGATGCGGCCGCCGCTTATTTCGAGCGCACCGAGTGCGTGGCTGGCGTCCAGGACGCGCGCTTCCAGCAATTGATGCCGGATACGATCCACTGGCTCGGCCTCAAGCGCATTGACCGCTTCCTGTCGATGAGCGACATGAAATACGACGCGTTGACCTCGCAAGGCATCGACATCGTCGAGCGTGTGCCGATCCCGCTGGAGCTGATTCCCGCCGACGCCCATGTCGAGATCGCCGCCAAGAAGGCCGCGGGCTACTACTCGACCGACATCGCACCGGAAAAGGACGTGAACGGCGTGGTCGGGCGTTCGCTGGAAAAATACTGATCGCGATGGCGGACGCTTTGGAATCGCAGGCACGCGCGCTGCTCACCGCAAAGGCGGTGCGCGCGCGCGCCGGACAGATGCTCGAGCTCGGCCTTGCCGGCGGGCTCACCCATTTCACGGTCGATCTCGACCGCATCGATGGCGTTGCCGATGCCGTGCTCGCGGTGACCCGTAAAGCCTATCCGACACTCGACATTCCCTTTCATGCGCGCTGGCGGCACTTCGTGCTCGGCGGCATCGACCGCTGGTCGTCCTTAGAGGAAGTGGAAGTCGCGTCTTGGCCGGATCGCGCCGCGCGTGCGCGCGCCGAATTCGATCTTGCGATCGTCAGCGTGCTGCTGGATGCCGGCGCCGGCGCTACCTGGCGCTACCGGGACGCCAAGACGAGGATGGATTTCGGTCGATCCGAGGGACTTGCGCTTGCCAGTCTCAACATGTTTGTGGAGGGCGCGTTTTCCGGCGATCCACGCTCTCCCTTCCGCGTCGATGCGGATGTGATCGCGCAGTTGTCCATCGATCGGCTCCGATCAGGGTTTCGTGTAACTGACAACAATCCGCTGCTCGGCCTCGAGGGGCGCACCGATCTGCTGCGTCGCCTGGGCAAGCAAGTTGCAGCGCGCCCTGAAATCTTCGGCCTGCACGATACGCCGCGGCCGGGCGGGCTGTTCGATCATATCGCGGCGCAAGCGAGTGGCGGCGCCATTGCCGCGCCCGCGATTCTGTCGGCCGTCCTGAACCGGCTTGGACCGATCTGGCCCTCGCGACTCGAACTCGGCGGCATTCCGCTCGGCGATTGCTGGCGGCATCCGGCGATCAAGGCGGACGACGGCACGGCAGGCCTCGTGCCGCTGCACAAGCTGTCGCAATGGCTGAGCTATTCGCTGATCGAGCCGCTGCAGCGCGCCGGCTTTGAGGTGACCGATATCGATGGCCTGACCGGGCTCGCCGAATACCGCAACGGCGGTCTGTTCGTCGATCATGACGTGCTGCGCCTGCGCGATGCCGCCGATGCCGCGCGTGCGCATGAAGTGGATTCGCTGCTCGTCGTGGAGTGGCGCGCGCTGACGATTGCATTGCTCGACAGGTTGGCGGAGCGCATTCGCTCCAAGCTCGGCCGCACCCCTCGGACCTTGCCGCTTGCGAGCATCCTCGAAGGCGGCACGTGGGCGGCGGGCCGCGCCATCGCATTTGCACGCCGTCCCGATGGATCGCCGCCGCTCAAGGTGATCAGCGACGGCACGGTGTTTTAAACCCTCTCCCCTAGTGGGAGAGGGTGGCTTCGCGAAGCGAAGCCGGGTGAGGGGTTGTCGCCGCGGGCACATCTCTCAGTTGGAGTTCGCGGAGAGATACCCCTCATCCGGCGCTTCGCGCCACCTTCTCCCACAAGGGGAGAAGGGAAAAGCAAGAGCATCTCATCATGGAAGGCGTCACGATCGTCGATCATCCGCTGGTGCAGCACAAGCTGACGCTGGTGCGGGACAAGTCCATCTCGACCAAGTCGTTCCGCGAGCTGATCAAGGAGATCGGCATGCTGCTGTGCTACGAGGTGACGCGCGACCTGCCGCTCACCGACACCGTGATCGAGACGCCGCTGGCGACGATGCACTCGGCCAAGATCGCCGGCAAGAAGCTGGTATTCGTGCCGATGCTGCGCGCCGGCACCACCTTCGTCGACGGCATGATGGATCTGGTGCCGACCGCGCGCGTCGCCCATATCGGGCTCTACCGCGAGCCGCACAGCTTTGCCGCGGTGGAGTATTTCTTCAAATCGCCGTCTGACCTCAGCGAGCGCCTCGCCATCGTGGTGACGCCGGTGGTCGCCACCGCCAACACCGCCGTCGCCGCCATCGACCGGCTGAAGGAGCGCGGCGCCAGGGACATCCGCCTCGCCTGCCTGATCGCCGCCCCGGAGGGGCTCGAACGGCTGCGCGGATTGCATCCGGACGTGCCGATCTGGACGGCCGCCGTGGATGAAGGGCTCGACGACAACGGGTTCATCCTGCCTGGCCTCGGCGATGCCGGCGACCGCGCCTACGGAACGCGGTAAGTGCTGGGCGCGTTTTAGGAACAGCTTCCACCGCGCGAGGTTCTCCTGCACCAACAGGGAGAGCACGATGACCTATCAGAATGATGACCCCAGGACTGACCGTGCGCGCCGCAACAGCCCGGTGGGCTGGGCGGTCGGCGCGATCTTCGTGATCGCCGTGGTCGCGGCCGTCTTCTTCTACAATGGTCGCGAGTTCGGTCCCCAGACCACGACCTCGAATCCGAACACGGCGCCGAACGTCACCACCGGATCGAATCCCCCTGCTGCGCCGGCGAAGTGATGCGCTAGGAGCGGGCCGTCACACCTTCCCGCTGCCGCAAATGCCCTTCAGTGCCTGCCACTCCTTGTCGGTCAGCAGCGGCGGGCCGCTGGCGGGCCGGTCCTCCTTCGTCATGCGCGCGAGGCGGTCCTCGGTCAGCGGATGGCTGGCGAGGATATTCGTCAGGCCGGAGCCGCCCTCTTTGCCGGTGATGCGGAACATCAGCTGGGCCGCGGGCTTCGGCGACCGGCCGAGCGCATGCATGATCTCGATCGCGAAAGTGTCGGCGCCGGTCTCGGCTTCGCGCGAATAGGACGCTTCGACCAGGCTGCGCGAGGCGAAGATCACGGCCGAGGAGCCGGTGATGTCGCCGAACAAGAGGCCGATCAGGAACGAGGTGCCGCCGTTGTAGATCAGGCCGCGCATGTTGTCGTAATGCTTGAGATGGCCGAGCTCGTGGGCGAGGATGCCGGCGAGCTCGTCGGGACTTTCGGCCTTGTCGAGCAGGCCCTTCAGCACGAACACCTTGCCGCCGGGCAGCGCGAAGGCATTCGGTATCGAGCTCGGCAGCACGCCGGCCGTCATTGTGTCGTCGAGGCCGGCCGCATCGCGCAGGCGGTTGACGAGCTTCGTGAACGCGGCCTTGCCCGCGGGGTCTTCGCACACGCCGCGGCCGAAGATGGTCTTCATCTGCACTTCGGCGGCATCGCCGATGCGCCGTTCCACGGGCTTCGGCACCAGCGGCGCGAGCCGGTCGGCGGCGAGCGGAACGCCGAACAGGACGACGCAGACGATGGAGACGGCGGCGGCAACCGACCAGCCCACGATTTTCGCGACGCCGCTGCGCGTCGTCCGGTGCTCGTCGAGCCGCGTGCAGCGGGCCGCCACCTCCGCGGCAAGCGCGGCATCGCGGATCTCCAGCCGCGCCAGAGGCGGTGCGGACGTCGCAGCCAGGCGCAGGATTCCGGGCGGACTGTCGGCACGGCGAATGTCGGCATAGGGCCAATGAAGGAGCGTTCCGCCCTCTTCGTGGATCTCGAGCGCATCGCCGAGGATCAGCGTCACCTGCCGCCTGCGGCTGGACACGCCGTCGAAGAAGATTGTCGGCTTGCCGGACTGCACAGGGGTATCGGCGAACACATCACTCAAGGCTCAAAATCCTGCAACATCCAGTCCATCGGCAAAGCCTTCGCCGAGCGCGCCGGCAAGCTGACCGCTGCCGCGTACGTCCGCCGCGGCCGCGATGTCGTGCACCTCGACGGTCTCCAGCACCTTGGCCCAAAGATCGCGTTGAAGATAGACCCGCATGACGATGTTGATGGCAAGAGCGAGCGCGAAATAGCCGATCACCATCATCGCCACCATCGGGATGCTCTTCGTCGCATTGTCGCCGGCGAAGATCTCCTCGGCGGAAACGCCGGTGAGCGAGACGACCAGGAAGGCGCTGCCGCCCATATAGGCTGCGAACGCGACCGTGAGCAGCATCCACCAGCCGATCACTTTCCAATACAGGCCGTAGAAGGCATCATGAGGCAATTCCGAGGACAGGCTGACGCCACCGATGCGGATGCCGTCGAGCCACCAGCGCCATTCGCGCGCCTTGAACTCGGCATAGAAGAACGGTGCGAGCGGGAAGATGATCAGCGCGATCGGGCTGAGCAGCCAGAGCCACCAGCCGCGCTTGAAGAAGGTCCAGCCGTCGGCGTCGAAATCGCCGCGGAGATCGCCGTAATGGGTGTGCCGCATCTTGTAGCGTTCGAGCGCCGCCGCGCGCCAGGGCAGCGCGAGACCGAGCGTCAGGAGCACCAGCAAGCCCCATAGCATGGCGCGAAACGCGTAAGCCCAGCCGGAGCCGTCCATCCAGAAGCGGACGCCGCGCCAGACCGTGCGGGTCAGGCGGTAGCGCCGCGCGCGAAAAATCGCGAACTGGCCGAAGGCGTAGAAGGCGATGAATAGCGGCGTCGAGGCAAAGGCCTGCCAGCGCTCGAACTCGATGCCAATGAGAAAATAGGCGAGATAGATCGGCAACAGGATCGCGAGCGCGAACAGGAAGCCGACCAGGAGCTCCTTGGCCCGTCCGGTGTATTCGGCCGCATCGCCATCGATCGCGGTGTGCGTCCACAGATGACGGCGGATGTCGGTGACGAGCCAAAACCGGTAGAAGCCGAAGGTCACGAGCTCGAGCATGGCACCCTTGGTGACCATTTTGCGGAACTCGGAGCGGCTGCCGGAGAAATCGACCCGCGTCGCCGGCAGCGGCGGGGGCAAGGGTTCGGACCCGATCGGGGTCCATTGCATGTCGTTCACGGCGGCAACCTCGGGATGCGGATCTGTTCCGGCCAAACTATAGATCAGAGGTTAGTCGATCCCCAAGATGAGCGGGTTCGATTTAGCTCGATTCCAGCGGGTTTCTCGCACGATTCTCTGTCGTTCGGCGTGCGGGAGGTCACGTTCGCGTGGCGTCGTGACGATCGTGCAACGCGCTCGTGAAGGCTGGATGTGGCAAAACTCTCCCTTGCCCCGGCGCAGACAACCGGCTGTAATTGCAAATCAAATACCGCAGCGCAGAATTCAACGACGCGCGGTTCATATCCAGGGAGAACGGTCATGCATGGGACCATCGAAAGCGCGGCCAAGCTCGACGCCTTGCGCGAGCGCGCCATGTCGCTGCCGCTGGAGCAGTTCGATCCCGGCGACCCCGAATTGTTCAGAACCGATACGTTCTGGCCCTATTTCGACCGGCTGCGCCGCGAGGATCCCGTGCATTACTGCAAGGACTCGATGTTCGGGCCGTACTGGTCGGTGACGCGCTACAACGACATCATGGAGATCGAGACCAACCATGCGGTGTTCTCCTCGGCCTCCGCGCTCGGCGGCATCACCATCCGCGACATCGATCCGGATCTGCGCCGTGAGAGTTTCATCTCGATGGACCCGCCGCGCCATGCCGCCCAGCGCAAGACCGTGGCGCCGATGTTCACGCCGACACACCTGGACAATCTCGCCATCAACATCCGCAAGCGCTCGGCCGAGTGCCTGGACAATCTTCCCCGTGGCGAGGTGTTCGACTGGGTCGATCGCGTCTCGATCGAGCTCACGACGCAGATGCTGGCGGTGCTGTTCGACTTCCCCTGGGAGGATCGCCGCAAGCTGACGCGCTGGTCCGACGTCGCCACCACGATTCCCGGCCCGGACGGTCTCGTCGCCACCGAGGACGAGCGGATGGCCGAACTCGCCGAATGCGCGGCCTATTTCTCGAGGCTGTGGAAGGAGCGCATCGAACAGCCGCCGAAGAGCGACCTATTGTCGATGATGGCGCATGGCACTGCTACGCGCGACATGGATGCGAAGAACTTCCTCGGCAATCTTATCCTCCTGATCGTCGGCGGCAACGACACCACGCGCAACACCATGTCGGGCTCGCTTCTCGCGCTGAGCCAGCATCCGGAGCAATATCGCAAGCTGCGCGAGAACCCTGACCTGCTCGACAGTTTCGTGCCGGAGGTGATCCGCTGGCAGACGCCGCTCGCGCATATGCGCCGCACGGCGCTGTCCGATTTCGAGTTCCGCGGCAAGCAGATCAAGAAGGGTGACAAGGTCGTGATGTGGTACGTCTCGGGCAACCGCGACGAGGACGTGATCGACAGGCCCTACGAGTTCATCATCGACCGCGCCCGCCCGCGTACGCACCTGTCCTTCGGCTTCGGCATCCATCGCTGCGTCGGCCTGCGGCTCGCCGAGCTCCAGCTCAAGATTATTTGGGAGGAAATTCTCAAGCGGTTCGACCATATTGATGTGGTCGGCGAACCCACTCGGGTCTATTCGAGTTTTGTAAAGGGTATCGAAACGCTGCCGGTGAAGATTGCTGCGTGAGTCGAACGCAACGGAGCCACGATCATGAACATCCAAGCGCCGGTTAAAGTGGACAAGGCCGAACGCATGCGGAAGGCGCGCGAGGAGGCCTATGCGACGCCGTTGTCGCAATTCCACCCCGGCGCGCCCCGGCTGTTCCAGGACGACACGCTGTGGCCCTGGTTCGAGCGGCTGCGTAAGGAAGAGCCGGTGCATTACTGCACCAATGCGCCGATCGAGCCGTATTGGTCGGTGGTGAAGTACAACGACATCATGCATGTCGACACCAATCACGGCATCTTCTCCTCGGATTCCAAGCTCGGCGGCATCTCGATCCGCGACGTGCCGGAAGGCTACGACTATCCGAGCTTCATCGCGATGGACCAGCCCCGGCATTCGGCGCAGCGCAAGACGGTGTCGCCGATGTTCACGCCGACACACCTGGACGAGCTGGCAAAGCTGATCCGCCAGCGCTCGCAGACCGTGCTGGACAATCTGCCGCGCAACGAGACGTTCAACTTCGTCGAGCGCGTCTCCATCGAGCTGACCACGCAGATGCTGGCGACCCTGTTCGACTTCCCCTGGGAGGAGCGGCGCAAGTTGACGCGCTGGTCCGATGTTTCCACCGCGCTGCCCAAGAGCGGCATCGTCGCCAGCGCCGAAGAGCGCCGCCGCGAGATGGACGAGTGCTACGCCTACATGTCCAAGCTCTGGAACGAGCGTGTCAACTCCGCGCCGCGCAACGACCTGTTGTCGCTGATGGCCCACAACGAGGCCACGCGCCACATGGACCCCGACAACCTCATGGGCAACATCATCCTGCTCATCGTCGGCGGCAACGACACCACGCGCAACACCATGACCGGCTCGGTGCTGGCGCTGAACGAGAACCCGGAGCAGTACGACAAGCTGCGCGAAAATCCGGAGCTGATCGATTCCATGGTGCCGGAGGTGATCCGCTGGCAGACGCCGCTGGCGCATATGCGGCGTACTGCGCTCCAGGACACCGAGATCGGCGGCAAGCACATCAGGAAGGGCGACCGGGTCGTGATGTGGTACGTCTCCGGCAATCGCGACGAGGAGATGTTCGACAAGCCGGACGAGTTCATCATCGACCGCCCCCGCCCGCGCACGCACCTCTCCTTCGGCTTCGGCATCCACCGCTGCGTCGGCATGCGGCTCGCCGAGCTGCAGCTCAAGATCGTCTGGGAGGAGATGCTGAAGCGCTTCGACCGCATCGAGGTGGTCGGCGAGCCCAAGCGGATCTATTCGAGCTTCATCAAGGGATATGAGACGCTGCCGGTGCGGATTCCGGGCTGAGCTCTCTCCTACCGTCATTGCGAGGAGCGAAGCGACGAAGCAATCCAGACTGTCACCGCGGAGGGATTTCTGGATTGCTTCGCTGCGCTCGCAATGACGGGGTCCTGGACACACCTGCTCGTCACGCCCGCACCTGCAGGCACGGCACTCCCCCGCTATAGAATTCCGGCATGACAGCTCGCGCCAGATGCGAAGGCACGACCGCGCGCGGCTGTTCTACGACACGCCATCTAACTCAACCTGATGTCCCACACGCCTTCCTTGCGGCAGGCGGCGACTTCCTCGCGCAGCAGCGCGGTGATGGCGAGCGAGGCGGTCGAGGCCGGGCGGTCGATTGGAGAGGCAAAAATGAGCTCGCGCGTCATCGGCTTGGATACCGGTGCGGTTTCCAGCCGCCCGTCCGCGACCTCGCCATGGACCGAGGACGGTGGTAGCAGCGCGAAGCCGAGGCCCTCCTCGACCAGGCTCGTCAGCACGCGGAAGGAGTCCGCTTCCAGCTGGACGTCGAGCTTGATCTTGCGCTGGGCCGCAGCGTGCTCGATCAGCGCCCGAAGGCCGTGGGAATGAGAGGGCAGCACCAGCCGTTGCCGCAGCAGCCAGCCGATGTCGACGCTCTTCTTGCGCGCCAAGCCGCAGCCGCGCGGACCGACCGCGACGATGTTGTCGCGCCCCAGGCTCTGCACGTTGAGATGCAGGTCGGCCGAGCGGCCGTAGAGGATGGCGAGATCCATCTCGCCGCGATGCAGCCATTCGACCAGATGCCCGCTGTAGCTCTCGACGATGCGCAGCGAGATGCCGGGAAATTTTTCGACACAGCGCCGTGCAAAGCGCGCCGACAGCACGCAGCTCACGGTCGGAACCAGGCCGAGCACGACCTGGCCGGACGGCGGCCCCTTGGCCGACTGGATGTCGTCGCGGATCTGGTCGATCTGCCGCACGATGCCGGAGGTGCGTGCGAGCAGCAGGCGGCCGGCCTCGGTCAGCACCATGCCGCGGCCGTTGCGCGTGAAGAGTTCGGTGCGCAGCTCGTGTTCCAGGAGCTTGATCTGCCTGGAGAGCGCCGGCTGCGCCACGCGCAAGGTGTCGGAGGCCTTGGACAGGCTGCCGAGCTCCGCCACGCAACTGAAGGTCCTGAGCTGCCGGAAATCCATGCTTGCCAATCCTGGAAGGCTACTCCATACGCTATAACAAATGAGCATAGGGGGCGGGCATTGTTTTCACAACGCCCGTGGGTTGGCCGGCGTTATCTTTAACTGCCGCTGAGAATTGGAAACGCCATGAGTCAAGAACACCACGCCGAAGATTACGCCGACATCCGCGAGGCCGTAGCCAAGCTCTGCGCGCAGTTCCCCGGCGAATATTGGCGCAAGCTCGACCGCGAGATGGCCTACCCCAAGGCGTTCGTCGATGCGCTGACCGAGGCCGGATATCTCTCGGTGCTGATCCCCGAGGAATATGGCGGCGCGGGCCTAAAGCTGTCGGCGGCCGCGGCGATCCTGGAAGAGATCCAGCGCGCGGGCTGCAACGGCGGCGGCTGCCATGCCCAGATGTACACGATGGGCACGGTGCTCAGGCACGGCAATGCCGAGCAGAAGGCAAAATACCTGCCGAAAATCGCGAGCGGCGAGTTGCGCCTGCAGGCGTTCGGCGTCACCGAGCCGACCAGCGGCACCGACACCTCCTCGCTGAAGACGTTCGCGCGCAAGGACGGCAACGACAGCTACATCGTCAACGGCCAGAAGATCTGGACCAGCCGCGCCGAGCATTCCGATCTGATGGTGCTGCTGGCGCGCACCACGCCGAAGGACCAGGTCAAGAAGCGCACCGACGGACTGTCGGTGTTCATCGTCGACATGCGCGAGGCCAAGAACAACGGTCTCGAGATCCGCCCGATCCGCACCATGATGAACCACGCCACCACCGAAGTGTTCTTCACCGACATGAGGGTGCCGGCGGAGAATCTGATCGGCGAGGAAGGCAAGGGCTTTCGCTACATCCTCTCCGGCATGAATGCCGAGCGCATCCTGATCGCGGCCGAATGCGTCGGCGACGCCAAGTGGTTCATCGCGAAGGCGACGAACTACGCCAAGGAGCGCGCCGTGTTCGGCCGGCCGATCGGCCAGAATCAAGGCATCCAGTTTCCGATCGCAAAAGCCTACGCCTCGATGCGCGCGGCCGAGCTGATGGTGAAGGAAGCCACGCGCAAATACGAGGCCGGGCTCGATTGCGGCGCCGAGGCCAACATGGCCAAGATGCTGGCGGCGGATGCGTCCTGGGAAGCGGCGAACGCCTGCATCCAGACCCATGGCGGGTTCGGCTTTGCCGAGGAATACGACGTCGAGCGCAAGTTCCGCGAGACGCGGCTCTACCAGGTGGCGCCGATCTCGACCAACCTCGTGCTGTCCTTCGTCGCCGAGCACGTGCTCGGCATGCCGCGCTCGTACTGAGGTTGCGGCCATGGGAGCATTGGACGGGATCAGGGTGATTGCGGTCGAGCAGGCGGTGGCGGCGCCGTTCTGCTCCTCGCGCCTGGCGGATGCCGGCGCGGACGTGATCAAGATCGAGCGGCCCGAGGGCGATTTCGCCCGCGGCTATGACGCGGCGGCCAAGGGCCAGAGCAGCTATTTCGTCTGGCTCAATCGCGGCAAGCAATCGGCGGTGGTCGATCTCACCACGAAGGAAGGCCGCGCCGAGCTGGAGAAGCTGATCGCGAGTGCCGACGTGCTGATCCAGAACCTGAAACCCGGCTCGATGGACAAGCTCGGCTTCTCGCGCGAGCGGCTCTTGAAGGACTATCCCAAGCTGATCTCGTGCACCATCACCGGTTATGGTGACGAAGGTCCCTACGCCCACCGCAAGGCCTATGATCTCCTGATCCAGGCCGAGAGCGGGCTCGCCTCGATCACCGGCAATCCCGATGGCGCCTCGCGCGTCGGCATGTCGATCGTGGATGTTGCGACCGGCGCCACCGCGCATGCCGCGATCCTGGAGGCGCTGATCGCGCGCGGGCGCACCGGCAAGGGCGCCGACATCCGCATCTCCATGTTCGACGTGATGGCGGATTGGTGCACCGTGCCGCTGCTCAATGCCGAAGCCGGCAATCCGCCCAAGCGCATGGGCCTGCGCCATCCCTCGATCGCGCCCTATGGCGTGTTCACCTCCAAGGACGGCAAGGACATCCTGATCTCGATCCAGAGCGAGCGCGAGTGGAAGACGCTCTGCGCGAAGGTGCTGGATCAGCCGGACCTGCCGGCCGATCCCCGCGTCGCCAACATGGTCGAGCGCGTGCGCAACCGCGACTTCACCGACACGACGGTGGCCGACATCTTCGGCAGGATGACGCGCGACGAGCTGTTGAAGCGGCTCTCGGACGCCGACATCGCATTCGCCGAGGTCAACACCATGGCCGACCTCGCCAACCATCCGCATCTGCGGCGGATCGAGGTCGACACGCCGAACGGCCGCGTCAGCTATCCCGCGCCGGCGCCGATCATCGTCGGCGAGACGCGCAGCTACGGCGCCGTGCCCGCCATTGGCGAAAAGCCCCAATCCAAGACGTGAGAGAGCGAGGCGTCATGACCGAGAAGCTCGACATCGATCATCTCAGGCAATGGATCGGCCGCAGCCAGGAGGCCACCGACATCGTCACCGCGCAGCTCGTGAAGGGCCTGCGCGCGACGCTGTTCCAGGAGATCGGCGAGCCCAAGGCGGGCGACGCTGCGCCGTTCACGGTGCACTGGTGCCTGGCGCAGCCGGTGTTTCCGATGTCGATGCTCGGTCCGGACGGCCACCCGACCCGCGGCGGCTTCCTGCCGCCGGTGCCGCTGCCGCGCCGGATGTGGGCCGGCGGCGAGATCGAGTTCTTGCAGCCCTTGCGCGTCGGCGATGAATCGACGCGGACTTCGCGCATTGCCGACGTGCAGGTGAAATCAGGATCGACCGGCACGCTGTGCTTCGTCTCGGTCGAGCACAGCATCTCCTCGCCGAGGGGCACGGCGATCCGCGAGCGGCAGGACATCGTCTATCGCGAGATGACCGGCGGCGCGCCGGCTGGCGGCAAGGCGTCGCCTCCGCCGCCGCGGGCGCAGCATCGCGAAACGCATGTGTCGGATCCCGTGCTGCTGTTTCGCTATTCCGCGCTGACCTTCAACGGCCACCGCATCCATTACGACCGCGACTACGTCACTGAGGTCGAGGGCTATCCGGGCCTGATCTTCCACGGTCCACTACAGGCAGCGCTGATCGTCGAGATGGCGGCCAAGCTTCGTGGCGGCAAGGCGCCGAAGAAGTTTTCGTATCGCGGCGTGCAGCCGCTATTCGAAGGCACGGAGTTCTCGGTCAACGCCAACGAGACTGAGGCGGGCATGGAGCTGTGGACCGCGAACGCGGAGGGGCAGCCGACGATGAAGGGCACGGCGGTGTGGTGATAGTCTCTCCTCGTCATTGCGAGGAGCGAAGCGACGAAGCAATCCAGACTGCCTCTGCGGAGAGATTCTGGATTGCTTCGCTTCGCTCGCAATGACGGGTGGGGCTGCTACGTTCAATCAATAAACGCAGGGACGGAAACCATGGCCAGGAACGGCAAGACCGGCACCAAGCCCGTCACCGTGAAGCAGGCGACGCTCAACCTTCTGCGCGCCTTCGGCATCGACAGGGTGTTCGGCAACCCTGGTTCGACCGAGCTGCCGTTCCTGAGCGACTGGCCCGACGATCTCGACTACGTGCTGGCGCTGCAGGAAGCTTCCGCCGTCGGCATGGCCGATGGTTATGCGCAGGCGACGCGCAATGCCGGCTTCGTCAACCTGCATTCGGCGGCCGGCGTCGGCAACGCGCTCGGCAACATCTACACCGCGCATCGCAACCAGACCCCGCTAGTGATCACCGCAGGCCAGCAGGCGCGCTCGATCCTGCCCTTGCAGGCGTTTCTCTATGCCGAGCGCGCCTCCGAGTTTCCGCGGCCTTATGTGAAATACAGCGTCGAGCCGGCAAGGCCGGAGGACGTGCCCGCCGCGATCGCGCGGGCCTATTACACCGCGATGCAGCCGCCGTGCGGGCCGACCTTCGTGTCGATCCCGATCGACGACTGGGCCCATGCCTGCGCACCGGTCGAGGCGCGCAGGGTCAGCCGCGAGATCGGCCCTGAGCTGGAGCCGATGAAGGCGCTGATTGCGGCGCTCGCCTCAAGCAAACACCCCGCGCTCGTCGTCGGCCCGGGCGTCGATCGCGCCGGCGCGGTGGATCTGATGGTGCGCGTCGCCGAGAAGAGCAAGGCGAGCGTCTGGGTCAGCCCGTTCTCGGCACGCTGCTCGTTCCCCGAGCGGCATCCGCAATTCGCGGGCTTTCTGCATGCCTCGCCGGCGCAACTGTCCGACGCGCTGCGCGAGCACGATGTCGTCATCGTCATCGGCGCGCCGGTGTTCACCTTCCATGTCGAGGGCCATGCCACGATCTTCGACCGCGGCGCGACCATCTTCCAGATCACGGATGACGCGGATGCCGCCGCGGTGACGCCATCAGGCACCAGCATCATCGCGACGATGGAGCCGGCGCTGAGCCTGCTGCTCGACCTGCTGCCGGAGAGCAAGCGCGCGGCGCCAAAAGGCCGCACGCTGCCGCCGGCGCCGCAGCCCGCCGATCCGCTGCCGGTCGAATTCCTGCTGCATTCGCTGTCGCAGGCAATGCCGGATGATGCATCACTTGTCGAGGAAGTGCCCTCGCACCGGCCGGCGATGCAAAAATTCCTGCCGATGCGCGGCCAGGACAGTTTCTACACCATGTCGAGCGGCGGCCTCGGCTATTCTCTGCCCGCCGCCGTCGGTATGGCGCTCGGCAAGCCGAAGCAGCGCACGGTGTGCCTGATCGGCGACGGCTCGGCGATGTATTCGATCCAGGCGCTCTGGACCGCCGTGCAGCGCAAGCTGCCGCTCACCGTCGTGGTCATCAACAATTCCGGCTACGGCGCGATGCGCTCGTTCAGCCAGGTCATGCAGGTGCGCAACGTGCCGGGGCTGGAGCTGCCGGGGATCGATTTCGTCCGGCTTGCCGAGGGCATGGGCTGCCGTGCGGTGCGGGTGACGAAGGCTGCGGAGCTGGGCGAAGCGCTGAAGCGCGGCATGGCGTATGCGGGCACGAGCCTCGTTGAGGTCGTCGTGGATTCCGCAGTGCCTGTGCTGTACGGGCAGAAGCATTGACCGTGTCGTAGCCCGGATGGAGCGCAGCGTAATCCGGGAATCCTGCCACAGGCGAGTCGGCCCTGGATTGCGCTGAGCTCCATCCAGGCTACGACATCACGACGCCAAAAAACCTCCGTCGGCCGCGAGCACATGCCCGACGACATACGACGACGCATCCGACGACAGCCACACCACGGCCTCGGCGACCTCCTCCGGGCTGCCCATCCGCCGCAGCGGCAGGCCTGCGCTGACCGTCGCCACATCGCCGACGCCGGCGCGCAGCATCATGTCTGTGACGACGCGGCCGGGCGCGATCGCATTGATGCGAATGCCGCGCGGCGCGTTCTCCATCGCCGCCGAGCGCGTCAGCGAGATCGCGGCGGCCTTTGAGGCCGAGTAGAGCGAAAAGCCTGGATTGGGATTGCGCACCCCGCTGACGGAGGTGTTGACGACGATGCTGCCGCGCCCCTGCGCCAGCATCGCCGGCAATTGATGGCGCAGGCAGAGGAACAGCGCGCGGACATTGGTGTCGAACACGCTGTCGTAGATCTCCGTGCCCTGCTCCTCCAGCGGCGCGCGGCGCTCCTGGAAGCCGGCATTGTTGAAGGCAACGTCGAGCCGGCCGCAGCGCCCGACGGCTGTGCCGACGAGGCGCGCGACCTCGTCTTCCTTCGTGATGTCGGTCTGAAGCGCGATCGCCTCCGTGCCGAGCCCGCGGCACGCGGCGGCGGTGGCCTCGATCTCGGCCTCGCGCCGGCCGGCGACGACGATCGCTTCCGCCCCTTCGGCCGCCATCCTCAGCGCCGTTGCGCGCCCGATGCCGCTGCCGCCGCCCGTGATCAGGCAGACCTTGCCGCTCATGCGCTGACCGGTCGGCAAGGCTTCGCTCATGGTCCACTCCAAACACTTGCGCGCGCCGTTGCGCCCATATAGTTGTATGATACAACTATATGGGTCGAGTCAAGCCATGGCCGAGCTTTCGCTGATTGACGACATCCGCGCCGCCTCGCGCCTGATGGTGCGCGAACTCGGCTTCATGGACGCCACGGTGGCGGCCTCGGGCTATCCGCCCTCGGCGGTCCACACCATCCTGGAGATCGGCATTCGTGGCCCCATGACGTCGGGCGAGCTCGGCGATTTCCTGCGGCTGGAGAAATCCAGCGTCAGCCGTCTGGTGCGCAAGCTGATCGATTGCGGCGAGCTCAAGGAGACGCCGGACGAGGCGGATGCGCGCAGCAAGCTGCTGTCGCTGACGGCGAAGGGCCGGCGCACGCTGGAGGCCCTCCACGCGTTCGGCCGGCAGCAGGTCCGCGGCGCGCTGGCGGCGCTGACGCCGGCCGAGCAGCGCACGGTGTGCGAGGGCATGATGCTCTATGCGCAGGCGCTGCGCGCGAGCCGGGTGGGGGAGACGGTGGCGGTGGTGTGATGCGCGAGGTTGCTGAAGCTGCTTCTACACGCTCGGTGTCATCGCCCGCGAAGGCGGGCGATCCAGTACTCTGAGACGGTTGTGGTTGAGCCGACAGGGGCGGCATACTGGATGCCCCGCCTCCGCGGGGCATGACAGCGTCTAGCGTGGGAGCACCTAACGGTCACTTCCCGAACTCCTCCCGCATCTTCGCCTGGATCTTGGCCATGCCGCCGATCCAGCGGTCGTAATTTTCGGTCTTCTTGCGCATGTAGCCGAGCACTTGCGGGTGCGGCAGGATCAGGAACGTCTCCTGCTCGAGGCCGGCGAGCACGTCTTTCGCCACTTGCTCGGGCGTCAGGTCGCCGTCGCCGGATTGCGGGCCCTTGGGAATCGAGCGCAGCATGTTGGTGTCGACACCCTGCGGACACAGGATCGAGACCTTGATGTTGTGGGCCTTGTGCGAGATCGCGAGATTCTCGGCAAAACCGACCGCCGCGTGCTTCGTCGTCGAATAGGCCGGGCTGCCGACCTGCGACAGCAGGCCCGCGGCCGAGATGGTGTTGAGGAAATAGCCGCCGCCGCGCGCCCTCATCCGAGGGACGAGATGCCGCGCCGCATAGACATGCGCCATGACGTGGATCGCCCAGCTGCGCTGCCACGGCTCGTCGGAAGCGCCGCCGGCATTCTCCGACATCGGGTCGAAGCCGCCGCCGATGCCGGCGTTGGAACAGAACAGCGCGATCGGGCCGAACTGCCGCTCGGTCTCCTCGATGACGTGGACGATGTCCTTTTCCTGCGCGACGTCGCATTTGAACGCGGCGCCATCGACCATGGCCGCGACCGCTCGCGCATTGGCCGCGTCCATGTCCGCGACCACGACCTTGGCCGCACCCGCATTGTGAAAGGCCTCGCACAGCGCCTTGCCGATGCCGTTTGCGCCGCCCGTGACGACCACGACCTTGCCGGTCACCTTCATGCGACGTCTCCTCTCGTCTTCTTATACCGCTTCGCGGAAACTTCTCAGCTCAACACGAGGTCGAGCACCGCGGTATAATGACATGCCGCGCCGGCCAAGACAAAGCCGTGCCAGATCGCATTCTGAAAGCGCAGCCGCCGCCAGGCGTGGAAGATCACGCCGAAGCTGTAGAGCAGGCCGCCGGCAAGAATGAAGCCCAGCACCAGCGTGGGCAACGCCCTGACCACGGCATCGTAGAGCATCATGCCGCTCCAGCCCATCGCGAGATAGATGCCGACCGAGACGCGGTCGAACCGGCCGGGATAGAGCAGCTTCAGCACGATGCCGAGGATTGCGACGCACCAGACGCCGGCCAGCAGCACCAACGCGAACACGCTGTCCTTCAGCTCCAGGATGAACGGCGTGTAGGTCGCGGCGATCAAGAGATAGATCGCGGAATGGTCGAAGCGGCGCAGCAGCCATTTGGCCGGCGAGACCGGCCAGAGATTATAGGTCGCCGACAGCACCAGCATCGAGAGCAGGCCGGCGACATAGACGGAGACGCCGACGATGTCGGTGGCGTCGGCATAGACCGCCGTCAGCACCACCAGCACCGTCGCGGCAATGATGCCCGCGAGCACGCCGATCCCGTGGACGATGCCGTCGGCGATCAGCTCGGCGCGATCGTAGTCCCAGCCGATCGCGTCGGCTGCGGCGTGGACGGAAGAGGATGCAAGCTGCTTCAACTGGAAGACGGTCATGGCAATCCGCAAAGGCTCGAGGCAATGCCCTCTAGATGGGTGTTTCAGGACCGGCGGGTCGTTCAAACGGCTGATTTGCCGAGAAAGGCGGTGGAAGTATGAAAGCTTGAATTTCTTCAGGCAATTGCCACTTTTGTGACTAATCCGTTTTGCGTATCCCTCGCCCGAGATCCCCTCACGTTCATATGGCATTCAGTTTCCAGGATATGGTCGAGGAAGCGCGGCTGTCGGCGCGGGCGCTGATCGACTATGGCGAGCACTTCTTCAACCCGACGGTGCGGCTTGGTGTCACCGGTCTGTCGCGCGCCGGTAAGACCGTATTCATCACCGCGCTGATCCATGGACTGACGCGTGGCGGCAGGTTTCCGGTGTTCGAGGCCTACGCCTCGGGCCGGATCGCGCGGGCGCACCTGGCGCCGCAGCCGGACGATGCCGTGCCGCGCTTTGCATATGAGAGCCATCTGCGCGCGCTGATCGAGGAACGGCGCTGGCCGAGCTCGACCATGGACATCAGCGAGCTCAGGCTCGTGATCGACTACCAGCGCCCGAACGGCGCCGACCGCACGCTGACGCTCGACATCGTCGACTATCCCGGCGAATGGCTGCTGGACCTGCCGCTGCTCCACAAGAGCTACGAGCAATGGTCGGCGGAGAGCCTGGCGCTGTCGCGCGAGGCGCCGCGTGCGCATCTCGCGGCCGAGTGGCACAGTCATCTCGCGACGCTCAAGCCCGAAGCGCGCGAGGACGAGCAGGCGACGCTGACGGCCGCAAAGCTCTTCACCGATTATCTGCGCGCCTGCCGCGACGAGCGGTTTGCGATGAGCCTGTTGCCGCCCGGTCGCTTCCTGATGCCCGGCAATCTCGCCGATACGCCGGCGCTGACCTTTGCGCCGCTGGACGTGCCTGCGGGCGGGCAGGCGGGTGAGGGATCGCTGTGGGCGATGATGGTGCGGCGCTTCGAAGCTTACAAGGACGTCGTGGTGCGGCCGTTCTTCCGCGATCATTTCGCGCGGCTCGACCGTCAGATTGTGCTGGCCGATGCGCTCGCCGCGTTCAACTCCGGCCCCGAGGCGCTGCGCGATCTCGAAGCCGCGCTCGCCGGCATTCTCGACTGCTTCAACACCGGCCGCAGCACGATCCTCTCCAGCCTGTTCCGGCCGCGCATCGACCGCATCCTGTTCGCCGCGACCAAGGCGGATCATCTGCATCATTCCAGTCACGACCGGCTCGAGGCGGTGCTGCGCCGCGCCGTCTCGCGCGCGGTCGCGCGCGCGGAAAACACCGGCGCGGCGATCGACGTCGTCGCGCTCGCCGCCGTGCGCGCCACGCGCGAAGCGCAGGTGGCGCATGGCCGTGACAAGCTGCCGTCGATCCTGGGAACACCCGCCGCGGGCGAAAGCGCCGGCGGCGAGTTCTTCGACGGCAACACCGAGGTTGCGACCTTTCCGGGCGATCTTCCGCTCGATCCCGAACCGCTGTTCAATGGGACGGATGCGTTCCGCGGGCTCGCGTCGGAGGCGGCCGGGAACAGCGATTTCCGCTTCCTGCGCTTCCGCCCGCCGAAGCTTGAACGCGAGGGTGCCGACGAGCCGACGCTGCCACACATCCGCCTCGACCGTGCCTTGCAGTTCCTGATCGGAGACAAGCTGTCATGACCGAGCGATCCAAGCCACGGCGGCCGGCGACGTTCCGGCTCGACGATCCCGGCGTCGTCGTCGCCGAGGCCGACGAGACCGGCCGTCTCGGTCGCGCCACCATCCAGATCACGCCGGAGCCCGACCCGGCGATGCTGCCGGTGCCGGTGCACGCCGCAGTCCCGGCGCGGCGCGGCTTTCCCTGGGGCACGCTGTTCTGGTCGGGGCTCGCCGGATTGACGCTGCTCGGTACCGGGCTCGGCGTGGTGCATCTGGTCGAGGATCTGTTCGCGCGCAGCCAGACGCTCGGCTTCGTTGGACTTGCCTTCGCCGCCGTCACCGCGCTGGCGCTTGCGGTGGTGATCGGGCGCGAGGCGTTCGGTCTCGCGCGTCTTGCGACCATCGAGAAGCTGCACCAGCGCGCAGCTTCCGTGCTGGCCAGCGACGATCGCAAGGAGAGCCGGGTCATCGTCCAGGACCTGCTCAAGATCGCGCACCAGAACCCGCAGCTGGCGCGCGCCCGCGCGACGCTGGAGAGCCACGCCGGCGAGATCATCGACGGCGCCGACATGATCCGCCTCGCCGAGCGCGAGCTGATGTCGCCGCTGGACGCCGAGGCGCGGCGGCTGGTGTCGTCAGCGGCGCAAAAGGTCTCGATCGTGACGGCGGTGAGCCCGCGCGCCGCCATCGACGTGCTGTTCGTGTTCGTGGCGGCGCTGCGCCTGATCCGCCAGCTCGCTTATCTCTATGGCGGCCGTCCCGGCGCGCTCGGCATGATCCGCCTGCTTCGCCACGTCATCGCTCATCTCGCCATCACCGGCGGCATGGCCGCGAGCGACAGCCTGGTGCAGCAGATGCTCGGCCACGGCATCGCGGCGAAGCTGTCGCAGCGCCTGGGTGAAGGCGTGCTGAACGGGCTGCTGACGGCACGGCTGGGATTGGCCGCGATCGATGTGACGCGGCCGCTGCCGTTCGCGGCCCTGCCGCCGCCGAAGCTGTCGGATCTGGCGACGGATCTGCTGCGGAAGAAGGACGCCGACGAGTAGATCGCTCCCTTGGACCGCCTCACTCCTTCAGATTATTCGCCCGCTTCACCCAGGCGCGCACGTCCTTGAGGACGGCGGGAAGCACGGCCTTGACCTCCGCCACGGTCATGCCCGCCTTGATCCGGGGATCGTACAGCAGGTTGAGGATGTACTGGTCGTAGACGTCGAAATAGCCCATCGAGACGTTGTCGTTGAACATGGTCCAGGGCACGCTCGTGGTGTCGTTGATCGGTCCGAGCGATTGCAGCAGCTCCTCATAGGCGCAGTCGAGGAAGGTGAAATCGCCGTTGTCGACGGTGAGGATGACGTCGGAATGCTCGATCTCGAAATTGTCGTTCTTGCGGAAGCCGGACAGGCATTGCGGATCGAGCGAGGAGCGGATCTCGCGCGCCTTCTCGGCGCCGTAGAAGCTCGAGATGGTGCGGAAGAGATCGCGGTCGCGCACCAGCTTCACGCGCACATTCGCCGCTTCGTTGGTGTCGATCATGGCGATGTCGAGATGCTGCACGCGCTTGCCGATGTCAGCCACGACCTTGGCGAGCTGCGTCTTGCGATCCTCGCGGTCGCTCTCGGCGTAGACGCGTACCGGCCCGTCGAACTTGCGGATGCGGTCGACGCGGCCGGCAAGATGGTATTCGGCGCCGAATGCCGTCTTCAGGAAGCCTTCAATGATCTCGCCGTCGGTGAAGCTCTTCTTCTCGGCGCGCTGGCGCGAGGACACCGCGGGCAGCTCGGCGGCGGCAGCCATGGGTGCGATGTCAGGCGCGCAGGCGAGCGTCGCGAGGGCCAGCAGGGCGAAGCGAAAGCCGGGCGAGGGCGGGACGAATGCGCTCATCGTGCTGTGACGCTGCCGCATTCGCCCCGCGTGCACAAGAGCGCAAATTCACGCGCCGCGCGGGTTCCTGGTCAGTTGTTCAGCACCACCACCGGGGTGCCGATCGAGACGCGGCTATAGAGGTCGGTGACGTCGTCGTTGGTCATGCGGAAGCAGCCCGAGGAGACGGCCTGACCGATCGTCTCCGGCTCGTTGGAGCCGTGGATGCGGTACAGCGTCGAGCCCAGATACATGGCGCGGGCGCCGAGCGGGTTGTCGATGCCGCCCTTCATGTGGCGCGGCAGGTCCGGCCGGCGCGCCAGCATCTGCGAGGGCGGCGTCCAGTCCGGCCATTCCCTCTTGGCGGTGATCCTGTGCACCCCGGCCCAGCGGAAGCCGTCGCGGCCGACGCCGATGCCGTAGCGCAGCGCCTGCCCGTTCCCGAGCACCAAATAGAGCCGCCGCTCGGCGGTGTTCACCACGACGGTGCCCGGGGCGTAGCTGCCGTTATACATGACGGTGGTGCGGGGGATCGGGCTCGCGCCGCCGCGGCCGATATAGCTGGTGGAACTGGTGCCCGTGAAGTCTATCATCCCCGTCGCGGACGCGTCGGCTGCGCCAGCCAGCAGCAGCGCCATTGCGGCCATCGGTGCGGCAAAAAACCGGATCATCATCTCCCCCAGAAAAAAAATCGATTCAACCGGACCCAGAGGCCATATTTGCGCGCGTTTCGCAAGCCACGGGCCCGTGAGGGTCGCATCGTTAACGACTGACGTTACCAAATCGCAACTGCGCCAATTTGCTGGAAAGCGTTAGCCAAACCGGCGTCTCACCACGCGGGGCAGGGCCGCAATGCCCGCTATTGCTTTGACGCGCCGCGCGAACAATGATTGACCGAATGGATCACTGGCAGGTTGCGGGAGCAGACAGAATGAACGGTGCGGAAAGCCTGGTGCGGACGATGGTCAAGGGCGGGGTGGACGTCTGCTTCACCAACCCCGGCACCTCCGAGATGCATTTCGTCGCGGCGCTCGACCGTGTCCCCGGCATGCGCTGCGTGCTCGGCCTGTTCGAAGGCGTGGTGACGGGCGCGGCCGACGGCTATTTCCGCATGAAGGGCACGCCGGCCTCGACCCTGCTGCATCTCGGCCCCGGCCTCGCCAACGGCCTTGCCAATCTGCACAATGCCAAGAAGGCCAATTCCGGCATCGTCAACATCGTCGGCCAGCACGCCGTCTACCACATCGGCTACAACGCGCCGCTGACCTCCGACATCGAGGGCCTGGCCCGGCCGATGTCGTCCTGGGTCCGCACCTCGCCGGATGCCAAATCGGTCGCCGCGGACGGCGCCGCCGCCATTGCCGCCGCGAAAAGTGCGCCGCCGCAGATCGCCACCCTGATCCTGCCCGCCGACACCGCCTGGAACGAGGCCGACGGCATCGCCGAGGTTCCGGCCGAGCAGCAGCGCGCCAGCTATTCGCCGCAGGCGGTCGAGCAGGCCGCAAAGATCCTGCATGGCGACGGCGAAGGCACGCTGCTCCTGATGACCGGCAGCGCGCTGAGCGCGCAGGGTCTGGCGCTGGCCGAGCGCATCGCCGGCAAGACCGGCTGCACCGTGATGGGCCCGACCTTCCGTCCGAAGATGGCGCGCGGCCGTGGCCGTTTCTCGATCGACCGCATCCACTACGTCATCGATCAAGCCCTGCCGATGCTGGCGAAATTCCGTCACATCGTGCTGGTCGAGTCCGACGACCCCGTGGCGTTCTTCGCCTATCCGAACAAGCCGAGCATGCTCAAGCCGCAGGGCTGCGAGGTGCATCGCATGACCTCCTGGGGCGAGAATTCGGTCGCCGCGCTCGAGGCACTCGCCGGCGCCGTGAAGGCCAGCGCCAGGGACGTCAAGCCGCAGGCTCTGGCTGAGCTGGTCAAGCCGACCGGCGCGCTCACCTTCGCCTCGATCGCGCAGGCCATTGCCTGTGCGATCCCCGAGAACGCGATCATGGTCGACGAATCCCTCACCACCGGCCGCGGCTTCTTCCCGCCGACGGCGGCGGCCGCCCCGCACGACTGGCTGCAGAACATGGGCGGCTCGATCGGCTTCTCGACGCCGCTGTCGATCGGTGCCGCGATCGCCTGCCCGGACCGCAAGGTGATCACCATGGTCGGCGACGGCAGCGCGATGTACACGATCCAGTCGCTGTGGACCCACGCACGCGAGAACCTCGATATCGTCACCATCGTGTTCGCCAACCGCATCTACCAGATCCTGCGCGGCGAGTTCGACAATGTCGGCGCCGGCGAGCCCGGCCAGCGCGCCAACGACATGCTCCGCCTCGACCGCCCGACCCTGGACTTCGTGGCGCTGGCCAAGGGCATGGGCGTTCCCGGCCGCGCCGTCACCAATGCCGACGAGTTCAACAAGGCACTGGCAGAGGCCGTCGCCGAGCCCGGCCCGCGCCTGATCGAAGTTCAGATGTAGACCGGACCGATTGCGCCGCGAATTCCGGTCTCATGTAGCCCGGATGGAGCGTAGCGTAATCCGGGGCTGGTGTGTTTTGCGAGAGTCCCGGATTGCGCTACGCTTCATCCGGGCTACCAACTTTGGCGCGCACGTGATGGGCCCGGAGGCACGATGCAGACCGAGCTGAACAAGGTGATCGCGGCTGTCAGGGACTTCTACGCCCACGAGGGCTTCCTGTTCGAGAAGGACGTCGGCGAGCGGGCGGTCACGCACCGTTTCGCCGTGCATCTGGAGAAGCAGTTTTCGGGCTGGTCGGTCGACTGCAATTACGACCGGCTCGGCGAGCGCACGCTGCATCTGCCGCACGGCACCATCATCTCGACCGACGACCATCTCGGTAAGTCGATCTACCCCGATGTCGTCGTGCATCAGCGCGAGATCCCGAACAATTTGCTCGCCGTGGAGATCCGCAAGGCGAGCAACCACACGCCGCTCGATCACGACCAGCACAAGCTGCGGGCGCTGACCGACGTCCATGTCTGGTTTCCCTATTGGATCGGCCTGCTCCTGGTGCTGGACAGGCAACATGTGACGATGTCGGAGGTCTATGTCAGCGGTGCCGTCGACGAGCCGCTGTCACGCTGGTTCGCCTCGCGACTGGAGGAGACCGGCCGCGCAGCTCGCGCATAGCCGAGCGCGCCATTGCGCACCTGCGCACGCTGCGAGGTCGTGAGGCAGACCATGCCGGGAGTGTGACCCCCACCACAGTTCCGGCGTGCGATCGGGCCTATCGTGGGCGGACTTGCACGCGTCGATGCCGGAGGCCTACGCTGGCTCATTCGGATCAGGTACTTTGGAGGTTCTGATGCAGAAATCATATTTGCTGGCTGCGACGGCAGCGCTGATGCTCATGATGCAA
The DNA here is from genome assembly GCF_020193895.1 of Bradyrhizobium sp. NBAIM14. Lineage (NCBI taxonomy): Bacteria > Pseudomonadati > Pseudomonadota > Alphaproteobacteria > Hyphomicrobiales > Nitrobacteraceae > Bradyrhizobium > Bradyrhizobium sp. NBAIM14. The sequence continues at coordinate 14,051 of NZ_JADYVQ010000015.1, read as the reverse complement.
TCGCCGCTCGCGCTGGCGCAGGGCGCGCCGGCCGCGGGCGGAACCGCTGCGCCTGCCGCGACAAGCACTGCGCCGGCTGCGACGACCACAGCGCCAAGCGCGACCACCGACACGTCCAGCCAGCCCACTGACGGCAAGAAGAGCGCGTCGAAGAAGCCGGCGAAGAAGAAGATGACCCGCCAGCAGGAGATCGATCATTCGGTCGACACCGGCACCGTGCCGGCGCGCTATCGCAGCTCGGTGCCCAAGCGGTACCACCAATACATTCCGTTCGCTAAGCAGTAACGGATCGCACCGTGGCGCGACGTGATCGAACGTGGTGCCGCCGATCATTCGGCGGCGTCCGGCCCTCCATTGCGCCACATCGCCGGTGGCGGTCTGCGCGAGCGGTGCTAGAGTAGGCCGAAGCCCGGGGGGAATGATGAGCGATGAGGTGAAGGATGCCGGCCTTGTGGCCATGATCAGCAGCATCCTGGGAGGCAACAAGCGCGCAGACCCTGTTGCACCGCCTCCGCTCGCCGAGGTCCCGCCGATCGTGCCGGCGGATCCCGTAGAGCCGGCCGCGACGTCCAGGTCCGAGTCCAAGCCCGAGTTCAGGTCCGATGCGGCCGAAGCCGAGAGCGCGCCCGATGCCGCAGCGGCGGCCGCCGAGCCGGCCGAGCCGCCCGCGCAAATCGCAACCACGCGGGACGGCAAGCGGCTGCTGCCGGCGGAGGCGATCGCCGATCTCGTGCTCGGCGAGCTGCGCAAGCTGGACAACTTCCCGAGTTCCGGCGTCTCGGTCACGGTCTATGGTTACCGGCACTGGAACGCGATGCTCACTTTCGCGCCGTTCTCCACCAGTTTCCAGAACGCAACCCGGTTCCGCCAGGCCGTGCCGGACCTCGTCTTCAAGCTCCGCCGTTTCGTCGAACTTGAGATATAATCTCGGTCGTCGGCGCCATGGCGTCGCAAGCGAAACAGTTCGACAGGATCTTCAATTGAGCGTCGCCTTCACCAAGGAAGAGAGCGCCGAAACCGCGTCCGAGACGCTGTTGCCGGACCGCCCGATCTCGCCGCATCCGAACCTCGTGACGGAAGCAGGCTTCAACGCATTGCAGGCGCAGCTCGCCGAAGCGCGGGCGGCCTATGAAGCCGCGCAAGCCATCGAGGACGTCAACGAGAAGCGACGGCAGTCCGCCGTGCCCCTGCGCGATCTCCGCTATCTCACGGAACGCTTGCGTACGGCGCAGGTGATGCCCGATCCTGTCGCGACCGAAATCGTTGCGTTCGGCAGCACCGTGAGCTTCAGCCGCGCTGACGGCCGCGTCCAGACCTACCGCATCGTCGGCGAGGACGAAGCCGATCCCAAGGCCGGCTCGATCTCGTTCGTCGCGCCCGTCGCGAGGTCGCTGATGGGCAAGGCGGTCGGCGACGTCGTCGGTTCAGGTGCGCAGGAGATCGAGATCCTGTCGATTGCGTAGGGGTGCGCAAGCCGAGGTGAGTTGCGTGGCAAAGAGCGCCATCGACAGCCTCAATCCCATTCGCCTAAAGCAGATCCGGAACAGCGCGAGGCCGTCGTCTCCGCCAAACGAAGTTGATGATTGGATGAGACGGTTTTTGTCTGGAGCCTTGCCGTTCTATGCGCTGGCGGGCCTCGCCATGTGCATGTACCTCGTTCTCTACAGGACGAGCCTGTTCGACCTGAACGCCATCGTCCATGGCGCGGCCGGGTCGGCATGGTTTCTAGCCTTCATGTTCGCCTGCGTGCTGGTGGAAGCGGTCTTCCCGTATTTCGGCTATTTTCCCGGCACCGCCCTCATCCTGATGTCCGTGGCGCTCAGTCCGAAGGCCGTGGACGGCTCCGTCTTCCTCGCGGCGTGGCTCGCCATCATCCTGGGCGCCGTTCTCAGCTATGGACAAGCGCGTTTCTTCAGGCCGTTTCTGCAGCGGGTGGCCTCGAAGGCGGCCTTGCGCCGATGCGAGTCCCTGTTCGACGCCTATGGCCGCTATGCGCGCATTGCCTTGTTCGTTCATCCCAACGCCTGTTCGATGTATTTCACGGCCCTCGGACTGCTCGGCCGCAGCCTGACGCGCGAGCTCGCTTATCTCTGCGTGGGTGCCGCGGCCGCAGTGGGCATTCTGTTCGTCATCGTATCCCGGCTGGTGTCGTCCATCGGCCCCACCGACAACGGCGAATTGCAGGTGCTGCTGGCAGCCGCGCTGGTCGCCATGGGGACACTGATCGGTCTCTACACGGCCTGGCGGCCGAAGGCCGCCTGAAGCCTGCTTCGTCATTGCGAGTCTGCAATGACAACGAATCGTTGTGCGTCACTCCTCCGGCAGCTCGACGCCCGTCAGCTCGGTCAATTTGCCGATGAGCCGGTCCTGAAACCTCGGATCGGTCGCCTCACGGGCCGGCGCTTGCTGCTCGAGGCGATGCCAGTAGCGCCCGCTCACGAGGGCCGCGGGATCCTCGCTGACTGCCAGCCAGGTCTGGGTCCGTTGCCCGGTGTCTATATCGACCGGGGCGCCCGCGCCGCCCATCTTCGTGCGCACCCAACCGGGATCGACGGCGTTGCAGAGGACGTCGGGCCACCGCCGCGCCAGCGCGTAGGCGAGCGCGACGACGTGCAGCTTGCTCTCGGCATAGGCCGTGGCGGCGTTCCAGGCCCGCTTGGTCCAATCGAGGTCGTCGAGCGAGCCCTCTCCGCCGCGGTGCAATCCGCTGCTGAGATAAATCAATCGAGCGGGCCGCGCGATCAGAGCCGTCAGCATGAACGGCGCAAGCGTGTTGATGGCCAGCGTCTCGGCATGGCCTTCCGGCGTCGCGCCGCGGCTCGGCCGCGTGTAGACGCCGGCATTGTGAATGACCGCATCCATGCGCCCGATCGCGTTGATCTGGTCCGCGATGCTCCGCGTCTCCCCCGCGCTCCTGAGATCGCCGATCACCAATCCCTTCGCACGCGAAGTGAGGCCGCCGAGAGCCGCGGCACGATCGGCTGAACGCGCGTGCAGCACCACGCGGTGCCCCTGATCGAGCAGCGATTGGGCCGCCGCCCGGCCGAGGCCATCGGTGCTGCCGGTGATGAATATGGTCGCCATGGGGCTCTCCTAGGTGTTTCGGGACGCAATCTACGGCGCTCGCGGCACGTGGGTCCCGCGATCCCCCTGGCGCCAGCACCAGGCGGACCCGAGGTAATCGGCCTCCAGCGGCATTGTGTGAAACTTGCCGCTTCGGTCGATCACGAGGACGAATTGACGCGTAGTCGATCGAAAATCAACTCACGGTATGTCTGGTCGGAAGCACCTGATGGTGAAATAATTCCCGGCGCTTTCTTGATTAAATTTTGACGTCGGCCGCGAACCGGCTGCCGACACGGATTTTCATCATGGCCGCGCTTCCTCAGGGCGTTGTGGCGGAATTGCAGCAGGAGAACGCGCGGCTCCTGGCCGAGTTGCGCGCCGCACAAGATCGCGAGACCGCCACCGCGGACATTCTCAAGATCATTGCCAGCTCGCCATCGGAGGTGAAGCCGGTATTCGATGCAATCGCGAGGCGCGCAAATGCCTTGCTTGGCGGCTTTTCGACGACCGTATTCCGCTTCATCGACGGCAATGCCCACTTGGCGGCGTTCACGCCGACGAATTCTGCCGCCGATGAAGCTTTGAAGAAGATGTTTCCGCGTCCGATCACCGATTTCGAGAGTTTTGCGAGGACACAGGCGGGCAAGGTGGTGCCGACCCCCGATACGGAAGCGTTGACGAACGAGATCAAATTCATCGCGCGCGCCCGCGGCTTTCGCAGCATGTTGTTCGTTCCGCTCGCGACTGGCGGCGTGGTGATCGGCATGATCAGCGTCACGCGGGCAGAGCCGGGGGCCTTCGCTCCGCATCACGTGCAGCTTCTGCAGACCTTCGCCGACCAGGCCGTCATCGCCATAGAGAACGTGCGGCTGTTCGACGAGGTGCAGGCGCGTACCGACGACTTGCGGGAATCGCTGCAGCAGCAGACCGCGACCGCCGATGTGTTGAAAGTCATCAGTCGCTCCGCGTTCGATTTGCAAACGGTTCTCGACACGCTGACGGAATCGGCGGCGTCGCTGTGTGGGGCCGACATGGCGGCAATCCTCCGGCAGGACGCCGATGGCTCCTTCTATCACGCAACTCGGTACAATTTCTCGCCGGAGTGGGCCAAGGTCTCGGCGGGCGTTCGGCTCAATGCTGGACGCGGTAGCCTCGTTGGGCGCGTCCTGCTGTGCGGCAAGGCTGTTCAGATTCCGGATGTCCTGGTCGATCCCGACTATGCCTATCCCGAGCAACAGAGGGCCGGCGGTTACCGCACCCTTCTGGGCGTACCCCTGCTGCGGTCCGGAGAAGTGATCGGCGTGCTATTCCTAGGCCGCAAGACCGCGAACTCGTTCACGGACAAGCAGATCGACCTGGTCTCCACTTTCGCTGATCAGGCCGTGATCGCGATTGAGAATGTGCGGCTGTTCGATGAGGTACAGGCGAAGACGCGCGATCTCGCCGAATCGCTCCAGCAGCAAACTGCGACCGCCGACGTGCTGAAGGTGATCAGCCGCTCGACCTTCGACCTGCAAACCGTGCTCGACACGCTGGTCGATTCGGCGGCACGGCTGTGCGAGGCGGAGATGGCCTTCATCATGCGCCGCGAGGGCGATGAATATCAGGCCGGAGCAGCGGTCGGGTTTTCCGAGGACTACATTGCCTTTCTGCGGGCTCATCCGATCGCTCCCGGCCGGGGCACGGTCACGGGTCGAGCCGTCCTCGAACGCCGTCCGGTGCAAATCCTCGACGTCGCTGCCGATCCCGAATACGGCCTGGAGGCGTCGATCACGATCGCTGGTCAGCGCACGGCGCTCGGTGTTCCCCTTCTCCGCGAAAATGAGCCGATCGGCGCGATCGTGGTCGCCCGCAAGCGCGTGCAGCCCTTCACCGAAAAGCAGATCGAACTCGTCGCCACCTTTGCCGACCAGGCGGTGATCGCCATTGGCAATGTGCGTCTGTTCGAGCAATTGAATGAATCGCTGGCGCGGCAGACGGCAACGTCGGAGGTGCTGGAGATCATAAGCGCTTCATCGGGCGCGCTCGCTCCGGTCTTCCACAAGATGCTGGAGAATGCGACGCGAATTTGCGGCGCCGGCTTTGGCACCATGAATCTGTACGAGGAGGGCGGCTTTCGCACGGTCGCATTGCACAACGCGCCGCAAGCTTATGTCGATACCCGGCTCTACCAGAACATTCGCCCACATCCCGCGAGCGGGCTCGGCACCGTCGAGAAGAGTCATCAGACCGTTCATATCGACGACATCAGGACGCAGCCGCCCTATATCGAAGGCAACCCCAATGTTCGCGCGCTCGCTGACCTTGCCGGCGCAAGGACCCTCGTCATCGTTCCCATGCTCAAGGAAGATGAGCTGATTGGCACGATCACGATCTTCCGTCAGGAAGTGAAACCCTTCACAGACAAGCAGATCGAGCTCGTGTCCAACTTCGCACACCAGGGCGTGATCGCGATCGAGAATGCACGCCTGCTGAATGAACTGCGCGAGCGCACCATGGAATTGTCGCAATCGCTCGAGGAATTGCGAAATACGCAGGATCGGCTGGTCCAGACCGAGAAGCTTGCCTCGCTCGGGCAACTCACCGCCGGCATTGCGCACGAGATCAAGAACCCGCTCAATTTCGTCAACAATTTTGCTGCGCTATCCTCCGAACTGACCGACGAGCTCGGCGACGCGCTGCGCTCAGCCGGCCTCGGCGAGGTGGAAAGGCAGGACATCGACGCGCTGATCCACATGCTGCAAGGTAACCTGGAAAAGATCGTGCAGCACGGAACGCGCGCCGATTCCATCGTCAAGAATATGCTTCTGCACTCCCGCGAGGGGTCCGGCGAACGCCGCGCGGCGGAGATCAACGCCATCCTCGAAGAAAGTCTCAACCTGGCCTATCACGGAGCCCGCGCTGAAAGAGCCGGCTTCAATATCACGCTTGAAAGAAAACTCGATCCGTCTGCGGGAGCCCTCGAGCTGTATCCGCAGGAAATCACGCGGGTGTTCCTCAATCTGGTTTCAAACGGTTTCTACGCGGCCAGCAAACAAAAGGAGGTCGTCGGTGACGGCTTCGAGCCAAGGCTGCGTGCGACGACCACAGACCTCGGCGGCGCCGTCGAAATTCGCATTCGCGACAATGGCACCGGCATCCCGGCCGACGTCAGAGAGAAGATATTCAATCCATTCTTCACGACCAAGCCGGCCGGCGAAGGAACTGGCCTTGGGCTTTCGATCTGCCACGACATCATCGTGAAGCAGCACGGCGGCAGCATCGAGGTCGATACCGAGCCGGGCGAATATACCGAGTTCATCATTACGCTGCCGCGTACGCGGGCGGCACCATTGTAGAGCGGAGGCAGAAATTGAGCGTCTATATCATGGTGGTCGACGACGAGCCCGATGTCGAGGCGCTGTTCCGCCAGCAGTTTCGGCGCGATCTGCGCGCCGGTCGTTTTCTGATGGAGTTTGTATCCTCGGCGCCCCTGGCATTGCAGCGCGCGGCCGAGATAGCGGATGCCACCCTGATTCTGATCCTGTCCGACATCAACATGCCCGGAATGAGCGGACTGGAGATGCTGCCTATCGTGCGCTCGGCCCGCCCCGATGTACCGGTTATCATGATCACGGCCTACGGTGATGCCGAGACCAAGCGCAAGGCGCTGGAGAAGGGCGCCGCCGACCTGTTGACCAAGCCAATCGACTTCGCCGCGCTGCGCCAGGAGATCGATGCGAGGCTTGAGCAGGCCGCATGATTGCAACCGTTGCCGGTGGCAAACGAGAGCGGCTCGCAAAGTGAAGCTGTTGCAGACGCCGCCCCAATTGAGAGCATGCATCCACCGTCAATCTTCGTCAGAAAATCGGAGATTCGAAATGAAGACGCTCCTGGTCCCGCTTCAGAATATTCCGATGATGACAGCTACGCTCGCTGTGGCCGTAGGCCTAGCGCGTCGCACCGGCGCCTATATCGAAGGCTTTCCACTCCGGTTCGGCATCCCTCAATATGCGGCCGCCGAATTGGCCACCGGCATTCTCCTGGACACGTATCAAGTGAAGAGCGAAGCCGAACTGAACGACATGCGGAACTTTTTCGAAGCATTCATGCTGAAGCATGATGTTCCCCGCGCCACCGCAGGGTCGAACCCGCCTTGCTTCGGCTGGCTGGAGACCGCGCCTGAGGGCGAAGACTTTGTCGGAAGTTATGGGCGCGCTTTCGATCTGATCGTGATGGCGCGGTCTGACATTGATGCGGTGGGCCCTCACCGCCGCGCGATTGAGTCCGCGCTGTTTGAGAGCGGCAGGCCCGTTCTACTGGCGCCGTCGAATGGACCAAGAAGCGTCGCAACGAACATTATGATCCACTGGAACGGGAGTACCGAGCAAGCTCGGGCAAACGCATTTGCCATGCCGTTGCTTCGTCTGGCCGAAAGGGTATCGGTCCTAACCGTTGTCGGCGGCCAAGCGGTGCCAGGACCGTCTGCCGGTCAGATCGCTCGGCAACTCCAATACAATGGCATTGCGGCCAGCTTGATCAGCGTTGAGCTGGACGGGCGCGAAACTGGTGAGGCGGTCCTCGATGCCGCCAGGGCACACGGTTGCGATCTATTGATCAAAGGAGCCTTCACCCGCACGCGGCTACGGCAGATGATATTCGGTGGAGCGACCAGCTATATCATGGAGCACGCGGATATCTCCGTCCTTATGGCTCACTAGCGCGCAAAAGGCCTGGTTTTATCGCCATTGGTGAGGCAAAAATCCATTGCTTTACAGAGCGACCGGCGCATGGCTTTGGCTATCAACATTCGGTCCGACCATTCCTCCGCAGAGCGCATCGAAGCCTTGTGGGATGAAGTTGCCGCGTTTGAGAGCCAGCCTTCGATGAGGGGGCTCGGTTATCGGCCGCATTTCACATTCGCCATTTATGATGCGCCCGAGATTACCGCGAAGACCGCGTGGGAGACCATGCTCCGCGCAGTTGGAGGCGAAGGGCCATTGCAGGTCGCGTTCAGGCGAATTTGTTGGTTCGCAGGTCCGCCGCTCGTGCTCTGGGCGGAGCCGGAGTTCGATGAAACGCTCGTCCGGTGGCACGCTTCCATCAGCGCTGCAATCGATCCAGCCTTGTGTCGGCTGCATTATCGGCCGGAAAACTGGCGACCTCATTGCACGCTCGGCACACAAATCGCCGACGCAAAGCGCGATGACGCGATCGCTTTCGCGCAGTCATTCAGCGGCAGCATCAGCGTGCTGTTCGACGTCGTGGATTGCGTTTCTTTTCCGCCAGTGCGCGTGGTTGCGGAGCAGAGATTGCCGGTTCGGGCTCCATGAAGTGGTGATCATTCGTCGAGCCCGCAGATCATTTGTAATCGATCCGGATCGAGCCGACCTTCTCATCGTGCCGGATGAAGCCTCCCTCGACCCCTGGCATCATCGCAATTTCGACGACGTTGCTCCCGCGCCAGCTGGGTAGTATCTCCGCGTGACCGGCGAAGCCAAGGAATGCGTGGTTGCGATCAGGTGAAAAGGTCCGGTCCATCGGTGCGATGCTCGCATATGTGGAATCCGGAACCGTTGCGTTGCATTCCTGCCTGAAGACGAACACGGCCTTGGTGCCGTCGGGCGACCACGTCGAGCTCAGGACCACGTTGCGGCAGCTGGCAAATCCTTCGAGTGCGAACCAGATGAGACCAACCATGGCCGCGATTCCGATGCCGGCCACAGCAAGCACCGCGATCGCGATTCGTACCCAGAGTTTCGAAGGAGGGCGAGGGAGCGTCATCCAGCTCATCCATGAATCTCTAAGCCGGCGATGCCGTGCGGGCCCTCAGGCGCAGCATGCTCATCAAGCGTGCGCCCCTCCCGATGATGCCATCATGCCCCTGTTTTGCCCGACGGAGCAAGGAAAATTCGGAAAAGTCGCAACCCTTTGATCCGACTGAGGTCGGCTACTGTGCATGGGGTTGTTTTCGAATTTTTGACAGAGCGGAAGCAAGACCCCCGGTCCGTCTACGCTCTTTGAGCTACGCCGGACACGCTTCGCTGCCATTGGGGGTGGCTGCGCCACGCGAAGCCTTTTGGCGAAGCGTGGTGGGCGCACAAGGGATCGAACCTTGGACCTCTCCCGTGTGAAGGGAACGCTCTCCCGCTGAGCTATGCGCCCGGGACCATCATGCAGGCGGCCGCAACCTTGGGCCGGCCGGCACATCGGAGCCCGCGATTTAGAAGTGCCGGCCCAAGGTGTCAAGTTTTCAAGCCGTCGCCGGGGCGGAAAACCTTCGTCAGGTCGCGCCTTCCGCAGGGGAAGCCGGATTTTGGCCGGTTACGCGCCCTGCTGGCGGGCGCGGGAGGCGTGGGCCTGGAGCGCGCGGATGCGCTCGGCCAGCGTTCCACCGCCTTCGGGCAGGCGGGGCGCAGAACCGCTGCTGGTCGCGGCGCCGCCCGTCGCGGCGTCGTTGGCCGGGCGCGGCGCCGGCTTCGGCGGCTGGCCGGCCTCGGCCGCGAGCAGCGCCTCGATCGGCGAGTTCGGGCCTTCGAGCTGCATCGCGAGTTTTGCCACCTCGGCCGCGATGTCGTTGATGCGCTCGCGCAGAAGCGCGTTCTCCATGCGCTCGGTCGCCCAGGAACTCTCGGCCTGCTGCTGAATCGCGTTGATGTCGCGCTGGAGTTTCGCGCGTTCGTCGCGTGCGCTGCGCAGCTGCTCCTCCAGCGCGGCCTTTTCCGCGCGCAGCTGCTCCATCGCAGCCGACGACTTGCCGCCGCTGAGGCCCGCGATCTCGACGCGCAGCTCCTTGATGGTGCGCTCGTTGGCCTCGTTGGCCTGGCGCAGCTGGTTGTTCTCGTAGTCGCGCTCGGCGAGCAGCTTGCCCTGCGTGGCAAGGCGTCCTTCGAGATCGGCGACGCGGCTCGACAGCATCTCGGCCTCCTTGACCTGCACGATGAGCTGGCGGTCGAGCTCGGTGACGCGCTGGCTCAGATTCTCGACGCGGCCGCGCGCCTCGCCGAGCTCGCGCGAGGCGGTCTCGGATTCGGTGCGCTCCTGTGCGAGGCGCGCTTGCGTCGCGGCAAATTCCTTCTCGGCATCGCCGACCCGGTGCTTCAATTCCTCGATCTGCGCGCGCACTGCGACCAGCTCGACCTGGCGGCTCTCCGCCATCATCGAGCGGTCGGACAGTTCGGAGTTGATCTTGGCGAGCTCGGCCTGCTTGTCCGTCAACGCGATCTCGGCTTCGCGCAAGGACGCCGTCTTGGCGGCGAATTCCTCCTCGGTGGCGCGGAGCTGCTCTTTCACCGCCTTCTCGCGCGCCTCCAGCGCGAAGATGGTGGCGTTCTTCTCGCCGAGCTCGATCTTCATGCGGTTGATGGCGTCGCTCTTCTTGCCGAGCTCGGCGAGCTGGCTCGTGGTCTTGTTCTTGAGCTGCTCGACGCTCATCTCGAGCCGCCGCGCGGACATCGCGAATTCGGCGCGGAGCTGGTCCTTGTCGGCCTGGATCTCGGCCATCGATAGCGGGGTGGCGGCCTCGAGCCGGCGCGTGGTCAGGCGCACCGCGCGGTTATGCACCAGCGGCACGATCGCAAGCCCGCACAGCATCGAGAGCAGGAAACCGATCGCCAGGTACATGATCGGTTCGACCATGGGCCAGAACTCCCAAGCTTAAGGAAAAATTCACCAACGACAATGCCATGGCGGGCCGGCAGAAAGCCAGCCCCGCTCTGTCGTTAACCTTGATCGGTGGGCAGTGGGGAGGACGTGGGCCTAGAACGGGTTCCAGGTCGCCCGCGGGGTGTATTTGAGATAGCCGATATTGGCGCCGAGGCGCAGGCCGAGCCCGGAGCGGATCGGCACCAGCACGATGTTGTTGGAGGTCAGCGCGGTCATGCCGAAGCCGCCGATGATGTAGGCCGAGCCGTCGATGCCGGCGAAGCGCTGGTAGATCGCGTTGGTGGCCGGCAGGTTGTAGACCAGCGTCATGGTGCGGGCGCCGTCGCCGCCCCAGTCGAAGCCGAGCGAGGGGCCCTGCCAATAGACGCGCAAATCGCCGGCGTTCTTGGTGTAGAGCGTGCCCTCGCCATAGCGCAGGCCGGCGACGAAGGCGCCGGAGCCTTCCTCACCCAGGATGTAGCCGTTCGGCAGGCCCCATTGGCTGACCGCCTTCTCGATGATCGAGGCGAGCCCGCGCGAGACGTTGCCGAAGAAGCGATGGCCGGCGGTGACGAGCTCGTCCGGCCCATAGGTATTGGGCGTCGGGGTCCGCTGCGGCGGCGGCAGGTCAGGCGGCGGCGCCTGCTGGGCGGAGGCCGGCACGATCCAGCCGATCATCGCGGCAAGCGCGAGCGCAGCAAGGCGTGATGCGAAAGTCATAAAAGAACCCCTGGTACCGAATCCGGTCGCTTCCTTAACCTCACGCCAACAGGCATGGCCCTAGGTTGCGCCGGATGTCCCCTCGACTCGGATGTTATCCGCAGCAACTATGACGGCACAACGGCAGGAAGATAGCCCTTTGCGCCCCGGAATTGCCTTGATCGCCCGCCGCCTCTGCCTGCTGGCGGGCATTTGGATCCTCGGTGCCGGCGGACCGACAGGGGCCGCCACCACCGAGCGGATCGTCGTCAACCGCTTCAGCGGCGTCGCCATCGAGGGCTTCGACCCCGTCGCTTATTTCGTCGCCGGCGCGGCCGTGCAGGGGACGGCGGAGTTCGAGGCGAACCTCTGGGGGGCCGTCTGGCGCTTCCGGAACGAGGGCAACCGCGCCTCTTTCCAGGCCCATCCCGAAATCTACGGACCGCAATTCGGCGGCTATGATCCGGTCGATATCGCCCGCGGCGTCACCGTCCCCGCCAATCCGCATTTCTTCGCGATCGTGGCGCAGCGGCTCTATTTGTTCAGCCGGGAAGACAATCGCGACGCCTTCGTCGCCGATCCCGAGCGCTTCCTCTATGAGGTGGGCAAGCGCTGGCCGGCCCTGCAGGAGAAGCTCGGGCAGTAACGAGCCCTGGTCAGTCGCAGCCTACCGCCTGCGGGTCGCCCCACGCGATGAATTCCGGGATGATGAAGCCGGTATCGCGGCGCTGGCCAAATCGGAGCTCGCCGCCCTTGCCGTCGGTCACCTTGCCGCCGGCCGCGGTCACGACCGCGCAGCCGGCTCCGACGTCCCATTCCGAGGTCGGCCCGAAACGGGGATAGATGTCGGCGCCGCCTTCCGCGATGCGGCCGAATTTCACGGCCGAGCCGCACGTCATCCTGACGGCATTGGGCCTGTCGGCGATGAACGCCTCGCTTCTGGCATCGCCGTGCGAACGGCTCACTGTGGCGATCCAAGGCTCCCCGCGCGCCGGCAGCTTGCGGGTGCGGATCGGCTCGGCGGCGGCGATCGTCGCGCCGTTGAACCTCACGCGCTCGGCGCCGCGGCTGACGATGCCGCGCCAGAGCAGGCCGAGTGCGGGTGCGGAGACGATGCCGAGCAGCGGCCCGCCGTCCGTCACCAAGGCGAGGTTGACGGTGAACTCGTCGCGGCCGGCGACGAACTCCTTGGTCCCGTCGAGCGGATCGATCAGGAAGAAGCTGCCCTGGAACGGCGGGGAGGCGAGCTGGGTCCGCTCCTCCGACAGCGTCGGAACGTCGCCCGCGAGCTGCGCGAGTCCGTCCGCGATGATGCGGTCGGCGGCAAGGTCGGCCTCGGTCACCGGCGAGCCATCCTGCTTGCCGTCGATCCGCATGGCCGCGCGGTTGACGGCGAGGATCGCCTCGCCCGCCTTCACCACCAGCGCAGTCAGCGGCTCCATCAGGCCGGCAGCGGCCGCTCCGTCAATGATCCGTTTCACCTGCATGCCTCATCTGTCGGCAATATCGTTCCTCGTCCACTGATTCGCCCCGATCGATTCGCTTGGGGCTTATGGCCGCCTCGAACCGATCGCAAGCTAGCTGCCGCGGGGTTGCGAATGTTAGAACCCGCAGCATCCGTCAAGCATGCGTGATTCGCGGCGTCCAGCGCCGTGCAATTCCAGGAACCCTCCAGGACCCCATTATATGTCTGACGCTTCGTCGCCCGCGACCACTGCCGCTCCCGATATGCTCGAACTCGCCGCGCTGCTTTGCTCGCGGGTCTGCCACGATCTCATCAGCCCCGTCGGCGCCATCGTCAACGGGCTCGAAGTGCTCGACGACGATCCCAAGCCCGAGGACCGCGAGTTCGCGCTCGACCTGATTCGCAAAAGCGCCAAGACGGCCTCCGCCCGGCTGCAGTTCTGCCGCCTTGCCTTCGGCGCGGCCGGCTCCTCCGGCGCGCAGATCGATCTCGGCGATGCCCACACCATGGCGAAGGGCCATATCGAGGACGGCAAGTGCTCGATCACCTGGAATCTGCCGCGGCTGCTGCTGCCGAAGAACCGCGTCAAGCTGCTGCTCAACATGCTGGTCGTCGCCCAGCACACGATCCCGCGCGGCGGCATGCTGACGGTCGATCCGGTCGGCGAGGGCGAGGTGATGAGCTTTCGCATCACCGCGACCGGACACAATGCACGCCTGCCGCAGAACATCTCCGAACTCCTGAGCGGCGAGCGCGGGCCGGCTGCCGATGCGCATGCGATCCAGCCTTATTATACGCGGCTGCTCGCGCAGGCCTGCGGGCTCACCGTGACGCTCAAGCCGGAAGGCGAAGCCATCATCGTTACCGCTTCGTAAACGCGAAGCGTCGTTTCCGACGCGTTAATGCAATCTTTACGAGGCGCTTCGGCTTGTCCGGAGCGCCTTATCTCTTTGTTGGTGCCGTTCTTTTGCACATACTCAACCAATATTAAACGCTTTGCGGTGAAGCTGGCCCCATTCCGAAATGGCGCATCACGCCTCGTGCGCGCCCTTCCTGTATGAAGGCCTGTTTTCATGGATGATCTGTTGCGGGAGTTTCTGACGGAGACCAGCGAGAGCCTGGACACCGTGGACAATCAGCTGGTGAAGTTCGAGCAGGAGCCGAACAACGCCAAGATCCTGGATAACATCTTCCGCCT
>NZ_JADYVQ010000014.1:0-198960 GCF_020193895.1 Bradyrhizobium sp. NBAIM14 | reverse complement strand
CATGAAGCTTGCCCAGCGGCGCATCCCGCACGCCCATATCCTCGCATGGTCGTCTTGGCGTAGGGCCCATCAGGCCAACGCGCGCAAAGCCCATCTCAGGAAAAAATTGCAACTGTAATGCTAGGCTGGATGTAGGGGGCAACATATTGCGCGCACTGCTTCCGTCAGGAGAGCCCGGACGTGATGCCGAGCCGGGCCAGCAGATCCGCGTCGCGATCAACTTTCGGGTTTTTGGTGGTCAAGAGCACGTCGCCGACGAAGATTGAATTTGCGCCGGCCAAGAAGCAAAGCGCCTGCAATTCATCGGTCATGTATTGCCGCCCGGCGGACAAGCGAACCACACTCCTCGGCATCATGATCCGCGCGGTCGCCAGCAGCCGGACCAGCGCGATCGGATCGGGAGGCCCCGCGGTGTCTTCCACCGGCACGCCCTCGATCTTGTTCCACAGGTTGATCGGCACGCTTTCGGGATGGTTGGGAAGATTGGCGAGCAGCACGAGCATACCCAGGCGGTCCTCGACGCGCTCGCCCATGCCGATAATCCCGCCGCAGCAGATCTTGATGCCGGCATCGCGCACATGCGCCAGCGTATCGATGCGGTCCTGCAGGCTGCGGGTGGTGATGATCTTGCTGTAAAACTCGGGCGATGTGTCGACGTTGTGATTGTAGAAGTCAAGGCCGGCCTCGGCGAGGCGCGCGGCCTGCTTCGTTGTCAGCATGCCGAGCGTGACGCACGTTTCCATGCCGAGTCCCTTGACCGCCTTGACCATGTCGCAGACGGAATCAAGATCGCGATCTTTTGGCGTGCGCCAGGCCGCGGCCATGCAGAAGCGCGTGGCGCCGGCACCCTTCGCGCGCTGCGCGGTCGCAACCACATCGGCGCAACGCATCAGACGAGTGGCTTTCAGGCCGGTCTCGTAATGCGCGCTTTGCGAGCAGTAGCCGCAGTCTTCCGGACAGCCGCCGGTCTTGATGCTGAGCAGGCTCGCAGTTTCGACGTGGTTTGGATCGAAGTTCTTGCGATGAGCGTGCTGCGCCTGAAGCATCAGGTCGGCAAAAGGACGGTCGTAGAGCGCCTTAGCCTCTTCGACATTCCAATGATAACGAACCTGCGTCCCGTTGCCTGCTTCCTTCCGCTGGACTTGCGCAGCAGCATCCATAAGCCAATCCCGCTCAATTGTAGATAATCGCGTCAATTATCTATAGTCATTGCCCTCGAAGAGATGCTAATCGAGCTGTCTCGCAAATGCACCGGTTATTGCGGTAGATAATCTATGATCACTAGTGACAACATGACGACGGTCGCGCGCATCGCGGACTCAATTGCTGAGCGCATTATCAGCGGCGCCTTAGAGCCAGGCGCGCCACTCCGTCAGGATCACGTGGCACGAGAATTCAATTCCAGCCACGTCCCCGTGCGCGAGGCCTTTCGGCAGTTGCAGGCACAACATCTTGTTGTCGCGGTGCCGCGTCGCGGTGTTCGGGTTTCCCCGCTCGATACCCGTTCAGTGAAGGAGATCGCCGAAATGCGCGCCGCGCTCGAAGTGGTGGCATTGCGCCATTCGGGGCCAAGGCTCACAACAGCTCATTTGGCTCAGATCGAGCTCGCCCTGATCGAAGGAGACAATGCAAAGACGATCGAGGAGTTTGAGACAGCCAACCGCGCCTTTCACCAAGCCTTGGTCGCGCCGTGCGGAATGCCGCGTCTGCTCGCGAGCCTCGATGGACTGCAGCTTGCCAATTCTCGATTGGTGTTCGCGATGGCGCGATCGGTGGGCTGGCGACCGCGCTCCAATCAAGATCACCGCCTGATTCTGCAAGCCTTGCGAACGCGCAACGTCGATCAAGCCTGTAATCTGCTCACGCGGCACATTCAAACCATTGAGCGCCTTGCCCTTCCGGCGCCCTGAGCAAATCTGGCAAGCTTCATTGCGGATCGCCGACGATCGCAAGCGACGATCATGCGGCAAGCGACTAGCCTCATTGCAACGGGCTCTATTCCCAGATAGTTATGCCACCCACTAGCGACATCTCCACGGACGGCCATGATTCGTCACATCGTCTTCTTCAGCGCCAAGGACGAGGCGCATATCGACCATATCATCGAAGGTCTTTCGCTTCTCACCACGATACCACATGCGCGCCGGCTTGAGGTTGCCCGCAACCGCAAGACCGATCAGCTCGGCAACGATATCGATGTCGTGGTCTATGGTGAGTTCGACAGCGAGGCGGAGCTCGCAGCGTACAAGGCGCACGATCTCTACCGGGAGTCGATTAAGCGGGTCCGACCGCTCCGCGAGCTGCGGTTCGCGGCCGACTACGATGCATAGATACCCCTTGCGCCTCCACGGCAGGATGATCCAGGTGCTGTCGCAGCAAAAAGTCCACCGCCTGGTTAACTTGGCAATGGGCCTCAAGTTTCGGCCCATCGCAGGCAAGCGTCGTTCTCATCGGGGGGGCCAACAGATGGAACGGCACTTTCACGACGTCAGCCGCCGGTGACCGATAACCACGATGTACGTTCGCGAGTTGCAGTGGGTTGACCCTGTCATAGCGATGCGACGTCTCGGGCATCGATCGCATCTCACGTTTCTCGATAGCGTAGCAAGGCACGAGCTGCTTGGGCGCTACTCATATCTAACGTGCGACCCGTTCAGCACCTATAGGGTCGCGAACGGCCAAGTCAGTTGGAACGGACTGACTCTCGAGGCCGATCCATGGAAGGTCCTTCGCACGCTACTCGCGAAGTACCCGCAAGAGCATCGTCCCGATCTCCCGCCGTTCCAGGGAGGAGCGGCGGGCTACCTTGCCTACGACATGAACAGGACATTGGAGCGATTGTCTGCGCCGGCAATTGCCGGTCTGGGTTTGCCCCAATCCATCCTGCATTTCTATGATGTGGTCATCAGCTTCGACCACCGGGATAACAAATGCTGGATCGTCTCGACCGGATGGCCGGAGCAGGATCTGGTGCGACGGAGCGAACGAGCGCGTCGTCGAGCCGACCAGTTTGCAGCATTGCTTGCCGGTCCAAAGGCGCCACAGAAGGGTTGTCCCAGCAAAGCGGGCGCATGGCGCTCGAACTTCAGCCGCGAGGGCTACGTTGCGGCGGTACAACGCGTGATCGACTTGATCCTGGCGGGTGACGTGTTCCAGGCGAATATTGCGCAGCGTTTCAGCGCCCGCCTGTCGACCTCGTTTGATCCACTCGCCTTCTATTGCCAGCTACGATCATTGAATCCAGCGCCTTTTGCGGCCCTGCTGCGATGGGGAAAGCTGACCATCGCATCAAGTTCGCCGGAACGATTCCTGAAGCTTGAGGGACGACAAGTCGAGACACGACCTATCAAGGGCACGATCGCGCGTTCTCCTGATTTCAAGGAAGACCAGCGCCGTGCGGCTGTTCTCCTCGCTTCCGAAAAGGATCATGCCGAGAACACGATGATTGTTGACCTTTTGCGCAACGATCTGTCACGCGTTTGCACCGCGCATTCGGTCGAGGTTCCGGCCCTGTGCAATCTCGAGTCCTATGCCTCAGTGCACCATCTCGTGTCGATCGTTACGGGGAAACTTGCCGGAGGCGAAGACGCCGTTAGCCTGCTCCGTGCTTGCTTCCCCGGCGGCTCCATTACGGGAGCGCCAAAGCTGCGGTCGATGGAAATTATTACAGAAATCGAGCGCATAGCGCGAGAGGTCTATTGTGGGGCGATCGGCTTCATCGGCTTCAACGGGCACATGGACACAAGTATTGCGATCCGCACGGTCACGATCGACGGCGACCTGGCTGTGTTTCATGCGGGCAGCGGTATAACGGCCCTGTCGGAGCCCGAGGCCGAATACGAGGAAACGCTCGCCAAGGCAGAGCGAATCTTTGATGCATTTGGTTCTGAACCAGCTGGTGCATTTTGATTGTCATCATCGATAATTACGATTCCTTCGTGTTCAACATTGCCCGCTATTTCCACAAGCTCAGTGAAGCAACGGAAGTGATCCGAAACGATGCTATCAGCATCAGCGAGCTCGTTGGTCTCAACCCGCGCGCGGTGGTCATATCGCCCGGCCCCTGCACCCCAAATGAGGCAGGAATATCGACAGCAGTGGTTCGCGAACTTTCAGGACGCGTACCAATTCTCGGCATCTGCCTTGGACATCAATGTATTGGAAGCGTTTTCGGAGGACGGGTGGCGCGTGCGCATCGGCCCATGCACGGTCGGCGCTCGTACATTGCGCATGACGGCCGAGGGTTATTCAAGGGGCTGCCAACCTCGCTTGACGTCGGACGCTACCATTCTCTTATCGTCGAGCTTGATCAGTCATGTGCGCAGAATCTCATAGTGACAGCGCGTTCGGAGGAAGGCGAGATCATGGCCTTCACGCACGGCTATTATCCCACTTATGGGGTCCAGTTCCATCCCGAGTCGATACTGACGTCACAGGGGCACGTCCTGCTTATGAACTTCTTGCGACTCACAGAGGATTTTCGAAACCACGCGGAGCAATGAGAGGCGGCTCGCCTGCCGATCAAGATGGTGGACTGTTGGTTTCCGACGTGGTTGGAAGGCGCAGCGCCATATGGCAGGCATTTTGTGGTAATCAGCGCTGTTCCGTGCTCGGCTCCGCAGTCAGCGGCGCGCCTCCGACAGAAACCGGACCTTGCGGTTTCGTGAGCGTCATCGAGGCACCACGCGCTGAGGGCTGATCTAGTCGGTTAGAAAGATCTCGTGGAATGGTTCGTCACGAGATCACCATGTCAAAGGATAGTCGTAAGGATGGCGATAAGGATAGGCATACGTCTATCCTCAAGGACGGCTCGGACACGCTGCAGCGTGTCGAGATCATTACCGGGACGGGCCGGCGACGGCGCTGGTCGACCGATGCGAAGGCGGCGATTGTCGCGGAGAGTTTTGCGCCGGGTGCAAGCGTGTCCGCGATGGCGCGACAACACGACATCAGCCCAAGCCTGTTGTTTCTGTGGCGTCGTCGGACAATGCGGGCGAAGGTGGTGGAGCGCGGGTACGGAGACGTGCCAGCTGGCTTTTGCCGGTCGCGATCACCGGCTGCGGGGGCAAATTGCCCTCGTGCGAAGAGCAGGCGGCAATCGAGATCGAGGTCGGCGCGGTTTGTATCCGTGTCAGGGGGACGGTCGACCGCCGGGCGCGGTGCGAGGTGCTGGCCGCAGTAGGGACGGTTGGCCGATGATCGGGCTCCGACCAGGGTTGTCGATCTGGATCGCGACGCAGCCGATCGATTTCCGTCACGGCATGGACTAGCTAGCGATGCTGGTGAGCGAGGCGTTTGGGGCCGATCCGTACGACGGCGGACTTTGTGTCTTCCGCTCCAAGCGCCGAGATCGCGTGAAGAAGTCCGGTCTTGGCAAGGCCATCAGCTACACTCTCAACCATTGGGAAGGTCTGACGCGCTTCATCGATGACGGGCGCATCGAGATCGACAGCAATACGGTCGAACGCAGCATCAAGCCGATAGGCCTGGGAAAGAAGAACTACTTGTTCGCCGGCAGTGAAGGCGGGGCCGAGACATGGGCCATTCTCGCGTCGCTCATCAACACGGCGAAGCTGAACGACATCGATCCGCGGCACTATCTGACCAATGTTCTCGAGCGCATCGTCTCCGGACGTACAAAGATCAATCGGCTGCACATGCTGTTGCCGTGGAATTGGAAAGCCGAGCGCGATGGTTCTGAGGCAAAGCTCGCCGCCTGATCAGTTCGACGGCAGGGCATCTGTAACTTCCTGCGCATCGCGGGTGTCGTCCGTCATAGACTCGTCGCGGATCACGCGCGGCGTCACCTCGTGCAGATAGACTTGCAGCGACCTCGCCAGCTCGGTGAACTCCGGCAGCAGCACCTTGTCGACGAAGCCCAGTGACGCACGGATCATCACCGTGTTGCGTCGCTGGCGGTGATAACGAAATGGCCGGAGCCCGTATCGACGGCAAAGCGCTAAAACAAGCGTAAGCGCGTAGGTCACCCCATGTAGCGGATGATGTTCGATTGTCAGAGAATCTCCTGGCGATTTGTCCCAGGAGTTCATGTGAGGGAACATATGTCTGATACCAAGAATTTCGAAGTTATCACGGCTGCAGCCGAGCGGCTTAAATAGAACTGCTGTGTCTATCATTTTGCGGACAATAGCGCGCTCTTGGATCGAGAGACGGCTCGGCAATATGGTCATGTTCACGAGGAATGTCTAGCCAGCTAGACCGCTACTGTGTAAGCGGTGCGACGTATTTGGTCCGGACGCGCCTGATGCGTGATCCAAATGGTAAACTCTCCTCCTCGAAGACCCGCCCGAAGCCGGATGTCGTAACCGGCGATCAGTCATAAAGCTTGCAGTGGACTAGGCTGACCGCCCCTCCGGTCCGTCGCGCCGCTGTAGCGGCCGCTGATCGTAAGCGCGCCGAACGGCCTTTTGTCTGGACCTGAACGTCCTGACGTCTAGTGGCAAGCTGCCCTGGGGCCCCTTCCATTTGTGATTTGTCGCGCAGGTCTGTCAGCTTTCAGTAAGCTCCCCCGGATACAGAGCCGTTGAGGTTGGCGGGATGTGGCAGGGACAGTGCTAGCGTACCAGAACGGTCGGCGCCGAGTCATGTTTCTCGTCAGCCTCATCAGCAGTGCGGATGCGGCAGGAACCTTTCGTCAACTCAGCCCCCCGCCGGTAGGATCCGGACCGCGCCCGCACTGCTTCATTGGGCGGCTCGGCGTACAAATCAAGCACATCCTCGATGCGCCGGAGGCAGACAGGCGGTGCGCAAGCTAAAGGCGCAGATGCCGCCGATGCCGGGATGAGTGGTGACGATATCGCCAGCAGCGTGGACGTCGGCCACTCGATGGTCTATCGAACCCGTCGGCGTTTTGTCGCAAGGCAACCCGGTGGCCGCCCAGAGCGGAGAGCCCGTGCAGGGGCAGAGCGCGAGCTCAACGACAAAGAAGAGGTCCTTCTGGTGGCCACCTCCTGCTTCAGCCCTCCGACCGCGCGCGCTGGACACTGGAGCTGCTGGCCGACGAGACGGTCAGACTGACGTCGCAGGAGAGCCTGTCGCGCGAGACGGCGCCTGGCCGAGAACGATCTCAAGCCATGGCGCAGAAGCATGTGGTGCACTCCAAAGGTACAAATGGGGTATGTGGCCAGTGAAGGCCATCTAGCACCGGCCGCCGTCGACTTTGCCGAGCGCATGCGCGAATTTCATTGCCCCCGAAGCATGCCAATTGGCTCAACATCATCGAGATCGAGATTAGCGCGCTCGCCCGTCAGTGTCTCGACCGGCGCATCGACAGTTATGCCCATCTCGTCAGAGAGACCGCTGCATGGGAGAACGCCGCAACGCCGAGCGCGCACCCATCAATTGGATGTTCGCGATCGAGAAGGCGCGCACCAAATTAGGCCGCTCTCTATTCTAAAATATCTACCAGAGTGCCGAAAGCAAAAAGACTCAAAATCTCTGTGCCGAAACACTAGGTGCCCACGAGCCCCGTTCAGCCAAGTT
This sequence comes from Bradyrhizobium sp. NBAIM14, assembly GCF_020193895.1. Taxonomy (NCBI): domain Bacteria; kingdom Pseudomonadati; phylum Pseudomonadota; class Alphaproteobacteria; order Hyphomicrobiales; family Nitrobacteraceae; genus Bradyrhizobium; species Bradyrhizobium sp. NBAIM14. The sequence continues at coordinate 191,457 of NZ_JADYVQ010000014.1, read as the reverse complement.
GCGGCCGATGGAAGAGAAGAACGCGGCCTCCCGGTAGGCTCTCGGCCGTGTAGGGCTGACCGTGGACTAAGAAACGGGTCATTGGGACATCCCGGCTCGGCAGAAGACCTAGGCTCTGCAATATGTCGATCACGACAGGCGAAGCCTCTTGGGGGCCGTGCGTCCAGTGATCGCCGAACAACTCTCTCAGTTCAGGCACTTGCGGGAGTGGCTGATGGCCTGATGCCGGTGCGGCAGACGGCAGGGAAAGGTTTGGCGCCAGCGCCGAAGGAGCGTCCTCACGCCATTCGAAAAGTGCCGGCGAATCAAACCCTGGCGCAAGACCGCCATAGATATCTGAGGAAGTCCTTGGTGCCGCAGCTTCACTCGGCAAAGTTGGCCGAGGGTGATGAATGAGTTGAACGTCGTTGGGGCCTTTCGGTCCCAAGATGGCCGTGTAGCGTTCGCCGCCATCGCTCTCTCATGAACTTAATGGACCCAAGGTGACTGGGACCTCTTCCCTGATGGGATTTCAGAGCGCCGCGCCAAGAGTATAAGTCAGCACCGATCAACGCCAGCCTCGTTGTGGCCGGCGGCGGCTAAGCCATCGTCTGGTCGCGCTGCCCCCATTAATGGTGAGCCTCGCGTCCTGCGTGGCTCTGCGGCTCGGCTACAGCGTCGCGCATCACGGGCCTCTTCGGCTCGTGCTCTGAGCATAATCGACCATGCCTTCCCGCTTGAAGAAGTCGAGAACGTCTTCATTGATGCGAATGGAAATGGTGTTGTTCGTTGCTAGAACGGAGCAATCGCGGTTGCTGCCATAGAGCAGATAATAGCAGACCTCCTCACCGTTCCCAAGGTCCTCACTTAACGAGTAACGCACACTTGCTCTGTATGAAGCTCAACATTAGCGGCACAGACAGCCGCGATGGTCGCGCCGGCACCGGCCAACGGAAGGAGGTTCAGAACTAGCGAAGAGCTCAAGCTAAATGATCTCGAAGTATCTCCGACGTTCAAAGTCGGTGACCCGATGTTGAACGGATTCCCACTCCCAACGGCGCGAGCAAGCGAACGCTTCAACAAACCTTTCTCCGAAGACATCACTGGCCGCTGCAGACTCTGCAAACCGAGATGTTGCCTCTGATAGGCTTTGAGGCAGCCTCGCGGACGGACGACACATTTCCAGGCTTGCATCACCGACGATCGAAGCCGGTAGTTCCGGACCTGTCTCGAAGCCCAATATTCCTGAACCAATCGCACATGCGAGCGCGAGATACGGGTTCACGTCTGCGCCAGGCAGCCTATATTCCAGGCGATGCGCAGATGGCTCTCCCGGAATGGCGCGAACCGCGCAGGAGCGGTTGTCAAGGCCCCAGCTTGGACAGATTGGTGCCCAGCAGCCAGGTACCAATCTCTTGTAGCTGTTGACGTTCGGCGCAGCGAGCACACAGAACTCATTCATGTATTCTAGTTGTCCGGCGATGAATTGCCTCATAAGATCGGAGACGTTGCCTAACGCATCACCGTCGTAAAATACATTTTTACTATCCGAGGACATCGAGATGTGAATATGGCCGGACTGGCCGGGCCATTTCTCGGAAACCTTGGCCATGAATGTAGCCATCATGCCTCGCGTTTGCGCCCAGGCTTTTATCATCGACTTGAATATGATTGCTCGATCGGCGGCTTCCAGCGCATCACAATGACGAAGTGACGCTTCGACAACGGCAGGTCCCGTTTCAAAGTGTAGTCCGCTGAGAGGTATTCTAGCCTTCTCACAAATCGCCAAGATCTCATCGAACAGCTCATGTTGTGCGACAGAGCGCGCAATCGAGTAGCCGAACGGGCCGCGCGTTAAAGGAGCCCATTCGCCGAACGGCTTGTCTTCAATCGTGTCTGCGTTCTCCTTAAACAGCATAAATTCAAACTCGAACCCGGCAGTGCAGTCGTATCCGTGGTCAGCAGTCCTTCGCAGGACCTTACGCAGAACACCGCGCGGACAGATGTTCTCATGTGCGCCCGCGAACTCCGCGAGATAGAGATATTGATCGCCGAGATGAGACACCGAACGGCCGGTGCCTGACAAAATCCGCAGGTCAGCATCTCCGAACGCCGATAGCGGCTTTTGCGTGAAACTGGCCGGAATGACCCGGTCCGTACAATCCCACGCCAGCACCGCTTCAGAGAACTTGATAACTTTATCTTCACCCGCGAGATCTTCACCTAAGACGTGTTTGCCTCGCAGAACGCCATCGAAGTCGCTTAAGCCGACCATCGCCGCGCGGGCTGGATTCGCTCCGGTCAACCTGGGATCAGTTGGCATCAGTCGCGATCCTGCATCACCAAATCGAACACCTGGTCCATCCGCATTGCTCGCAACTTGCGATAGTCATTCTCAAGCTGAGTCAAGTCGCTATTCACGAGATAAACGATGCCTGGTGTCGACACTAAGTCGATCGTGGGAACTAGCTCTTGACCAATCGGGACGAATGCAATGGCATCCGCGAAGCTCGGGAGCTTGCGGATTGCTTCGAGTCCCGGGTAACCGGCAACGACACCGCTCATATCTGAGATCAGCGAGACGCAAAGTGCGTGAGCCTGCCGCTTGTAGGGCCCGCGCAGCCTCATATATTCACCAAAGCCCTTGGGATCTGCGTAACGCCAGGCCGTCAAGGTCATATGGTTGTGCCCCAACGCCATCGTTCGTGCTTTTGCCGACATGGTCCCTTGAAGCCTCGCTCCGAAGTCCACCAGAACCGGTCCCCGATGATCGACGATGATCTCAGCATGAGCCGGTCCGTCGACGATCTGTAGTGCCTGCAACGCACGCACCAAGTAGTCGGACAGTTCCTGAACGATTGGTTCGTTGCCCCCCAACAATCTCTCAAGTGAGCAGACCGATGATGCCCTCTCAATCGGAACCGTGTCATAGGTCCACGCCTCCGTAACGAAGGCTTCCCCTTCGATCGAGACGGCATTTACGGTATATTGCTGGCCGTTTATTTTTTCTTGCCCAAGGGCAAAACGATTCAACGCTCCGACACGGTTCGTCTTCCCGACAATTGCGCTCACAGCCCGCTGAATATCAGCGTCTGTCGAGCAAAAGAATACATCCTCGGTACCCGTACTGTTCAGCGGCTTGATCACGATCTGATCGAACTTCGCTTCACGCTTCCAGCTCGCGATCTCTACAGGACTGTCGGACACGACTTGTCTGATCGATCGCACGCCTGCAAAGGTCAGCGCGCAAGACAATCGCGCTTTGTCACGCCGAGCAGCGGATAGCGCAGTCCCATTTGATGGTAAGCCAAGCCGCTCCGACAGAGAATCGGCGAGTTCAACTCCGGTCTCGCAGCCCGCGACAACGAACTCCAATTCCCGGCCATGGAGAGCCTGAAGATGATAATCAACGATGTCGTCATATCCCATGCGCTCGGTGGGGCGAATGACTTCATCATAAAGATCCGCATTGAAATGCGATTGGAATATGGACGGAATCTGTGCAGCCGACATCACATGCACCGTTCCAATTCCATAGCGCTTGAATTCTTCCGGTAGGTATCGGCCGGTAGAATATGCGTCTACGATTACACAACTCCGTTCTTTCATGCGGATCTCCGATACTGCAAGTAGATGTTTCCGACAGCGACAGCCGTAATGAGAGCATTTCCTATGAACGTATGTAACGAAGGCACGATGCGAGAATCGAAGTACTGGAACAGGAAGGTGATGATAGGGGCGGTGGACAGGACCATGTTGACGGTGAAGGGCTCTACCCGGCGAATGCCCTGCTGGATCAAGAGCAAAGGAACAATGATCGTCGACAGCCCAATTGCCGCGATCGCAAACCAATGCTGCGAGATCTCAGGCACGATAGATGAATGGTCGACCAGTCCCAGCAGCAAGAGAATCGTTCCATAAAAGCGATGCGCCAGGACTTGTCGGCCAGAAAACCCACGATCGAACAGCAGTTTGACAAGTATATTTGTAAGGGCCAGCGATAGGCCGGCCACGATCGCCAAGACGATGCCGAAGGACGATCGAGCCCCCCACTCCACGCCTGCGTTGCCGCTGGCCGAGATCCAAATCATGTAACTCCCGATCGTTGCGATCGTAACGCTCACGACAATATCGGATGCTGGAGGGGCACCCTGGCGCCTGATCAGTGCGTTTAACCACACTGTTGCGGTGGGCCCCAGCGCCACCATGAAGGCGATGACGATCGCAGGTTCAGCGTATTTCAGTCCGATAAATAGGCCGATCCAGCTGATTGCTGTCACGACATTGAGCGCGACGAAGACGAGGAGCGACCATTTCGCCACCGTTGCCTCGCGTCCTTCCTGGCGAGCCAGGAGATTGAACATCAGACAAACCACAGCGAAGGTCAGCAGGAGCGCGACGAACACATCCGCTTGCTGAAAATACGACGCCGCATAAACCTCGCCTGCCGCGCTCACGACGACATAAAGCGCCACAAATAGGACTCCCAGAACGAAGCGATTCGCCAATCCTCCAGTCTTCCTGTGCCCGCGAGGCGGCGCACGGCCCTCGCAGGACCGGACGCGTGCTTCGGCTCCGAGGGAGTGTCCTTTCGACGTGCACGGACCACGTTTGGTTTGAAATGTCACAACCTGCCTCTAGTTCTTCTTAGTTCGGTAGTACCCAACACACGCCTCTCCAAATGCCTTGAACAGTTGCTTGCTGAGGAGATCGGTTGAGACGTGCCATTCGGGGTGCCATTGCACACCGATTTGGAGCGTCGGGGCGCCAATGACCGAAGCCGCCTCGACCAAACCGTCAGGCGCCCACGCCTCGCGCCTCAGCGCCGGGGCAAGCGCCTCGATGCCTTGATTGTGCAGCGAGTTGACTTGCGCTTCGATCGTCCGCGCGATTGGAAAGAGCGCGCCATCGGAGCATATCCTGACGGTGTGCGCGGCGTCGTACTGACGGTCTCTTGGACGATCTGGCTTCTCGGCATGCATCGCGCCACTTTCCGGCTTCCACTCCGCAAGCGATGAGCGGAGCGTGCCGCCGAAATAGACGTTGAGTTCCTGAAGCCCACGGCAGATGCCCAGAATAGGCATTCCGAGCGCGATGGCGCTCTCTATAGTTACGGCAGAGAGCCTGTCCCGCGGACGGTCAAGGATCCCAAGCTCAACGTCCTGCCGATCAGCCTGCGTCAAGGACGCAGGCGCTCTCAGGACGGCGGGGTCGATGTTCGATTCATCACCTGTCAACACTAAGCCGTCGAGCCGGCGCATGATCGCCGGGGCGATCTCCTCCCTCGCATCTTCGGCGTCGATCGTCGGCAATATGACGCAAGCCACTCCCGCATGACGATGGAGTGCCTGCAAGTACTTGCGCCGCAACCAGTCGCGATGCACACCATCGACCAGAAGACGGTTCGAAGTGACGCCGACCACGGCTCGGGTGCTCTCTGGCCGTAGAAACGTCACGCGAGCTGCCCTCGCGCGCGAACCTCGGCAACGGCCTGCTCATACAAGCGTCGATTTCGCTCTTTTAACTGACCTATGACGCTAGGTTGACCTTGAGGTCCCTTGACAAAGAGACCACCCCAGGTCGCGGCAACCTTCGCATAGTTCGGATCCTGCATTCGGATTTTCTGAGCTTTGCGCAACAGCCAAAACGGGATGCCCGGCGAAAGATGATGCTCAAGGTGGTACTCATCCAGATTCTGTCCGAGGATGGCTCGTTCGAGGAAGTTTCCTTTCCGATTCCTGGTGAGATAGACGTTCTGCGTCTCGGTTTCGCACATAGGTGAGTGCTCGGCTAGCTCGATAAACCATCCGAGGACCTGAAACGTGGTGAGATAGGGCACGATCCAAAACAGGACGACGATATGGAGCAGCCCAACAGCATATGACCCGGCCAGGATGCTGATCCAGAAGAGATAGAAGCCATACTTGTCGATAAGTATGCCTGAGCGGCTCTGCTCCTCGACATCTGTGATCGAAAATCGATTGGCCCAAAGATACTTCAGATACGCTACTGTCGCGCCGCCGAAGATCGGCTTCCAGATCATGTTGAAAGCGTACCGCTCCGGAGGCTGCACGTTGTAAACGCCGCTGGCCAGAAAGAACTTCAGGTCGGGATCCTTGTCCGGATCTCCGAGATAGGGATGATGCAAATAGACGTGCGAGATCCGGTAGGCCCAGTGGCGCTGGAACAAGGGATAGGAAGCGAACAGAATGCCCAGGACGTAGTTCCAGGTCGTGTTCTTCGCGAGCGTGCGGTGAGCCGCATCATGAGCAATGGTTGTCAATCCGCGCTGATAGGCGCCAATCAGAAGGACGGCCAGCGGGTAGAGCCACCATGAGACCGACACAGTCGCGAGCGTACACGCTGTGATGACAGCGTAATCTTTGGCAATATAAGCCGCTCCCGTTATGTTGTCGGGCCTGAGCTCGGAGAGCTGCTTATTGATTTCTCGGCTGAATTGAACGGCCTCATAGCGTGATGACCTCAATTTCCAAGCGTCTGCCTGATTCATGAGAACCTCCTCCTGATCGCCTTGCAGGTTGTCAGATTGCGGAAAGCGCCTTGTCCAGATCGCGCAGGATGTCGTTGACATCTTCGATGCCGACGCAAAGCCGGATCGAGCCGCCAAATATGCCGGCGGCTTCGCGCTTTTCCCGCGGGACGGTGGTGTGGGTCGTCGAGACAGGATGGGTCACGAGCGTGCGGGCATCGCCTACATTCGAAACGTGATACATCAAGTCGACGTTCTGGATGAACTTGCGCCCGGCTTGTTCGTCCTCCACCTCGAACATGACCATCGCCCCGTGTCCGTATGCAGCATTGAGTGTCTGTTCAACGGTTTCCCGATCGGCGCCTTCGAAGAGCCCGGGGTAGAAGACACGGCGCACTTTTGGATGCTCCTTGAGAACGTCGGCCACGATCCTGGCATTCGCGCAGTGCTGCTTCATGCGAAGTGGCAGCGTTTCAAGCCCTTGGATCAGTTGAAAGCTCGCAAACGGGGCGATGGCTGCGCCGGTATCGCGCAACCAGGTCATGCGAGCCTTGAGAAGAAACTCGCTCCTTCCAAGATCGTCGACATCGCGCACCGCATTATGCCAAACAACTCCGCCATGCGCATCGTCGGGACGGTTGAACAAGGGAAAGCGAGAGGCTCCCCGGTAGCTAAACTCGCCGTTGTCAACGATCAGTCCACCGAGCGTCGTACCGTGGCCGCATATATATTTCGTTGCGGAGTACGTCGTAATAGCAGCGCCGAGATCTGACGGCCGGCATACCAGTGGCGTCGTCGTATTGTCCACGACCAAAGGCACGCCGTACTTTCGGCCGATCTCGGCCAGCTGTTTGACGGGGAGCGGAATCAGACAAGGATTCGAAATCACCTCTCCGAACAGGCATATCGTGCGATCATCAATGGCACGTTCAAATGTCTCGGGCTTTCGAGGATCGGCCGTCCTCACGCTGATCCCAAGACGCTTTAATGTGTTGTGGAGCAGGTTCCAGGTATTGCCATATAGATACGGAGAGGCGACGACATTGTCCCCCACTTCGCCACTTGACAGGTTGACGATCGCAAGGAACGTCGCTGCTTGACCTGACGCAACGGCGAGCGAGTCGCTCCCCATATCGACGGCGGCGTAGCGCCTTTCCAGCGCGCGGGTCGTTGGATTGATGATCCTTGTGTAGGTGAACCCATCGGCCTTGACGTTGTAGACGTCAGCGATGTGGTTGAGATCGCCATCGAGTTCATAAGCCGTATTCTGGTAAATCGGCACTGCGACGGCTTTCGTCGCCGGGTCTCGCCGATAGCCCGCATGCAGAACAGCAGTCTCGGCCGAAAACGGCAGCCGCGGGTCCCCAGCCACTCGAGCCGGCATCTTTATGCGAGCCCCGCATGCCTCTTGGCCCGACATCGGCTTTGCTAACCGAGCCTGACCGGACCGGAAATATGTACGAAAAGCGCACCCCAACTGCTCGATCCAGCTGGATTGGATTTCCCCAATGCAACCGACGCGAAAACTCCGCGTGGCAAGATGCAGCTTTGAGTAGATGTAAAGGTTGTGGGCCGCCAAGTGGCGATAAAGCCCATCGAATCCTGCCTGGTCCACGATTCCCGACGGCGCACTGAACGCGACGCAGACCGGCGACTGCAAGTCCGCGGACAGCAGCGGAGACACCAGTCCTTCGAGTTCCTTGACGAGATCGTCCCTGACCTTTTCGTACCTGCAGCGTCTGGCATCGATGCCCTCCTCGTGCAGAATCTTCAGGGCCTTTGTCGTTGCCTGAACGATGTGGGTGGGAGGGGTCGACCGCCACTCACCGGTGCGCTCGAGCGAGAGCCATTGATCTCTCACGTCGAGGACAAACGACCTCGGTTCTTGAACCGCATTCTCCAGCAGCTCGCGGGACGCGATGACAAACGCCACTCCCGGCGGCCCTTCTATGCACTTGTTGCTCGACGTGACCAGGACGTCAGGTCCACGCTGGCTCAGGTCGATATTAAGGCCGCCGAAGGAACTCATCCCATCGACGATGGTCTTTACGCCACGTCTTCTCGCCTCCTCCACGATCGCGTCCAGCGGATTGACGATTCCGGTTGTCGTCTCACAATGCACGAAGCACAGGTGCGTAACGCCAGGATTTCGGCTCAGATGCTCGCCAATTTCTTGAGGATCCAAAGGATCGGTCGCTCGCTTCACAAGCTTCAGTGCTTCGACGCCCCACAGCCGCAAGATTTGCAAAATACGCTCGCCATAGATGCCGTTTATGCAAACGAGCGGCCTGTGGGCTCGGGACACAAATGAAGAGAGAGCGGCCTCCATCGCAAAGGAGCCCCCTCCCTGAATAGGCACGACCGAATAGTCGTCAGCATTTCCCAGCAAGTTGAGCATCAGCCGCCTCATGCAGGCGGTCACTTCCTTGAACTCGCAATCGCGCGATGCGAGATCAAGCTGCATCTGGCTCCTGACCGCCAGCGATAACGACAATGGACCAGGCGTCAGCAAAGAGCGCTGTCTTATCAAACCATTCCTCCTCAAGTTGTATTCTTCAATAGACCTGGAGTACGCCCACCCCACCAGGGAGCCCCTGTGGCGAGTGTCGACTTCCTCCGTTCAACAGCTTCGGGTCAGATGCCCATAGATTGCGGGCGCGCTTCGCGTCTGTGTCCGAAACCCTGCCGGATGACAACCTCCACATCTCATCGCAGATGCAGAGCGATCTTTCACAAAGCTGCTCACCGATACCATTCATCACCTCCAAGATATTGGCCTTGCGACCGCGCCCTCGAACGCAACCGGCGGCGACGCGCGCTGTCATCTAGCCATCACGCATGCGCAGGCGTGAGCGCGGTCGCCTTCTTGCGTCGCGAAGCGGCAGGTCGACCGACCGACTTACGTGCGAACCTGCGTCATTCAGGCAAACCTGACATTAGGAAAGCGATGCAGCCGGATCATCGCGCCGGGATGCAGATTAAGGCATGGCACACTTGATGACGTCGCAGGCAGCGGGAGTCTGATGCATGGGCTTGAGACTTGATGCATTCGCACTTCGTAGCTCGTTGGAGGTTTGGGACGCTGATGACTGTCGCTGTCCATTTCGAGATCGTACAACTTGACGTTAGGGGCGTTTCAACCCTCTCCGGGGATTTTCTCGTGAGATTTTTTTCCTGACGTACTCCCATCTGGCGGCGACAAGCCGACGTAGGCAGCGGAGTGCGGAGGTTCACAGCGAGCTGAAGTATTTTGAGAGTTCGACATCAGGACATTCGGCATTCCGCCTGCGGCCGCATACCAGCAGGTAAGGATGGCCAGCCTTTCCGTTCACGTATTCCTCGCCATACCGCAGATGGAGGTACCGAGCTTCTCCGCCATGCCGCCGAGATCCTCCTGGATAGCTGGCACCTGGAAAGTGTACGCCTCGTCGCACATGACCGCCGCTGTCAGGTGTCGTTGCGCTGAATGAAGCGCCCTTGGCAGGCTGTGGTCGAATCCGGCTTGAAGGTAATCTGAGCGACCTTGCGATTGCTGTCGCTTTAGCAACGAACAGTTCGACCTTTCGGCGAGGCGCCGTGACGCAGAACCTGTCGTCCTGCTTTGCTAGGACCAGGTCGACTCGACTCCAGATGAGTGGCACGTGTCCCTCTGTGAGCGCGATCGTTAGGCTGGCAGCATCTCTCGGGCCTGCACTCCGCTTCGTGGCGAGAAAGTCTCACGAACGATCATCGCCGTGGCGAGCGTGCCGCGGTTGACGGGCTGGTCCAAATCGTAAGGCCCAAAGTGAAAGGAGTTCCATCGCGTCCAACACTCAATGGAGCGCAAGTACCTCGGCGGTAAGGCGCTCTGATTCGACGGATCGCATCTCGCAGCCGTTCTGCTCGCGTTGGCCCCTCTGCAGCGCCTGCTCGTTGATGGCGAGCTCGCGTTCGACGCGGTCTACCGCGCGGTCGAACAGGTTGACGGTTGACCAGAGCAGATCATCAAGAGATCGTCCTTGTCGCTTGCCATGGATGAGCTCCCTTGCCATTTCGGCCGCGCCATGGCCGCCTTCATGACGATCAACGACGGCAGGCGGTACGGAGCAGAACCCGAAGCGCGGAAGTCCGTAGCGCAGCACGGGATGGCTAAGGTTCGCGGCTGCTTTGTCTCGCAATGCCAAGGCGCGGGTGTAGGCAGGCGTTGTCCGCCGTCGAGCGGCGGGCCACCGAAGCAAGCTTGCCGAAAGCCGGCATGGCCGCGACAGGAGGGAGTCGTGGTCGACTGCCAAATTCGGGTCCTGAAAACAAGTGCCCGCTCGCCGGATGCGGCCAAGCCCGGAAACCGAGGCCCCTCATACTGCGCGAGAGATCGAAGCCGGCCGAGACGCTGTCCGGCTCGGCTTTAACGGGAGCTCGGCGTGTCGCTGGCCGTACGCGCAGCAAGAAGCGCCAAGCGAAAAGTCAACTTACTGGAAGTCGGACTTCCTCTCTGGACTTTGTTGTCACATCGTAGATTCTGATCTGGAGCATGGGACGGCGTTTCTTGAGCTCCTCCGCTCCCGCCCATGCTCCATCTCTGCTCGCGTACTCGGTTTTGAGTTGGCCATCCACTTCGAGCACATAACCGGAAGCGGGCAATCGACGAGTGGGTGCGACCATTTTGTTCCTTTAGAGCCAAAAGTCCGATCGCAGGCTCGCCAGAGCTGGATCGCCTTGGCCGGCTTGCGGGATATCGTGCGAATCGATGGTGCGACGCGAGGGACCTCTAACCATCAAGAATTGACCGCGCCATCAAGACATCCACTACCGCTTCCGCTGAATGCTCTAGGGTCTGCTCCATGGTCCTGAGATGAACCTCCGGTGTCGTTGGTGCTTCGTAGCACGAATCGATCCCGGTGAAGTTCTTGATCTTGCCGGATCTCACCTTTGAATACAGGCCTTTTGGGTCTCGCCGCGCGCATTCCTCGAGCGGCGTATCGACAAAGACTTCTATGAACTCATCCTTGCCAACCAGGCTGCGCACCCTGTCCCGTTCGGCCCTAGTGGGCGAGATGAACGAGCAGATCACGATCAAGCCGCTGTCCGCCATCAACTTGGCAACTTCGCCGACACGCCGGATGTTCGCCACGCGATCCGTCTCCGAGAAACCGAGGTCCGCGTTCAATCCGTGCCGGAGGTTGTCGCCATCCAGCAGCATGGTATGCCGCGACATCGCAAACAGCTTTTGATCAACAAGGTTGGCAATCGTCGACTTTCCCGCGCCAGACAAGCCAGTGAACCAGATGACGCAAGGCTTCTGATTCTTGAGCGCGGCGCGCTCCCTCCTGTCCACGGATAGCGCTTGCCTAGCAATATTGGTGGCCCGCCGTAGCGGAAAGGCAATCATGCCGGCCCCGACCGTACGATTCGTGTAACGATCGATGACGATAAATGATCCGGTCTTTCGATTGAGGTCGTAAGGATCGAATACGGCGGGCGTTGCGGTCACAACATCGCAGAAGGCGATCTCGTTGAGGGAAAGCGTCCCGGCGGCCAGATGCTCACAAGTGTTGACGTCGATTCGATGCCTAATTGTGGTAATGCTGCCAGAAATCGTCTGCGATCCAATCCGCAGGACGTAATTGCGTCCGGGAGCGAGCGGCTCCTTGTCCATCCAGATCACATAAGCAGCAAGCTGGTCGGCCACCTTCGGTCGGTCGTCCGGTCGCGACAGAATGTCGCCACGACTGATATCGATTTCGTCTTCCAGTGTAATGGTAACCGCATCCCCGGCTTCGGCGGCGACGAGGTCACCATCGTGGGTCACGATCCGCTTGACGCGCGTGGTCCGCCCCGACGCAGCGACAACGATCTCGTCTCCTGTCGAGATCCTCCCGGAAGCCACCGACCCGGCATAGCCCCGAAAATCCGGGTTTGGCCGGTTTACCCATTGGACCGGAAAGCGGAAAGCCTGGCTTGCGGTGCCGGACTGGATGTCAATGCTCTCCAAATGCTCGAGCAGGCAGGGACCATGATACCAGTTGGCATGAGCGGAGCGGTCCACGACGTTGTCGCCGTAGCGGGCCGAGATCGGGATCGGAACAATCGAGGTGAAGCTGAGACCGGCGGCAAAGGCCAGATAGTCACGGGCGATCCGATCGAAGCACTCCTTGTTATATGCCACAAGATCGATCTTGTTCACTGCCAGCACGACATGGCGAATACCGAGCAGCGAGCAGATAAAGGAGTGGCGGCGGGTCTGAACCATCACGCCTTTGCGGGCATCGATCAGGATGATGGCGAGCTGGGCATGCGAGGCGCCGGTAGCCATATTGCGGGTATACTGCTCGTGGCCGGGAGTGTCGGCCACCATGAAGGAGCGCCGCGGCGTCGTGAAGAAGCGGTAGGCGACATCGATTGTGATGCCCTGCTCCCGTTCGGCCTCCAGCCCGTCCACGAGCAGCGCGAAGTCGATGTCATTGCCGGTGCTACCATGCTTGATGCTGTCGCGTTCCAGCGCCGTGAGCTGATCGTGGTAGATCATCTTGCTGTCGTGCAGCAATCGGCCGATCAGCGTCGATTTGCCGTCGTCCACCGAGCCACATGTGATGAATCGCAGCTGATCCTTCGTCCTGGCCGGGACCAGTTCTGTTGCCGGATTCGTAAACATCAAAAGTAGCCTTCCCGCTTCTTCTTCTCCATTGAAGCGGCTTCGTCGGCATCAATTAGGCGTCCCTGGCGCTCCGACACAGTCGTAGTCTGCATTTCCGCGACGATATCTTCGATCGTCGTCGCATCGGATTCAATAGCTCCGCTCAAAGGATAACATCCAAGCGTGCGAAAGCGGATCATGCGCATTTCCGGCGTCTCGTCGCCGTTAAGCGGCAATCGCTGGTCATCGACCATGATCATCGCACCATTTCGACGCACTATCGGTCTTTGGTTCGCGAAGTAGAGCGGAACCACCGGAATCTTCTCGAGCATGATGTATTCCCACACCTCGAGCTCGGTCCAGTTTGACATCGCAAACACGCGCATGGTTTCGCCCTGGCGGATCCGTGTGTTGAACAGGTTCCAGAGCTCCGGCCGCTGATTACGGGGGTCCCATACGTGTCCGGCCGAACGGAAGGAGAGTATCCGTTCTTTTGCGCGACTCTTTTCCTCATCGCGCCGCGCTCCGCCAAAGGCAGCATCAAATCCGTGGAGGTCGAGCGCCTGCTTCAGCGCGTCGGTCTTCATCACCTGGGTATGGAGCGCGGAGCCGGAATCGATCGGATTGATCCCGCGCGCGAGGCCCTCCTTGTTGACATGGACGATCAGGTCGAGGCCGAGCCGCCTGGCTGTCGCGTCCCGGAAGCTGATCATCTCGCGGAACTTCCAGGTCGTGTCAACGTGAAGCAGGGGAAACGGCAATTTTGCCGGATAGAACGCCTTGATTGCAATGTGCAGCATTACGCTTGAGTCTTTTCCGATCGAGTAAAGCATGACCGGCCTTTTGAACTCGGCGACCACATCACGCATGATTTCAATCGATTCAGCTTCGAGGCGGCGCAGATGTTTCGGTAGCATGTGCCTTCTTTTCGATGCAGGATCTCTGTTCTTCGCCGTTCTATGGCTCCAGCCTAGAGTGGGAATATCCGCGGCGGAAACGGCTGGCCAAGACGCATGGCTCGTCGATGAGCTCAAGCCCCACTGGAGAGGAGACTTGCAGACGCGGGAGCATATCGCATTCCGCCGCTGGTGCGGTCGGCGCCTGGGTCACACCTGATCGGGAGATCAGCTCGTGCGGGTTAAGGATAATGGCTAAATCAGCCAGCGTGTTTTATTCGCAAGCATTCAGATCCGTTAGCGGATATTGAGGATCCGCTCAAGCCGCGCGACTTCGCCTCGCAGCATCTCGATAGCCGCTTCGCTGTTGCGAATGCCATCCAGCCCCGCAGCTCGATCAGCTTCTGACGCCAACAGCGTCTGTTGCAACTGGGCAGCCATCGTGTGGACCGGCTCTCCAGCGTGAGGTGGGCCGGATAATGCTCCCGCCTTGGAGCTTCGCAAATCCCACCAGGTTCGGAATACCTGACGATAAAGTTCAGTTACCTCCCCTCCCCTATCCAGGACTCCGGCTTGCTGTGCATGTACCAGTTCCTGCTCATATCCGAGTTCTAGCAGAAGCTCGGCGCCGACCAGATCAGTCACGGTTTGCATCTCTTCGACGCTCAATTGAGATTGCCATGCCTTGACAGAGCTTTGGTCGACGGCGTTTCGTTCCAAGATTTTTCGGTCTCCGAAGCTACTCGATCGAAGATAATCTGCTTGTCTCATCCCCGCCGATGCGACGGCCGCTGGATCACAGCCGAGGCCCCTCAACAGACGCCGGATTTCCTCGTCCGGATGCGCCACGAACAGTTCGTATTGCACGAACTGTGTGCGCGGGCGAGTGCGGTGGGCGGCGAGCTTGGGAAGGCCCAGAACCAAATCGGCGAGTGACGTTATGATGCCGTCGGGCAGACGGAGCATGAGATCGACGAGACTGGAGACGCTGACCGGATGCGAGCTTTCTGCCCGCAGTGGGACCCCCCACGTCGATTTCAGTGAAGCCGCGATGGCATAGGGATTGCGCATTAGAAGGATGTGTGGCGCCTCTGGATAGACAGATTCAAGAAACTCAAGCGCCATCCAATAGCGTGGTGTCTTGTCTAGGATGATGCGCTTGCCCGCTTGTGCCAGATACTGATCATAGGCTGCATCGGCAAAAGCGCGGCTAGGGATCGTGCTATCTATCCGACCCAAGAATTCAGAGGTCGCGGCCTCAATCAGCGAGCCACCCGCCGGATGGCGCTGATCCACCCTGCCAAATGCTTCAACCGCCAACATCAACCAGGGTTCAGGCGGAGCCACAATGTCTGGATGGTGCTGCAGCAAATGCGCCAGGAGTGTCGTCCCGGATCGTGGAAGACCGAGGAGAAAGCACACCGCAGGCGAACGGCCAAAACGTCCGCTCATCGTTCAGACGCCCCGTCCTTGAAAAGCGAACCCTGTCGGCGCTCGCTTGATCGACAGAAAGCCAGCCGCAAAGCGCTAAAACGACCAGAATTTTGTCTGCCACTCATGACTTGAGAACCGTTCAGTTCGATCGATCGGCTGGATACAGAAAGACACCGCAATCGCGTCCTCGATTACTCGACAGTTGAAACGAAGTCACGAGCCAGCTCAATTACACGAAGATTGATTGCGGATATGGGAAGGTTGGAACGAACTATACAGACGTTTGCCGAAGACCGCCCACGGCACATGGGAAGGTTATTACGTATGATCACAGCTTCCTCTTGCTGAGGTATTGAAGACGTAAATGCGACATGCAACCTCGCTGATGCTCGGCATACACCAAAGAAGTTTGGCAAAAGAGCGGACAGCTCGGCGAGCTCAGCAAAGAAGCAGACCATGTCACGGACATCTCACGTGGCAAGGTGCAGCAATCTTGTCAGCGCGCATCGCTGCCGACGCAACCGTGAATGCTGCCCATGGTCCGCCAAGACACTCCATAGTCCGGCCAGCCTGTTGTTCGCCAGCCCATCCTTCCGAGTTATACCAAGTAATTGATTTTCCTGCTCCTGGAGAGTTGCCCCTCCCTTAATCGGCGCAAGGAGACTTGTAAACGATGGAACCTGACTTAAGATGCCTCCGGATCTACCTGATCCAGCAAGCGCGCTTGGCCGCATCTCTACTGACGGAGACGAGATTGTCCGGTCATTTATGTGGGAGATCAGATCGATTCGTGCGTCGAAGAACTTGCCAAATTATATGTGCTGGGCATCACTCGGCCACGGTGGACGATCCTGATGGCTGTGAACTATTTGGGCAAAGAAATGCGTGTACCGGTCAACCTGGTGTCACGATTGATGCTCGTCGACCCCTCCTTCGTGACAACCCACTCAAAGCTGCTAGAGAAAAACGGTTTGCTGCGGCATAAGTCCTCCGCAGACGATGCCCGGATCGGGCAGATGTCGCTGACGGCCAAAACGCGCAAGCATCTCCGACTTTGGAGCCACGACAGGCAGTCCTGGTGAGCTCGCTTTTGATGAAAGCGGCGTTGACCGATCAAGCGAGTTCATTGCCAAGGCTGCTACAGTGAGGCTTCGCCTGGAAAGGGCCCGCTCTGGCGTTCAGAAGATCAAACGCACGACCGTCAGAAATGGAGCTCGCTAACATGAGTCTCCCATCCTTCGAATATGTCTTGAAGCAGCGCGGTCGAAGATGGTTGTGGTCCGTTCACAACGCCTAGGGCGCTCAGGTGATGACGGGTTCAGGACCTAACCGCCCCGCCGCCATCTATCAAGCTAACAGAGCGCTTTTTCAATTGCTGTTGAGCGCGCCATATTGCCTCGGAGCTCGAGCTAGCCAACAGGCTCGGCGAGGTTCGCTTACGCCCAAACTTTAGTCTGGCACGAGCTTCGAGGATGCCCCATTCGCGAGTTGTTTCCATTTCGCTAAAGCGATCAGCCGATGTGTTCGGCCCAGCGCGGCCAAGACTGCCTCGCCGAAGCTGAAGAAGCTGCTGGCCGAACGGATGCTAGATTCGGCCCCTACAGGAGTTCCTCTGAGACTGGTCAGCTTCTCGAACTAACGCGCGTAGGACTGGGCGTAGTGGCACCATCGCATGCGTTCCGGGGTCGAGTGTCTTGGGGTTTTATCTTCGAGACAGGGCTATGGCTAAGACTATCTCTTCACTCGCGATCATACATCGCAAGCGGCTGTCGAAACCGCCTTCCAAGAAACTTGATCAAAGCGCTGGAGCACGTTCCGCGACATTGAAGGCATCCAGTACGTGCCTGAAAACTTCTCTCAGCGCGGGTCGGCCACGCTAATGTGCGACAAAGTCTGTATGGCCAAAGAGGGCGGCCCGCGAGCCGCCCTACCGGCCACTAGCCAGCGTTGCTCACAATTACCGCTGATGTCCGAGTCCGATTCCGAGATTTAAGGCCTTCTGGCGTAGCGCACCTTCGCTGCGTTTGGTCATTTTTGCTATTTTTATGACCGGGGTCCGAGCCTTCGAATGGACTTTGAGCTCTTTGATATCTGCCTTCGTCCACTCGCGCCGCTTAACGCGTTTCTTGGTTGCTTTTTTCACGATGAATGCTCCTTCTGAGAGGAGCGCCTGTAACACATTTTTTTCGGAGCGACGACCGTAAAAAAGAGGCACTCATCGGAACTCGCGCCAGCGTATAAGTTCGGTCATGCTTTCTGCCCATAGTGTTTCGAAGAAAGGGTCAGCGGAGATAGCCGCCTTGGCTACGTTTGTGACGAGGTCTCAACTGCCGTCTCCGACCGATTTGAGGTCAAACTACGTCGGTGGTAACCGCGCCGTTGGACATCTTGGCGAATGGCATCGCTCACTAAACGCACCGCCCGCTTCTTTCGCTTCCAATTGCCGTCCAACCCCGCGGGGATCGCAAAGCCTCGCGGAACGACCAAAAGATCGCGCCTTCCGTTCAAATAAACATCAAACATGTCGTCCCTCGTCAGACACGAGCGTAGATCGCGGGTTCATACATTTGGTGACATCGAAGCAACAGTCGCGATTAAGAACTCTACGCGAGTTTTCTCCGGATGTTGCCGCACTTGAGGGTGCATGGCGCAATCCCGCTTCTCCTTCAGGTGCTCCGCATCGCCGAGAACACAGGAGGCTTCTCACGCCTTATTGTCGCTAACAGATCCACTTATCGGGGCTTCGTCAGATCGACACGATAATGACCATCCGCGTTTTTAAGAATATTGCCGCCCTTGTCACGAATATACGCCCGAGCAGGTGGAGCGCACTCTTTTGTGTTGAGCGTCTGGATGCAACACGCCTTGCCCTTTGAGACTGATTTCCCTTATCCAGCGGCCACCTCGCCGTCGCTGAGGCGAATTTGATCGGACCGAGTTGTAGTTCGGCCGAACTTTGATCTCCGCCGGGGGTAGTCGCGCCGGCGGTTCATAGCGGCGATTGAGGACGACGACGGCGGCGGCGGCCAGGCTGGCGCGAAAGCCAGCAATACGCAGAACGTAAACGCCGGATCGTGTCCCATCGCTGCGGCAAAGAAGAAGACGTAGGCAGAAACAGCGAATATAGACATAAGGGCTGCTTCACTATGTCGTGGATTTCGAGGCGGCGATGGGCTTGTCCTGTATCGGCCTTCTTTGAATGCGGGCATGCTCAGGAGTCAAGATCTTCGGTGAGGAACTGATTGAGCGAGATGATCGCGAAAGAGCAGCCGGAGGATATCTCACGACCGATCGCGCCGGGTCTGTTCGTTCGGGCAGTCTTTGAGCGGACTTGCATGGTGTTGGCTCTCGAGGTCGGCGGCGCAGCGGACTTTGGTCTGACACAGGCCACACACGCGTTGCAGATCGCAGTCTCGATTGCGGCAGCAAGCGCATTCTCGGAAACACCGCCAAGTGCGAGGCGCTTGCTCAAGAGTTCAGGAGAGCCCGGTCTTTGCGCCATGGTTCGAAAGGCGGATACGGACAGACTAAGGTCACGTGCGATCGCATCGATGTCCTGCGAGCTCAACTAAGCCGGTTCGGATGTCTGGGACAGGCCCGCGCGTAACCGGCTGAGGAGATGTCTAAACCGTCAAGGATATGTGTGCAGATTGGACAACCAAGCCTAACCCTTCGAAACAGCCATAGCTGCCGGAGGCAGACTTGTTTTTGACATTGGATCAAACAAGACCGACTTGTGGGAGCAGGTCCTTCGATCCGGATGGCCCTGCCGGTACGATGCTTGGCGGAGCGCTGCAGACCCCATTGAACGGCAGGCGGCAAACCGTCCAGCGAGGTCCGCTTAGGTGTGGTGAGACAACAGGGTGCCCGCCGAATTGACGAAAGCATCACCAGTTGTTCTCTCGAATCGACGGTCGACACGACCCTGTCCGGGATCACGCTTAGATTACAGATTGACCCCACAACTCAATTCGCAGACTTCTCGCCAAACTCAAGCTAACCAGCCTATGCCGGCGGCAATGCAGGCGGGGTTCGAAGCTCGATCACATCGGCGAAGACTGTCCAATCGCGGACACTCTTTTGCTTGCAGAAATCGGTCTCCGCCTGCTGTGCAGCAGCACTTAGCGAGGCGGCATCGATCTTAAACGCTGCCTGACAGGCACGATGTTCGTGACCGGTATCGTCACAAACGGTCTTAATGAACCGAACGTTAAATGAAGGCATGGCCCCCTCTTCTTGTGGGTTTGCTTATCCACCATCCTGCCATTGGCGCCTCAAGAGTATTTGATCTGCCTCAAGCAGCACCCCCAAGAGGTTTGGTTGTCCGCTGCTCCGTCGAGATAAAGTCGAGACTTTGGCAGCGCGGCCCGCGCGCTCCTGTTGTCCCGCAAGCCGCGCTATCTCTATCTGTCTAGCTTTGCAGATCGCACTCTGTTTGAGCCGAGGGACAGCGTCTTCTGGTCTGCTCAAGCCCTCGACCAACAAATTGGGGTGACGATGAATTGGGGAATGTCTCGAAGAGAGGATCGAGAGCAGCATGCGCCGTCACGCCCGAGATGCCGGCTATTGATCTCTATCGATCGCGATCTCGGGGGAGCGTTACAATTTTGCACCTTGAACTCCCATACTCAACCGCTGGCAATATGGAGGCTCGAGACGCCGCGAACCTTACACGCGATATTTGGTGGTCTCACGAGGCATTGCCGCAAACACCAGGTCATTGCGCCAATGACCGGGCAGAGGCATTTCTGAGGCGTGCCGGCGGCCAGGACTATCGACGGCGAGACTACGCGCACGTGATCGCGGGCCAATGAGGCGAACCGCCCCGACCTTCTGACGGTCCGCCCTGCCGCCCCGACAGCAAAGCCGATGATCAGGCTTGTCGCAGCCAACGTTTGATAAGGCCAAGATTCCGGACTTCAGCGCCAAAGATTATCTGGGATCAGCGCCGGCAAGGCTGCCGACAATGCGAAGCGAGCGATCAATTGACTATCTGCTTGCTGGCTATCGCAGCATTGAGGACAGATGCTGTCGTGGCCCATCGCGAGGGATGCGCCTCAAATCAACTCGGCTACACGCTGGCGTGTTGCAGACCAACGCGGGACCCTGGCGGATCGCCCGAGTTGAGACATGTCGCCTGCCAACGCAGGCCTGTCGGGCTCGCAGCAGCCGCTCGAGCTTGGCCGTTTTGGACGCGCATCAGCTCTTTTTGACCTGTATCAATTCTGCGGCGACTGCCTACTGATAGAAGTGAGCTTCCAGTCCAAGGTCACACACATGGCAGACAGAAAGACTTGGCGCCCCATCATCTTTTCATGTCCAGATACCGGCGACCGAGTTCAAGGACTGCTGCCGGACGCACCCGAACCGCGTGCCGATGACCTGCACAGAATAACCTGCGCTGCGTGCGATGGCGTCCACTTCATCGACCTGCGGACGGGCGCGATGATCAGCGCCGAGCGCAACTAGGCCCATCCGAATGGTGTCAAGAAAATTCCCGCGCCTTCCCGTTCTCGATTGGGGATGCCGCTTCGCTCGTAAGGGCGCGGCTGACGTCATCACAACCCAACGCCCCGCGCTGACGTCGTGGGACAAGGAGATTTTCACCAACGGAGGATGTTTCGGCATGACAGACTACGGCGACATTTGTCGCGGCGCCGGCCAGATCGTCGCAGCGCAGTCCAGTTTAACTTCTGCAGAACAGCGATGAATACCAACCGCCGCGGGCTTGAGCTGATTCAGATCGATTCGACCGAAGCCCGGGAGTTGTTTCGCAGCGCCAATCCTAATATTTCGGTTAGCGAGCGGATCATGTCCCGGCACGATAGGTTCAACGGCGCCACGGCCGATAAAATCCCGGCCGCGGCCGACCCCATCGAGAGCACGCGCCGCCTAGGTTATACCGAGTTGAGCCTGTTCGCGCGGCACACCAAGCGATCTCGTCCGTAGTGTTCAGAAGGTTGCCTGAATTTGTCAGCCCGCAGCGATGAACTCCGTCCAGGATCTAGTGGCGACCTGACCTGGGAGCGGCTCGAAACTGCGCCGCCCTTTGATCGGGATCTGGAGATTGCCGTGATCGAGGGTAACACTATTCACCGGGTGGTCTTTCCTTGCCGCCGGATCTTCGACGGCTGGATTAAGGCAAAGACCGGAGAACGCGTCGCCGTGCAGCCGACGCACTGGCGCATCTGGCCCGGATAGCGGCGACCATCCTGCGCAATAGATTGGCGTGAGTTGAGGCCGGGACTGCCTCGGGGTGGCCTCTCGTGGTAAACAATTTAGAGTTGATCAATGAGAGGGCCTGCCAGAAACATGTCGGACCACATCAGGTACGACTATGGGCCTGGCGCGGCAGACGCCGCGTTGGCTCTCGTGCTGCGACGGGCGTTAGTCCGCATCTTCAGGACCGCACGGGCACGATCATCTACCTTCCGGTCGTTTTTCCCGCTTTCGCCGCGGCCGCGGACTGGGGGAGCTTCGCTACCCTGCTCTGCATCAGCGACGGCCGGTTCCAGCCCATTGTCACGTCTAACACGCATGGCATGGGTGTGGGGCTATCGATCTGCTGGACGATCATCGAGCCACGAGGAATCCGGGCGGCGACAGGATCTTTCAGTTCACCGCGCGATTGCGGAGCTTAGTGAAGACACATGACTGGGCGGCGCATTCTCGTGATCGACGATGACGCCGCTATGCGGGACTCGCTCGCGTTTCTGCTTGATGTTAATGGTTTCTACGTAGCAACCTATGAGACGGCGACCGCGTTTCTCAATGACGTCGCAAGCGGTCCGGTTGACTGCATTGTGTCAGACATCTGTCTGCCGGCTATGAGCGGTCTCGAACTCGTCAGAAAAGTGAAAGCCGATCGCGCCGACTGCCCCGTCCTCTTAATAACTGGTCATGGCGACGTATCGCTCGCAGTCGAAGCGATGAAAGCGGGTGCGGTCGACTTCATCGAGAAGCCGTTCGAGGAGGAGGTGCTATTGCGTGCGATCAATAGTGCTTTGGAAGCGCGGCCAACAAAGCCAGCCGACGCAGCGAAACTGCAGGCGGAAGCCCGCCTCGCGGATCTCTCGTCGCGCGAACGCGACGTCCTGCAGGGACTATTAGCCGGCAAGATTAACAAAGTGATAGCCCATGATCTCGGCATCAGTCCGCGGACAGTCGAGGTTTACCGTGCGAACCTGATGGCCAAGACTAATGTCCGCAGCATGTCCGAGTTGATGCGGATCGCCATTACCGCGGGACTCTAGCAGCAGCGCAAAATAGCGTGAATGGCTTATTCATGCATCAAGCTGACGAACGGCGGGTTTCGCGCGCACCGAGCCGATCATGTTTTCGGTGACGCCTGCCGATGCAACACACCCAGGCCGGCCGTTGCGCCAGGTCAATATGTCACGCGAGCCGAGACCTATGATCCGGGCTAGACCCCAACTCGGTCCACATGCGTACTTATCGCATGATCATCAAGCACGTCACCACGCCAGCGTACATCGATCAGGATGCCGTCAACATCGGCCCCGTCACCTCCGCGGCCGACCGATGCTGACGAGGATCAAAGTCAAGGCGCCGAACAAGACTTCCTGCGGCGAGCCGAAAGTGGCGATGGACGACAACGTTTCGGCTGGCTGGAGCTCTTCAGGGGTACGGCAGTGCGCGACCGACGAAGCCAGCATGCAGCTTCGTAATCCGATTTGAGCATGTTTGAGCAACCAAGTGACCGCGCCGCCCCATACACGCCCCGCTCATGGACTTACGTGTAAATACTTAGGGGCTTCTACCTAGGGAAAACATCCAAATTTCCAATTCGTCAGGAGCAGCCAATCTGCGTCGAATCGACGTTGGTAAGATAGGGTCCGCCATGCACGCCCAGGCCGCCAGTTCTAGCGAGACGAGACGCCATCCGACCAGCGTCTTGCGTGGGCGACCTCATCGTCGTGAACCATTTGGCATAATTCCGAGACCGAAGCGTCTCACTCCCAATAGCGAGATCTACCGCGAAGACGAGGCAGCCCAATACCTCTATCAGGTGGTTTCGTGCGCTGTGCGGTCGTGCTGCGTAACGACGGACTGCCCAGGAGCTTTGTGCAACACTTCAGCTAAGTTGATTTACGCCAGCTCAAATTGAAGCGCGCTACTTTTTGCGTCGAATGGCGCGGACAAATCGCAGCCCCGCGAAGGACACCGAATTCGGCTTGGGCAGTCTTGCAAATGGCAGAAATCGCTTCCAGCCTAGATTGTGCCTCCAGGAACACCGCAATGATCATCGATCTTCTGCTTCGAGAGCATCGCAACATTGATCTTCTTCTGGTCGCTCTTCAACGCGAATTGGAGATTTTTGAGAAGGGGATCCGCCCCGATTATGAGGTCATTCGCGCGATTATCAGCTATTTCGAGGTTTACCCCGAGGTGTACCATCATCCACAGGAAGACTTGATTTTTTTCAAGCTCAAGTCTCGCGATCCGGAGGCAGCTGCAATCGTCGGCGATCTCGCGCTTGAACACCAGGAAGTTGTCGACCGTTTGCACCACTTCGCGCGAGCTATTGACGCTATCCTCGCGGATCGTGACCTCTTTCGGCAAGACGTCGGCAATATCATACGCGACTTTATAGTACGCGAGCGGCACCACATGATGTGGGAAGAACGAGATTTCTTTCCCGCCGCTCTGAAGGCTCTCTCGGCTAAGGATTGGACCGAAATCGCTTCCGCCCTCACCAATGATGGAGATCCGCTGTTCAGCGAGACAGCGGCAGCGACTTCCGATGCGCTAAGAGCGCATATTCTGCAATTGGAGCAAGAAGCTGAGGCCGAACGGAGCTCGGTCGCGTTGTCGTCCGCCAAGGCCGGCAATCCGTGACACAGCGCCGAGACGGACGGGCCGTATTGATCGCGGCCGTTTGACAGCAGGAAGTGGACCTCATGCTCATTCTGTCGAAAGAAAATGGGGGTGCTCGCGGGCACGTAGGCTGCCGCCCCCCCAAAATGGCTTCTGCGCAACGTGATCGCTTCCTCGACCCCGGCGCAAACAGCATGGCGGAGCCTAGCTGAGCTCTGGTTCCGGCACCACAATGTAAACCTCGCAGGTCTGTCAGTTGCGCAGTGATATCGCGCGAAACGGACGCCTCTCGTGTCCGCCGACCGATGAGGACGGACGATTGCCGCCGCGCGGGTGCGGCGAAGCACTCCCACTCCTTGAGCCCCGCCCCATACGCTCTGAGACATCCGGCCGCAGCCGGTCCTACTCACTGCACGCGAATGCGAGGCACTGCCAGTCCCGGGTACGTTCAGCACCAACAGCAAGGCGCTGGACGTGGATCGCCACGACCAGTTCTGGCGCAATTGGATTTCAACAACCTATGGGGATCCGCATCGTAAATGATGCTCGTTCCTGACGCGTGACCGCTTCATCGCGATCCTACATACGTGTATGCGGCGTGCAGCATGCCCTCCCATTGGCCTTGGAGCGGCCATAGGCATCGGCGACACTCCGTAATCAGGTCCAGAAACCTCTGTTTGAGATCTATGAGCGGACCATGCGGAGGGTGTCACGAGCTTGATGATGCCGCGGTGCCGATAGGGTGCTCCTCAGCGCCCAAGCCGAAACCCGACTATCGGGTGGAACCGGTCGACCAAGGACTGCCTTAAGCAAGGTTCAAATTTAGCAACCGCTTATGCATTGGATAAGCTTGCGAGATCCATGGAGCCGGGCTTACGTCGCCCTGATCGAACATAAGGCTCCAGGCAGGAAAGCGCACCGAGTTTGCTGTCCTGCGGCGACCGCCCGGCATGCCCCCTCGCTGCTGTCGTAATCGTGCCGACGTGCTCATGAGCGACAAACCTTGGTGTAGATTCTAACTCTCAGGCTATACGGTCGCATACCACGGCATAATTGAGCTACGCTGAGCTTGTGCTTCAACTCGGCTCAGATTTTCGGCGAATGTCCTCCCGTGATCGAACCGGCGGCTGGCCTCCCTCCGCCGATGGAAGTCCGCGCGAATGCGTCAGCGTCGCTCCTCCCAGACTTTCGCCCGGCCCGCTAAGCGGGGCCGGGGATTTTTTTGGGTTCCTAAGGCTCCCGCGCAAATGACCACAAGCGGATCAGCTTTGTCGAAAAGAGACCGAAGCCCGGATCAACGGCCTCGCGGATCGAATGCAGCGCGCAGTTCGCGGGCGGCAGTGACCATGTTCGCTAGCGCTGGCCGAACCTCCTCCCATTTGCGCGTCTTCAGGCCGCAGTCTGGATTGATCCAGAGCTGCGAATCCTGCAGCCGCGTCCGAGCCAACACCATCAGCTCCTTCATTTCGCTCGTCTCGGGAACGCGTGGAGAGTGGATGTCGTACACGCCCGGCCCGATCTGATTTGGATATTCGTAGTTCCTGAACGCGTCGAGTAGTTCCATTTTCGAGCGCGATGTCTCGATCGAGATGACATCCGCGTCCATTGCAGCGATCGCACCAATGATGTCGTTGAACTCCGAGTAGCACATATGCGTATGAATTTGCGTTTGATCGGCGACGCCCGATGAACAGATGCGGAAGCAATCGACGGCCCAGTCGAGATAAGCCGCCCACTCCGATCGACGCAACGGCAATCCTTCGCGGACTGCAGCTTCGTCGATCTGGATCATGGTCGCACCAGCATTCTCGAGATCGCGGACTTCGTCTCGGATCGCGAGCGCAATCTGGCGGCAGACCTCGCTTCTGGGAATATCATCCCGAACAAAGGACCAGTTCAAGATCGTCACCGGTCCGGTCAACATCGCTTTCATCGGCTTCCTTGTTAGTGATTGCGCGTAGCGCCACCAGTCCACGGTGATAGGCTTCGGCCGTGCTACATCGCCAAACAGGATCGGTGGCCTGACGCAGCGCGAGCCGTAGGACTGCACCCATCCGCTCTTGGTAAATACGAAGCCGGCGAGTTGCTCGCCGAAGTACTGCACCATGTCATTGCGCTCAAACTCGCCGTGCACGAGGACGTCAAGACCGATGTCCTCCTGCCAACGTACGGCGCGCGCAGTCTCCTCCTTGAGGAACTTGTCGTATTGCTCGTCGCTTATCGCACCTCGCGCATGCGCCGCACGGGCATTCCGGATCTCTGTGGTCTGCGGAAATGATCCGATCGTCGTGGTAGGAAAAGCCGGTAGTCCGAATCGATTGCTTTGGATCTCGGCCCGACGGGCAAATGGGCTCGCGCGCCGACACATGGTCTGGTCGATCGCTCTCATCCGGACAGCGACATTGGCATCACGGATTTTCGGCGAAGTCCGGCGGACAGTCGCGGCACCTTCCGACTCGGCAAGAGCTAACGCAACATTCTGGTCGCCTGCGAGTGCACGCGCTAGGATCGCAAGCTCCCGCATCTTCTGGACCGAGAAAGCAAGCCAGCTCTTGACGTCGGAAGCGAGCCCGGTCTCGAGTTCAACATCGACCGGCACATGAAGCAGCGAGCAGGATGGGGCGATCTGTACACGATCCTTGCCGAGCTTCGCAATCGCGGGTTCGAGCCGCTGGCGCAGCGACGACAAATTCGACCGCCATACATTCCGACCGTCGACGACACCGAGCGACATGACGAGATCACTTCGGCCGCCAGCGATGATCTGGTGCAACAACTGTGGCGCTCGAACCAGATCGAGGTGCAGCCCGGCAACTGGCAGGCTCAAGGCGGTGTCCAGATTGTCGCCGAGGTCGCCGAAATAGCTGGCAACCATGATCTTGATCGCCGGCCCCTCCTTGGCGAGCCGGTCATAGGCATGTCGCAAAGATTTTCGCGTCCCCTCATCCAGATCAAGAACTAGGCTGGGCTCGTCGAACTGAACCCAATTTGCCCCACGTTTGGCCAATTCCTGCATAACCTCGATATAGGGCGGTATCAGTTCATCCAGCAGTGAGAGTGGCTGGAACGTGGGATCGGGACTCTTGCCGAGCTTTAGGAATGTGACCGGCCCGATCAGGACGGGGCGGGTCTGAAAGCCAAGGGCCTTGGCTTCCTCATACTCCTCGATCGGCTTGCGAGAGCATAGCCTGAAAGTCTGTCCCCTGTGAAACTCGGGGACCATATAGTGATAGTTGGTGTCGAACCACTTGGTCATCTCCTGTGCGGGTGCGCCAAATCCGCGCGGTCCGTGACCGCAACTCGCTTCCTGGTCGTCGCATTGTGAACCGCGGGCCATGGCGAAGTATGTCTTGAGCGAAACGGATTCGGCTTTCGAGGCGTAGATCTCCGGGATGGCGCCAACCATGACACTTGTGTCGAGCACCTGGTCATACAGCGAGAAATCGTTCGATGGAATGACCGTGACGCCGATAGATTTCTGACGGGCCCAATTCGCGGCACGCAGGCCAGCTGCGTCCTCGAGCAGCTGCTGTTCGCTGCTTTTTCCGGCCCAGTAGCTTTCTAGAGCGACTTTGAGCTCGCGCCTTGGACCGATGCGTGGCGTTCCGAGCGTGGCAACAGGGAGGGAGAGAAGAGACATAGCGTTAACCCATGTTGGGGGCAAAGGCCATGGCGGACGCAGGCAGGGGAAGTCGCGGTGCGACGGCTGCTTGGCGCACCACCGGGACACCCCGCCCGTGGACGAATATAGTGTCGGGGCAGGTCTCCTGGCTCGCAGGTCATCGCTGCTGTCCGGCCTTCCCGAAGCCGCGCAGGCTTCAGTGACGTCGTTGGACAGCGGCTCGCCGCTCACAGTTGCGGGGGCAGCGCCGGCATTTTCACCGGCTTCCCTCTTAGCTCCGGATCAAATGGAAACCGGAGAACCTCGACGACTTGGATTATCGGCAAGAGCAGTCTTCCGTCAACCTCTCAGATCATGTCTCAAGCTGATGCTGCGACATCTGCTACGCGAATGACCGCGCATCTCTAGCATTGAGATGATGTAGCAGTGCTCTCCAATCAGCGATACCGCAATGAGCATCGCAGTTGCCCGCGGGTTGCACGCCAGATCGGTGGAAAGGACAAATGCGGCTTGCGCGGTCGGGGCCGCTGCCTCGAGCAGAACGCATTTGTCGCCAGTCCCAGCTTCCCAGCGGTTTTTCGAGCACGCGCGCCATCCAGCCACCTTCTCGACCAACAGGATCAGTGTTGAATAGGCCAAGACACCTGGCTAAGCCAGCAACTTACAACTTACCCGGGCAGCACGTTTGATTTGCGGTGCCAGCCACACCCCAAATGCTCGGCGAAGATCGGCTTGCCGTCGTTCGCCATCGAGTACAAAGCGCGCCTGACTGAGGCTGTTCTCGACTTCCGGAGCGCCGGACGTCGCGAAAGGAGCGCCAAACGCGCCATGGCCCCTTGGCCGAAAGTGCCCGAAGGCATGGCAGCGATCAAAAGCCCACATTCCGGCAACGATAACCGAACCACACGGTTCAATGACGGCAAACGTGCTGCCACTTCTCATCAGGAACTTGGCACCGAGGCGTTCCGCTGTGCCGTCGAACATCCGGTGCGTGACGGGGATGCATAAGCCGTGCTGGAGAGGTTGAACGGAAACATCGAGACATGCGCCAGTCGGAAAGTCGACAAAGAGGACACAAAACCGGTGCGAATTGCCGTCTATTATCTGGCACGAAGAATGCACGTCCTCTGCCTGCCCAGTCCTCCTGCTGGGCATGTCCAGCACAGCAAATTGAGGCTGTCGGTGGCAGTGAAGTTAGCGGCGCGTGACATAGAGGGGAGCGCCTGCTCGCACGGGAAAACCAGTGGTCGCCCCGTCGCGTCGCCGCTAACTTCTTGCGCTCGCGCATAACAGGTTGAAGGTTGCCTGCTCTGGAATGACGTGTGGATGAGACCGGATAGGCCGACGGTTATGAAGAAAACGTCAGGAAGACGCGCGCTATGGCTTTGGCTCGGTCGATCCCTGATCTGCCTGGCCGGGCTGGCTGCGACGAGCAACACTGTTCGCGCTAACGACAGCCCCCTTGTCGAAAGAGTCAAGTCAACGTGGCGAGCGCAAGACGGTGAGACAATAGAACAAGTTATCTCCAACGTCTCGAAGGTGGCACAGTTCGTCCCTCGGATGTGGGGCGTCGCTGAACTTGACCAAAATGAATATGTTTTTGTTTCTTGGACCAGGCACCGGGATGATAAATCAGACGAAGAGTACGTTATCACCTGGAAGGTCGCGCTCGACGGGACGATTGAACTTGCGTCGACCTATGCGAAGCCAATGGAATTGGGCTGGCGCGCCTTCGCGCTCTCGTTGATCGCCAGTGAAGTCAAGGATGGCGAAAGGGACGCAAATCTTGGCTTTCTGCATGACCCGGCCAACTTCAACTTTGTGACGACCATGCAAGGTCGGCTCGGTGATCTTCTGCGGCAGGGCAGCTGCACTATCGTTGATCCTGTTGGAGTGGACTACTTGCCGAAGCAGAATGACAAGCCGACCGAGAAAGGTGATCTGTGGCGCGTTTTGCTTGTGGTGAACTGTAATATCCCAGGGCCCCGCTATTTTACATACAACGGGGTCATCACTTTCGAGAAGAGCGAAGGACAAGATTGGGAGCCGCAATCCTCCTTTGCCAAGCGTATCGCGGCTTTTCCTCCTGGCTCCTGGTTCGCTCGCATGGAGCCAAAGGAACGGGAGGATTAGAAGGGAGCTAAAGGCCTCGGTAAATGATCGCGCAGAGCAAGATCGCGCCGTAGCTCCTGCAGGGCCGAACGCCTCAGAGCAACGGCAAGACTATCAGCTCTAAACTCTCCGGTGTTTACACCTTGAACAGTCGCGAGCTTTCCCGCGGCCTTCAGCCGGCCATCGAGAAAATGGGGCAGCACGATTACCTCCGATTCTTTCTGCGAGGAGTCGAGCTCAGCGGCGCGTGCCGCCTTGCGAGAGGCGGCTTGACCTCGGCGCACCCCACGCAGTGGAAGGACACCATTTGCGAGAGAACCAGCTCTCCATGCCATTCTTCACGGGACTGGGCCTGCAGATGCCTCGGGCCCAAGCCCGATCCGGCGTGCGAACCGCGCATCGCGCGACTGACTGGCACCCGCAAGAGCGTGACCATTCCGAGGCCGAGGTGGCACGCGGGATCGACTGCTGCGACGAAACCGGTTAATAGGGTAATGGGGCAGTGTTAGCGGCCCCGGCTTGACCACCGGTCCTTCGAGTGCCCCCAACGAGGAGCCGGAGCCGTGCGCGAGGCATCGAAGACCGGACTGAGTCGCCCGCTAGATTTCCTCGCACGCATTCGTCTGCGCATCGTAGATCCGGATTTGAAGCATGGGAAAGCGCTTCTTTAGTTCTGCTCCACCTGCCCTGGCGCCGTCTTTGGTTGCGAATTCAGCTCTGAGTCGGCCATCCACTTCAAGCGCGTAAGAAGAGACGGGCAATTCCCGGGGGGCTGAAACCATTTCATTTCCATTGGGTAGTGAGGTGGCTCAGAATGATGTGTAGCTTGAGTCGGCCATACCACACCAGAGCTACCTGCTCGGATGCCGCGATGGGCCTACCCATGTTGTGGATTGACGCCTCGCACCGAATGGCATCAGGACGGCACTCGCGATCGTCCGAACACGCGGGCGGCTTACCCCTCGCCGGTGCGTATACGAAGTAGCCACGGCTCCACATGGTTGTCCTTAAATTTTCCCGGCGCAAACGCATGCCCTCATGCCGTGCTGGGTAACTCTCAACACGTGAGTACGGGGAAGCGCACAACGAAAGAGCGGCCGCCAGTCGCGCCGACCGGGTCATGAAAAATCCTGGCCTTCTCCGAACGGGGCCGCGGCACCACCCGACCATCCCGGCTGGCTCTCAAGAGAGCTCCTGGTTTTCCGCGGTTTGCGCAAACGATACCGATTCACTTGCGCTGCGAGCGTTGAGCTGGACTCCGTGGCGCCTTTCGTCCAAATCTCTGATAGGACGCGAGACCAGATTTCTTTCGAACGTCGGTCTTTCCGTGGCAAGAACTTAAAATGTCATCGCTCTCGCCGAAACCGTCGGCAGCCTTCTGTGTGCCGATGGGGGTTGGCACAAAGCATAGCCAGGTTGCTGTCCTCCACGCCTGACTTCCACTCGACTGTCACAATTCACAGGCGCTTTTCTTCTTCAATCGCGTGAGAAACAGCGTTCCGAGGCTCGGCTTTCTCCCGCATGCCGAGTTGGCGGCTGAGCGATGGGGATCTCCTCCTCAGGCCGAGAGAGGGTGCTGTGCGCGCCCACTGAGTGAGACCGGTGAGGCTCGAAGGATACCGCGATACGCACACCGGAAGAAATCGCTTGAACCTCACGCAGCGTCAGGTCGTAGCTTGGAAATGAGGGCCAAGCTTTCATAAAGCAAACGTCGAAAGATGCGGCCCGATAACGGACATAGTGCGTTTAAGCGTCGAACGCGGCGCCGGATCGCACGTGAACATGAATCAAGACGAAAGGCTATTGTCGGAATGAAACACCGCGTAATGATGGTCGCATTGTTGGCTGTCATCACATCTCCGGTCTGCGCGGCGAAGCTCAGCGGCCCTCCGCGCATCCTCGACGGCAATACGATCGAGCTCGAGAAAACCACGCTTCGGCTCTCAGGCATCGACGCTCCTGAGACTGACCAGATTTGCCTCGACGCCCACGGCCGGAAATGGGCTTGCGGCGTGGCTGCTCGCGACGAGCTTATCAAGCATTCGAACGGACGAACGTGGGATTGTCATACCACAGGAGTTGATGAATACGGCAGGTCGCGTGGCCGTTGCTTCATCGAAGGCGAGGACGTGAACGCCTGGATGGTACGCTCCGGCTGGGCACTATCGTCGCCTTCTGCCAATACGTACGTTATCTATGAGGTTGTGGCGAGCAAAGCCTATGCGGGGCTGTGGTCGGGGGCGTTCATCGCGCCCTGGGACTGGCGTCGCCGCAACAAGGGGACGATCATCATCGGCGCGAGCTCGGTTCCGATCGACGCTCAGGAGCTCCTGCTCGGATCCGCTTTGCTATCGGACCCGCCCTCGTCAGAGTGTCTGATAAAAGGCACCGTGGGCCACAACGGCGAGCGACTTTATCACTTGCCCGGGCAATTCGGTTACGAACAAATCGACATGACGAAGAAGCCCGGTGAACGCTGGCTCTGCAGCGAATCGGAAGCCGAAGCGACCGGGTGGCGCAAAGCCGCGCGATGAGGTGAGATGCATGCATGCAGGCCATTATCCGAATATGTCCTATCTGACCAAGATCGCGCCTTCGCGCCGCTCGCTGTTGCTGTTCGCTGTTTCGGCGGCTTGCCTGCGGCTTGACAACAACATTGTCGATGCGAAGGAAGCAAAAACGCCGCCCAAGCCGGATAACCTGCTCTCGCCGGATGCTGCCCTGAAGCGGCTGATGGAAGGTAACGATCGTTATGTCCATGGCGTATCACGAGGCGACGATTTCAAGCGCGAGCGCTCTGTTTTGGTGGATGGGCAAAATCCATATGCCGCGGTTCTGAGCTGCGCCGATTCTCGCGTGGCGCCTGAACTTGTCTTCGGCAGCGGACTCGGTGATCTGTTTGTCTGCCGCCTCGCCGGCAACTTCGCCAACGATGACACGGTCGCCAGTATGGAATATGCGGTCGCCGTGCTGAATACGCCGCTGATCCTGGTACTTGGCCACGATCATTGCGGTGCGATAGACGCCACGATCAAGTCGCTCCACGACGATAAGCCGCCGCCGGGGCACATTTCATCCCTCATCGCTGCGCTTGCGCCTGCAGTAACAGCATCTCGCCAGAAAACAGGTGACACGTTCGCAGAAGCAACCCGACAAAATGTAGTCGATAATGTCAACAAACTTAGATCGACGGGGCCGATTCTCAACGCGGCAGTTGAGCAGAACAGACTGAAGGTCGTCGGGGGGCTATATCGGCTCGACACCGGCAGGGTCGAATTGCTGAGCTGACGCTGGCACCTTCGCGCGGCCAGCTGGTCGTTTGCCGCCTGATACAGGGCTTCGTCGAGTTCCGCGCAATTCGCTCGTGCATCGGCTGCATCAACTGCACCGAGTACAATCAGCTCCACAATTGTTATAGCTTCGGGAAGCTTTATGGTATGCGCGGCCTCTTAATCCTCCTTGTGTTCTACGCGCTCATGTTGGCAACGCGAGGCCAGCACCAAGAAACACTCATATCGCGGCCAACAGTATTCAAGCCTGCACCTTAATGCGCGAGGCGGGCCGAGGGGGGTCAAGCGGCAGATCGCGGTGCGAGGCATGCAGGGTCTGAGCTCTCGGCCCCCGGAACAAGCGACAATTCCGGCAGACTCTCACTCCCGATCCGGCAAGCCATCTATGGTCCTGCTTATGATCACCAGGCTCAGCCAGGGCCGAAGATCAAATAGAGCAGGATTACGACCGCCATGACTAACCAGCCGACTGACGTAAAGAAATAGCTACTCGCGTAGGCATCGGACGTCTCTCTGCATCAGCCATTTGGGAGACCACAAGTGTCGGAAAGCAGCCTTGTTGCATCTGTCTTGGGCCTAGCTTGGATCAGCATAAACAGAAACTTGTCGCGCGCACGACGATGGCGACCATCGGCTTGAGCGGAGAACAATCTTTTATGCCCGCGCCGGAGTTCGTGAAGCCTGACGGTCAACTATCGACAGACGCGTTGACGTGCCATCTAAAAGGCACTCGTGGCTCTGCGCAGGCGGGTCTTGTCATTGGAAGTTCCGAAGTGGCGCATCGGAAAGGAGCATCTTCGCGGCCGGCGTGCACCTTTGAAGTGCGTTTTTCCAATGCGGACATCAGCTTGATGATCGCGACTCACGCGGTCATCGCACATCGTCCATAGTCTCTTCAACCAACGCATCGTCGACCGGATTGATCAGGCGTTGCTGCCGCTCAGGCTCCGCGACCACGGTAAATTGCGCTGTTGGTAGTCTCAGGAGATCGCAGCGGGCCTGAAACTCCAGCAGGCAAGCCGAGCCCGACTGGTCCGCGGCCGAGGTCCACTTCAGTCGTTCTGCTCCCGCCTTGTTCGGTTGATGACTTCTTGTGCCTGGTATCAGACACGGGAGGCGCGAGCATCCTCCTGGCGCGGCACGGGTCACGTGATCTCGCTCGATTCAGCCACGACCGGCAGACATGATTGGTGGCACGTCGATTGCTGGGGATATGGAAACGAGCCGCAGGCTTGGGGTACCGGTCGCCAAATCAGGTATTCACAACGTGGTTCGCGCCGGCCGAGCCCCAATTGTGACAACCTGTCCGTTGGATAAGACATGACAAAACGAGCGCTGCCATCAGCCGTCCGAAACATAGTGCAGCAGAGGCGGATCGATCTCGCCGCCTCATATCGGTTGCCTTGCCGGTTCAGCCTCAATGGCAACATCGAGGCCACATCTCGATCAGCCTTCCTGGCCCTCAACACCTTTTCTTTGAGCCAATCCGCTCGGGGTGCGGTTTGGACTGGCAACCGCCTGCAATCGCATCACAGCCGATTATCAACTGCGACAGTTTCGACGATCCCTCCGGCTGGGTATCAATCCGGCCGGCTTCGCCATGCGCGGGCAGTCCATATCAATGACACGCGCCGTCGACCGGCTCAACACCCGAGGAAAGTTTATGAACGCTCCACCAGAGAAGATCACTGCAGAAGCCGACGCTATGGCTGCGACCTGGGATAATCTGTCGCCGCTACTGGTCGATATCCGCGCGCGTCGAGACGAGTTCGCCCGAGCGCAGAAGATTCCCGACGAGATCATCGAGGGCTTCAAGCGCGTTGGCGTCTATCGGGCTATGGCGGCCAGGCGATTCGGCGGTGAGGAGCGAACGCCGGCCGATTTTTGTCGCCTGATCGAGCGCATTTCTGAAGCCGACGGCTCCGCCGGTTGGGTCGCCAGCTTCGGCGATGGGGCTCGCTACCTCGCTGCTCTTCCGGACGACACGCTTCGCAAGGTATACGCGAATGGACCTGATGTGGTGTTGGCAGGTGCGGTTTTCCCACTCCAGCCCGCCAGGCGAAGCACCGACGGATTTGTCGTGAACGGCGTATGGCCATTCGCCAGCGGCTCACCGGGCGCGGACCTGATAGGCGTTGGCATCACTGTGGAAGACGATTCGACCGGTGACCTTGTGCGTGTAGCCGTAATGCCGGCCGAGAAGGTGACAATCCGCCCCAATTGGGACGTCATCGGCCTGCAAGGCACCGGCAGCCACGACGTCGTTGTCAACGATGTCATTGTGCCGGAGGAATGGACCTTGATCCGCGGCGGTCCGCCGACACTCGACGGGCCGGTCTATCGTTATCCGTCCGTGGCTTTCGCTGCGCAGGTGCATGCAATTGTCGGCATCGGTATTGCGCGCTCGGCGCTAGACGAGGTGGTCGCCATGGCCGGAAGCCGCGCCTCGATCACTGGAGCGCCCGTGATGGCGGAGCGCGGCTATGTCCAACTGGAGATGGCCAGAGCCGAAGCCATGCTGCGTTCCGCCCGTTCCTTCTTCTATGAGGCCACCGAGGAGCTGTGGAAGGAAGCGCTCAAGGGTGCGGTAAACCGGAGCACGGCGACGCTGATGCGACTCGCCGCAACGAACGCCGCGCGGCAGAGCGCTGAGGTCTGTAGGATTGCGAGCGGTCTCGCTGGAAGTACGTCGCTCTATACCACCAGCAATCTGGCGCGAGCCATGTGCGACAGCTTCGTGGTTGCCCAACACGCAGCTCTAAACGAGGGAACGCTCCAGAGCGCCGGCCGACTCCTGCTCGGAAGTGCAGCACAGCCGGGCTTTCCATGAAGTGGTTCACCCACGTCCCCACACGCTCTGCAGCTACGAATTGCAGAGCCTGCGATATGATGCGGCCTGCGGTTGCAAGGACTTGGCGGCCTGCCGGCCTTGTTTAAAGGACAAGAAAGAGAGAGACCCTTGCGGTCAGGCGCTTCTCAAAAACACCACCGCATCTCCATAGAGCATCCCCTCCCCGCCGCACTTGCCCCATTTCCTCATACGACCGCGGCTATCGGCCCGGAGATCAACCGGCCCGCACATTCCGGACACGCGCCAGCACGCTCCAGAACATCTGCATCGTCAGGCTAAAAGGCCTTGAATCGCACGCGACGTCACGGTGTACCATGAGAAATAGATGACGAGGATGCCCCGAAAATCGGAGCGGACGGCGGCTTCCTGCCATCGGTGAGACGATGATGCCAATGCGGTCGTTGTGTGTGCAGCAGAGGGCCCTCGCGTGCGGGATCGCGCGAACGGGCAACGAGTGCTCGCATGCGAAAAATAACGTACTTCGTCCCAGCCCAGGGGAAGCTGGGTTGCTGCGCTCTGCGGCCGACACATTGACGCCATTCAGCTGCGGATCGTCTCTGTTCGGCAACGCTCACTTTATCACCATGGCTCGACGATCCTCAGGATAACGGACAATACACCCTTCAAGGTTTGTGCGAGCCAGCGTTGAGCCGCATTCGGTCAATATCGTCTGATAGAAAGGAAAAGGCGCGAGATTTCTCCGGTCATTAATCCTTTCGTAATTAGAATTTGCGGTGAACGTTTTGCCGCAAATAACCGTCGACAGTTCTCCCTCTGTCGACGACTGACTTCGGCCCGGCTATCGAAATGAGGCCGGGCTTTTTTTTGCCACCGATCGACGACAGTTTGGACTGTTCTGGCCCGTGGTATCTGATGATTGCGAAGCTTGGGGAGACAGAGACAAACGTCAGAATGATCGAGCGGATAGTTCATCACATCCTGAAGCCGATTGATCCGATCCTAGTGCCCGAGCTGCTCTGGCTGCTCGCCTCCATGGGCCATGGCGACCACCCTCGCGGCCCGGGCACCCACGACTCTGCTCGGAGCGCCTGATCCAGCTCCCGGGCATGAGTATGGAGAAGACTGTCCACGCCATCCTAACCTTCTACCCGCTTGAGATTTCGCCGATCCGCGCGCGTGATGATGCCGGTCGACGATCTCGACCGTGTGCCCGGACGCACGCACGGTGCAGACCGAGATCGAGCGCTGGGTCGGTCGCCCCATCAGTCGCAGCAAACTCTCATGTCCGGATCTTCTCGCGCTAAGGCTTAGGGCTGGCGCGGTGCAGGTGGGTGACAGCACCGGATATGCGTGCTTTCTGATCAGGAAGGGCGTGATCAGCTGAGAGAACAATTCTGCGCAAGATTGCGCAGGACTCTGCACCCAAATTTGAATAGCCTCCGCGCAACAGACCGACTATTGTCGATCCATGTCGCGCGCCTTGTGTGTCTAACTGCTACTATCATCCTGTCGCTGCTGTCGGTCGTCGCGAACGCTGCGCCAATCCAAAAGCGGCCCAAGCCGGTCTGGCAAGGTTACGGCTTCCTGCCCGGCTATCGCCAGCCGCTCAGCAACAGCATTCCGCTCTACGGGCATAAGGACGCGATGCGCCGGCTCTCGCGCGCCGACCGGCGCCACTGGTATATTGACCCGGTTCATCAGTACCACGGTTGGGATGGCGAATGGCACTATTTCGGCCGCCCCGGCTTCCGCCGGCGGCCGCTACAATGGCGGCGGTTTCGGACCGTGCTGGACGCGGACGCCGATCGGGCCGATCTGGAATTGCGGGTGATCGGGCGGCGCGGCTAGGAGAATCTTCGGCCATTGCGCCAGCATTACGTCAAGGCGTTTCCTGACATCCTCGCCGATCTTCGTCATCGCGCCGCAGCCGCACGGGCCGAGCGTGCTCGCAGATTCGATGATCAACTCCGCTTGCGACACATGAGCAGCAAGTAACCGCGATTACGATGGCGGTCTTGATCCGATCCGGCACGAGATCGGCCGCTGATGATCGCGGCCCCCTTCTCCTGCGCCGCACGCTTTGCTGGACAATCGGCTGCTGCAGTTATGCTGGACGCCTCACGGCGACCTTCATATGGCATAAACACATGCTTCAGCTCGCTTTCCGATTGAGACAAGGAACTACGAGAACCAGTTGCTTCGAAGCAGTGCACCAGCTTACCAGAGGTTCAGACCATCAGCTGCCGTTCAGATGATTCCACGCTTCGAGCCCCAGCTGGCAGTGTTGATTCAAACATATGAAACGGCTCGGCCTGCTGGCTGCAAAGTCCTCGGTCGTGCCGGCTCGCCAAATAAATGATTGTCAGAGACCCACCACCCGCCCGACGCCGACGTGATGCGTGTGGTCTGCAATGGCAGCCGGAAACCGGAGTGCCCGCTCGGCTACTGACATCCCCTCGCCTTCATGACGCCAATTGTGCAGCTTTGGGTGGCATGGAGCGCGCTGGTCAGGTCTCCCAGCAATGAATGAGGCGCTCGATACGAGCAGCCACTAGAAGCGCGTATTTTTGAGCAATACATCACCTTCCACTGTGCGCGGATAATGGGCCGCCACTTCGAATGATGGTAGCAAGTCCAGAATGGCTTGCAGGGACAACTGCCCTTCGTAGAGCTCACGGTCGCTATATTCCGTGTAGATGAAGCGCGTGTTGCTCAAGGTCCGCATGCCGCCGGCAATAACATCGGCTTCGGCTCCCTGGACATCCATCCAGATGAAATCGACCGTGTTCAGCTCCGCCTCGCCGCACCAGTCATCCAGCCGCCGCGTTTCAACCGAGACAGGGCGATCGAATCGGACCCAATCATACTCAGTGAGATGATTCTTTGGGCGGCGTATTGAGCCGGAGAGGTCCCATTCCTTCGCATCACCATCTGCATTGCTTGGATGGAAGTCGATCATCCCGTTTCGATCACTGATCGCGATTTCAAGCAGCTTCACCTTATTGAGGGACGAGCCCAGCTTTTTCTTGAAGCGCGCGATCGCTCTGGGGTCCGGCTCAAAGCAGTAGAGCTGAGCTTGCGGGCAGAGGTTGAGAAACTGTTGCGTATCGGTCCCGTCATTGCAGCCGATATCCAGGATGACTGGATTCGGCTTCTGAAGAAGTGAGACGATGTACTGGTGGACTTCTACAGAGGACACAGGTGCTTTTCCCATTGGGCGCGGAGATCGCGTGAATTTCGAGCTTCGAAGCTGCAATCACACGCCAGATGCGCCGGCACAACGTATATCAACGTATATTATTCATATGCCCCTCAGTCCCCTTGATCCATGACGGCTATTTGGATGCCATCGACATAAAAAGGGAAACCTCTCGGACCGACAGGTGCAGCGACTGCCATGGCGGGCCTCTGCTGGGTTCGTACCAGCGTGCAATGACCTTATCGAGCTCGGTCCAGATCAATTCTTGAAGGTCCCGCGCTCAAGATAGTTGGCATAATCGTTATTATGCGCGAGGATCTCATATTGTTCGAACCCGCCCTTCGATGAATCTTGTGCGCCGCACGTTTCCCCGGCTCCTAGATGCTGCTGTAAGACGAACCAATTATGTGCAGCCAGGCCGCCGCCGTCGAAATACGCCGGCGCTTCGATCGGTGTAAGGGCCGCCAAGTTGAGGAACCCTGGGATCAACCGGGTGTTCCGACGAAACGCAATGTCATTTTCGCAACAGCTTGGCGGACTGTGTACCTGAGGGCGTTTGCTTCCGGACAAAGACACGCGCAGACCAGGCAACGATTCAGCAGAACTGCAGGCATGATCGTTCAGCTCATTTTTGGCCTGACTCTTGCTGAAATTGGGCTCGTCACAATGTGACTATCTCCAACTTGTTCAGACGCTCAGGAGACTTGTATGAATTTCCGTCCGCTTCACGACCGCGTCGTGGTCAAGCGCATCGACGCCGATGAGAAGACGGCTGGCGGCATTATCATTCCCGACACAGCCAAGGAAAAGCCTTCGCAGGGCGAAGTCATTGCAATCGGCCCGGGCGGCCGCGATGAGACCGGCAAGCTGATTCCGATCGACATCGAGGTCGGCGACCGCGTGCTGTTCGGCAAGTGGTCCGGCACCGAGGTCAAAATCGACGGCCAGGACCTGCTGATCATGAAGGAGAGCGACGTGATGGGCGTTCTCACCGATGTGTTTTCCACGAAGAAAGCCGCCTAACCCAGCGCTCGCACAGCCCACCCCCTGACGAGCGCCCGGCGGGGCGCGCTGAAGGAAGAGAAAATAAGAACTGAGGAATTCTTTATGTCAGCCAAAGAAGTCAAATTCGGAGTAGACGCGCGGGACCGCATGCTGCGCGGCGTCGACATCCTCGCCAATGCCGTGCAGGTCACGCTCGGTCCGAAGGGCCGCAACGTCGTGCTCGACAAGTCGTTCGGCGCGCCTCGCATCACCAAGGACGGCGTTGCCGTCGCCAAGGACATCGAACTCGACGACAAGTTCGAGAACATGGGCGCCCAAATGGTGCGCGAGGTGGCTTCGAAGGCGGCGGATGCTGCCGGCGACGGCACCACCACCGCGACCGTCCTGGCCGCCGCGATTGTCCGCGAGGGCGCCAAGTCGGTTGCCGCCGGCATGAACCCGATGGACCTCAAGCGCGGTATCGATCTCGCGGTCGAGGCCGTCGTTGCGGACCTGCAGAAGAACTCCAAGAAGGTCACCTCGAACGAGGAGATCGCCCAGGTCGGCACCATTTCGGCCAACGGCGACCAGGAGATCGGCAAGTTCCTCGCCGACGCCATGAAGAAGATCGGCAACGAAGGCGTGATCACGGTCGAAGAGGCCAAGTCGCTGGAGACCGAGCTCGACGTCGTCGAGGGCATGCAGTTCGACCGCGGCTACATCTCGCCCTACTTCGTCACCAACGCCGACAAGATGCGGGTCGAAATGGAGGACCCTTACATCCTGATATACGAGAAGAAGCTCTCCTCGCTGAACGAGCTGCTGCCGCTGCTCGAGGCCGTGGTGCAGAGTGGCAAGCCGCTGGTCATCGTCGCCGAGGACGTCGAAGGCGAGGCCTTGGCCACGCTTGTGGTGAACCGTCTCCGTGGTGGTCTGAAGGTCGCGGCCGTCAAGGCTCCGGGCTTCGGCGATCGCCGCAAGGCCATGCTGCAGGACATCGCGATCCTGACCGGCGGCCAGGCGATCTCGGAAGATCTCGG
Organism: Bradyrhizobium sp. NBAIM14; assembly: GCF_020193895.1. Taxonomy (NCBI): domain Bacteria; kingdom Pseudomonadati; phylum Pseudomonadota; class Alphaproteobacteria; order Hyphomicrobiales; family Nitrobacteraceae; genus Bradyrhizobium; species Bradyrhizobium sp. NBAIM14. The sequence goes on along the minus strand of NZ_JADYVQ010000014.1, from coordinate 150,148 downwards.
CATCAAGCTCGAGAACGTCACGCTCAACATGCTCGGTCGCGCCAAGAAGGTGACGATCGACAAGGAGAACACCACGATCGTCAACGGCGCCGGCAAGAAGGCCGACATCGAGGCGCGCGTGGCCCAGATCAAGGCGCAGATCGAGGAGACCACCTCGGAATACGACCGTGAGAAGCTCCAGGAGCGTCTCGCCAAGCTGGCTGGCGGCGTCGCGGTGATCCGCGTCGGCGGCGCGACCGAGGTCGAGGTAAAGGAGCGCAAGGATCGCGTTGATGACGCGATGCACGCGACCCGCGCGGCAGTCGAGGAAGGCATCCTGCCGGGCGGCGGCGTCGCCCTGCTCCGGGCTTCCGAGCAGCTCAAGGGTCTGCGCACCAAGAACGACGACCAGAAGACCGGCGTCGAGATCGTCCGCAAGGCGCTGTCCTGGCCGGCCCGCCAGATCGCGATCAACGCCGGTGAAGACGGTTCGATCGTGGTCGGCAAAGTCCTCGACAACGAGCAGTACTCTTATGGCTTCGATGCGCAGACAGGCGAGTATAGCAACCTTGTCTCCAAAGGCATCATTGACCCGACCAAGGTCGTGCGCATCGCAGTCCAGAACGCCTCCTCGGTGGCGGCGCTGCTGATTACGACGGAAGCGATGGTTGCCGAGCTGCCGAAGAAGGCCGGGGCTGGTCCAGCAATGCCTTCAGGCGCCGGCATGGGCGGTATGGACTTCTGATCCACTCTCTCAAAGTATCGATGACATGAAAAACCCTGGCACGAATGCCAGGGTTTTGCTCGGGCGAGCTTGCAACGTAGCCCTTGCAAGCCGCGCCAAAGGCCCAACCCATCCGCCTATCCGTATGAACGGCGGTAGGGCCCAGACTTAATTTGCTTGTGACTTTTCCTTCGGCGGGGACATGGCCTCGGTCCACGTTAAACGGGTCCAGCACTGCGATGGAAGTGGGCCTGTCGCTATTTCAGTCTCACGAACCTACCTCTGCTGAGTGTTTGAACTCTTCGTCTGGGGCTTATCCGGCGCCGCCTACCCGCTTTCGACCTTCTTGCCTACTTTCCTGTCCTGACGCGTGGTCCCAAGCGCCCAAATACCCTTTCCTGCAGTTTCGCACTTACATCTCATGGCGAGAGCGCTTGTTTGAAACCCCTCAGCGAGAATGCTCATTGTCAAGAGCCACAAGATGTCCCGTGGAAGTGCCATGATTTAGCGTGCGCTTCATTTTTGTCCTCGCGGATGGGCTCCGCTTCGCCTACCGGGCCCTGAACTCCGCCGCAGGGTCCTACCATGATATCTGTTTTAGAGAGAGTGTGTGTCAGCAGGTTGCGCAATTGAGGCTGTTGAGCATACGGCCAGGCAAATCACGGGGAATGACTTTTGAGGATGCAGCGGGACCGAAACTATGGACTACCCAGAAGTCGAGTTTTACGACTCTGAACACTTTGGCGGGCTGGTTGCGCCACGTGGGTTCGCAGCAAAATCGGCGATCTATTGCCGATTGCCCTCCGGGAGCATTCTTTGTTGTAGAATTTGCGCCAAATCCCCACGTTTCCTGCGCGTCTGCATGGCTGAGGAACTGATCGGCGCTGAGATCGGCCCGGAAGCGGTAGGCGCAATAAACCCCCGCCCCCGACAACGTGCTTATACTGCGCTTGCATCCACACTATACCAATGTGTAGCCAAGCTAGCCACACGGATGAATTGGCCCGAAGCGGGGCCGGGATCATTGTGGGCCTTATGGCTATGTATACTCAGGTTACCGCCCAATCCGGTGAGGCGCAGGAACGCACAGCTGAGGGCCGTGCAGCTGCACTACACTCCAGTTTGATCGCTGACCTCAGTCAGCTGAACTTCGCAGACGCTGATGACCGCCGAGCATTCCCTCCAACCCTACACAGCAACTTGGCAAGGCATGGACTGTTCGGGCTCACCACACCAGGAGAGCACGGCGGATTAGCTCTTCCCTTGCAAGAGGCCATCGACCTCATCTCCGCCACTGCATCCTTCGACGTCTCCGCTGCCTCCACCCTCGTCATCCATAACTTCCTAGCCTTGCCCTGCATCGAAGCGGCACCGCACATCCCCGAACAAAAGCATATCATTCGGCGTGCAACACGCGGCGATCTCTGCGCTTTCGCTTTGACCGAGCCTGGAGCTGGCTCTGCCCCGAGGCATATAGAAGCTTCGGCTCTCATGCGCGAAGATAAAGTTCGGATCTCTGGCCGCAAGATCTGGATCGGCCTCGCTGACTGGGCTCGCTGGATCGTTTGCTTTGCTCGCGCGTCTGGTCCCGATGCGAAAGGTCGGCTCGTTGGTGTACTCGTTGACAGGCAGGCTCCAGGGCTAAAGGTCACGCACGAGCATCGCACACTCGGTCTACGTGGCATTATTCAGAATACTCTGGAGTTTCAGGATGTCGAGGTGCCGCGTGCTTACGTGCTCTCTCGCGATCAAGACGGCTGGGGCGCGGCGTCATCTAGTATGAACCGCGGCCGCATCGGTGTGGCTGCTATGGGTCTTGGAGCGCTTGAGCGCGCTATCCAGCTCGCAGCCTCTTATGCAAGCCATCGTCGACTCGGTAAACTGCGTATGATCGAGAACAGCTACATCGAGCAGTTATTTGGGCAGATGGTGCTGCGGCGGGAAGTCGTGAAGGCGATGCTGGCAGCATCCTGCCGACTTGTTTCAGCGCAGGGCGCGCCCAACGTCCACCTTGCGTCGGCAACGAAGGTTTTGTCCTCGGAATGGTGCGGTCTTGTCGCTGATCAATGCGTCCAGCTGTTAGGTGGCCGTGGTTACGATGAGGGAACGCCTTTAGCTAAAATCTATCGAGACGCTCGCATCCTCCGCATCTTCGAAGGTCCGACTGAGGCGCTCTTATCACACCTCGGCCGCTGCCTCCTCTCTAAAGCCACCCGTGATGAAATAGCCGATCTGTTTCGGTCAGTTGGTGCGGCTTCAGTCCATGCTGCTGCAATTGAGGAACTCTCTGGGCTCGATGAGACAGACGGTGCCGTGCTGATCTATGCGGGTTGGCTCACCACATTGGGCTTGGCAAAAGCTGTCATGTCTGCTGGTTGCTTCTCTATCTCAGATTGCGCCGCAGCAGCGGCTGACCTGGTCAGTTCCGAGCTAGCAACTCTCCGTACTCGCGCGCCGGCACGGCAATCTGTCGAAGTCCGCAATCGGGCCAGTCGGACTCTGACCATCTTCCTTCAAGACGCGGCTTGTTCTATTCGCTCACCTGTTCTCACTGACGATTACCTTAAGCTAGTGCAGTATGTCTGAGAACTAGCGGATGCCGGACCTCTTTCCACCTGGTGGTCCCGCGCGCGACTATGCAACTCCGGAAAGCCGAAGCATCCCTCAGCACTGCCACGTCTAAATCCGGCAGACTCTGCTATGAGGGTAACCTAATCTCGCTCCGGGCAGCGCGCCGACACAACAAAGGCTTTCGCGTTCAGGAGGACCTGACACCGCTCCTCGACCCGCTGTCGCTCCACAAGAGTGGGCGGCTCGATGAACTTATTCAGCATGATCCCGAGGCTGCTCGAACGCAGTGGCGGATGTCGCCGGCCAACTCCGTCCCAAGCTACCCAAGCTCGCGGGTCCCTTGACGAGACTGAGACCGATGTGCTCGCTTACATACGTTCCCGCCCCAGCACCGAAGGAACTGCCTCCATCAGCCCGATCGAGGCCTCAACGGCGAGATCAGTCGGCGGACCGAGGTAGTTGGCATCTTCCCAATCAGGACGCCATCGTCCGCCTCATCGGTGCAATTCCTGCCCGAGCAAAACGACGAATGGGCCGTCCAGCGCGCCCGTTACATGACGCTGGAAGCCATCGCAACGTTGAGCGATGATCCCACCGTCAAGCCTACCGGCGATCGCCAACTGACCTCCCGGCTCCAGCCGCTGGACGCCGTGACCCGCCGCCCGTTGCACTATGACATGGGACACGATCGCATCGTATCATCTACGTGACAGCCGGCCAGTATGTCGAGAAAGAGGGGTCCGTGAAAGGCAAGCGTAGATCGGATCCCGTTTTGACTGGCGCTTCACGGCTATTTTGGCCCGCGTGAAGCGCTTATGCGCCTTCCATTTTCCGGACAATGCGGAGACAGCGGCCTCGAGCGCTATCCGGTCGATGAAGCGGCGATCGAATCTCTCTGGGCCGCACGGACGCATATGTCCGTGCTCGGGACGAGAGGGGTCACCTATGACATCGAGGTATTCCGACATAGTCCGGCACACCGCCGACATCAGGACAACGACCGGCGGCATCGAGTAAGAGTGGAAGGCCGTTCGTTCGCCTGTTGTCGGATCACTTTTCGCGCTTGATCGGATGGGCCCAGCTGTCGTCGAAGTCGCAGAGATAATGGATCGTCTTTCGTGAATGATGTCGCAGAGCCGCGCCTTGCAAACATCGATGGGCTTCTGATGACACTTTCTGCGGCACATGGCACATGCGAGTTTCACGACCTCTTTGAAGAGATCGGCTTGTGTCTATGCTTGACCATACCCTTAAGTCGGACGTCCGCTGGACAGACGCGTGGGTTCCAGACAGGAGCATCGACCCACACCGGCCGCTTTCGTTTTATGGATCGCGTCGGGTTCGTCAGCTTTCGGAAAGCTAGTCCGTGTACAATGCCGTTGAAGTTAGCGGCGCGTGGTAGGGACAGCGCTTGCTCCGTGTATGCGTGGGGCTTTTGGGCGCCGAGTCACGTTTCTGCTAACTTCAACCAGTGCGGGCGTGGCAGGGACAGCGTCTGATCCATCCAGCCCGACCAGCGCCGAGTCGCGCCCGCGCTGCTTCCGGTGTGAGACTGGGATCATATCTAAACCACGGGGCGACGTCTTCCAGATCAAGCTAATAGCCAGCTTGCGCGCATTCCGCGGAGAGGGCTCCGGGTCGCATGTCACCTGGCATTGTTCGGGAAGTGTCAAATGACCTTCCAGCCCAGCTCGATGCAAAGTTTGACCGTCAGGCTTGGAACGAACCTGCGTCGGTTCCGGGGCTGAGGTCTTCTCCAGAGCCGAACGTCAGCGGAAGTGCAGCGACGAGGACAAGGCGCGGATCGTTGCGGAGCTCGTGGCGAGCGTCGACTCGGTCGTGCGCTGGTGCGACGGCATGCATTGTCGTCCACAGCAGCTGTTTGCCTGGCGAGGTCAGTAGAGAAGTGGCCGGCGACGATTCCGAAGCCGCCGAAATACAGCTTGTGCCGCCTGTGTTGGATGCGTGATGCTCGCCCTTGGCCCTGAGCGCAAGGACGAAAAGCGCCGAACCCCACGCGAGGAGCTTAACCAGCTTTCATGCAAGCTCTAACGGGCCAACGGTCCTGCTTCAGTGCAAGCGAAGCCCATTCAGTCTTTGACGCGCGAGGGCACGAGCTCATGAACCCGAGTGACCGGCCAGCCTCTCTCTGAATATTCTCCCCCTCGCTGCACTACTTCCAGAGAGCTTCCGTCGAGCGTGCCGCTCCAACGTCCAAAGGGCGCCGGTGAGCTCCGCTACCACGTCGGGCGCACGTTCAGGGTGCCACAATCCGTCTTCCGTGCCGTGGTGTTGCACTGTCGGACGCGACGCGGCTGTCCGGCATTAATCGCGAAAGCATCCGCGCGTGGGATCGGCAAGGTCCGTTTTGGAACCTCCGCAACACTCACGTCATCCTCTGTGTGACGACCATCGATATATCAAGTCCGTTCGGCGGGTTGCGGTAGCGGTCGGCAAGACTTTTGAACAACTCACCCATCTGATCTGACCGAACTGTAAACTCTCCATAGTTAGGATCAAAGAGGGTCGTCATTCCATTCGATGTAGACGTTGCGATCATGTGGGCGTCACCTTCGGCGAATCGCAAGCTGACCAAATAGATCGATGGATCGTGGGTGACCTCGCTCACGATCTGGTCAATGCGCGAAGACGTACCAAACCTATATCGCTTTTGTTCGGCGGACGGCTCTAGGCCAGCTTCGCGTAACATCGTGCTTCTTGCCTGAGGATTGTGAGAACTTTCCGCCGTCTTGAGGCGTTCATACCGCTGCTGCAGCATTGCGGCTGAGCTGTGAGTTTCAGTACCCGGGCGCAGCGCCCTCATGCGGGATGAAGGACTGCTTGGGAGATTGCGGATCCACTCCGCTGCCAATCCAACGCAGATGCCGTTGACATTGGCCTCGGACAATTCAGCAGTCCTGTAACCGAACAGAGGAGGGATAGGCCTCGCTGGAGAGGATGGACTTGAGCTGGAGGACAGAGAGGTTATGCTGGAATCTGAGGTGCTTGGACTGTAAATGTTTGCATCGGAGGTATGTGGCCTGCTGCAGCAGAGCCCCATTTTGTCGGGCAATTCCCCAGGTGACGAGCTCTCCCGTCGAGCGAGATCCATCAGTGTTTGCGCAAATTCGCTGCTGTCTGCCGTCTGACTCGGTTCGTTAGTTTGATTAGGGCGTGTGGATTGACCACTAACTCGATTATACATGGCGGCTCGCCTGCCTCTTCAGCGTACGTTTCCTCAGAGCGAGGGCGGGCTGCTTACGCCCTGCCTGCGAATGCTATTGCGGCAAGCTGACGACGAGCTGACAACCAAATAGGCTTGGAGAAGCTACCGCCCGAGTTGGCTATTTGGCGACTCGACCGTCTCTGCTCATCAGCCCCGCTTCAGATGAGGAGTAGTGCCGACGAGCTACCGGCTCTTGCAGAGCGACCGGTAGGCCTAGCTTGAGTAATTCCGCATGCCGTCAGGGTGACCGGTCCCCGGCTCGTGGCGTAGGCGGTGCCTGGACAGCGCCTTCGCGCAAACTGAATTCGGCCTTCGCTTTGGCTTCGGTCTCAGCATTTCGCGTTATGCCATTCGGTCGGCACATGCTTTTCGCTTCGTCGGATCGTCCAGTGATTGACTCGTGACAAGTCGTCTGCCCGGTGAGACGTCGTTGTTGCTGCCGAACCGGCGTTCAGCACGGTGCTGCAAACACTGGTTTGAATGCCACCAAGACCCGAACTCCAATTCGTTCCTTCGATAATAATTGGTCCCAAGCGCATACGAGACATCTCTTGAACCGGATCAGTGCACCATCAGCAGCTCCTTTGAAAACAGCGATTTCAGGCTCAGCACCCCTGCACAGTGCAACAGGCGATCGGCGACTATATCCGCTTGCGACGCCGCGTTCCGGCGGCGCCGAACCGGTGCTTCTGCACCCGCTCGGCCTCATCTTCCGCTCAGATATCCTTTTAACTCAGCTCATCATGCTGTCGCGCTCATCTGGGCGAACAACATTGCGGCTTCTGATGGCCCTAGCCCAACGATGCCCACAAAGCTCGGCGGCGGCATTGGGATGCCGCGATGAGTGGGTCTCCACAGGTGCAGGCAATATCGGCTGTTATTCACATACTGCGAATGTGGCGGATGCAATTGCATGACACACTCCTCTTCATCCCAGAACAGGTCTTTGACAAAGCACATCTCGTCCCAATTCGGACAGCGCCGCGGCGTCGAGACAGCGACATGCTCCCAGCCAGGACGGACGAATCCACTTATCTTTAGTTCACACCCGCAAGGCCCCTGCACGAGGAACACGCCGCAAGGGCCTGATCCCGGAACGGTAGCGAACCGGCCGTGTTGCACGCGGCCGGCCTCCAGCTTCTCTATCATCTGCGCCCGCACGCCCGCTCCTTTGCCTCTCGGATGGCCTTGAACTCGACGCAGATGACGTTGTCTTGCAACTCGTCAACCGGCTCGATCCTCGGCCCAGCGCTCCTATACCCCTTTTCAGCGCACCATCTGAGAAAGCCGCAGATGTTCATCATCACTCGTTCTCCTGTTATAGTCTTCTAACACTCGCATTGTGGGCGAAGGTCGCTCTCAAGGGCCACTGATTGCCTGAGCATGCGCGATAGCCGATCTGCGCGATGGCGAATCAGTCCGCCGATTGCACATTCCCGCTTGTAAGGCAGCTGTGCCATCAAGCCCCTCTCATGCGAATCATCCTACTTATCGATGCCAGCCAGTATTGGTCGCACGTCGCCGAACAGATCGCGCATCAGCAACAGCAATGTCCGCCATCGCTCTTGCCCGCTTCAAGCAAGCGTTAGCGCCCATTCATGTTTCATGGTGACCTTCTTCACAAGAACTTGTCGGCTCTTGGCCGTCACCTCCTCTTCAATGAATTGGTCGTCATCATGGCATGCTCCCTATGGTGGCGTTTGACATCCACATTCTATGATGCGCAAAACCACTGCTGGCACCAGTTGATGCTTCGCGGCGATCTTACTGCTTGGTGAGATCGTAGTACTTGACCATTCGCAGCTTTCGGTCGAGTCTGAACGGTGCCAATGCGCCATCTACGTAAGCTCGATTGAATTGTACGGGACCAAATCAAAACGGGCCTGCACCAGAGCCGCTGACGCCGAGCACGAACTGTTTTCGAGCTGATAGCATCCAGCGGATCGCCTGCCATCTCGGTGTCTCCTCGTAAGGTGATGGTCAGAAACAATGATTAATCGATCTCTATGAGTGCGACCGCCGGCCGTCTTCCCGCACTACTACGATACAGCTCTTACGCATTTCTCACGGTATGACGCTCGCGAAGCGCTCACGCTTTTGCTGCTAATGCGGGTGTTGTCTTTCAGACATGGACGTCGCGAATCCGACCTTGGACAGCGGTTCCGTGTCGCCAACGCCCGACAGAGGCGTTTTTGCTTACATCAAAGCGGTGCCGACACTTCTCCGTCGTGGCATGTAGATTGCTGTGGCAACGGAACGCCGACCTTAAATGCACCGACGATACGACGAGCATACCATCGGCCGGATGCTCGCCGCGCTCAGACAAACGATTCTGACACTCTCCTTATGAAAGAGGACCGCGAACTTATGAGTAGTACGAGGCATGCAAAACCCGGCATTTTTCCGTGGACCAGCGCGACGTCTGATGAAATGACGCATTGGCGCGCACCAAAGCAACAACCGATCAAGCATTACGGCGCCGATTGTCGCTCCCGGCAGGTGCAAAGGAGGTGGAACCTTTGGCTGCTGGCTGCACTCCTCATAAATGCGCTGCTTTGGGCCGGTATCTACTGGATCATCGCAGCGCTCTTCTGAAATAATCTCGCGGATGCCAAAGGCGCGAGGAGCTTACCGACACCTCTCGCATGCCGCGGCCGCACCGTATGCGCACCATCAATCGGACGTGGAGACCTCTTCACAGACTTGGTTCCAGTGACACACTTCGCGCGACTACCTGGAAATCCGTCCCTCCGACCAGCGCAAAGTAAATATTGAGCGATGCCGCAGAACTCTCGAATTTGCCAAACTGATATGCCATTGCAGCCGCGACGAAGTGCCAAACACTGACCTGTAACAGCTCAACATGTCCCCGCGCGGATGTCATCCGGGCTTCCGCTTTAACTGGGACGCATTGACTCAAATTGAGGTCTGGATCCCGCATTTTTCGTCATATGAGAATTAGCTTTCGAGAAGCTGACTAAACAAGTAGACTTGAAGGAGCGTTGGGCAGGCGGCCTGCTCCGCCTTCACCTACGTGTCGCGATCAGGAGCGCGCCACAGGACCGTCAGGATGCCTTGGCCCACGGTGCCCCTCAACGTCCCTTCCAGGCACTGACTTGCAGCTGAGCGACATTTTGCGCGGACCATTAGGTCGGGTAGCGATCAACGGGCTGGGGGCCTTTTTGATGATCCGCAGCGACGCTTTACAGCTCTTCCTCAGGCCACGTATCGTCCTCGTTTTTGTGCATCCGCCACACGTGGGCACGCCGAGCCAGCTTGTCGTATTCCACGGCAATTTTAAGCAGCCTGTCTTTGGCTTTTCCGTCAGCGAGCGCTTCCGCTTTCTTTCGCGTTGCTTCCGCACGGCCTCGCCAGTGGTCGGGCTGGTAGAGTTTACTTTTCGGATTCATGCCGAGAGCATGCAATTGGCAGATCAAAGAAATGCGACACCGGCGCTCCGTATAATCACGTAACAGCGACGCTCGTGGCCTCGGTTGCCGAAGCGGGCAGTCGCCATGCACAGCTGCTATTCTGAAACACCAAAGTGCGCCTTGCAGCCGAGGCTCGTACGAAGAATCCACAGCCCCGACATGCTCAGACGATGGGATGCACAAGGGGCTTGAATCGGACCTAGCGTTAGATTGTACGATCCTGGACAAGTGGGAACCACCTCCGACAATCCAGCGGTCCGGACAATCATGAGAATTGCGAATGTTTCAAACATCTAAACTCACCTGGCGCGACTCGATCAGGACGATAAGATCTTCCAGGCGCATCGTTGTCCGCGCTTCGTCGGAGCTGTTCCTGTCGCGGCTGGACGAAGTCGCGCGTTTCGAGATCTGCACGGCAGGCGCTTCCATCACCGTAGCCTCACCGGAACGGACGCAAGACGGAGGCTCCGCCTCAGATACCCCACCCAACGAACACGGGCGCGACTACACCAAACACAGTCTCGGCCCGCGCCATCATGGTTCGCTCTGAACGATCGAATGCATCATCAACCGTGGCTTGAGCGCACCTGGCTTTTGCCCGATCTCTCTGCCTCGCGATAGTTGGCCCGGGCCCTTCCCGTCGCCGGCTACCGCGTCAATAGTCGCCTGGCGGATAGGCTCAGCCAGAGTACCTGAGCACATGTCACGCCCAAGCAATGCCTCGCGACATCCAAGCATGCACAACCGCACAATCACCGGAAGCTCCGAAATGATCACTTGTTTGGCCAGCTCACCCGCCAGTGCTTCCCCTCTTCGCGGAGCTCCACCACTAGGGCAGGTGCCGTTTCGTCGTGCCGGACAGATGACCAGCACCGTACAGTCAGACCGCAAAAGTGAAAGGACGAGCTTGCCGGCACCGCACTTAAGCAGTTCCGGCTTGTTTCGCGGTTGACAGGTCATGTTGGCGCTTCGCGCAGGAAGAACAATACCGCAGCCCGACCGACCTAAAGGGATATCATGACTCAAAATCAACGAACTCAGCTGCCTTCGCGCCTCACACTCTACTACTGCGCCGTCGCTCTTGCCGTCGCAATGACAGCTCTAATACCCAGGCTGGTCAACGCGCGCGATCAAGCGCCGACCGCAGAGGAGAAAGAGGCTTGCATGGAGGACGTGTTCCGCCTTTGTAGCAGCCACATACCAGATCGCACCGCTATCACTGCCTGCCTCAGATCCAAGCAGGCGAGCCTCAGTCAGCAATGTCGCTACGTGATCTCCGTGCGCGACACTGGCAAAAAAAGCAGCGACTCGAAGTGAAGATGTGCTGCCTGTTCGTTTGCCTCATCCACAGAAGTGGTCCAAGCCTGACCTGCAGGACGGTCACCCGAGGTCAGATGACGAGCATGGCCCCCTACAATTGACCGACGCTCTGGTTCAATCGCGCTTGTCCGGATAGGCGAATGCATAAATTACCCTTCGATACCGTTCTGATCGCCAATAGGGGTGAGATAGCCGCACGTATCATCAAAACCTTGAACAAGCTTGGGCTTCGGTCTGCAATTGCCTACCATGAGGTTGACGCGGGAACCCCGGCCGTCTCAATGGCCGACCTGGCTATTCCGATCAGCGGCCGCACGCCGATCGCAAGCTATCTGGATATCGAGCAGATCATCGCTGCCGCCCGCAAGGCGAACGCCGGCGCGATACATCCCGGTTATGGAATGCTTTCCGAGAATGCGGAATTCGCCAGTAGAGTGACAAAGGCCGGTATTGTATTCATCGGACCCGCTCCAGAAACGATCGAGCTAATGGGCGATAAGATCCGCGCCCGTGAGTTCGTTCAAAGCAACGGCTTTCCAGTCGCACCCTGCGCCATCGAGGAAGATGATCCGGCCACATTCGTTTCGAGAGCGCGGGCTATTGGAGTTCCTTTGCTCGTGAAGCCATCATCTGGCGGTGGCGGCAAGGGAATGCGGATTGTACGCGACCTCGCTACGTTGGAGGCAGCCATTGAGCAGGCGAGCAGTGAAGCGCGTCGCTACTTTGGAGATGGCCGACTTTATGTTGAACGATATATCGAAAGACCGCGACACATTGAAGTACAGGTGCTCGGTGACGCCTTCGGTAACTTGGTCCATCTCTTCGAGCGCGAATGCTCGGTGCAGCGCCGTTTCCAGAAGATCATCGAGGAAACGCCCTCGCCAGCGCTATCACCAGAATTGCGGACCCGGATTTGCGAAACCGCCGTCGGCATCGCCCGTGCAGCGAACTATCAGAATGCAGGAACGGTCGAGTTCATTTTCAGCGGCGGAGAGTTTTACTTTCTAGAAATGAATACACGCCTTCAGGTCGAACATCCGGTGACCGAGATGATCACCGGCGTCGATCTGATCGCCGAACAAGTCTATGCGGCAGCGGGCCGAAAACTTGCACTTTCGCAGTCCGACATTCTTTCAAATGGGCATGCAATCGAGCTCAGGCTTTGCGCCGAGGCTCCCGAACGCGGATACGTCCCGACCACCGGCAAAGTACTTCTTCTCGAGTATCCGGATGGCGCACGAATCGACAGCGGCATCATGCAAGGCCAGCACATCACGGCGGCATTCGATCCCATGCTCGCCAAGATCATTGTGCATTCACCGAGCCGCATAGAGGCTGCTCTGAAAGCCTACCGCGCCGTTCGCGAACTGGTTCTACTTGGGTGCGAGACCAACGCGAGCTTGCTCGCACGGATTCTTTGCGACGAGGCATTTCTTGGCGGTCAGTTCCATACGGGATACCTAGAAGAAAATCCACATCTCGCCGCCGACAACTTTGCTGCCGAAATGTCTGCGTTCCTGGCATCTGCGGCTCTCCTGACAAGACCGGTCCGCGAGTCGGCCGATGCCGTGCCCGAGTTTCACGCAGCGCTCGGTAGTTGGAGAAATTGACGTGTATCACTCATTCGAGGTCGACGGCGTATATCATGAATTGTGGCTTTCACCCAACCAGCAAGACTACAGGCTCCATCTTCGAGACCAGGTGATTACCCCTGTCGCGTTCAGCCATTGCAATGACAGTAGCGGCATCTTGACCATTGCGGGCCAGAGCGAACCGGTCAGGTTCGCCATCGAGGGGGAGCTAATTCACCTCCACATCCGCGGCAGGACGCGCATTTTGCGCTACAACGACCCGTTGCGAGCGTGCGCATCCGGCAATAACGAGACTCACGCTTTGGAGGCCCGGGCGCCGATGCCCGGCTTTGTTGTTGCGATCACAGTTTCGTCCGGTCAATCGGTCTCGGCGGGAATGGCACTGATGACGATTGAAAGCATGAAGCTGGAAACGATCATACGCTCACCACAGGATGGCATCGTCCATCGAATTCACGTCAAGGAAGGTGAGAGCTTCGAGCACGACGCTGTGCTGGTCACGCTCTCTAAAGAAGGGCGCTGAAATGCAGCGGATCGGTTCCGTGGCGAACGTGAACTCGCAGGAATTTCGTCGCAACGACCTGCACAACAGACAACTTGCCGCCGAATTGAAAGAGCGCCAACGCGTTGCCCGCTTCCACAGGCCTGAGCGGGACTTCGAGCGGCTGCGTCGGCAGAATAAACTTTTTGTTCGTGAGCGGCTCGCGGCCTTGCTCGATCCGGAAACTCCGTTCCTAGAGCTTTCGACGCTGGCCGCTAACAAGGCATACGACGGCGAGGTGCCCGGCGCCGCCCAGGTTGTCGGCATCGGCATTGTGGCGGGGCGAGAGGTTATTGTTCATGCCGACGATGCCAGCGTGAAGAGCGGCGCATGGTATCCACTCTCGGTCAAGAAGATCGTGCGGACACTGGATATAGCCATCGAAAACCGTCTGCCGGTGGTTCACCTGTGCGACTGTGCCGGCGGATTTCTGCCTTTGCAGGCGGAATTCTTTGCTGATCGCTACCATGCCGGTCGAATTCTCCGCAATCAATCCGTTCTCTCGAAGATGGGGGTGCCGCAGGTCGCCATCGTCATGGGCCACTGCACCGCGGCAGGGGCCTACGTCCCTGCGCTTAGTGAATACAACATTATCGTCGAAGGCACTGGAGCGATTTTTCTCGGCGGCCCTCCGGTCGTGAAGGCTGCCACCGGCGAACAAGTGTCCGCCGACGAACTTGGCGGCGCTCTCATGCATACCAGCGTGTCGGGCACCTGTGATTACTTTGCAAGCTCCGAAATCCATGCGATTGCGATTGCCCGCGACGTCGTTGCTAGCTTCCACCAACCGGCGAAGACCTCGATCGATCGAGCGGCCCCCGAGCCGCCCGCCTATAGTGCGTCCGAACTCTACGGTATCATTCCAAAGGACGCGCGAGCGCAGTTCGACATGCGAGAGATCATCGCTCGTCTGGTCGATGGCAGCCGATTTCAAGAATACCAGCCGCGGTATGCGACATCACTCGTGTGCGGCTTTGCGCGGCTTTATGGATATCAAATCGGGATCATTGCCAATAATGGCGTGCTGTTCGGCGACAGCGCGCTAAAGGGGGCTCATTTCATTCAACTGTGCGACAAGAACCGGACGCCCCTGCTCTTCCTGCAGAACGTAACTGGCTTTATGGTTGGCCGCGAATATGAACGGCGTGGGATCACCAAGGACGGCGCCAAGCTGATCATGGCGGTGGCCGGAGCGTCCGTGCCGAAGTTTACGATCGTTTGCAATAGCTCGCACGGCGCAGGAACTTACGCTATGTCGGGACGCGCGTTTGATCCTCGATTCGTGTTCAGCTGGCCGAATTCTCAGATATCTGCGATGGGCGCCGAGCAGGCCGCCGGAGTTCTCACACACGTCAAGGCGAGACAATTGGCTCGCGCCGGAGGGCGCCTCTCGGAGCAGGAATTGGCAGCCATTCGAGCACCAATTCTTGAAGAATATCGCGAGCGGTCAAGTGCCTATTATGCGACCTCGGAAATCTGGGACGACGGCATTCTTGATCCTGTCGATACCAGAACTGCCCTCGCAATCGCATTGAGCGCTTCGCTCAATGCGCCGATCGATGCGCCGCAATACGGCGTATTCCGACTGTAAGGCAGGACCGAACACGGCTGGCTCACCGCTTCATGCGCGCGGATCAACGGGACGCGTCGATCGCTCTATGAAGGCCGTCCTGCGCACCTTCATTTACAATCAGGTGGCGTTATTTTGTAGAGCCCAGCTGAGATCGGGCTCCATCTCCCCAGCACCAATACTCGCGAAGCAGGTAGAGGAAGCCGCTTCAATGCTCCACGACGGCGGCGCCCGACGCTAAAAGGCTTTGGCGGTGATCCGGTCGGAACACCGCGGTAAAGAGGCCGCTGCGGGCGTGGCAAGCGGGCGCGAGAGAGTGCCATCGGTCCTGGCATCAAGAAACTACAGTGTTCTACTGGCCGACGACCTCCTCTCGACGGCACGAAATGGAGAGCTTGACCCTCACGTAGCGTCAGGTTGTAGCCTCGCCGAGGGCGCCCACACTCAACCGACTGCCGCCTCAAACGTCGCGGAAGAGATCGAGGTTTGAACAAGGAACGTGTAAAGTTCGATGGAAGAGCTTAGATCGATCATTGGCAAAGTTGCCAGCGGCGCCACTCTGACGCGCGAGGAAACTGCGTCAGCCTTCGACAGCGTGATGTCGGGTTACGCGACTCCCTCGCAAATCGGTGGCTTGTTGATGGGGATGCGGGTCCGGGGCGAGACGGTCGAAGAAGTCACCGGGGCCGCCTCCGCGATGCGGAATAGAATGCTGCGCGTGGAGGCGGCATGCGACCCCGTCGGTATCGCTGGCACGAACGACACCCCTATATATTCGGTCAACGTGTCGACGTGTGCTTCCTTCATCGTCGCCGGGGTCGGCATTCCTGTCGCCAAGCATGCCAACCGCGCTGCATCTTCGGGTTCAAGCACCGCAGACGTGTTGGCGCGCCTCGGCGTGAAGGTCGATCTCAAGCCTGAAGCTATTGCACGTTGTGTACAGGAAGCCAACATCGGCTTCATGTTTGCCTCGGCCCATTATCCGGCGATGCAGCGCGTCGGCCAGATCCGGACAGCACTTGGAATCCACACGATCTTCAATCTAATCGAGCCTCTGTCCAATCCGGCCAGGGTCAAGCGGCAGATCGTTGGGGTATTATCTCCCGAATGGGTCCAGCCTCTGGCGTACGTCTTGAAGAACCTCGGTGCCGAGTCGGTATGGGTTGTTCATGGCTCGGACGGGCTCGACGAAATAACCCTTACCGGTCCAACCTTTGTTGCTGCTCTTGAGGCGGGTATAGTCCGCACCTTCGAAGTGACGCCGGAAGAAGCCGGGCTCCCCCGCTGCCGCGACGCGCTGGAGAGCGGCGATGCAGAGGCTAATGCCGTTGCGCTGCAAAATGTGCTTGATGGCGTACCAGGTCGATTTCGCGACGCTGCGCTTTTGAACGCGGCAGCGGCATTGGTCGTGGCCGGGCGGGCCTCGACCCTGCGGGAAGGCGTAGCACTTGGACAAGAATCACTTGATGGCGGCGCCGCAGCCGCTCGACTGAAGCGCCTGATCGCGGTTTCGAACGCGTGACAGCCGAGCTGGCCGATGTTCCAGTATTCCGACCAAGACTGTTGCTCACGAGCGCGAAAGTATTGCAGGCGTGAATGCGCGTCACTTCTGCGGGATTTCAAGGAGCGTGCGCCGCCTGCGCTCGCCCTCATCAAAGCAAGTCGCGCTGAGCACGCGGCCCGAGCGCCAACTTTTTTTCGACGAGAGTTTGTTGCAACCAGAGTTGCCGAGGTGAGGACCCACGAGGAAGCGCGCTGCGCGCCAAAGGAGAGAATCGATGATGTCCTGGCTGAAGGTTGAAGCACAAGGATCTATTGCAGTGTTAGAACACATCATTCGGAAGTTCCGAGAATTGATCGATACAGATGGCTCGATCCCGCCGGAGTTGCGGGGAGCGCTGCACGCGACGCTGGATAAGCATCTTCTCGAGGCAAAAAAACGTATTCTCCTAAAGGCGCTTTAGGTACGCCGATGCCGTCTACATGCGGAGAAACTCTGGTAGGCGCGCGCCGGTACCGAAATCGGCATCATCCCCTCCGCCCGGCGGCCCAGCGAGGTTCCAGCCCAGCTGGTCGGATCGCGACCACAACTCTGCGTGCACTGGCGCGTCGGCGGCCGCTCAGCGCGGTTCTGCTTGAGAAGGGTCCTATTGAAACTCCTGGCGGCGGCAATTCTCAGTTCTGCCGCTGCAATCGCCGATCCCGATAACAAGGTGAGATACTGCACGTCCGTCTGGTCATGACTTCAGCTAATCCAGAGGACATCGAAGTCATAGCCGAGCTCGACCTGAGCTTGCTCGTCACGTAATTCCGACACCGGATACCTTATTAGGGGCCGCCCAATACGGATAAAAGTCGGAATCGGGTACAAGTCCAGAGGCAGATCATGAGCCACCAGTTTGAAATGCCGTCTATCCGACCGACAGAGTTCCGTCAGACCATGCGCAATCTGGCCAGCGGGTGTCGCCATCGTGACGAGCGGAACGGCAGCCGGACGACGTGGACTGGCGGTGAGTTCTTTGACGTCCATCTGCATGGAGCCGCCGTGCCGTTGGCGGTCGGGAGGGGCCCAAGGGTGTTCACCGCTTCGATACAGCGCCCACCGCTATTGCCGAACGCATTTTGCGCGCTCGAATGCGTTTTGTATGACCACAAGGTGCTTGGCACACATACCATCTTTATCGGATGAATTTATCGCGACCCGACAAGGCCGTGGCAATCCATTGATCAACTTCCGGGGCGCGGAACCCTACTGCTTGACTGAGCGCGGTGGCATCGATCCCTGGCCGCTTCCAGCGACAGTCGTCGAACAATCGACCGGGCTGCAACTGTTTCACTGATTAGAGCTCGTATTGAGAGGTCCGTCCCCTCAGCTCCGGCGATTTCGGCGCTTCGCCGCTCGTACGATGCTGCCGCTGGCCGGCGACCTTCCGCGTTGAGAGGCGTGGGGGTCACCTGGTCAGGACAATGCGATTTGCGCGGATCTCGCAGGAAGGTCCTGATCAGAATAATTACAGCTCACCAGAACGACCAACTCCAGAAGGGCCTTCTTCTTAGGTCCGCATAATCCCGTCGAAAACTACCAGCTTTGGTAGCTCAAGTTAAGATCGACAGGCGCGTACATCGTTGCCGCAGCAAGATCGGATCCAGAGGCACGCCTGGGTCACAACGGCTGGCGACCCTTTAGATGTTCGGCCTCGATTCTGATGTGAGTACATGGTTGATGTCATGATCTTGCAGAACGATAACAATCGAATTCAAAGGCGTCAGACAACTATGTCCAGCAACGCGTTCGAAATCGCCCCGATTCTCGAGGGCATTCGCCGCTGGGTCATGATCGAATCTCCGACGGAGCGGCCGGATCAGATCAACAAACTGGCTGATGTCGTCGCAGCAGGCTATCGCGACCTGCCCGCCAGCGTCGAGCGCGTTGCGGGGCATGACGGCTGCGGCGATCATTTGGTTATCCGCTCTTCTTGGGGGCAGGGCGTACCGGGCCTTCTAATCTTGAGCCATCTCGACACCGTCCATCCGATGGGATCCATCGAACGGCTACCCTTCAAGATCGACGGCGACAGTGCGTTCGGCCCCGGCATCTACGACATGAAGGGCGGCGCCTACCTCGCCTATCACGCATTCCGGCAGATCTGCGCCGATGACGCACGCCCGCCGCTCGGCATCACCCAGCTCTACGTCTCGGACGAAGAGATTGGCAGCCCAACCTCGCGCGCGCTGATCGAGGCCGAGGGCCGCAAGGCCAAATACGTGCTCGTGACCGAGCCGGCGCGCGACGGCGGCAAGGTCATCACCGGGCGCAAGGGCGTTGCGCGCTTCGAGGTATTCATAAAGGGTGCGGCCGCGCATGCCGGCACGCGCCCCGAGGACGGCCGCAGCGCGATTCGGGAACTCGGCCATGTGATCCAGACGCTGGAGGCGATGAACGATCTCACGCGCGGTATCACCGTCAATGTCGGCGTCGTCCGCGGCGGCACCAGGCCAAACGTGATCGCGGAACTGGCCTACGCGCAAGTCGACATGCGCGTCCCGACCATGGCCCATGCCGACGAGCTGGTGCCGAAGATTCTGGGCATCAGCTCGCGCACCGAGGGCGTCAAGGTGAAGTTATCAGGCGAATTGAACCGTCCGCCATATGAGAAGACCAGCGCCGGCGCCGCGCTTTACGCACACGCCAAACAGCTTGCTGCCGAGCTTGGATTCGAGCTGCTCGACGCGTTCAGCGGCGGCGGCTCCGATAGCAATTTCACCGCGCCGCATACCGCGACCCTTGACGGCCTTGGCGTCGATGGCAAGGGCGCGCATACGCATTATGAGCAACTCTACATCTCGTCGATTGAACCTCGCGCGCGGCTGCTGTACCGCCTCTATCAGACACTGCGATAATCGCGAAGTCAGTGACCACGAGGTACGTTGGATGACGCCCGCCGGCACATTCGCGGGATCGTTTCTCCAACGCCGCAAGGGCTATAGGCTGGTGCCCCTATCAGGCCGACCTCATCGAAAACTATCGGTCGGCCGCATTTGGCATCGCACGGTCGGCGCCAGATAGACGTGACTGAGCTATTCAATGACGGCGCAGCGGACTTCACGCGCGCAATCGGCTGCAAGGGCAGCGAGCGCCTGGTCGAAGGGCAAGCGTTTCCGGCAATGGGCTCATCGGCAGGCGACCCTGATCTCGACGGGAGGCGAACTTTCTTGGCTCACATCGCAGCGCTGAATGCTTGCGACAGCACACCGGCCGGCGGCCCTTTTCCGGCAGCCTGAGAGCTTGGCCATGTTGTCACAGGCTCCCAAAAAGGGCTTGAATCTCACGTAACGTTAAGTTGTACGGTCTTGAGGTTAGCACCTATCTCGGTCTGTCGCCGGGATTGTGAAGGATTGAGAATGTCTCAGCTGGTCAGATCCAAGCCCCCATGGTCGGTCGTGATCCTCATCCCCGATGCTGGGTCGGTCGGAAGGGCTATGCAGCGAGTGCCGGTTGCGGAGCTACTGCTCGCACGTAGCTTTGAATGGTTCGGCATTCCGGAACCGAGACTATGTGACTGTGCTGGGCCGGGCCACGAGACAGGCGTTGAGGTCAGGATTGATGGACGTAGACCTCCATCCGAAGCCCCTGCGGAGGGTCGCTGCTTCCTGAATCTGAACCAAACCCCTCCTCTGGCGCGACACCGCGCCAAAATCAGTTGGCCGAACCGGCTTTCCGCTCTGTTCAAACTGCTTTCCCATGGCTGGCAAGGCAGACGGCGGGCCTGCGCAGGTTTTCAAAGAGCCTGAGCTGCAAGTGCCGCTCCGCGCAACCACCCGGCATCGCAGATATTTGCATTCTGGAGCAGCAAGTTGAAAGCGCCCGACGACGTCAAGAAGGTCCTGTTAATCGACCATATTGAAGGCCAATGCCGTTGCATCATCGGCTTCAAAGATGGAGATGCCAGAGCGGCCTATATGTGCGGCGAGCCTGTATATCAAAGACGCGGCAAGAAACTATCTTCGTGGTGTGCCTATCACTACCGACAGATGCACACGACCGCCGCCGAGCAGAGAGTGAGTGATCAATCGCCCGAGATCCCTCAAGCAATATCCATTGTTCGCAACCCATGACATCCATCAAGAAGGCCTAGGCCGTGTGATCATAGCCTGTACAAAGGCAAACCGAAGCATGTGATCGGAGCCTCGCCAAGCAATTCCGGGTTGCGGCTGAAGCGCATCGGGACAAACGTAATTTGCGAGCCTAAGGCGCATGGATAACAAGTTGGATCTCTGCACACTGATCGAGCGAAACGCTGCGTATACTCCCGGCAAAACCGCGATCCATTTCGAAGGGCAGAGTCTCAGCTACGCCAGCCTCAATCGACGGATCGAGCGGATCGCTCGCGCCTTCAAGAGCCAGCTCGGCGTCCAAAGGGGAGACCGGATCGCGATCCTCAGCCTCAACAGGCCTGATTATCTGGCGCTGCTCTATGCGTGCGCGAGGCTCGGCGCAATCCTCGTACCATTGAATTGGCGTCTTGCGGCCGCCGAGCACGCTTTCATTTTGTCGGACTCCGGGGCAAAAGTGCTCGTTCTTGAGCAGTGCTTCGGCGCAGCTTTGCCTGTCCTGACGAAGCAAGTGCGCCATGCCTCTCTTGTCGGGTTGGACTTTACGCCTCTCGGCGGCTGCAAGTTGGACGATCTCCTGGAGGGAGACTGTGGCGACGGACGCAATCCTCGCGCGGACCCGTCTTGCCCGCTTCTGATCGTCTATACTTCGGGCACCACAGGGCGACCGAAAGGCGCCGTGCTGCGTCAGGAAGCGTTGCTGTGGAACGGCATCATGAGTCAGCACATGCATGACCTCACCTCGGCCGATCACACGCTGGCTGTTTTGCCGTTCTTCCACGTTGGTGGCTTGAACATCCAGACGACGCCGACTTTGCATCACGGCGCGACGGTGAGTATCCACACCCGCTTTGGGGCGGAGACCATGCTTGATGCGTTCGAGCGTGACCGGCCGAGCCTGGCAGCCCTGGTGCCAGCCATGATGCAAGCCCTGGCCAGCAATGGTCGATGGGAAAGCACCGACCTATCCTCGCTCAGAGCAATCTGTACCGGATCGACGATGGTGCCTCAGCACCTTGTCGAGCGCTTTGTCGCGCGCGGCGTTCCAGTCCTGCAGGTTTACGGTTCAACGGAGACCTGCCCGATCGCTGTGTATACGAAGCTCGGCGGAAATCTCGTGCCTGAGGGCTCAAGCGGCTTGGCAGGTCTCTGCTGCGAAGCGGCGATCCTGGATGATTCGGGCCGCAAGTTGCCGCCCGGTAACCCAGGCGAAATCGCAGTCCGTGGACCCAACGTTTTCTGCGGATATTGGGGCAATCAACAGGCAACGCGTGAGGCTCTGAGCAATGGTTGGTATCGCACTGGGGACATTGGCCGCTGCGACGCAGTTGGATATATTTGGGTCCACGACCGCAAGAAAAACCTGATCATTTCGGGCGGAGAGAATATCTATCCGGCAGAAGTAGAGCGTGTGCTTGCGGACCATCCGGATGTCGCGGAATGCGCCGTGGTCGGTCGACCCGATGCGCGCTGGGAAGAAGTACCGGTCGCTTATGTGATCAAGCGACCGGGCGCCCGGGTCGAGGCGGAAGCGCTGACGGCACATGTCCAGTCACAGCTCGCCCGTTTTAAGGTGCCGCGCGAAATCATTTTCACACAAGAACTACCGAAAACCGCGTTGGGCAAGATCCAGCATTTTTTGCTGAAGGATCGCCACGTGATCAGCCCGAAAGGAGCTATCAATTGAGATCGGCAGATTGGAGGCGCGCCGTACTCTCCCGCTACATCGCAGGTGATATCGAGACGGCGCAAAATCAACCTTCGCTCAGTGCCTCACCACGGCGCAGCAAGTTCAACATTGTGGCCTGACGATCCCTGTCTGATCGCGTCCAGATGCCCGGAGGTCGCGGATGCCGCGGATCTTGATCATGAATGCCGGTACGGCTCAAATGTCGGGCGCCGATCTGACACCAGCTCAACTTTCGCTGGCCGCCAACTCGGCATACCGTTCAGCGTGGTTTGCCCAGCACGGCGACCTAATAGTCTCCCCGGTAGTCATCCCGGCGGATCTGCTATCCTTCATTGGCGCGACGCTCGATTTCGACGCATCGAGTCTTTTTCTCCTTGTACCTGAAGGCGGCCGCCAATCGCCGGTCCTTGATGACTGCACATTGCTGTCCAAGACTGTCGTTGAGCGGATCAACCGACATATTCGTCAGAAATCAAACTGGCGATTGCATCCCTGCTACTCTACTGAAGGCGTCGCACGCCTGGCGACCATGCTGGGCATACCGCAGACCGGCGACGACTTCGCTCTGCAGCGAGGGCCTGATCTGTTGAACCGCAAGAGCCACTTCCGTCAATTGGCGACAAGCGTCGCACTTCCGCTGCCCAATGGATCTGTCACGACGGACTCAAACGAACTATTCAGAGCGGTCACTTCCCTCAGATCCGAGACCGGCAGAGTCATTGTAAAGCTGGACAATGGAGCCGGTGGGGTCGGAAATGTCATCCTGACCGGCAAAGAAAGCGATCCACTACCTGGGGCAAGAGATACCCGGCGAATTTCATGGCCGTCGTTTGATCCTGACGCGCTTTGGTCTGAGATGACAACAGCGTCGTGTAG
This sequence comes from Bradyrhizobium sp. NBAIM14, assembly GCF_020193895.1. Lineage (NCBI taxonomy): Bacteria > Pseudomonadati > Pseudomonadota > Alphaproteobacteria > Hyphomicrobiales > Nitrobacteraceae > Bradyrhizobium > Bradyrhizobium sp. NBAIM14. The sequence goes on along the minus strand of NZ_JADYVQ010000014.1, from coordinate 127,015 downwards.
GACGCTGGTCGTGGAGTCGTACCACCTGGCCCGGTCTTTGTTCTATCTCGAGTATGAAATCGAGGATGATGGTTCAATCGTTTTCATCAACAGTGGAAACATACGTCTGCGTAAAAGCACAGATCGATCCGAAAGAGCTCTGATCTGGACAGGACTTGAGCTTCCAAGTGACCTGACGAACGAGCAATGGTTGACCGCCCAGGCACACGCCTACCGATTTGTGGCACTTGCGCGAGACCTGGGATATCGCGGAATGATCAACATTGACGCCATTTTCGCGAATCACGGTCGGTTGCTGTTTAATGAAGCGAACGGCCGCTGGGGTGGCGGCTCGGTGTTACACAGTATTGCGGTCCGGCTGCTGGGCTTCGACTATTCCGGTTGCAAGGTTATTTTATCCGTGAGAAATGTTCGATCACGATCCCTCCAAACAGCGCATGATCGTTTCGGCAAGGAAGGATTTCTATTCGACCGCACACGCAAGGAGGGCGTGATCCCGCTTGCTGCCGACGAAGAGGCTGGCACGGTGGAGTGCCTTGTGATCGCGCGCGACAGGCCCGCGGCCCGCGATCTGCAGCACCGCCTACTGAGAATTGCTTGATTGAGACCATCGACCATATCTTGGACCGTTCAATTGATCCGAACTTGCCCCTGCTTTCGATCGCGCCTTGAAACCCGTACCTGAGGATGTGACGTGAATGTCTGCTCCGTCTCGCTCTGGCTCTGTCAGCCCTAATCGCGGCTACCCTTAAGTCGCTCGTGAAGTGCGTGCCGATCGGCGGTAAGCCTCCGAGAAGAGACGCCTTGCAGCGGACTGGCCTGATAGCTGGGAAGATCAGTGCGCTGAATCGACTTGAGGTGGTGGAAACAGGCCGGCGGCGGCGCTGGTCTGAGAGGATAAGGCTCGGATTGCTTTGGAAAGCATGTCCGAGCCACGCCTGGTTGCGGCGACAGCGCGGCGATATGGCTTGTCGCGTTCTCTGCTGGTGACTTGGCGAAGGGCCGCCGCGGCAGACCGGACCAAATCCGAGGCTGGCTTTGTCAGGGCAGTTGTGGCCGAGGGTGGGGCATCGCCCCGGTGGCGGCCTCATCGGAGAGCGCGACAGCACATTGGACGGAGCATCGGATTGAGATAGAGCTGGCTGGCGAGCGGCGCGTCATTGTCGATGCGGGGCTCGACGTTGAGGCGCTTCGTCGGACTATCGAGGCTCCGGATCCGGGATGATTCCAATCCCTACGGGAGTTCGGGTGTGGCTGGCGACGGGCCACACCGACATGCGCAAAGGCTTCGTCTCAATTTCGTTGCAGGTCCAAGAGGTGCTGCGCCGTGATCCCCTGAGCGGTCGTTTGTTCTGCTTCCGCGGGCGCCGGGGCGATCTATTGAAGGTGATCTGGCATAATGGCCAGGGAGCATGCCTGTTTACAAAGAAGTTGGAGAGAGGTCGTCTTATATGGCCGTCGCTGGCGGACGGCGTGGTGTCGATCTCGCAGGCACAGATGAGCTATCTTTTGTCCGGCATCGATTGGCGCAATCCCCAGGAGTCCTTGTGTCCAACCAGCGTGGGCTGAGAGTTTGTCGTTTGAATCTGGCGGCGAACATGATTCCATTTGGTCATGGACTCCGCCGGCGACGGACTGCCGCCCGATCTCGCTGCCGCGCATGCAATGATCCTGGCCGAGCGTGCGGCCAGGCTTGCGGCGGGGGGCCAAACTTGCTGAAGCGGCCAATGCCCAAGCAAAGCAATCGAGCAGCAAGCGCTGATCTCCCACCTCAAGCTCGAGATTGAGAAGCTGCGGCGGACATTTTATGGGACGCGCTCGGAGCGGTCGGCGCGACTGCTCGATCAATTGGAGCTGGAACTTGAGGAGCTCAGGCGGCCGCAACTGAAGATCTACAAAGGAAGCGCCAATCAGATCATGGCCTTCAAGATGGACGTTTCGGTGCTGTCCAGGCCAACGAAACCGCTGACCCGCTCTACTCTCCGAACTACCTGAACCTTAAGCTTGCGGAGTGATCCGCTCAAAACGCGCGGCCCTGAGAGCGGGCCGCGAGTTAGACCACCGCACCCGTATAGCTTTCGAGCAGTCCGCACCCGTTTGTTCGGGCGGCATTCGCACACAATCAACATCCACAACAGCACGACCGCTAGGGGGTCCGTCAGGCCAATCCAAGTGGGACCGCACAGAAGTTCAACGAGAAGGGGCGGCATGGTAGCAAACGCTTTTCTCCATCGGCCTCATTCATCAATGATACTCAGCCACCCCGGGCTCCAAGCGCCCACAGGCAAGCGACCGTGATTGCGGTGAAAACGAACACAGCGCCAATTGCTAGCGCAATTTCCATCGTCGGCTTCCTTCTATTGCGCGGACCACCCACCAGACGGTGTAAAGGAATTCCTCCGCCAATCGACTATCTGGGCACCATTGTCCGTCACTCTCACGGAGAAGTGGGTTGAGGTGCAATAATCAAGGCCGCTGTAGAGTCGTGGGCACTTGGGCGCCGGTAGCCAATGCGGCTCCGCACCGAAGTGATATATACTCGGTAGCGCACCGGCCATGGGACATTCACTTTCGAAGTCGTAACCGTTTGTTATGCTCCCGGTTACGCGGACTCTGATTCTGTTGTACCTGCGGCCTTCATGTTCGTACACGCTGAGGACTTCACGACCGAACGCATGAGCGAACGCGATAGCCGCTGAAGCCGCTCGAATACGCTGCTCCATGTTGCCTCGCGAGCAATAGCGGGGCGGACCCGAAATGGCACTGAAACATGTCAGGCCCGCCCCAGCATCACAGCCCCTGCAAGACCGGTGACGCTCACTGCACCCAAGCAAGCAACGTGCCTTTTTTCAAAAGGCTGCTTTACCTCGCCTGGCTGTGTGTACTTGTCGAGTTTGTCCTATTTTGTTCTGTCCCATAGTCCATTAGGACGCAAAATGTTTGCAACCCGACATTCGCGTGTCAACATTGAACTCAAGCGCAGGTAAGCTCGCAATCGCACAGAAGGGCGATCGCATCGCTCCGGAAGTAGCGCTGACGCTTGCAATCTACACCCTGCCGATCCCAAGCAGCGATGGGAATTACTCAAGAGTCCAGGTTTTATTCTGAGTATCGCCGACAATAAGCTGTGCATCGACAACAAAATCGCGTCACGAAAGATGGCAATCCTACTTGGCTCTACCAATTCAACGGGGCAGTTGCTCAGCAGTGGAATTTTGTACCCTAATGGAGCTTAGGGTTCCAGAGTGACTGCCTCAAGGGGCGCGACGATTCGCGGCGCGCACAAACCGAATTCCGCTGATTACTCGCAAAGTGCGTCTGGTACGATCATCCTGCAGGCGCAAATCCGAGTCGTAAGGCAAGCACGAAAATGAGTTCATGGGACGGACTTAGCACTGGCCAGTTCTTGGCGCGAGTAGCGTTTTCACTCGCTGTAACGTCCGCCGTCGTCGCCGTGACTTTCTTCGTAATCCGCTACATGGCGGGCTTTCATCGATGATCACAGCAGGCGCAGTGATCAAACATCGCGCTCTGCCGGACAAACCGATAATACGCGCAGCAAAACCACGAAAGAAGGCGATGGAATGCCGAATTTAGGCGCCCATGCGGGATTTGTTGCATTAGTCGGTTTTCATTGAGCATTGAGCGCTACGATTTCATCGCTGAACGAGTGGCCTCACGAGGCAATCTAGGCGGCCTGGAAGGAACACAACGGGAGTCTTTTGGCTATTTGCTGCACAGGAGCAGAACATCGGTAACCATTTGTACCGTATGGGCAGGTTCGGCGGATGAGGTGCTCGATGTGCAGCGGCTTCGTCTGGCCGCTCGCCCCTCGGGACAATCGTCTAATCAGCGCTCGCTTCGCGTCTACCACAAAGTACTCCGCAATTAGGCCGTTCTGCTGCCGGGCCATGCCGGCCGCTTGCAGACGGGAGCCGAGAGGTGCTGCGAGCTGCTCTGCGACGGTGTTGTTGTGAGACCCAGCGGAGTCATAGTGATAGGCAACAGGGGCGGCGGGCACGCGGCGATCAACCAGCAGCAGCGACCAGTCGGCGCCGCCGCCAGTAACACCACCATCGTTCACAGTCACGAACAGGAAGTTGGCGGTACCTTTGTCATCCTGATCATTGACAATCTGCCGGAAGGTTTGTGCGTCGTCGCTCCGGCTCCGGATTAAGCGCACCAGCTGGGCTTGCTCGGGTTGAACGAATCGGGTCTGGGCGATGAGATCCGGATCGTTCCTGTGCAACTCGTCCACGAGGGCGTGGTCGGCCGGGCGTCTGCCGACGGGGAGACCGACAAGTTCTCTTTGCTGGCCCGCGCTGCCCGACTCATGGAGCTTCCCTCGAGTTGAGGTAAAGTCCATCCGTTCTCTCTTTCGAAATGAATACTCAGGACTCGGCTAATGCAGGACGATCGAGCAAAACACCGCGCGCGATTAGGGGCTTCAGACGAGACTTCTCTTCTGATGGACCCTGCAAAGGCCCAGTCCCCGCACATCCGTCGCAAATTAGCCCGAGCATTCGGCTGTTTGCTAGGTGTGTAGCTGTCGAGAACCTGACGACAACAGGGCCTTCCCGCGCGCGGCGCGATTACACCATCACGCGCCGACACGCCTCTCGGTTCGAGGCAGCGACGATGACTTACCACAACTACCCTGAGCAAACCTTTGCTCGGATTACGCGTGGTGGCCTTTATACAGGCAGCAAAGCTAGCTGTGGCTTCTGACCTGCATTGTGGCAGCCTTTGCGAGCGACAGTCTGACCACAAGATGGCCAAGCTACCAATCTCTCCTGAGAGCTCACCCGTTACCCAACTCATTCGAAGCCATTTCAGCCACCTCATTCAAGGGCCCTTGGTAGAGCTTTCGATGATCCGGCGGTTCGCGCCGCTGCGCTTTGAACAGAAGTAGACCAGCGATCGGCGCTCGCCGGTCAGCACAGGCATCACCTCATGCCGGAGCTTACATGTGGTGACAAGTACCGTACCAAATGGCGGTTGGAACACCTGCTGTTCGTACCCGCTTGGATATACCACGAACTGACCCCCCTCAAAGTCTCTCGCCAGCTGCACAATCACCGAGTACTCGAAATCCGGGTCGCTCGCAGCATCCAGATGAATGCCAACAAAGGAGCCAGGGGGCATCCGATGCATTTGGCATCGGCGAATCACGTAATCTGACGTGGCTCCCAAAATCTTTCTTAGCGCGAAGGTGCGGTCTTTCCTTTCAAGTAGTTCCATGATCTCCCTTGGAGCTGCACCACTCGCGTCGCTAGGAGCGCGGCCGGGCGGGTCTATCCTCACGCGTTTGACGAAAACATTGTGCGAGTCGCCGGCATCTCCCTCCCTCACTTCTTCTTCGGGAATCTCAGCCTGCAGCTGATCGATCTTGGCCAAGTCATCTTGGGTGAACAATACCTGGGGGCCAATCACGACCGTACCCTTCACCAACAGCTCTATGCGGTATTTTGTCAAAGCCTCTTCTGAAAGCAGACGGGATTTATGATTCATTGCGCGCGCCATTCGAGTTCACTCCAGGGTTTTATCTTCGACGCAGGGCTCCAGGTCCTGGTGCATCGAGCGGAATGCTTGGTCCCAATGCTCGCCATCGAAGTCGCTTATTGTTATGCGTTCGATGGTCCTGTTATCCAGACATCGAATATTTACGCTGAATCCGGACGGGTTCGACCGCGGCCTATAGAATGGCTTTACGCCACAAACCCGGCAAAACGTGTGCCGAGCGATGTTCTTGTTGAACTGGTACGCCGTGAGGAATTCTTCGCCGCACTCAATGCCAAGCTTTTTGCCAGGTACGAGCAAGTGCAGAAATCCAGACATTTGACAGATTGAGCAATTGCATCGAACTGCAGAGAGCTCTCGCGGCGCTTGGACGTAGAACTTGACAGAACCACAATGACAACGGCCATGGTGTTCGATCTCCGACCGATCATCATGAAGTGAGACAATTCGGAGCAGATCGCGGCACCACTGTAAGCTGAGCCGATAGGCTCGATCGAATTCATCCAAAAAGCGATCGTTACGGTCAGCCGGGACAAGTTCGCCAATCAGCCGGCTTGTCATTTCTCCGTGATACTTCTCCGCGGGATCTTCTCCGCCGACATGGCTGCGGAAGTACTCAAGATCGTCAGGCCGCGCCTTAAAGGTTTTGACCAGAGTGGTCCATAGCGACTGGATCATATCTGCAGCGTGTAGCTCAAAAGCGACCATGTAGGCGCAACGCACCAAAGGATCTTTGGATGACAATCCGGCATAGAGAGAATGCAGGTACCGCTTCGTCGTGGCGCTGTAGTTGGGCCGTATTGCTCTGCCGAGTAGTTGCGACGCATCCTTTCTAAACAGGTTCGAGTGGAAGTTTTCAGTCACCAGAATATCGGGTAGCGCCGCCTTTCCGCCCTGGAGAATTTGGCCATAACCACCCGTCTCATCCCAACAGATGAAATTTGCGACCACGCTGGTCAGTTCAACGTCCCTCGCAAGATCTCGATTGTGATTCATTGCATCGAATATGAGATCCTTTTGCGACCCCGCCTGCAGGTACGGGAACGCCTGTGACATCGCCAGATATTCAGGCAGCAGGCTAGCGACCTGGTCCTGGGACATCTCCGCAGCGAACGGGTGCGGGCCGAACAGGGCTCGCGCTTGCTCGGTCAAATACTCGCAGCATATCTGCGGAGGCTGACCGGGTGTAAATCGAGACGCTTGAGATGCCATTTGACCCCTGGCGATGAGGAGAGAACGGTCCTTGACGGAGCAACTTCGTATCCGGGCCAACTATTGGCTACCGCCATTTCGTTGGTTTCGATGAGCTTGTGATCGCGTTTACCATCCAGGCGAAATTCTTGGTGGCCAGCTTCGCGGTAGCAGACAGCGGCATGTTCAGTCCTGTTCGCGCGCATGGAAGGGAACGCGTTCATCAGCTGAGCGGCGGCGATCCAGACGAATTCCGGTGCACGAAAAGTCCGATGCCGCGAATTCCCGACACGGCCAGCATTCGCTTGCAGAGCCATGGCGAGATTTGCGCCGCGCAGGCCCTCTCGATTTCTGCTCCTGCCAGTTGGTCGAACCGCTATGATCTTCGTACAGCATTACAAGGACTATCCGCATCCACCTGACTCTTGGGGCCTTCGCCCGCAAGCCGCGCGAATGCCGGCTGCTGGCCGGCACGAGCTTTTCAAAGAGACCGCCGCTAGGTTTCGCGCTTCGCGAGCACCGCCCCGCCGCTTTCTTGCATGCTTACAGCAATCACCGTGCCAACTCTTGCACTCACCCCACAGGTTCTGAATACATTGAAACAAAGCGCTGGCGACCGATTTCTCATTGCAAGTGTATTAAACCTGATGGCGCTTGCACGGCCGTCAAAAACCAACCGGCGAAGAGCCAGCCGCCACTCACAATGGGTATAGGGCTGTTGAATCGCGGAGATTGGTCCAAAGGTGCCACATAGGTGGGCTTCGCACTTTCAACAGCGGGACAGTGCTTTGGGCGTTCGGGCGCTAGTATGGTGGTCCCGGTCGCGGACGTATTCCGTCCTTGCTCGTGACAACTACGCGCGAAACAGTCGCCTCAACGCCGTCGAACACGACCATGCAGTGGGATCTGGACGCATGCGCAGCCCTTTGTCGATCTGCCTGACAATCGCGGCCAACTCCGGACATCGATCGAGGCCATAACGTGGTCTACGGAACATGCGGTCCCAGGTGATCGCGAGCAATCGAGAACGGCATGCACCCCGAATGCGCTGGTCGCGGGCCCCGATGCCTAGCTACATCTTGCGCGCTCACTTGACTCGGGTGCCTCTTGGCGTTGGCACATCCTTGGACCGTTTCAATCTGTTGTTGCCAGGACTCTCCAGATCAAGCGTCACGGACAAGTGCCTTAAGATCGGCTTCGAGCTTCGGTTCACGCTTGAAAATCGCGTCTATCAGCGCTTGCGCCGGTTGTTCGGCGGCCTCAACCAACGCCGCCTTCTCAGCCCGCGCAGAGGGGGCGAACACTCGCTTGACGACGGTCGGCGATCCCTTGAGGCCGCATTTGGAGACGTCTTCGATACCGGCATCGTGCGCGCTCCATTTCACAATTTTAGCACGCGCGGCACGCAAGGCATCCACCATCGCGCCGCGCCGAATCTGATTCGTTGCCTCCAGCATGGTGATGAGACAGGGCAGCCTCGTGTGCAGCACCTGGACACCACCTTCGGAGCGTCGTTCCGCTTCAATTGTATGGTTGGCGAGATCTAAGGATCTGACCTTCGCAACGTAAGTTAGCTGCATTACGCCCAGCCGCTTTGCGATGCCGGGCCCAACCTGCGCCGTATCGCCGTCGATGGTCTGCTTTCCCGTGAAGATGAGCTTTGTCGGGCCATATTCCTTATCAATTTTTCGGATGGCTGTTGCAAGTGCATACGTTGTTGCCAGGGTGTCGGAGCCCGCAAAGCAGCGATCGGTGAGTAGGACGGCGCGATCGGCGCCATAAGTCAGCGCCTTTCGCAAAGACTCTTCCGCCGATGGCGGTCCCATTGTAAGCACGGTAATTTCGCCGCCGAACCGATCGCGCAGCTCGAGCGCGGCCTCGAGCGCGAAGAGGTCATATGGGTTGATGATGGTCGGCACTCCCTGACGCATGATTGTGTTGGTCACGGGGTGCACGCGGATCTGCGCCGAGTCCGGAACCTGTTTGATGCAGACGACATTGTGCACGGTGTTGCTCCAACAATTGCGACAGCTGCGAAGAGCAGAGCAAGTGTTGTACCATCACCCGCCCCTTTGGAATCGGCTTGCTATCACACAGGCTTAGATCGGGTGATGCGCCCCTCTAGCTCGCTCTTCCCAACGAACAATGCCAACATAAGTCAGGGCTGCGACAGCGCTGTTCCGCACGGCGCGCCAGCTGAGTGAGGCCAGCCCTTTGACAGATTACCGTCGCTAATCACCAGCGGGCGGCGGACCGATTGACGTTTTTTGAGCATTGCCGCTCACTAAAGCGCGATGAGATTAAGATGAATCATCATCGCGCTTTAGATCTTTGTTTGAGCATGATCTTTTCGGAAAACGCTTCACACTTTTCCGGGGATCGGCGGATAGGCATCATAGCTTGTTAGAGGTGAGCAACCGACGATTCGCGATTGCATGGCCCACAGGTGACGCTCGGTATGTCATGGCGCGCGAGTCCATCTCTCACCGAACCAGGTAAACCCGCCTTTCGACAGCAGTCCCGCAAGCGGGCGGGTGGTTTCGCTCGGGGCCAAGTTGCCGCCGAGGGCGGACCATTCCGTTCAGATTGCGATGAGATTGCCTATCGGAGATCGTCCTCATATAGCTATTTGGGAGTAGCAGTTCCGGCCGATGTCGTCGTTCAGAACCGCTTTATCTCGATTCCATATTTCCTCAGCGCGTAGCCAATCTGGCGCGGCGTTAGTCCGAGCAGGCGCGCTGCTTTTGCCTGCACCCAGCCAGATTTTTCCATGGCCGCAACGACCCGTTCGCGATCGGCCATCTTCGCGCCACTAACGAGAACTGTGCCGGGAGGCCCCAGTGAGGCCAGTTCGTCGCCGACAGACTGGACCGGCTGGCTCGCTTCAGCTAGCGGAATGATGGGCTTTGCCGGCACCGCTGGCATGGGTACGGGCTGCTCTTTCCTCTCGTCCGACGTGCTTTTCCACAGCATCGCGGAAAGGCACTGGCCGTGGCAGCATGCAAAGTCACTTCTCACGATCGATGATCCGGCGCACAGCGTCGCTGTTCGCTCGATGCAGTTTTCAAGTTCGCGGACATTTCCCGGAAAGCCGCAGTTCATCAGTACATCGATCGCACTCGGCTCCAACGTCAGAGTACGGCCGTTCTCGTTATTGAAATTTCTGAGGAACTCCCTGGCAAGCGGAGGAATATCACTGCGTCTTTCGCGTAGCGGTGGCAACAGCAAGGGAACTACGCTGATGCGATAGTAAAGGTCCGCCCGGAACTCGCTCCTTGCGACAGCCTCTTCAAGGTTCTTGTTGGTCGCAGCTATCACTCGGACATCGACCTTAATAGTCTGGTTGCTCCCGACGCGCTCGAACTCCTGCTCTTGCAAAACGCGCAGCAACTTCGCCTGGAACGGAGCTGAGATCTCGCCGATCTCGTCAAGAAAAAGCGTTCCCTTGTCAGCAAGTTCGAAGCGTCCCTTGCGCGAGCTGAACGCACCGGTAAAGGCGCCTTTCTCATGACCAAATAATTCGGATTCTAGGACGGTCTCAGGAAGCGCCGCGCAATTCAGCTTAACGAACGGGCGCTTGGCGCGGGACGATGATTCGTGAATGGCCTTGGCTACGAGTTCCTTTCCAGTTCCGGATTCACCACGCAGCAGAACCGTGCTGTTCGATCTGGCTACAACCGCAATCTTCTCGAGCAGCCCGCGCAGCGCCGGACTGTCGCCAATGATCCCATGGGCGTGTAGCTTCTTGCGCTCCCGAGAGGGTTGCCTCAGCTCTAGTACTTCCTTTTGTAGCCGGTCTTTCTCCGCCATCAGTCGTTCGCGATCGCAGGCGAACAAGCGGTGTAACTTCACTGTTTGACCCACCAGGTTGGCGATCATGGCGAGCAGTCGCGCATCGTACTCGAGCCGGAGACTCGACCTATCGTCCCGAATGCGGTCGACCGTCAGCGTGCCCTCGACCTTACGGTCAATGCGAATGGGAACCCCGATGAACGACACTGGCATATTATCGGAGGCGCCGAGCACTTCCCGGTCGGCAGCGCTGAATACCGGCTCGGCGGCCACGTTCTCGGCGACAAGGGGCCTGTCCGTCGCGATGATCTGGTCGATTGCGTTCCGCGGCAGTCGCATCCGGTAACGTTCGTCGCTGCCTTCGTTCCAGCCGGCGCCCACCGTAATATCCGGCATGCCGTCCTCACCGAACAGTGAGACGATGCCGTGTCGCATCTGCACAAACGATTGCAGAAGACCAACAACGTTGGCCAACGTGACTTCGAGCCGACAAGGAGCGGCAAGAATTTTCGATATTTCGAAGATGCCGGTGAGCGCGCTCTCACGCAACGGCTCCCCCGGGGGCTTACCCTCCGGCTCAGGTTGCGAGGCAGATCTTTCGTGTGAGAAAGGGATATCCAGCATGAGGCGGCCTCCGTTGTCTTGATCGTCCTCCCTGGTACCTTGTCCTGGTTGGCGAGCTTCGTTTTGCATGTCACTCTCGATCTAACGCCAAGTGTTGACGAGATGACATAGAACCGTGACACCTTTTCATGGCACGACGATAAACTTACAGTGTGCCTTCATTCATTTTTGCGGATTGCGTGCGCATCGTCAGCGGAGTCCATAAGCGCCGCTGCTGCAGCTCAAGTTAGCTGTGTCGCCAAGGCCGGCCGATTCACAGATGTTGCCCACCATTGACCGGCACCTCGGCCCCCGTGACATAGCTCGCCGCATCCGAGCACAGGAAGAAGATGACCTTGGCCACTTCATCCGGGGTTCCCACTCTGCGTAGCGGGATACTTGGCACGAGACGCGCTTCTGTGTCGGGCGATAACATGTCCGTCCTGATTTCGCCGGGCGCGATCGCATTCACACGAATGCCATGCGGCGCATAATCGTGCGCCATTTCGCGTGTGAGGCTCGCAAGCGCAGCTTTCGACGTCGCATAGGCACTGCCGGCAAACGGGTGCACCCGCGAGCCCGCGATCGAAGTCACGTTCACGATCGATCCTGACGCGGCTCTTAGCTCGTCAAACAAACCCTGCGCCAGCAGGATCGGGGCCACCAAATTGAGATGGAACACCCTCATCCAAGTCTCGGTTGACGTCGTCAACGACGTCATCCGATCGCCAGCGGGCGTTTTCGGCGAGACACCGGCATTGTTCACTAGCGCGTGCAAAGGTGCACCGGCCAAGCGCTTCTTGACCTCAGTGATCGCGCGCGGCAGCATTCGATGATTGCTGAGGTCGATCTGGACATGATCCTCGTCCCCTGCGTGCCAGGGACATCGCTCGCCGTCGAACGGTTGACGCGCGCAAGAAATGATGCGCCAGCCCGCCTCCGAGAACAGCTTGGCCGTGGCATGACCAATTCCGCGCGATGCTCCGGTGAGCAACATCGCCTTCTGTTCTCCGCCATGAACGCGGGCTTTATCGGCGTGAAAGGGGCAACCCAAATGTGTTTCCGGCAACGAGCCTGTGATCAGATCGTCATTTGGCAGATCGAGACCCACGCCCGCCTCCTCTCCTGTTGCGCGCCGCACGCGTAGCAGGATTTGGGCCACCGCGATGCAGGTAAATCCGCTTCCGTTTTGCGTCCTAATGTCGCGCACGCGGAATGCTTGGCGGGTTCAAGACACGGTGCGTTTGCTTTGTGACAGTGATGGTGCATCAGCTACGTAATGTCACGAGCACACTCGCCTGCGTCAAGACAAGGTTGCAAGCCGCACGTTATCTCCTGATTGCACAGGCGGAAGAGCCAGCGGAGGCCAGCGCCTCTTGTCGAAGCAACGATCGATCAGGATAGCGGCCACGGCCAGTAGCCGCGTCAACTCGAAAACTGACGTTACAAGCTTCGTACGTTAGATTTGCCGGCAACTGATGCTGACTTCATCGCGCCCTGCTCTGCTGTGTCCAAACACTGGCACATCGCCGGGCGGATTGATTCCGGACCACGACCTGGCGTGCTGAATGTTTCCCCAAAATAGTGGATCTCGAGAGCGCCCGTCGCACCTGCGAGCGCCCGACCGCCAAGACGGAATTCGCCGGCTGAACGGCGAATCTTTCGATATGTTCATCCGCGATCGACCACCGATCAGCTTCGACTTGTGGGTCCGCCCGAGGCGAAGACGAGATGTGTTCCACTTGTTTAACGCGGCTGCAGCGCGTTGGCGCCATTGTTGTCGACGTCGAGCTTCTGCGGAAGGCATTCGGCCGCCGCATCGTTCTGTTCTCCGCTGGAAGTTTGCGGCAACGCATCCTTTTGGACTGACAATTGCCGCTCCGAAAAGAACTGCCAGTACTGCTGGATGCAAAGAGCGGCTATCAGATCGATCAATCGAGCTACGACTTTCATGAAGCTACGAGATCTTTCGATTCTTCTTCAATCAAGATCAATCGGCTCGGATCATTCAAATCGAATTCTATAACGCGTGGGGCAAAGAGACGCGCATAGCGCGTGAAGGCGCTCGTCGGGGGAAAGCGGATCACGGTGTCGCAGCGCGCAAGGAGATACATTTCGATGAGGGCAGAAAAGCCGCCCTCGGCTCCGAGCGCCGCGTTGTGCAATGGGCCGGCCTGAGGCGCCTGGAATCGTTTGGGGATCGTGAAAACATCAGGGAATATAGTCGAAACCTTCTCAAGGACGAGCGCGCTGTCCGTGCACAGGAAAGCCCTCACGGGTTTTGCGTGGGGTAACCCCATGGCCTTATCAATGGCGTTACAGACCTGTCGCAAGGCGCGCTCCGGGTCAGCCCAGTAGGGAGCATGCCCCATGATATCCTCGCCGTTGCCATGCCGGACATGGATGCCGATTACGCTGTACGATTCAAAGTTCTCGCGGTAGATAGCATCAATCCGAGCCTGAATTTCAGGTCGTGGCTTGATGCTTCGAAAGATTTCTCGTTCGGCCTCCTGATCACAGCGCCACATCAGGCAGGCGTCACACACAACCGTGTTAGCCTCACTATCTTTCTGACTTTGGAACAGTTGATCGAGTTCGTCGCGTTCCCGGAAAATCTGCTCGTCCGGGCGATAGACGCAATCGATGGATGGCTTGTTCCACCATGCCGGGAAGAATGGTCCCGGAAATGAACACTGGTTAATCTCGTCACCGCAAATCACCCGCACGCCAGCAATGTCTTGAACCGGTTCGAAGAAGACTGGAAAGGCATTGGTGAATGGCTCATCGAGATAACAAGACCCCCGCCAATCAATGGCTAGCGTCCGTCCCGTCTTCTTTGCAAAGCGCCAGGCTGCCGCCAGTGACCACAAGCAATCGCCGAACCCCGTACGTCGCCGGGAAACTACGAACCGGTCATTCCTCGAACCGCTAAGCATCTGCATTTCCTCTTCCCGGGCTCCTGGTTGGACAATAGACGTCATCGCAGACATCTCACGTATCATCTCGTCCGAGGCCATGGCCTGAAATCGCGGTGCCGGCGAGCTGCGTCGGTAGAACTTCATAGCAGCGCTATCCCTGGTGAGCCGCGTTCTTTCAACAGTTTGCGTATTTTCTTCAGCGGTGTTGCGTCGACGTACCCGATTTCAGGCGGATGCCCGATGCCACCCTCTGCGCTGGATAGCCTGGCCCCCTCACATGCAAGTATAGCCATGGCCATTGCTCATGAGTTCGGGCTGTGTTTCGTTTTGCACTTTATTGTGCCCTCGAGCGCGCGGAGGATGCAGGCGAACGCCCCGCACCTCCCACACGAGCCGCAATTCCTTCACGAGATCTTCACGCTTGGCCTGGTCCAGCATGGTTGCATCGAAAAGACAGCTGAGCGACGCCTCGCCCTCGATCCGCATCAAGATCTCGAACAGCTCATGTGAGATACGCATACTATTGTCGGCGGAATGTCCCGTGCGGATCTCGCACACCGTTTCCTGGCGATCTGGCGCTGTGTAGGATCGAACACGATGAAGGGATGCATACGGCGGCAATGACACGCCCAGTGCACACCAATCCTGCAGTGATGCTGGCCGCTTCCTGACGAGGAAAGGGCCAACAACAAGTCCGTCCAGGTCAGTCGTCAAGAACGTGGTGATCGCATCTGACACGGACTGCACGATCGGCTCGGCATTGTTGTTAAACGAGGTATTTAGAAGTATCGGAATGCCCGTTCGCTTCTTGAACGCACTAATTACATCCCAGTAGGTGGGGTTTGTCCTTCGCGATACTGTCTGCAGCCGAGCGGTCCCATCAACGTGGGTAATCGCACCGAGCACGTTACGCTTGGCTTCACGCACACGAACCACGAAATTCATGAAGGGGAGCTGCCGCGTGCCGTCCGGCAGCTCAAAGAACTCGCTCGCATCCTCCTCCAGTACAGATGGCGCAAAGGGGCGATAGCCCTCGCGCTTCTTGACCATGGCGTTGATGCGGTCCTTGTTTTCCGCAGGCCTCGGATCCGCAAGAATGCTGCGGTTGCCAAGCGCACGTGGGCCGAACTCAGAGCGGCCCTGAACCCAGCCGATTACAGCACCATTTGCCATCCAGTCTGCCGCACTGGATGCTATGTCATCACTTCGTTGAATGTCGAGGTGGCCTGACCATGCGTTGAGCTCATGTTCTACGGCTTGCTCGCTCCCGAGATCAGGCCCCCAATAAACGTCCGGCAGTCGCTCGCGCGGCGCTGGCCTCCCCAGTTCGTTTGAGACCATCAATGCAGCGCCGAGTGCGCAACCGGCGTCGTGCGCGGCGGGCTGAACAAAGATGTCATCAAATAGCCCGGAATAAAGCAGCTTACCGTTCAGCGTGCAATTATGGGCTACCCCGCCAGCCAGGCACAAGCGTGTCATGCCCGTCGCTTCACGATGGTGCCGCAGGATGTGAAACACGATCCGCTCAAGCGCTTCCTGCAGCGAAGCGCTGACATCTCGATGTTGTTGGGTGAATGGCATTCCTTTTCGCCGAACCTGGATGTTACGGACCAGGGCGGGGCCGATACGATCCAGGTGAACGCGATAGCCACCGCTGTCCAACAACTCGTAGAACTGCGCGAAGAGCTCGCGATAGCGAGCGGGATCACCATACGGTGCAAGCCCCATCACTTTGTACTCGTCGAACAACCCGTAGCCGAGATGTCGGATCGTCTCAAGATAGAACAGTCCCAGGGAGTTATGTTCCGGGAAGCTAACAAGTCGCGCAATTTCAGTGCCAGACCCCGCCGCCAATAAGCCCGAGAGAAAATCGCCACCGCCGTCGATCGTAAAAACGAGACTTTGCTCGAACCCGGACATGGCAAACGCGCTCACGGCATGTGCCTCGTGGTGATTCACGAAGGAAAGCCGAGACGGATCGATCTCGGCGCCGAACTCCCGTGCCAGCAGCTGCCGCAGCAACAGTTTGGGGTCCAAGGGAACGGGCTGAGAAACAGAAAGACGCTCGAGCATGGTTTTGCAGTAGGCTTCAGTCGCGTAGAACGCGATACGGTCGATCTCGCCGAGCGAGACTCCTGCGGTAGAAAGGCAGTATCGGATCGAATTGCTCGGGAACTTGTTGGAGTGCTTGACGCGGTTGAGGCGCTCCTCTTCGACAGCAGCAATTACGCGGCCATCCTGCACAAGAACCGCAGCGCCATCGTGAAGAAATGTAGTCGGCAGCTCCGGAGAGCTCTCATAGACTTTATCAAGACCGCCACTCACTCCCAGGCACAACATCCCGTTCTCCATTTGAACATGACGGGAAGGCTAACTGCCGCCCCACCGATCTAATCTGTACAGTCGCGCCCCGCCGGGCGCGCGTGCCAGACAGCACAACACAACTTTGCTAGGTCCGTCTCGGCGCCTAGCGACAGGCGCTCAGAAGCAAGGCTGCTAGCCCCCGACACCGATCGATCGAACAGGCGGCCGTAGAACTGGCTCGATTGCGGCCTCTTAAGGCCATTGCAGAAGCTGCTCTAATAGACGAGGTGACCCCCGAGCTACGGCAGAAGCATCGTGACACTGCATCGATTTGACTTTGTCCGTTTCGCCCAACTCACGTCAACGCAGCAGGCGGCGCCGAAATAGTGCTGTCGACGCGAAAAAGGGCAAAACCGCGTAAACGCAGAGCGCACCTACGTGCAGGGCAGCACTGTCGGCACCGCGCTCAAGCATCGCTGGGCGAATAAGGTCGACCGAATGTGCGAGAGGCAATAAGCCGACGAAGTGCCGAAATGAGTCGGGCAGTTGGCTTGACGGAAAGACCACGCCGCACAGAAACACCATAGGAGTGAGGACAAGTGTCTGGTAAAACACGAAGTAATCGTAACTTGGCGCAAGGGATATGACGACCATCGCCAAGCTGGCGAAGACAAGGCCAGTAAGGGCGATTGTTGGCATCGCATAGAGAATGGATAGCCATGATGCGTAACCGAGAGCGGCGGCGACGATCGCGATCGCTGTTCCGGCCAGAACGGACTTACTGGCCGCCCACACCAGTTCACCTAGGACGATATCGCCAAGCGTTAGCTGAGTAGAGAGAATTGCTTCCCAGGTGCGCTTGGCGTCCATGCGTGCAAAGGCTGCATACATGGTTTCAAAGGTCGCCGACGTCATGGCGCTGGTCGCGACCATGCCTGCCGCCAGGAAGGCGATGTACGAAGTCCCCTCAACGCGCCCCAGGATCAGTCCAAGGCCAAAGCCGAGGCCAAACAGATTGGTTAGAGGATCTGCGAGGTTGCCGAGAATCGATGCAAGTGCGACTTTCTTCCATGCGAGGAAGTTCCGACGCCATACCGCGATCCAGTTGTACGCGTTAGCGGGCATCACCGCCGCATAACTTTCACCCATCGCTCACTTCTCCATCTCGCGCCCGGTCAGCCGCAAAAACACGTCTTCGAGATTCGGGGGGCGCTGCAGAATACGAAGGCTCGCATGCCCACGCAGTTGCTCGCGCACCTGCTCCGGATATGGCGCATAACAAAAGAGCGTTTCTCCACTCACTTCGACGCGCCGCGCATACGGCCTGATCAGCTCGCGGAGGTGATGTGGATCACCCCCATAGATTTCGATCACTTTGCAGCCAATATGCTCATCGATCAGGTCGTCTGGCTTGCCTTCGGCGATCTTGCGTCCACCCTCGAGGACACACAGCCGATCGCACAAGCGTTCGGCCTCTTCCATGAAGTGAGTGGTCAAGAGAATCGTCTTGCCCCGCGCAAGCAGAACTCGGAGACGTTCCCAAATCAGGTGGCGGGCGTGCGGATCCAAACCAGTCGTCGGCTCATCCATCACGAGCAAATGCGGGTCATTGATTAGCGCACGCGCCAGCGTCAGCCGCCGTTTCATGCCACCGGACAGCGCGGCAACGCGCGTGTCCGCTTTGCTCTCGAGGCGTGCGAACTCGAGCAGCGAGGGGGTGACCGCCTCGATCTTGCAAGCGCTCATGCCGAAGTAGCGGCCAAACACCAGCAAATTCTCTCGTACGGTGAACTCGAGTTCAAGATTATCGAATTGCGGCACCACGCCGATACGCACACGTGCGACACGAGCGCGTGCAGGCACAGGCTCATTGAGCACCGTAATCTTTCCTCCGTCCGGCGAGATCATGCCAAGCAGCATGCGCGCGATCGTGCTCTTGCCGGCTCCATTCGGCCCGAGAAGGCCAAAGCACTCTCCGCGCGCGACCGAGAACGACAGCTCATTGACGATGACCTTGTCGCCAAATGATTTTCTCACGCCGGCAAGGTCGATTGCTACGGTGGACATGATCACTCTTAGGCTGAGAGAAGTCGTTCGTCCGACAATGGCTTCCCTACCACCGTTTTGGTCCAGAGCAGGCCGTCGCACCACACATGCTCAACGCGTCCCCAGTGGCAGGCCGCGGCAGCATCCGGGAAGAATCCACGCCCGTGGAGGTTAGCACTGGTATTGCAGAGCAGCGGAATGCCGGTAAGCTTCTCAAATTCGACGAGAAGCTCGGCGATTTTGTGCGGAGAGTTGCGGGAGATTGTCTGCAGCCGCGCCGAACCGTCGAGATGGACGACAGCGGGGACCTTGTCGCGCCATTCCGCGCGGGTCTGGTGATCGAACAGCATGTAGGGATCTGGCGTACCTGGGCTGAAAATCTCCGGCGCCCGATCCTCCAGACAGATCGGCGCAACCGGTCGGAAGTGCTCGCGACGCTTGATGTCGTTGAGATGATCCTTCATTGCCAGGCAGGTCGGGGCTGCAAGAATGCTTCTGCCGCCCAACGCCCGCGGGCCAAGTTCGGCGCGCCCGGAAAGGAAGATGACCGGCTTGTCGTCCGCGAGAATCGCCGCAAGTTCACGCAGACTGCACGGCGCCGCCTCCCAATCCGGCGGAAGCTCGCTGTCGTGCAGGGCCGGACCACTGTAGACTGACCATTCCAATGGCCCGAAGCCATTTTGCGCCGCCATCGCACCGCAAGCAGCGCCGATCGCCGAGCCGCTGTCATTCGGAAACGGCGGCACCCAAACATCATCGAACAATCCAGTCGCACGAAGCGCGCTGTTCCACTTGATATTGAGACCGCAGCCGCCGGCAATACATAGATTTCGCGCTCCCGGAAGCGACGAGTGTTGCAGCAGAACCATCGCCATTTCCTTGACAAGAAGACGTTCCACGAACACATGAAACGACGCAAGGACGTCCTCCGCTCGCTTGGCCGTCAGGCGCAAAGCGCTTGCCTCGAAGAAGTCGTGCAGAGCTGCAAGAGACGCTTCCGGATTGTTGATCTCAGCGCGGTAGCGACGTGCCTGCTCCGTGTCAGCGGCGAAGCGCTTTTCATAGAGCTCCTGAAACACTGCGACGATGCTTTCGTCGACAGAGCCAAGCGCGATGTAAGCCATCAGCTTGCCGGCGATGCCCAAATCCCAACTGGAGCGGTTCGGCTGCCTGTATGGGCCGAAGTGAAGGCCCGCGGCAGCATAGGCATGTCCGATCATCGGAAACAGGCATGCAATGAGCCGTGCCCCCCGAGGTTCCACATAGTAAAGACGTGGAAAGATGCAGCCGTCCCATACCAGACAGAACGCGGGTTTTCCCGCACCTGCAAAGGGACTGGTGCTATATGCTGACGCGACGTGGCCTGTGACGTGCGGGTAGCTCTTATATGGAAACACCTTGTCTCCGAGGATCAGGCCAAAGCCGTCGACGGAATCAAGAAGGCCCTCAGCATGGCGCTCGACATATGGCGCCCCCTTCAGCGCGATCGGCACAGCTCCACTTAGGACCTGGAACTGCGACTCAATCTCCCCATCCCAGCCGTCGATGACGAACTGATCGATATCCCGCGGATCCAGGCCATGCTCCGCCAAGGCGAGCACGACTGCATCGAGATTCTCGACGGATTGGTAGCGTGGACCGTTGCCGCACTTCTCTTGCTCGGTGCAAAAGACAAGCCGCCCGTCCTCGATGACAGCAATTGCCCCGTCATGGGTTAACTTGATGCCGCAGATGCGCATACGATCCCCTAGTCTAGTGGCCGACGTTTGATTGTTCTGACGAGTGACCCGGCTTCCGGAACCGGACTATCAAGGAGTCTTCGTTGATTGACTCGGTGTGGCAGTGCAGACGTTCGACCTCCGATAGGCTCTCGTTGAAGACGGCGATCGCCGTTTCGGCACCAGCAGCATGCCCCCACCGTTGACATGTGGCATCAGGTGCGGACCCGAATATCAGAGCCCCATTTGGTGCTAGGATCCTCACCAGGTTGCGGATAGCCGCTTGCATCTCGACAATGTCCTTGAGGTAGTAAAGAACCTCGGCCACGACGATCAAATCGAACTGTTCAGTGGTCGAGAACCGCTGAATGTCGCAGGTCACCCACGTGATATGTGACCACTTCCTGGTCCGTAGTCGCGCTCGCTCGATCGCCTGCGGCATGACATCGACCACGGTGAGTCGTTCGCATAGCGGAGCCAGCATGTCCGTGAATGCACCGGCTGCACATCCTACTTCGAGGCCACACGAAACATCTCCGTTGCAACCCGACATCCGGAGCATTTGAGCGTATCGCTCCTGCTCGAAGGCACTACTGTCGAGACGCCATGGATCGTCGGCAGCCAACTCTCGCTCTAATTGCTGATGGTTTGCGTCCACGGTCATGAGCCAATTACCTACTTGCAGGCAGTCGAACGATCGCTACCGCAAACACTCTTTGTTGCCGTCAGGCTCGATGGGCTCTGGGAAACCCTCGCCTTACGACTTATACTAGACATTTCCCATTTACTTGCAGCACTTCGTCCAGCGTTCGGGTGCAGAATGACAGATTGCTTTTCCCCATCGGCCGGCACGTTGGCGACCTTGCGCGAGAGCCAATCGCTGTTGCTCAATGTACAAAGCGCATAAGCCTTCAAAGGAAGTAAGAGAAAGATATTGATCGGTGTGTGGAGCGAGAAGCCGAGAAACCGCAGTTCGCGAGCACGAATGGCTGCCACACTGCACCGCACCATTGTCATTGCTGCAATCGTCAATACCGTCCACCAGGGTACAGAGCCTGCCATTAGGAGCTGCGCGAGCGCAGCGAGTGATGAAAGGGCGAGAAGCAACGGGCCGAGATTTTGCCCGATAACGTCTAGCGTCAGATAGCCATCGAGCTCTGGCAGCAGGCGCAATGCGAGGAACGTGTCCCGGAAGGTACTGCGGGCCCAGCGGAGTTGCTGACGTAGATATGGCCCAAGGCGGTCCGGGACGACTGTTGCTGCGATCGCGTCCGAGACGTATTCGGTTCGAAAGCCCGCCTTGAGCATGAGGATCGTTAGATGGCGATCCTCGCCGAAATCGCTCGGCTTCCCTCGAAAGAATTGCGCTTCATATTGATCAAGAAGCAAGGCGAGCGCGGAGCGACGATACATGGCACATGGGCCGCAGCAGCACATGACCGCACCGAAACGCGCCTGCGCCGCGCGCTCTTCGTTGCATGCTAACCAGTATTCCATATCGATCAGCCTGGTCAGCCAGGTTTGGCTGCGATTGCTCGCTATCAATTGACCCATGGCCGCACCGGTTTGCGGGTCATGCATCTTCAATACCAGCTTCGTGACAACGTCAGCGGCAAGTATCGTATCCGAGTCGACGTTGAGGACCAGGTCACCGGATGAGCTGCGTATCGCAGCGATCTGCGCCTTGCGTTTTCCAACGTTGTTTGCCAGCAAGATGATGCTGAACCTCGGATCGTTCGCATAGATTTTGTGCACAGGCGCGACAAGGTCGCGATTTGCAGATCCGTCGTCGACCACATAGACCTGTAGCTTTCCAGTGTAGTCTTGACTCGCAAGCGACTCCAGACATTCGGCGAGCGTGATTGGATCTTCGTTGAAGCACGGCACGATGACGTCTACACTGGGAAGGACCACCTCCGATCGTCCCAGGTTGTGCTGCAGCGATGAGTTAATCGCCGGTTGAGCATAAAGCGCTTGCGCGCTCTTGTAGATCGTCGAGAGCAGCGCATAAGACGAAACAGCGACGGCACTGGTTGTAGCGAGCAGGTCCATAGGGTGTCAGTTTTTGCTCAGTGAAGTTGAGGGAGTGGATGGATTACAAACCCGCGCCGTTGTAGTGCCGGGATCAGATGTGACAGGGCCAACGTGGTCTGATCGCGCAGCGTGGCATCAGTGCACGGTCGCTCCTCATCAGGAGGATATCCGTCGTGCAGGAGCACAATTGCACCCGGGCGAACGCTCGCGAGTACTGAATTCACAATTCTATCGACCCCGGGGCGGGACCAATCTCTCGGATCGACCGACCAGTGCACAGCTGTGAGACCGGCGCTCGCTGACACAGCGAGCACCTCTTGCGTCCACATGCCGTAAGGTGCTCGCATGTGCCTAGGTGAGGCCTGCGGGCACGCCGAACGGATCGCCTCGCTCGCCGTGAGAACTTCATCGCGTACCTCCGCTGGTCCGCATCTGGAAAGATCCGGATGGGTCATCGTGTGGTTCGCAACCTCGTGACCTTCCGCGATCATTCGTCGAATGAGTTCAGGTTGTTTGGCCGCGTACGTGCCGATCACAAAGAACGTCGCCGGAATCCCATGTTGCGCCAGCACCTCGAGCACCTCTGGCGTGCAAAATGGATTTGGCCCGTCATCGAACGTCAAATAGACGGGGCGACTTCCGGCCACGTCAGCATAGTCGCAACGGACAGCAGATAGTGGGAGATGCTCTTTCACAACTCAGGCCCATTCCGATCGATGACCGTCCCGGCCGGCCACTCGCCTATCGAGCGTCCAACCGGGAAAACCACCACGATCACGTCTTCGATGCGGGTCGGCGACAAATTGGGATAGACATCCGGATGCGTGGAGCGGACGCGAATGCCGGACATGAGGGTGGCGAGCCCCTGCCTTCCGACCAGTCGGGTCATGTGTTTCTCAAGCGCAGGCCGAACCGTGCCAAAGCCGAATGGAATCCCGAGCTCCTGCAGTGTGGGATACATCACGCGCATTGCGTGGCTGATTCCCAGCCCTTCGAGATCCGGACGCACCGCATACAATCCCAGTTCGGCCACGAGGAGATCGACCCTACCAATCTTGATGAAGCGGCGTAGTAGCCCGAGGTGAGCAGCTATCCCGCGCGCGTCGTAACCAATTACGCGGAGCTCAGGTCTTGCCCCGGCCCAACTTCGGTTGCCCTCAAATGGCTGCGCATTGAACGCACCGGTCGGCCCGTAGCTCTTGCGGAAGAACTCGGCGAGTTCGGCATGATCGGTGAGCCGCAGTTCGTTTTCCCAGCGACGGCTCCACTGCACTTGAGTGCGTGTAGAAGGAGCTTCCGCAGTCCGGGATACGGCAATGTTCATGGCGAGCTTCCTTGTGCCCCAGTGGAATGAAGAGCGGAGATGGTCACTTGAACTCGCTAGTCGCCGAAGCGCTGGTCAACAGTGAAATGCGCTGCTATGACCCGTCGGAGCGCGGCACTCCTCGCCTGCACCGCGCCGTGCGCCTTCGCTCGCGATGAAGATATCGCATGGTTCGCGCTCTTGATCCGGCCAAAGCCCTGCGCGAGATATGCCGAAAGATGCCGACGAGGCGATTGGACTGGCGAGAGCCTGTCTGCACCACGAAGCTTTGCCGCCTCGTCTAGCATCGCTGTCGACGCTTTGACGTCTGAGGGCAGGTCTTCGATGCGCGGGGCCTCATCGATGGCGCATCGGAACGCCATCAAATCACACTGGTTCTTATCCATCTTCGACACGCCCTGAATGCGGTGGATAGGCGAGCCATTTGCAGAGTCGCCTGAATTACTTGGCATCCGCAATCTGCGCCTGCCGTTATGTCGCGACACTAGAATGCGGCTGAACGCGCTCTCAAGTGTACGCGGGTAAACCTGCAATATGGAAAGGGATGGAACACGCATACCAAGGTTTATCGAGGACCGCCTGACGTCTCGATCGAGCGAGCTTCGCACAGAGAAGAAGCGACGCGGCTCGCGCGGCGCGCCCATAGCCGCTCTCGAAACACATGCGGCGCCAGCTCGCACGTCCAGGAGTTGTTCTCTGAGTCCGCGTGAACGAGCAGCAGCCATGGTGATATACTCGATTATTTTTTCCAAACTGATGTTTGCTATCCAACATCCCGCTATTTGGTAAAATCGATAGTTCCGATGGAACACATCCACACGATGGATAGACTTACAAGATGCGGTTCAAGGGACTTGATCTAAACCTTCTCGTTGCGCTCGATGCTCTGATGACGGAGCGCAACCTCACAGCGGCGGCGCGCAAAATTAACCTGAGCCAGCCCGCTATGAGCGCTGCCATCGCTCGGCTGCGTACCTATTTCCGCGATGAACTATTTACCATGAGAGGTCGAGAGCTCGTCCCGACACCTGGCGCGGAGGCGCTTGCAGGCCCGGTTCGCGAGGCGCTGCTGCACATCCAACTCTCGATCATATCACGGGACGCGTTCGACCCGACTCAATCGAGCCGACGCTTCAGGATCATTCTCTCCGATTTCATGACGATCGTCTTTTTGCGCAAGATTGTGGACCGTCTTGCACAGGAAGCTCCCGCGGTGCGCTTCGAATTGCTGCCATTTTCCGATGAACCCGATGAGCTGCTCCGCCGGGGCGAGGTCGACTTTCTCATTCTGCCGGAACTGTTCATGTCGAGCGCGCATCCTAAGGCGACGCTGTTCGACGAGACCCTCGTATGCGTGGGATGCCGCACGAACAAGCAGCTATCGCGGCAACTTACGTTCGAGAAATACATTTCGATGGGCCACGTTACGGCGAAATTCGGACGGGCGCTCAGACCAAACCTCGAAGAATGGTTCTTGCTCGAGCACGGCGTCAAGAGACGCATTGAGATCGTTGTGCAGGGCTTTAGCCTGATTCCGCCCATATTGTTAGATACGCGCCGTATCGGCACAATGCCCTTACGACTCGCCAAACACTTCGAACAGCGGATGCCACTGCGGATCGTCGAACCACCGCTCCCTCTGCCCACATTCACCGAGGCTGTGCAGTGGCCTGCGTTCCACAATACCGACCCGGCAAGCATTTGGATGCGGCGGATATTGCTGGAGGAAGCATCCAACATGGCATCTGGGCCTCAGGAGACTCCAACTCGCAGGCGTTGCTAGAATCATAAGCCGCTCTCGGCAAGTTCCAAATACGCTCCGAACCCTTGGACATGCTCGGCCGCTTTCGTCACTTCAACGTTTCTGGCGCGAAGCGGCCAGAGATGGCGATCGGTTGCGAAGAATTGCCGAGTGGCGAGCGGTGATCTCGCTGGTGAGATTTGGTGCGCTTGCACCTCAAACCGGCGACGCCCGGCACTATCGCGTCAGAACTCGCCTCCACCAGTGCGACAATGTTTGGCTTGCCCGATAAAATCGCTTGAATCGCACCCCGCGTCAGGTTGTAGGTTGGCCGCCGTGCTAACGCTGCGCTACGCGACCGTCGACTGGGCGGTTTGGTGAACTGACGGCGCTGGCCGGACACTGGGTTGAACTGCCATTAACCAACTGATCGGGTCCTGTTGCGTGGCTCGCTGGAAACGGCGAGACCGATCAGCTTCGGGACTCCTGACGGTTTCTGGCCGCCGCTGGGTGGCCTGGCGCCTTGCTCTCCATTGTTGCGGTCATTTTACGAGCGTCTTCTCGCGATCGCAGGATGGAAACGATGTCCATTCGGGCGAGCCAATAGGACCTCTCCAGACGCAGCCGTCACCGCTGGTTGTATGCGCCGCAGTTACGTTCCTGCCGGATAAGAAGACATGCGTTTCAAAGGTCTAGATCTAAATCTTCTCGTCGCGCTGGATGCTCTCATGACTGAGCGCAACCTCAGCGCGGCGGCACGCAAGATTAACCTTAGTCAGCCGGCCATGAGCGCAGCCGTTGCCCGCCTGCGCTCCTATTTCGATGACGAGCTGTTTGGGATGAGGGGGCGGGAACTTGTCCCCACCTCACGCGCGGAAGGACTCGCAGCTCCTGTGCGCGAAGCTCTAACGCGCATTGAGCTCTCAATAATCGCGCGGGACGCGTTCGACCCAGCTCGATCGAACCGGCGATTCAGGATCGGCATTTCTGATTTTATAACAGTCGTATTCTTTCGAAATATCGTGGAGCGCGTCGCGCGAGAAGCGCCTGCCGTCAGCTTCGAACTCGTGACGCTCACCGATGAGCACGATGAGCTTCTCCGCCGCGGCGAAGTCGATTTTGTTATCTTGCCGGAATTATTCATGTCCAGCGTGCACCCCAGGGCGGCCCTATTCGAGGAGAGGCTCGTCTGTGTAGGTTGCTGCACGAACAGCCAACTACTACGGCGGCTTACATTTGATCGGTATATGTCGATGGGCCATGTTGCGGTTAAGCTCGGAGGTGCGCGCAAGACGCTGGTCGAGGAATCCTTTCTACTCGATCTCTGTCTCAATCGGCGGATCGACATTCTCGTGCAGAGCTTCAGCATGATCCCGCCCCTGCTGGTAGGCACGAACCGCATAGGGACGATGCCATTAGGGCTTGTAAAGCATTTCCAAAGAACGATCCCCCTTCGGATTGCCGAGCTTCCCCAGCCATTCCCCGCCTTCACTGAGGCGGTCCAATGGCCCGTGCTTCACAATAGCGATCCGGAAAGCCAGTGGATGCGAGAGATATTGTTGCAGGAGGCTACCCGCATGGCAACTGGACAAGAGACCTCCATCATCTGCACTTCGGAACGACCGGATACTGCCGGAGATTTCGCACGACCCGTCTCGCCGTTGTCGTAAGGACGATCTCAAGATCGTGCGAACCCCACATCCCACGAATGTCTCAACGCACAATTTAGGCTCGCCTCTCTCGAATTCGTGGTCGCTCTATAAAGATCGTCGCAGCGGACGGCTATGATGACGACGTTGTGTAGGTCTTTCGCACGTTGGCATTGGGCTCGACGTGCGAGCGGCGGCTGGACCGTTGGCCTGCTTTTGGAGACAGGGACGCACGTTGCACCTGGCCGTCGGGCGCACCTGCCTCGATACAGCAGAATCGGCGCCGGGCTGTCGTCGTCAACTCTCCGAATCGGTAGTGCTCCCGACGAGCGGAGACGGTTCTTTGCGGTTACCGGGTCGTACCACCACGCACAGTGAGCGTGGTGGTCATCGATCATGCACATGACCACGATCTCTTGCGCTGTCGAAGCAAGCATCGCGCACGCGTGTTGCCCTATCGCATCAGCCTGGAGTACATCGCATCTTCGTCGCTCCGTGCCGCGGGTCTGACTTCTTTTGGCCCTATCGCCGCCAAACGTCTTGACGACGTGCGCTGCCATTACGCAATGACAAACAAGGAGCTGACGTTGGAGCAATGCAGCGGCGTGTTCGATCCGGAAGAGCTTTCCGTCCTGGGAAGCCTTTATGATAGTGCGGTCATCGCGCTACCCCCATCGATGCGAAATCCGGAAAATTGCACTGCAATCGCCAAACTCATCTTGGAGCGTACAGCGGCTGGCGATGCTCAACTGGCATGCCTGACGAACTTGTTGAACACCATTTCCCCTCAGGGTTGATCCCCCGCCATTCTGAGGATAGTCACCACTCTCGCGCTGGAATGGAAGACGATCCAGCTAGAGCTTTGAAATAGCTTGAATCACACGTGACGTCAGGTTGTAGGCTTTGAAATTGAACAACATGAGCAAAGCTACACCACGAAGGCGTCGATGGCGCATTGGCGAACTTGCAGAGGCGACCGGAGTAACGGTACGCACGCTGCATCATTATGAACATACGGGGCTACTAGCAGCCTCAGAGCGTACTGACGGCGGCCACCGGATGTACGACCGCGAAACCGTGCAACGGGTTAACCAGATTCGGGCGCTACGTGAGCTTGGCTTCTCGCTTGTCGAGATCCGCAAAGCTATGGAGGGCACGGCCTCACTCACGGACCTTCTGCGCAAGCATCTAGAGCGGATAGAACTTCAGGTAGCTCGGGCAACTCTGTTGCGAGATCGCCTGCGCAACATGACCATCGACAGTGAGATCCAGGTAAGTGTGGATGACCTGCCTGCTACCTTGAATGCCATGTCGCGGGTCGAGACGCGTAGTCAGAAATCCCGATGCACCTGCAAGCTAGCTGCAGATCGCGAGGAGCGGTGGCGGCAGATTCGCGACGACCTGCGTGATTGTATGGATCGGGGCGAGCCCCCTTGCGGCGATCGGGCAAAAGCTGTCGCAGTTGCAGCCCGCCTGCTGATCAGCGAAATCGCCGGCGCCGATTCACGCGTTTCGATGATCCTGAAGGTACTTGCACGTTTAAGCGCCCCCCGCAGTCTGGCTGGTTGGGATCCCTGCCTCATGCAATATCTCGATCTCGCGCTTGGCGGGTTGGAGGATCAGCCGTACTTTGGCTGATCGGCGGCTCTGATGCTCGCCGACAGTTTTACGGGTTCGAGCGGACAGATCGTCATGGCCTCACCGATCCGGGGCTCCCTGGCGCCTTGATCGAGACTCCCTTCAAACGGGGCTTGAACCGCACGTAAGGTCAAATTGTAGGCTCTTACGTGGTCGCAATCTGGCCGACCTGACGCACGCTTCGCTTGGCTGGCGGCCGCGAGCTGCAGCCACGTCTGATCACAGCTGTTGGCGGTTGGTGAGCATTGGGAGCTCTACAATGTTAAATGGGCATTACGCTTCTGCTGCGAGTGCAGCGCTTCTCTTCTGCGCCCTCGCCTCGGCTGCGTGCGGCTCCGAAGTCAAGATTGCCGTGGCTGGCCCAATGAGCGGAAGCAGCGCTGCGTTCGGCTTGCAAATGCGCGATGGTGCGGCTGCGGCGGTCGAGGCGTTGAACGCTTCGGGCCTACTTCCCGATACCAGGGTGGTTATGAGTGTCGCCGACGACGCCTGCGACCCGAAGCAAGCCGTCGCAGTCGCGAATAAGCTCACAACAGAGCGGGTACGGTTGGTCATTGGTCACTTTTGTTCCTCTTCGTCGATCCCGGCCTCCGACATCTATGCCGAAGCAGGCATCGTTCAGGTCTCCCCTGGCTCGACAAATCCTCAGCTAACAGAACGAGGCCTTCAGACCGTCTTTCGGATCTGCGGCCGCGACGACCAACAGGGCACCGCTGCCGCTGAGTACATTCACAGGAACTACCCTAACGCCAAGATCGCAGTGCTCGACGACAAGAGCACCGCAGGCAAGGGTATTGCCGACGTGGTTGAGGCACAGCTTCAGATGTTCGGTGAACAAGTCATTCGGCAAAGCTACGTAGCCGGCGAAAAGGATTACAGGGCCCTGGTCTCAAGAATGAAGAAGGATGGGGTGCGCGTCGTCTATATCGGCGGCTATCATACCGAAATCGGCTTGTTTGTACGCCAGGCATCAGAGGCAGGAGCGGGCCTCGTCGTCATGGCGAACGATCCGTTGATGACCTCTGAATTCTGGGCCATTACCAGCACCGCTGGAAATGGCACGTTGTTTACCTTCATGCCGGATCCCGCCAGGAATGCCAATGCGGCCGGCGTGGTAGCCGGACTCAAAGCTTCCAACCTGTCCGCTGAAGGCTACACGCTTTACGCCTATGCTGCCGTGCAAGCATGGGCAGAGGCGGTGAACCGGACCGGCTCGCTCAATGCTGCGCGCGTCGCCAGCGCACTTCGTTCACGGGCGATCGATACCGTGATTGGGCCAGTGCGGTTCGATACAAAGGGAGATAATGCGGTTCCTGGTTTTCTGGTTTACCGCTGGCGCGACGGCCGTGTTGAAACTGTCGAGCAGAACTGATTGGCGTCAACGCCGCCTCCCCAAACCCAAAGTGACACGGATGATGAGACGCCCTCAGGACGTTGGAGCAGCGATACTCGCAAGCTCTCTTATTCTTGCAGCTTTCGTAGCGTTCGTCGCGTTCGCTGCAGCCCTCGCAGAGCTACCTGATGTCGACCTGAACGAGACGCTGCGTCCGACCATAGACAAATAGTAGCCTGTCGCGCTGATCCGGCTCGCGGGCACATGACCTCTGAAGCGGCCATCTACAATGGTGCTAGGTTAGGTGGCATGGACATTTCTGCGGCCAAGCGTTGGGGCAGGCGAAGAAGAGGAGAACGCGAAGCTAACGGTGCTTCTGGTCGAGCACATGCTCGGTGAGGAGGCGCTTCGCCACCTCTTTTCAAAGTAACTGCCGGACCGCCATCTACGCATTCTCGTGACCCAATCACACGTGCAACCTCAGATCCACGCACCCAAAGAGAAACGCACTAAGCCGTCAAATGAGGAACAACACCTCTTTGAGCGCGACGGCATGAAGCAACCAGGGCTCGCCGCCCCATATAATCGGAGATTGATCGAGTGAAGAGTGGCCTTCCTTCAAGACTAAGGTGCGGCATTTTCGACCATTTGGATGACGACGGTCGAGATGCCGCACGACAATATGAAGATCGTCTCAAGCTGGCGGAGGCCTGTGATTCTCTGGGCTTCTACGCTTATCACCTGGCCGAACACCATTGCACACCTCATGGCAGAGGGCCCTCGCCGAACCTGTTTCTATCAAGCCTGGCGCAGCGCACCCGGCAATTGCGCTTTGGTCCGCTCGTCCTGTTGCTCAATCTTTATCACCCATTGCGCGCATTCGAAGAGATCTGCATGCTTGACCAGTTGAGCGGCGGCAGGCTCGAGCTCGGGATCGGCCGCGGCTCCCAGCCGATTGAATGGGGCTATTTCGGCATCAGTGCAGAAACCGCACCAGGCCGTTATACTGAAGCCAGCGAAATCCTGAATATTGCACTGAAGGGACATACGCTATCCTATCAGGGACACCACTTTGAGCTGAGCGAAATACCCTTAACCTTGAGGCCTCATCAACGTCCATATCCGCCGACCTGGATCGCTAGCAATCGGGCCGAGTCGGCGCAGTGGGCCGCTGCAAATGGCGCCAATCTGGCGTGCATAGGCCCCGCCTCTGTTGTCCGGAAAGTTACGGAGGCCTACCGCTCCCAACGCGGCCACAATACAACCGCACATGGTCGCGAGCCATTTCTCGGCCTCGCCCGCATGGTCGTAATTGCTAAGTCTGACCAGGACGCTCATGCGGCGGCCAAAACTGCGTATGGACGATGGCTGGAGAGCTTCAAGTTTCTTTACGACCTGAACGCCATTCCGACGCCGCCCGCCCTTCCGCTGACCTTCGATGCAGCACTTGAGAGCGAATTGTGTGTCGTTGGAACGCCAGCTTCCGTCCGGCAGCTTCTTCTTCAGCAGATGGAAGAGGCAGGTGCCAACTACTTGCTTTGCCAGCTTGCATTTGGAAACCTTCCGCTGGAGGTCTCCCTGTACACGGCAACCGCAATCAAAGCTGAAATTCTCGATAGCTTTGGTGGTTAATGTCTACATTGGGGAATCATATGCTTGGCAAAGGAGACCGGCGCACTGAGGTTGTCCGAATCTGGTTGCGATTTTGGTTGTCGTTTGCCCTGGGCGCGAAGGCGATCGTCAGCCTCAATGGGAGCGATCAAGCATTCACTTTTTCTGACTGCGCTTCTTCTTACTTCGGCACATGAAAATCTGCTTTCGAAGAGAATTCTTCGTTGTGAGCGCGCTTTACGCAATGGACTGTCTGCATGGGCGAACTGGCGGCGGTGCCGTCTACGTCAGCAACGGCAAGATTGTCGGGGTCGATGTTGGAAACCTTCGCTATAGTGGCACCTACATCGAGCAGGCGGCCGCATAAAGGGGACTGTCACTTATATGCGCCAACCGGCGGCACGCTTGCAATTGGCGCTCAAGCACCGGCAGACAACAGATGGAGCCTGACGCTCGATTGGCCTGCCAACTTCTCAGATGGGAAGCCACAGGCGCTCATGGTTGAGGTAGTCCGGTACACGTTATACTGGAGAAAATCGGCGATATCTGACCCGCCTGTCGCTTCTATTTGGGAGCGAGCTTTGGCTTAGGGAGTGTTTGCGAGCCTTTATCAACTCATCCGCAGGCGGACGCTCTTCGTCCGCTTCGATCTCGCGGGCCTTTTCAATGAAGGCCAGCGATTGCTCAGGGTCATCCTGCATCTGCGGGAGGCCGGAGCTGGTGGATAGTCGCCGTCGAGATTCCACGGCCTTCTCTTCTTACGCACATCGGTGGAGTTTTTGTGGGACCCTCGTGACATCTGGAGTCCAATCTAGACGTATTCGCTGCGATTTTTTGTCTTCTCTATCATGGCCGGTCATCAACGAATCAGCAGGCTCGCCTAAAGGCCCTCAAACTCACTGAACCAAGACTGCGGGAAAACACTAAATAACCCATTTTCGATGTACGCGATGAGATTACTCGTGTACGCGATCCACGAACTGGATGCGTCCCATCAACACTTTCGATTTTACCAATTTCAGCCAAATACCCCATAAGTCGATCGCCGGTTTCCGGAAAGCACATTTCACGAATGTCGTGTGACCATGGATCCTTCTTGCTATCAGCATAGTCGCAGGCCGATTCAAGCTTCTCGTGGCTGCATCCCTAACGACACCCATCAATCTTTGGAATCGAGACGCGTGCGGCGCAAATCCAGTCGGATGGCCAATCGCAACGTCTCGCGCGCAACGTATCGCGCTGTCGCCTCCCCCTTTGCAATCTTACTAAGGCGCTTCAAGAAGATCGGCTCTCGCGCACACTGCTTGGCCAAAGTAAATGCGTGCGCTGCATAGAATTCGGGCAGTCGAACTGCCCTCTACACCGGTGCGGGCGGGACTTTCCGCCCTGACCAGGCGGGCAGCGTCGACAATCCGCCGCTGTCGCGGCCTTCAGGCAAAGCAGTGCGATCAGCTATCTGACCAGGCTAAGTGCAAGCGACATATCCTCCGGCCAGGACGATGCACTGATGTCGATCGGCGTGATGAGACCAGTCTGGCGATCTTGCTGCCCACGCCCATACGTCGTGTGATCGCGGATTCTCACTCCGCTCGCATGCACAGTACTCGTCGGCGGGCCGCCCCCACATCCACTGCTTACAGACTGACGCCACCCTATCTCATTCTATGCGCCGGCGCTCTTCGACCATATCCCGACGCGGTTATCCCTCGTCTGGCGAGGCCTCCGGTTACGTCTAGATCGCTATGTCAGGCGGCAAGCAATCCCGCAGCAGTTCGGGCCTCGCTTCTCGACTTGCCGTCATCAGCGGTGTCCCCGCTAGCTGGAGTCACTGCCACGGCCCAACGCGCTGGACCGGCTCGACGATCCAATCAAATGACGGGCCATCTACAAGCAGTTCGCAGCGCTCTATACCGTCGATTCCGCCTTTGCGGTCGTTTCGCGGCACATGCCTGCCATCCCCTCCCTTCGGCGACCGTGCGTGCGCACCTTGCCTTGTGCAGCAGCCATTCGTTCTATCGCCGTCTGCCACAACCGTTATTCAGCCTGCTGCCTGCATTTAACCACTTTGGAGCGACACCGTGGAACTTGACCCTTCCAATTCACGCGCAGAGGACCTTGAGGAACGCATCGACCTGCAACTCGACATCGTGGCCGCCCTCATAGGCGAAGAAGGCAACGAGCTCGAAGCGATCCGACTGCTGAACGCACTCACAAACCAAATGATTACGGCGGAAGTGGAGCTCGGCCAGCTAGGCGATACCAGTACCGGGGGCCGCGCCAGCGACCAGCGCACGACGCGACTGTCGCGAGACCGTGGCGTTTTCTACCCAGAAGACCTTCAGGTTTTGGGACGCCTTCTCGATCAGGCCGTGGCAGCATTACCGGCAGTGCTTCGAACTCCCGCCAATCAACTGAAGATCGCGAAACTAATACTGTCACGTTCAGCAGCAGCCGACTGAGATTTCATTTGCCTTTTTCTGCGGTTGATGGCGCGCTTATCGAACGTCCCTGGGCTGACTGCTGCGGCCGTACGTACCGGGGATCGACGACTTGGCGTCTATGCGCACACCGTCCCGTAAGCGCGCCGGTTCCGCTGGCTTTTCCATATCGCAACTGTTCGCCACCATGCTCGAAAGCTGGAGCCTGCACCGAGAGCAGGAGACCACGCGCAGGGCGGAGCAAAGGACGACCGGCCCCGGACACGTATCAGAAAGCAAACAAGCAGTGTTCGGAAAACGCCACACGCTTCCAGAAACGCTTCTTAGCTTGAGACTGCGAATCGAGCGGAACGATCCATTTTCATTGTGGCTTTAGTCGTGATTGGCATGGCGCCGATTTTCCGATTGCAGGAAGAGCCGCAGTTATTGACCGATGCCGAGCAACAAGAGCACTGCGGTAACGAAGTCGCGCGACGCGTGCTCGTTTCAGCCGCTTCAGAATTATTCGAATTGCGCCTGGCAATACGACTGCGGGGTCATCGGAACTTCAACAAACATCTATAGATTCATTGAAGCACCGAGAGCAGCTCGATGTCCGAGCGTCCTGCTGCTCTGATGTCTTACTTGCTGGGACAAGCCACAGGCTCTCGGTTAGCTTTGCCAAAGTACCTCCTTGTATCAGGACGTCGTGGAGTGTTGAGATGGATCAGTTCTTACCGGAGCAAGTGCAGATGACAGATGCTATCGTGAGCGTCGCATTTGATAAGGCCTGGCGCTTTGTTGAGAAGGATCCGTTGCTGGCGCATAATCTCAAGACGGTCCTCCACAGCCGGTTGCGCACTTTCCTTGAGTCTTCGATAAGGAAAGGCGAACGGAATACTTTAAATCTGGCAAACGAGGCGATACGCAGCTTGCGGGCTGAACTGGCGCCGTCGACGGAGCAATAAGGCGCTTGAACCTCTACTGCCATATAAGTTCGCCTTCGTTAAGGCTCTTGGGGACCTTATGCGGCGGGAAAACAACCGGGGCAGAGCGTGCTCGAGCTGACCTTCCTCCACTCACGTTCAGCCCCGCTGAAGACGAGCACGTTCGCGACGACTGTTGCCTATGCAGCTCTTCTAGTGACCCCAGACCAGTAACCTGGAACCCAGAGCAAGTCGGCGACGGGACGGAACAGCCGCGCTAATATTCGCTCGCGCCAGGAAACGCCCTAGCGTTTTCTCTCCTGACCTTGGCTCGGCACGAGCTTGCTCAACTTCAAGCGAGAGCCTCGTCAGGCACAGCCGCATCGGCTTCTTGGCATCGTCGATCGAGGTCTTAGCAGAGGAAAATCGTGCTGCACTTATGATAGGTCGGGAGCCAAAGCGATCCAGGCCTGTGATCGATCATCGCCGCATCGCCCATGACTGCAAGCGGCAGCACGGCCCTCCTGCCGGAAGAATGAGCTTTTGCGCGCCCGAGACGTCTTCGATCAGCGGTCTTCATTTGCCGAACTCTCTGAACAGCGAGCATGCACGGGACGTGTTGGCGCAGACTGGCCTTGTCGCTAGTTAGCGAGAGGGAACGAAACACCTCGCAGCATTGCGTCCCATCACAAGCCATCACGAACGGCTCGTATTCAAAGAAGCATCTGCGCGAAGCGACCACTGTCAGGCCGCAGCATTTCGGCCGAGGCAGTGCATGGCAAGTTGCGCGCGCCACAATCTGACGCGGCGTGCGATTTGACCCTTTTCTTTCGAAGACATGTTGTGCGGCAGTTACAGCAATTCGCGATCATGTTGTTAAACGCACGGCGCTGGGGGCACCGAAAGGAACGACACTCGAATGAAGAATTTTCTGATTCTGACCGCAAGCATCGGCGCACTCAGTGCGGCCGCTCCCGCATTCGGCACGGACCTCGCCGGGCAGCCCGTCCAGGTCAAGGCGCCACCGCTCCGGGTCGCAGCCCCGATTATCGATTGGTCCGGCTACTATATCGGTGTCAATGGCGGCTGGGGAACGAGCCGCAACTGCTGGGATTTCAATGGTGTCACTCCCGAGGGTTGCCATAATTCGACTGGCGGTACCGTTGGCGGCCAGATTGGTTATCGTTGGCACATCTTCAACATGGTCTACGGGATCGAAGGCCAGGGCAATTGGGCCGACTTCAGCGGCTCCAATGTCAGCGCCGCCTTCGCAGCAAACACCATTGGCACCAAGACAGATGCGTTCGGTCTGCTCACCGGCCATATTGGCTACACGTTCAATGCCGTGCTGCTGTACGCCAAGGGCGGTGCTGCGGTGACCAGCAACACCTATCACTTGAACTCGGTGGCTACTGGCACCGAGATTGTAGACAATGATGTGCGTTGGGGTGGCGCGCTGGGCGCCGGTGCCGAGGTCAGCCTCGCGCCCAGCTGGTCAGCTGGCGTCGAGTATACCCACTTGTTCATGCAGCGCAGCAACGTAAGCTTCCCAGCGGCCGTTGCGGCCGATCGCGTCCACCAGGACATCGATCTCATCACGGCACGGCTCAATTACAAGTTCGGCCCTGGGTTTGCCAAATAGTGATCTCGACGCGGTTGCGTGAATCGGGAGCCCCGACCGCGGTCGGGGTTCTTTCTTCACACGCTCCTTCCCCTTCCGAAGCACCAGGTCCGAGTTCGTCTAAGCAGGGATCACCGGCTGGATGGAACGACGCCGCCTGACCTCAACACTGGCGGACGAGGTCCGTCGATTCAACATCTGATGGCACTTTCGGCGAAGCCGCAAATACAACACTCCTTGAGGCAAGTCCGAAACCTCTCGCCGCGTGAGGTTGCGGAGCTCCATAAGCATCGATTAACCTGCCAGAAGCTGAAGCAAGATTTAGCACTTGGTGCTCGTTCCATTCGACTGATGAATTCGAAGAAGATTGAGGCGAATTGCTATAGTGACCGCCTGAATCCGGCTGGTCGCACCGAGCTTTCGCATCGCATTTTTGATATGAAAATTGACTGTATTCTCGCTGATGTTCATGATTTTCCCCATTTCCCAAGACAATTTCCCCCTTGCGAGCCACCTCAAGCAACTGATTTCCCGCTGCGATAGTGCAACGTTTCTTTCGC
The DNA here is from genome assembly GCF_020193895.1 of Bradyrhizobium sp. NBAIM14. Lineage (NCBI taxonomy): Bacteria > Pseudomonadati > Pseudomonadota > Alphaproteobacteria > Hyphomicrobiales > Nitrobacteraceae > Bradyrhizobium > Bradyrhizobium sp. NBAIM14. Next base: position 90,069 of record NZ_JADYVQ010000014.1, on the reverse strand, counting down.
AATCATTATCGCGGGGCATCGATTAACCTGCCAGAAGCTGAAGCAAGATTGGCGCTTGGTGCTCGTTCCATTCGACTGATGAATTCAAAGAAGATTGAGGCGAACCGCCATAAGGACCGCTTGAATCCGGCTGGTCGCGCCCAGCTTTCGCATCGCATTTTTGATATGAAAATTGACTGTATTCTCGCTGATATTCAGGATCTTCCCAATTTCCCATGACGATTTCCCCTCTCCCACCCACCGCAAGCAATTGATCTCCCGCTGCGATAGTGCAATTTTTCTTTCGCAATCATTATCGCAGGGACGAGCGATGTCGCCATAGGCGGTGTGAAACTGCGACGCCAGCGCGTTGAGATGACCGATGTGATCCTGAGGATCAGCATCGTCGGACGCAGATGCAAACGACACCACGGATACCCGACCCAACGGGCCAAACAATGGCACGCTCATGCCATGCTTCAGGCCCGCCTCTCTCGCCTCGTCCAATACGCGTCTCTCGTCCGGTTGAAGTTGATAGCGGTCGGCGAGTTGGTCCCACAAAAACGGCCGCGATTGCATCGGCGTCCTCCGGATCACCGGATCGATAGTATGGTACTTGTGTTTGAAGTATCGGTCGCACCAGTCCGGCGGCCACTTCACAGCCACAGCCGGAGGTGGATACTCCGCCAGCCGAAGTGGCTCGACGAAGTTGAGAGCGCCGAAAGCGACTTCACTGAACCCTTCCTTGGTGGAACAGCTTACAAGAAGCTCGAACAACGCTCTGAGCGAATGCGTCTGTTTCGCGCATTCGGTGAAGCTAAAGAGATCCGTGATGGGCGCCTCAGAACCTCGATCAAGCTCCCTGTCATTGTGTTCGATTGCGCTTGTTTCAGGCGGAGCCAAATTCAAATCCATGACCTGAACCCTTTGGTTTGTTCTTCGTGAAGTCTGAGCGCCACACCCTGCGTCAGATGCCATTCCCGGATTCGTGCCCTGCCGCTGGCTGCGCCGGCATGATCGTCCCGTCAAACAGCCGAGATACCGCCATGATCCCTGGTCCGAGGCTGAACGGCACGGCGCAATCGAAGCGCCGTTGCACAGGCAAAGTGATTGGTCGAGCTCGCCGATAGCGTACTGGCGAAATCGGAGATCACCGGGCGGTCGTCCGTGTTGATGGCCTGGCAGTGATAGAAAGCCCGATGGCCCTGACGACTCAGCTGGCGAGACGAACCAAACAGCACGAGCGGTCACAGGCCCAGTTCTGTTTAGATTGGATGGCGAGAAACCATGGTCCTGTCCGAAAGACGGTTCGCTTTGTCTCGAGGCCAAGCACGAGGACATGCTGGGCACTAAACTCCGCGATACAGGTAAGGTAGAGCACGCCCATGCGGTTGGCGGTGCCGGACTCGACTTGCGCGTTGTAGGTATCGATTCTCTGCTTGCCGACGAAGACAACAGGAGCGTCATTTTTCTTCCCAATCTTGCGAATTGCCATCGCTAACCGTTGGCTGATGCTCCGCCCTATGACGGCGTCGGGGACGCGATCGATGAGCAACACGGAACAGCCGAAGCCATACTCCTCGCATCATCTCCCGGCGTCTCAGCGGGTCCGTCCGGCAGGTCCGGCGCAAATGAGTCGAAGGGGCAGAAAATGGCCACGTCAAAGACGCAATGGGAGATACTCGCAGTCGCGAGACCCGCTTGATGCAGAGGACACTTTGCATGCGCATCTCCAGAAGGGAGAGGACCCCGGATCGGATCGCACCAGTCCAGCAAGTGTCATACCAACTGCTGATTTCGCGAAAATCACCGCCGGGACAAGGGCTTGAAAGGCGGCCGGTTGGTCGCAAGGTAAGTGCATTGAAGCAATCATGACATTGGGAGGCAAAGGCGACAGCGCCATTTGCGCGAGCCGCAGCACGAGTAGGGGCCAGGAGATCTTTATCAGTATTCTGAAAAGCTGCGCCAATCTCGTTATCGGCTCGCGCATCGACTAAGTCTGCAAGCCATCTTAGTCCAAGTTCGGAGAAAGTTGGGTTAAGTCCGTCCTTGCAGCGCGCTGCTAATGGAGATTGTCAGGGAAGATGTGCTGAGCGCCAGAAAGTTGCAGTCAATTCGAAATGGGCAAGGATGCGGAGGCGCGGCAATGCGCCCCCTCCGCCACGAAGCTGCCACCATCGCGCCGCCCCTATGAAATCAAGCACGCCGAGAGAGTCATCCTTCACCGGTTCTCCGATGAGTTCGACGCCGTTTTACAACAGGAATGGCGCTTGCTGCCGCAATGGTGAGTCGACGCGGTCGTTCTTCGATCCCATCTCCATCTGAAACACGCCGAGACCCTCTCACGCGGTCTCGCTAAAGGCTGCTGATAGAGTCAGGCGGTTTGGGGGCGTGAAGTATTGACATTTGCCGCAAACGTTTCAACAGCGAACTGAAGGCGATGATTGCCACAGATCATATACTGACGTACGTAGCCGTCGCTGTGCTTGATTGTTGCTGCCAACCGTCTTGCGGGGAGTCGTCATCAGCTCTCATTCGCGGAAGATGAGCTTCAGACCCGATCGGCTTATGAAGCACAAACTTTCTCGATCCAGTGTGAATGGGCTGGAATGCCAGGGTGCGATCCCGCCGTCTAATGATCCCGTGCAAGATCTCCGAGCTGGCTTCTGCCTAGATGGCCTCCAGGCCGCCGCGCGAGAACGATTCCTTGTGACGGGATAATCGACGCTTCACCAGGCGGGCTATGTGAAACAGTGAGAGCTGCTGCTGGTGCACCGGATTGATCGCGAGGCCAATGAGGGGCAACTGCAATTGTGCGCGCTCTGCCGGTTCCGCTAGCCGCAAAGGCGATATCAAAAAACAAAAGACATCAAGCGCTGAAGTAATATTGCAGATAGTGTCACGTGTGAGGTTTCTGGCCGGGCTCGCGTTCGCTATAAGCAGGACCTGCAAGTTGTTGTGAGTTGGCGTGCATTGGAGCCGGAACGAGACGCCGCCGAACCAAGGCGCACCCGACGCACTTTGCCGGGTGTGAAAGTGCGCCGGGCTCGCCCCAACATCATCAGTACATCCGTGATGATGCTCGCGGCAATGAGACAAGTAGCGTGGCGGAATTGAGGCTCATTGCGTTTTGTACTTGAACTTCGACAATGTTTTTCGTGAGCTGATCCAAAGGACTTGAATCGCACGCAGCGTCACATTGTACGATCGCGAACTTGGCGCTCTTCATCCAGCAAGCAACGTATTTTCCGTGACACGCCGGCCTTGGACGGGAGGCACCGGTCGAATGCTGCGAGCATGCACATCGATTTTTCCACGAAAAGCCAGTTTGAACGTCTCGGGACAGCCTGCCCGCTCTTGATGATGCCTTTAGATCCCTGTCTTCGTCACAAAACGGCTGCATGTCAGGGAGTACAGAAGCGACGCGCCCTCGGATGAATGATTGACACTGCACACAGCCTAGTCGGAGGACGTCTAGCCGCTTGGGCCGTACTCGTAAGACACGTTCATTCTACCCACAAGACTCCAGATAATCGCCAAGGAGCGACGCTCACTCCCACTGCCGGCCCTAAGGTGGGTTGGCAGCGACATCGAGAGCGGGATCAATCTCAAGAACAGTTAGGCGCGTTTGACATAACGCAAAGACACAAGAGAGGGCACCGGTCAGTTTCACGCTGTTTGCGCATGGGAAAGTTAAGCCTTGCAGACCTCCCTCATAAACAAGTATTGCGATGCTCGCCTGCCTTGGTACACCATCTACCCAACCGTACCGGATTTCTCCGCGATGGTCGGTCCCAAGATTTGTGAGACATGGTTGAGGCGGCTGCCGCCGAACGAACCCGTATCGCTCTACCTCCACGTTCCGTTCTGTCGCTCGATCTGCTGGTATTGCGGCTTCCCTACAGGCCTCACTCGCAGCGAGCGTCCGATCCGCAATTATTTGGCGGCGGTGCGGGATGAAATACGCTTGGTCGCAGAGCAAGCGCCGCCCGCTCTGCCGGTGAGCGACGTGCATTTCGGCGGCGGGACGCCGACCACCATTGCGCCGACTGATCTCCTGGGCTTGATGGAACTCCTGCGTCGCTGCTTCGCGTTCAGCAAATCAGCTACCATCGCCATAGAAATCGACCCGCGTGCGTTCACGGCCGAGATGGCCGAAACGTTAGAAGCGGCGGGGATCAGTCGCGCGAGCATAGGCGTGCAAAGCTTCGACCCCGTGGTTCAAAGGGCGGTCAACCGCGTCCAGAGTGAGGTGCAGACGGCTTCTGTCGTCGAAAGTCTTCGCCAGCATGGGATAAGGCGCATCAATTTCGACCTTCTCTTCGGACTGCCACATCAGACGGTGCGGTCCTGCGTGGACTCCGCGCGGACGGCCCTGGCCATGCGGCCAGACCGGCTTGCGGTTTTCGGCTATGCTCACGTCCCCTCCTATATGAAACGTCAGCGCCAGATCGATGAGACGGCGCTGCCGGATAATGTCGCCCGCGCCGAGCAAGCCGCGGCTATTGCAGATACGCTGGTCTCGGCCGGCTACCGCCTGATCGGGCTCGACCATTTCGCCCTGCCCAACGACGAGCTGGCGCTGGCGCAGAAAGCCGGTCAGCTGCGCCGCAACTCCCTGGGTTATTCAGCTGATACCTGCAAAACCGTAATCGGCTTAGGTCCGTCAGCCATCGGCCGTCTGCGTGACGGTTACGTCCAGAACGAGAGCGCAACCGCTTCCTATGGCCAACACATTCAGGCTGGTCGTCTGGCAACCTCAAAAGGCTACTGTCTCTCCCCCGAAGATCGGCTCCGCGCCGCAATTATCGAGCGTCTGATGTGCGATTTGCAGGCCGACGTACCAGCGATCTGTGCTGCTCACGGATTTGATCCGATTCCTCTTCTCAATTCGGCCGACCGGCTGGGAATGCTTGCCGAAGACGGGATAGTGGACATTGAAGAGGGATTCATTCGGGTCAAGCAGGAACACCGGTTTGTCATTCGTGCTGTTGCTGCCGCATTCGACACTTATCTCGACCGTACCCCCTATTAACTAAGCCGCGCATGTGAGCAGATCCCAAAGATCTAAGCTTTTCTCGACGTAATGATCTGAAGAGGCACCTCCGGCAGACAGGCCAGATTTCGAGGATGCAGCGGCGGTGTCATGACAACAATCTTTCAGATATGGCCTCAAACCGGGAGGGCTGACTAAAAGGAAGCTGATTTGAAGGAGAAGCGCAGCGGATTCCGCCGTTCAGGGCCACGGCTCGATCATGCCGAAAGGGCTCTGCCCCACCTCTCCTTGAGTGCTCTTGATAATGGTGACTGCCTCAGCGCGACGTGCCGTTGGAGACGCCGGCGTCCGCACCGGCTTCGGGAATTTTACGGCTGGAGGCAGCTTTGCGAAGCTATGGTCCACCTCCTCGAGCACAGTTGGACACTCGACCACGCCCGCAGCGTCTCAGACTCAAGGCTCGGCTGTCTTCGGTCCGGCAATCACTGGCGCGCCTCCGACGGAAACAGGTCCATGTGGTTTGGACCGCCCGAAGCGTTTCCTGGCGACGCTCGAAACAGCCCGGGGTGGCGACAAAGGAGGCTCGGAAGCAGCAGAAGGGACAGGTGTTGAACTCTGCAGCGCATCGATCCGCGAAGTCAGCATGGTGATCTGATCCAGGATCCCTTTGAGGACATCCCGCTGGGCATCGATCTGGCGGTTGAGTTCTGCGATCTCATCGCCAGCTTTCTGCTGTGCCCACTTTATCTCGAATAGGGATGCCCTGTCCTCCAGTGACAGGCTCATTGTTGAAGCGACATCCCTGCTTTCCGGCGTCTCGACAGGCTCTTCAAGGTTAGCCCAAAACCAGGCGCCAGCAGCACACGAGCCGACGAGGACAAGCGGGAGCACCAAGACCGGGAGAATCCGTCTTGACGGCCCGTGCAAGAGCGGGCGCAAGTCCGAAGCGGCCGCATGTTCAAGCAAGTCCATTGTTCCTCGCTCAAGATCCCATTACAGCAGGCTTATTTTGTCGACGCGATCGCCCGCGATGCACCCGCGCTCCAGGAGCTGCCAGCGTCGACAATAATCAATCTTGGCGAGCTTCCCGATCGGCTGCGCCTGCTCCTATGAAACGCTCCTTCTTGAGCAACGCAACGCGACAATTTTCGCGCGTTCTCCATGATAGCGCCACCAGCGAGCAATGGTTCTCGTCTTCGTCGGCGATGGCACAGCATTTTCTCATCATTCAGAAGAACCTTGCAGATCGTCTTTTCTTGCCCCGGCACGAATGCAAACCGTCCACTGATCCGGCAGTGTGTTCGATGGACTCCCGCCTCACGCCTTGCCTGACCAGCAACTTCATCTGGGACGGGCCACGTAAGCGCAACGGCTGATCGGCCGAGCCGCAATGGCCGATTGGACTGGCAACCATTGCACCTGATCAACTACCAGTTCCGGCAGGTTGTTCGAGATGACGGGCACGTGCCAAGCGTGACCAACGAACGCCGCGCACATCAAGGATTCGGATGCAAGACAAGTTTTGCCGCGCTGACGGCAACCAGCAACTGCTCGCCGATATCCGCCAGAGCTGCTCGATGGCTGATTCGTCCGGTCTCCCGGGCCATCACGTTGGATGTTGTGGTGTGGTTGCCGCGCGCGCAAATTCAAAGGCTCTTCGGCCTTCAAGCCCGCCGATTGTCTCGTGTTTCGCTGACAACGATACCAATGAAGCGCTTCGTGAAGCCACGCCTCTTGCACGGCGAGCCTTGCTTTCGAGTAGCTGCCGTTTGGTCCAGAAAGCCGCCTTCGATGCAGATGCGCGCCACCGCCTGACTCACAGTGAGCAAGGTGGACATTCGCAATATTCTGGTAGCCAGGACAGCAACCCCCGCGCGCTCGTCGTGAGCATATGCCGAGCCAGCGCTCTCCGCTGGCTCTCGGCGCACCGACGTCATGCACAAGCAAGGTTTCGGACCAGATCATCATCGCGCCGCGAGCTGAGAGATTCAGGAAGCCTGAGTGGCTCTGTTCGGATAGATCGCGTTCTGGCTCGTCCCCCTCGCCCTCGGACGCGAAAGGACGCCGGCGATGCCGCTTGCTGAGGAGCGCTGGCGACGAAGCGGTCCAGACTGCCGCCGCGGAGGGATTCTGGATTGCTTCGCTGCGCTCGCAATGACGATGTGGAAGCAGGCGCGTGGCACACTCCGCCGGGAGCTCACTCTGGGCCAATCAGGCCGCAGTTCAATCTATTCATGTCCGGCAGACATGGACCCGAACTACGCCATGCGTGATTGCCTTCTTGCGACGACCTCGCCTCGAACATACTCGGCTAGGTCAGCACTTTCTTTCAATTTCAGACTAAGGCGAAAGCAATCTGGGCTTGCTATCGCACTTTCGCTAGCGGCTTGTCTGGTCGGCAATTCCGTACGGGCACAAACCGCCAGCGGACTTGATCCTAGTAACCACCCTGTGGATGAGACCCGCAAAAGAGGAAAGACTTCCGACCGGGCCGCAAAGCTCCCGATCGACCTGGTCCGTCAGGCAATCCGCCCTCCTGCCCCGGCGCCAGCAGCAGGTCCCGGAGTGCCTTTGGAGAAGCGCGGCAATGCGGACAGGGCTGCTCAGACGAGACCGCAAAAAACGATCGATCCCTTCCAAAGGTACGACAATCTGCGTGAAAAAGGGTTGTGGTTCCCCATCCCTGGTCCTGCAGATACGATTGATCAGGACAAGGGGGGCGTTAGATCTGCGCTGGCGGACGTCGGCATCGGCTATATCGGGTGGACACATAACTCCTTTGCAAGCAACCAGCTACCGCATGCAGCCAGAAGCACTATCGCAAACCAGCTCTATATGGGCCAGAATCCGACTTTCGCGTCGGCGAACCTCATGATCGTCACCTACGATCTGAGCCGGTTCGGCATTGCCGACGGACAGATTGTCGTAGGAGCCGAGCAGCAATACTGGACGTGGGATCGCCCAGGGCCAAATCGAGTGGGACTCAATACGCTCGCCTACTACCAGACTTTCTTCGACAGGACACTAGAGCTCAAAATTGGCTACCTCAGAAACCAGAATGAATTCACCGGTACATTGTTCGGAGGGATTACAGGATCGAACATGTCTGCCTTGTTCCAGGCAGGGATGAGCACCAATGCCGCGCCCACGCCGGCGGTCAACTTGAAGTACAATTTCGACGATCGCTTGTATAACAAGATCTCCGTCCAGCGCTCAATCAGTCCCGATGGTCCCTATGCCCACATAACGGAGAATCCCACTGGCTTGAACTGGAGCACGGCCAATGCAGGCATCCTTTTCGTCGAAGAAGCCGGCTACAAGAGCAAGGCTGCTCCCGGCTTACCGGACACGTGGCTGCGGGCGGGCATTGGCTTCAACACTAGCCGCTACACGGATTTGGCGGATCCCAAGCAACAAAGGAAGAGCGGAGATAATTTTCACTACATCGCTGCGGACAGGCAGCTCTGGCAGAGTGACGCCCATGGGTCGCCGTCTCGCGGCATCTACGGCGGCTTTTCCGTCATGGGAGCTCCACCTGAGCGCAACAGGATCAGCCGGTATTACGAGCTTCGTCTTTATGCGAAGGGACCTTTTGATAACCGGCCCAGTGATCTGATTGCCCTCGTTGCGACCAACACGGCCTGGAGTACGCTTGCAGTGGATGCTGCTCTGGCTAAAGGCCAGCTTGCGCACCGCGATAGCACAGCAGTCACGGGAACATACATCGCGCATCTCGCTCCGGGGATATATGCAAGCGTCGGACTGTCATACATTCATTACCCGACAAGCATCACACACACGCCCCAAACGGAACACGCGCTCAATCTGTTGGTATCTACGTTGATATTCTTCTGATCATCGCAAGCGCCGTTCTGCTCCGACGTTATCGTGACGCATGGGACCGGACCTTCGCGATCCCCTTGAATCGGCCGCATCTGCGCTAGACCGTTCGAGGGAAGCAAACTTCGTGGAGCAACGACCCAATTTTCGAGGACATTTTCCAGATTGTCTCGCCTTGCATAGACAGCAGGTTCGCAAGGCACGCAACCTACGATGATTTGCGAGAGCCTCCTGATCAGATCTCGGTTACAGCTACTTATCGAATTGAGCGGGGTGGCACTCCGAGCATGAGCTGGGACAGATAAGGAATGTCGCGCACGGTCCAGCGAACCGCTAGCGCGACGGCAACAATCGTTGTCCCGAGAAATGCAGCCACGGCAGACCTCATTGTGGGGTCCCAAAGTTCTCCATACTGTATGGAATCCATGAGACGGAATACCGTACCCTGAATCAAGTACAGCACGAGCGTGCTCGGCCCCAGTTTTTCGGCGATAAAGCGGACCACCCGATTTGAGCGACCAATATTCCAGCATCGAAGCAGGACCTCAATCATTACCACTGAGGCAGCTGCGGAGCCGAGAAACATCAGAAGCACATTTTTTGCCGACTGCAAATCCTGGACCACAGCGAGATTGTTGTAGACATAAGTGTCGGTGCGCCAGGCCAGAAAGCACATCATAGCCGCTATTGAGGCAGACATAATCAAGAACACCCTGTGAGAGCGCATTATGCTCGTCCACCGTTCTCTCGACTGCGCAAATAAGAATCCCAGGCAAAAAAACGGGTACATATACTTTATAAGAGGGAATATGGAAAAAGTCAGAGGCGCAAGCACGACCAGAATGACGGATACGAACAAGGCCCAGGGCAACCAACGATTGAAGATCGAAATAGTTTTAGTGAGGATGAAACAAATGAACGCGGCCCATACGAACCAGTATGTGCCGACGAACTCATTCAGGAACTGCAAAACGGTGTCTGGTGCGCCCGCCGATCGGGGAAACACGGCAAACTTTAATGACTCCAGAAGAGAGCACCAAAACAGCATCGGCACCAGGAGCTGCGTCGCACGACTGCCGATAGCTTGCGTGAACGACTTTGCCAGTAGCGCTCGGCAAGAAAGATAACCGCTTATCGCCATAAAGAGGGGCATGTGGAACATGTAGATCCATTTGAAGCATGCCGAATCCCAAAATCCTTCATTTTGGTAGAGGATATATTGGATCAGGTGACCGGCGATCACTAAAATGATGAGCACTCCTTTGGTGAAGTCCAAAGCGAGATCGCGATCGTGCGCTATCTCAGGCACAACCTTTCCTGTTACATGATCTATCAACATCTCGGCACACTTTATCCAACCAGCCGAATACATGCTGGGGTTGGCCAGCACCTATTGTTAATGGCACGTCGCTGTTGCGTAGTCTCTTTGCATGGAAATCGAGATATCCGATGACAGCGGAGACAATTGTCACCGAGGGTCTACGCTCCAATAGCTGACTGTGCGATAAAGACCGAAAGGAAGGGGGAAACGAGCTATACGATGGTTTATCGATTTTTGTCGCACCAAGCTCGCTTTCATCGGCTTCCCGGGTCCAGCGGGCACTTGCACTCTGCTCCCGAGCGGACCCGGTGTTTGCGGCGCGAGGAGACTTTGCATAGCGGCGCAATAACTGAACTGCGCATGAAGGCTTAAGCTATGCAGGTTGCGAACTACCGCGCCCGCCGAGGAATTTGGGCACTTGTCCATCGCCAGCACGCGGCGCGGTGCTCCGTCGATCACGAATGCGTTCAATCCGTAGTAGCTGCGGTTTTCAAGACAAGAATTGGCGGACTATGTGAAAGGATCAGGGATGCAGAAAGCAGGTCCGGGCATGCACCAAATTCGTAGAATCCGTTGAGCTTGGCAGATTCTGCAAAGAGAAGGCAGGACGGCGGGACGGTTCAGGCCGTGCCCCTGCAACCGATCCATCGCCTGCCAATAGCCTCGCCAACATAGAACGCCTTACGCGAGCTGCCCCGCCGAAAGTCCGATTGCAGCCCTGCTGCCTCTTCAGCCACGTTCAGGATAAATGCGTACGCGCTGGCGGCCGCCTTCGCTTTCCACCAATTCGCCCTTGTAAGGCACTCCGCGGATCTCGAAATAAGTCGGGCGCCCAACTTCGGGCATGATGCCCTGGCCTTCAAGGACGCGGATAAGGTAATCCGGCAGGAATCGCTCTCGGTGCTCCCATCCCCCGCGGATCAGATACCCAAGATCAACAGGCCCCTCACCGGATTGCGCGGCTGACACGATCGGCCGGGGACGATGGAGCGACTGAGACGGGCCAGGTTCATCCGGCTGGCTCACGCGGGGATGATGGATCAGGCGAACATCCCTGCGGCCTCCCGGTCCAAGCGTCGCCGAATAGCGCTCCCCATTGATCACAAACTGACTTGGCCCGAACTGGTTTGGCAGCAGATGGATATTGCCCAATACATCGATCAACACGTCTGAAGCCGTCTGGGAGCCGTGGCGCCAGCCGGTGCCAACGATCGCGCCAATATCCCGCACCTCCGGAGCCGCCCCCGGCGGTCCCGCGAACGACGAGGCGTCTGCAAATTCAGATGCTGGCGCAGAGCGCGCATCGTCGCGCAAGTTGTGAGGTGTGGGTGGATCCAGATCAACGAAGGAGTCCAGACCGCCGTAAATGTTTGACGATCGAGGCCTCACGGACGACGGCGATGCGGGGTCTTGCATCTGTTGCCCAAGCCAGGCCCAGGCTCCCTGGCCGAGGGTGGCCGGTGTAGCAGGAAGCTCGAGTGGCGGATGCGCATGCGCGGCCCAGTGCGGCGCTGGCTCTGGTGAGCTGGGTCCGTGGATCTGCTCGCCAAGCCAGTTCCAGGCTCCGGCGCTCGGCGTCGCCGGGGTTGCGGGAAGCTGCTGCGACGAACCGGCCTGCCAATGGCTGGGCGGCGGTGGCATCAATATGTTGGGCCCGGGGACCTGCTCGCGACGCCAATCCCAGGTTCCCGCGCTCGGGCTACCTGGCGTTGCGGGAGGATCCTGCACTGCATGCGGCTGTCGAGCAGCTTCCCGAGAAGTCTGGCCCGGATCCTCAGGAGGCCTCAATCCAAGCGCCCTGTTCGCCTCCAGGATCTGCTGGTATCGGCCAAGTTTGACCAGATCAGCGTTGATCTTCTTATCGTTGGTTTCGAGCCTGTACTCCTCGAGATCCCGGACAAACGCGGGGGCGGAAAGTCGGCCGGCCATTGGTGGCCTGTCATGGGTCTGCAGCCACTCACTCAGCTTAGACATGCGGCGAGCTTGCCTGTCGATTGTCGCCGGCTCGATCCTGTGTGTCGCCTTTTCCGCCGCCACCCACATGCCGATGAGGGTTGCGTCCGCTCCGTGAGGAGCCAGTCGGCGGAGATCAGGCGCCAGGGCGTTTCCGGCACCTACCTCACGGAGCTTCTTCAAGGCCGCCTTGATGCGCGTGACGCGGTGCTTTGCATAGGTGTCGACGTCCTCATCGAGCTCAGCTTCCAGCTGGTGGTTTTCCACCTCGGGATTGTCCTGCTGCGCGTTATCCAATTCCCGCCTAATTCGATCCGCAATTGAGGGCCTGCCGGCCGTGCTCAAGCGCGCGCTCAAATGGCGCAAATCGGTTGCTGCATTCTTGATCGTGCCGTCGGTGAGTTTACCCGCCGCCTTGTTTCGGAAATCTCTAATGAGCTCCTCATCGGCCGCAGAGACCCCGCGCGTCCGGCCCGGCTGCCTCGCATAATCAATTCGTAAATTCGTCGAAAAGAGGTCAGATTGCCCCGCCTCGCGCGACGACTTTTCGCTGCCACTCCGGCCAAGCGCCTTGCCGATTCCCGACTTGAAGCGTGACCATAATCCGCGGCTTTTTCCGCTCTTGGCCGACGCGGCAGACTCTGGGTCCGGAAAGCTGTAGCGTGCGCTGCTGAACAGATCATCTCGCAAACCAGACTGCGGCACTTGCGTCGAAGCGGGAAGCTGAAAGCTGAGAATGTCTACGTTCCGGCGCGTGTCGCCGAGCGCACCCTCCCTAAAAGCGGAGTGCGGCGGCGCCCGCATCGAACCGCCGAAATCGTCCCGCCGGACTGCTCGACCACCTCCTGCGGGAGGCCGATCAGGCGAAGGTGACTTGCTTTGATCAGACGGACCGAGATGCAAATCCTCCATCCGCTGCTCAAAGTCGCCTTGCTCGCTTGACTCGCCCGATCGCTGCCCCGCCCGCCCCTGCAGCGCGGCGTACTCCCGCATCCAGGCTCCTGAATCGAAGAATGGGTCAACCGGATCCATCCTGCTCTCCTCATGTTTGTATCGACTCTGCAGCAATCCATACGACCTGGATTACGGCGAGATAGCAGCTCGTTCAGATTCTCGATTGTTGTAGCCGCAACCTTTCAAAAAGCTGACGAGATCAGGATATTGCTGCGCGCGAGACCGGCGTCGCATCGGCGCCCGCCTGACGACGGACGGGGTCGTTCCAATTTTGCCGCACCTCTTGGCCGGTCTCGTATTCGAGCCGACGAAATTGGTCGCCGGTGGATCGCCGAATTCAAGCATCACGGCGGGACTCACATAGCTGCTACCAGTCTCAATGGATCATACGTGACGAGCATCTTGTCGTCTTTGGCATCATGTTTGATAGTGAGCTTGTCCTGTTGTAGGCGTTCATTGATGACGCACAACGTCTTTTCCCCGACGCAGACCGGGAGGCGTTCTCGTGCCTTGGAGTTCCATTTTTGCTTTCACTGCAGTTCTGAGGGACCGAATTGTCATCGATTGTGTTTCGCCAGGTTCGGAGCTGTTGCTCGAATGCCGTATGTGAGATCCACGTCCTCCGGGAACCGGCGAACTGCGCCGTAAGCCTTGGAAAGGGACGTTCCGCCCTTGAAGACGAGATTCTCGCCCAGTGGCCACCAGCGCGTTCAGGCGTCAACGACCCAAACATTGTTTTTCGGGAAGATGTGCAGGCCGTCCTGAGTTCGCAGCAGTAACGGTGAGCGCCTCTCGGGATCGGATAGGTTTAAAGTTTATCAGCACGCAGTTTGCTTACGGGCCTCGCAAGCCGAGTTGGCAATGAAGATCCGGCAGACTTCGATTCGCTCACTTCAATCGGGCTTCGTCTTTGACTGAGGGACCAAAAGGTTTCTCGTGCAGTCTCGGGATCGCCGCGCTCGAGCGCGCGCACGACCTCACCGGCACGACGGCTTGCCATCGTAAGCTGCCAACGCGGTGCATGCTTGAACTAGAAAAACTTGCTTGCCACGATGGAGCTCGCGGGAAGCCCCCGAAGTCAAATAAACCTGCCGAACAGTCAGCTACCTCGTCAAACCGAGTTCGTTGGCTGAGCCAGCGCCTGCGCAACCAATAATTTCACCGCTGCGCGCCTTGATCTCCTGAACAACTTTTCGACCGACAGAGCTCTCGTCCCGAAGCGGCTTTCGACGCGACGCAAATGCGCGTCGCCTCGCGCGCGGGAACTTTCGTCGCTCGGCAAGACCGAAAGGCCCTGATCGACGGCAGCGCACTTGCCAAGGTGCAAAAGCACCTTGGCAGCGATGGGTGAGGCTTCACGATCGATCTTTACGTATCGCCCGCAGAGCAATGATAAATTTCTCTGCGGCGGTTTGGGAGCCTCATAGTTTCAGGCCGCGCTCTGCGAGCACACGGTGCATGACCTCGCCTTTGATCTCGCCAGCGATCTCCTTTCGGACTTGGGCGCCGAGAACCCGCTCGGCATCCGGATCGCCTAGAAGACCACGCTCGGCCAGTCGCTGATCCAAGCGGGTTTGAAACTCCCCGCCCATGGCTTCGACGAGCCGGTCTTGCATCGCTTCATATTCGTCCGGAGCGATGCGCCTCAGCACCGTCTCCCAGGGTTGCCAGCGGCTTGCCATGTAGTCGGTGAACTGGCTTGCTTCCCGCCCCCGGACCAGGTTGAGCGCCTCCGTCGCATCATCCTCGCTTACGTGAGAGACCGCCAGGAAGCGCATGTCAGGGGCGACATGACTGAGCTCCAGTGGCTCGCGCAGCCGATGTTGATAGGCCAGGTAGACTTCGATGTCGTCTACGTTCGGGTTGCCGTTGGCGAGCGAGTTGACCCTGTCGCGCGCGATCTCGTCCAACGCCTCCAAGCGGAAGGCGACACGGCCGCGCTGGATCAGATCGCCAAGCCGATCGTCATATACTCCGTCCTCGACGTCAGCGTTGAGGCGCGCGGTCTGCATACCATTCCAGTGCAAGGTGACACGATCCTCGCAGCTCGCGTTGGCCTCGGAAGCCTGCGCAAAGAACTGCTCGCGCAATGTCGGATTGGCGGCCGCCTGCCGCAGATCATCAGCCACTGCCTGCCGAAACCCGTCATTGCCGTAGTTCACAGTGGCTCGCAGCCTCTCCAGGAACTGTGCGTAGTCTTGGGCGCCGGGCTCATCCGCAAAGTGCTGCCATTCGCCCAGCGCGGCCGGGTCGTCTGCGAGCCAGTGTGCGGCAGCCTCATGCAGGGATTGCTGCGCAAGCTGCGGTGGCGCTTCAGCCGCCAGAGCGAGAACATCGTCCGGCAGCGGGTTATCCCAGAAGTCGAGGCTCTCCAGATGCGGGTAGTAGAGGCTATTATGCGGTACACGAGCTTCTAGAACACCTTCAGGCAGGTTGGTCAGCCGGTTACCGCTGACATTGAGTGATTGGAGCGTGCTCGGAAGAGGGTCGGGAAGGTTGGTCAATTGATTGCCGCTGACATTGAGTTCAATGAGCCACGAGGGGAGGGACTCGGGGATGTCGGTCAGCTGATTGCCACTGACCGCAAGCGCGGTGAGCCCGCTCGGGAGAGCGTCCGGTAAGCTGGTTAGCCGGTTGTCGTTTGCGTTCAGGATCTGCAGCCCGGCCGGAAGGTTTGCCGGCAGACTGGTCAACCTGTTATCAGCGACCTCCAGCTCAGAGAGGGTTGCCGGAAGATCGTCCGGCAAACTGGTCAAGCGATTATGGCTAATGAGAAGATGCTGGAGACCGCGTGGGAATATAGCGGGCAGGCTGCTTAGCTCGTTGTGCCTGGCGCGCAGTTCCAGCAACCTTGGCGGCAGCGCGGCAGGCAGAGCGGTCAGCGAGAGGGAGGACAAATCGAGCGAGTGCGAACCTGTGTTATCCGAATTCCTGATTCGTCGGCGCCCCTGTCGCCTATTCTCGGCTTCGCCCTGCCCCTCTTCGGCAACCCAATTGTCCAGGATCTGCGCGCGCGCGGAGGCTGGGGTCCGATACCCTGTCAAGGTTTCGACCAAATTCGCCACGGCACGATTGAAGCCGCCGAGGTAGCTTTCCCGCTCCCCTTCTTCAAAAGTATCCGGGGCGGAACCTGCGCTCCGCTGTGCCTGTCCTATGTCCATCAACTTTCTCCCTCGCCAGAAACTTGAAGAATACGCCTGCCGCTGCGCAAGGCTACGAAGCAGGAGGTTGCCCGCTGCCACAATAATCATTCGAGCGAGCGCACGTGGGTCGGGGCGCCCCCCTCCTGGTCGAAGCGGTACAGCTTCACACGAGTTGGAGGCGGCGAATGGATTAATGCTGCTGCAACGTTTGCTGCCATTTCGTTGGGCGGACAGATCCGGAGGACCGCCAACGCGAAAGCGTTCTGCCCCTAGCACGGTCACCTGTCGATTAGCTGACGAGCCTCGCTGCAGAACATCCAAGTCGCTCGGTTTATCACCAGTGGCAAAGACCAGCGTGGCACCGATTGGGTTGGCAGGTGAAAGGACCGCCGCGGAGTTGAGCGTTCGAGCGACTGCCGCTCTTCGTCTTTCACGCACTCGGCCGAAAAGGCTTCATTTGCCTGCCATTGAGATATCGCACCATCGGCGCGCTGGGCGCGGCGTTTAAGTGCTGCTGCGCACGGGAGATAACTACCCGCGACCGCGATCAATTTCTTGCTCCAAATCGTTTTACCGACTTCTGCCGGCTTTGGTGCCATCGTTGCCCTTACGGCGATAGGGCTGTCAGCTTGTCGAAAGATAAGTGTCCTAGGTCCTAGAGCGTGTTGTCATGGGCTGGGTTGGCTCAGTGTCGTAAGGGGAGTGGAATGGATCCTTTTGAGGCAGGACAGATTCGGCGCGGCGGAGGCACTCCTTCTGCATCTTCCCAACAAGATGGGGCGGAAGGCCGGGGGGCGGCACAATGGGATGCTTTCGTGACGGGCTTCGCAGCAAACTCCGGGCATTCAACCCATGCGGCGGCCGAACAAGACGAGGCGCTCGAGAATTGGGCTGCTGAACCGCACGTGGGTCCTCTCGAGGACCGGGACGAAGCGGCAAGGCGGGTCAATGCTCTGGGTGAAGACGCCATGCTGGATCTCCAGTCGCTGTCCCTTACCAGTCTGCCCAGACTTCCAAGCGAAATTGTCGTGCTCGATGTGCCCTTCAACCGGCTTACCAATCTGCCTGACGAACTCCCCGCTTCGCTCCAGCGTCTTGATGTCAGTGGCAATCAGCTGAGCAGCCTGCCCCCGCTTCCGGGCGGGCTCAGAGGCCTCGACGTGAACTCGAACCGGCTGGAGAGCCTACCTGCCGTCCTGCCTGCCGGGCTCCAATTTCTTTGCGCCAACCACAATCGGCTGCTGAACCTACCTGAAGCCTTCCCGGCTTCGCTCCAATTTCTCCACATCAGCCACAATCAGCTGACGAGTCTACCGGTGGCGCTCCCTGCTATGCTCGAGTTTCTCGACGTAAGCCAAAATCAACTGACGGATCTGCCGCCGGCTCTCCCAGCTTCGCTCCGGTTTCTCGACGTAAGCCAAAACCATTTGACGAGTCTGCCCGAGGACCTGCTGACGGCCTTGGGCGATGGTGGCACCCTAGTTCTGACTGAAAATCCGCTATCTGAGCAGGTGCTGGCGAACCTGAGTACAATCCTAGGCGCGGAGGGTTATGTCGGCCCGACTGTCCACCTTTCGCACGACGACGAAAGTGAATCGTCCGGGACAGACGATGAGCAGGCGGACGCTCTCGCTGAAACAGTTGCAGAATGGCTGAAGGGCAATCCACAGGAGGTCGATCGGGAGGTGCTTGCCGCTTGGCAGAACTTTGCAGAAGAGCCGGGCGCTCGGGAATACGGGCTTTTCCTCGCCAAGCTGTTCGAGTCCGTCAGCTCTGGCAATGAAGGGTTCCGGCAATCGGTGGCCAATGATCTGCGTCAGGCGGCAAAAAACCCCCAATTGCGTGCCCAGTACTTTCAACTGGCATGGGATGCCAACCAGAGCTGCGAGGACCGCAGAACATTAACCTGGAACGGAATGCAGACCGCGCGCCTCATCGCGGAAGTCGAGAACGGCCTCTATGACAACAAGGCACGGCTTGCCGATCTCGTCGAATTGGGGCGCGTCATGTTCCGCATGGACGCGCTCGAGGCGATCGCGCGCGATAAGGCTCACTCGCTCGCCTCGGTCGACAACGTAGAAGACATCGACGCCGTTGAAGTCTTTCTTGCCTATCAGAACAAACTGCGCGAGCGGCTGGGACTACAACACGTCGCGCCGGACATGCGCTTCTTTGAAGTCTCCGGCGTTACCGACTCTGACGTTGACAGAGCAGAGACATCCGTGCGGAACAGGGAGGCGGCGGAATTTGCCGACTATTTGGCAATGGATTGGCAGCCTTGGGACGATGTGATTCGCCGCATCGCACCTGAAGAGCATGCCAAGACGCAGGACCAGCTCATTGGTGCAATGGGAAAGGAGTTCGACAGCCGAATGGAGCAACAGCTCGCCGATCAAGGCCTGACCGGGGCTGAAGCTGGCCTCGTCGAAGATGCCAAGCGAGTGTTGGGTGCCGCAGTTCGCAAAGAGATCGCCCGTGAGATCAAGGGCGCTCTAAGAGACAAGGTGCTCAATGATCTCGGCCTCACCCTGTGAAGCCAGCTTTGCTGCAGGAGGCTGTTAATTCCTGCTACAGTTTCCCTCTGGTGCGCCGGTTTGTGCCCGAGAGCCTTCACGTGATGCGCAGCAAGCGGAGCGGCGCCGATCTAGAAACCGGCGCTGCTCGACTCGTTCCAGCGGGTGTTTCCCGAAAGCGACGATGGCCGATCTCGCGATGAGGCGGATGATCGTCGGCTGCTATCGAGGGCCGCATGGATACGGGCAAATTGTCGAAATCGGAGAGCCGATACGCGCGTTTGTACGGCTTCGGAGCCGGCATGGAAGAATGCCGGACTGCACCGTACTTGCACCGCGCGTATCGGCTGATCGAGGCGCCGGCTGCTGGCTGAGCTACGAGGGGCCTGACCATCACTGACCGAACGAAGATAGCCGCGAAGCATCAGCGCACTTCGTTCTCCGGAGATCTGCGCAGGCGCTGAGCAAGAAAATCAGCCGTTCCCGAGCGATGACGACGATGTCGACGTGACGGTCCGTAGAGCTTGCCGACACTGATCCGCCGAAAACGGACAAGATGATCTGCGAGCTGGAGCGGGCGCTGTGGGCGGACCGCGAACCGATGAGATCGTCGCGCCTGCCCCTTCTGTCGGTGTGACTCCGGCGGCAGTTGGGTTGCTGTACAAGACTCTCCATCACAATCAGGCTCTCCTCCCGTCATTCACCCGAGGATCGCCGTCGAACCCCTTCCCCGTGAACGTTGCTCTTTGTTTCATCCTGAGTCGTTGGCAGCCAATCTGTGACACCCCCGAAGAACACGCTCAGCGACCATCTCGCAGCTTCGCCCTCTGTCAGCTGATGGGAATGAGGCTCGCGGCCTGAGGGGTTAGCCCCGACGCCGAAGGATCTGTATTCAGCATAATAGCTTGTCCTCAACGTATTCGTCTTGCCGGGCGTCCATTCGCGCCACCCTTCCGCGGTGACGGGGGCATCTATCTTCGCCGACAGGAAGACCACGGTGGCGTAGGGGCGCCAGGGGCGGCCAAGTGCGATAGAGCGCGCAGCAGGGTCGGCACTCAGCCTGCAATGATCAAACACATAGCCACTGTCCTCATCCGGCACTGCCTTGCTCTGAGCGGTGTAGATGACCGCTTGATTGGCGATGCCGTGCAACTCACATTGCCGGAACCAGGCCTTGGCGTTGCCAAATATGAAATCGACATGCCCTTCGATGTAGCAGTTCGAGAAGTATTGTCGTGACATTCTGCCGTTTGGTCCCTTGCCCGCAAACAGCGTGTCCTGGGCGCCGAGCAGACGGACGCGCGTAATGACGTCCCTATCTCCGGTAACGGACAGCGCTACCGCCTGCGAGGGTGGATTGGCCGGATCGAGGGCGTAGTCGTTCTGGATGGTCAGATTCTCGAGCCGGAAGTCATCGCCGGCGGCATCCAGCGTCGCCGAACGGGCGGTTCCTCCTACATTGATCGCGCCGTCGCCATACACAATGACCGTATCCTCCGGCTTCCTGCCAGTCCCTTCGATATGAATACCGGATTTGGAGATTTTGACCTTCTCGCGATAGACGCCCGGCGCGATCCGGATATTTCCGCCTTCCGCCGGCAACGCGTCGATGGCTTGCTGCAAGGAGTGATAGTCTGCAGTTCCGGCATGCGACACCGATAGAGCCTGAGCGTACGCTGCCGAGATGCAGAAACATCCCGCCAGAAGTGCAGCGGCGGAAATGAAAATTCGCATGTGATCTCACACTTCGTTTCTCAGCGGGATAGTCGCCGCGCATCGACACGAGATTTTCAACGCCAAATCAGAACCTGCTCGTCACCTTGGCATTTTCGGCCTTGCAAAACCCTCGCCAAATTGCAACCAACTCGGGACATGAGGCCGACCGCGTACAGTAATCTTGGCCCCAGATGCGGAACTCACCATCTGAGTTCGGTGCCGGGTGTAGTGCTTACTGATTGCCGTCGCGGAATGCCCTGGAACATACCTCCGATCCGCGCAGCAGCGGTTGTGTAGCTCGTCCGGGCAGCGGGGGCCATACGTCAGAGTGATTTGCGGTGACCTTCGCATGTTCAAGTTGCCAAGTCGCGGAATTGGCGAATCGGACATCTTCGAGTGTCACGTCCAGGGCATGCCGCTCGTCTACGCCGCGCATCAGCAGCACACCAGCGTCGCCATGCACATGACGGAGAACGATTTGCCGATAGACCGGAATCCTCGTGCCTTGAGCGCGCGGATCATATTTTGTATCGAAGGCCAGCGGCCACCGGTTGCCCCGCAGGCACACGTACTCATAAGTCACGCCCTCGACTAGACCGCCTCGACTAACATCGCTCTTGATGCGCAGGCCCGACGTCGTACCATCCAGCGTCAGATTACGCACCAATATGTCTCTGGCCCCGGAATTCACCTCGCTGCCGATCGACATGCCATGCCCCCAGCCGAAATAATTATCAATGATCGAGATATGGCTGCTTGAGCCATTGTCGCCGGCCTTGATTGCGACGTTGTCGTCACCGGTACGGATCACGCTGTGGGTGATGGTCACATCCTGACTGGCGCCAAGATCGATGCCATCGGTGTTGCGGGCATCCGCCGGCGAATCGATCGTGAGGCCCCAAAACGTGGCACCTTCAACCCGGTTCATCGCGACATGAAAATTGGCAGCGTTGCGCAAGGTGACACCAGAGAACGTGATGTCCAGCGCATGATCGACCTGGATCAAGCGTGGGGCGTTCTGATTGCCGCCCTGGGCTTGGGCGCGGCGGGCTAGCTGCCACCAGGTTTCCGCGCCGCCGCCGATCATTGCGCCGCCCTGACCATCGATGATGCCCTCTCCGTAGATGCCGCCGCCGCGCGTTTTAGAAAAGCTGATGAATGGCCGGCAACCGTCGCCCTTTTCTGCAATGCGACCACATTGTCCGAGGCCCTTGTCGTAAGCAGCAGGTTCGGGGATGGCGATCAGTGTCGCACCGCGTCCGACCCATAAGGTCACGCCCGATTTCATCTCGAGTGGACCTGAGTGAAACTCGCCGCGCCCGAGATAGACTGCAGCGCCATCGGGGCAATGTTGAATGGCGTCCTGTAGGCTAACTGTATCGTTCTTGCCGGAAGGCACAGGGCGATCGCAGACCGTCTGAGGTGCAACAGGTACGGCGATAGTCCGGCGGTCTTGCGCTTTTGCGGCGGGGCAGACAACCATGGAGGCGAGTATGGATAATAGGGCCCAGCTGCGAAAACGCTTTGTCATTGACCTGCTCGTGCTTTGTCACGCCCACGTTTGGCGCGTGCCTTTTCTGGTATTGAGCGCTGGCTCGATCGAGCCGTCGCGCGCGTCACTGGCCCGCGCAAGATGACATTTATAAGACGCAGCAGAGGCCTGAACCTTACGATTGCGCAGCAGCACCTTGCCTATGCGCGAACAAGACGAAGCGTTGTGCGATAGTCCAAAATCCAAACAGCTTCTCAGCGTTCTCACACTGAGAGAGTGCCCAACCGGCCCCGATTTTCGGCATCAACAACTGCGCGTGAATCCGGACGCTGCGTCGGATCGACGTTTGATCGAAGAGCCGCACTACAAGAAGTGACAGGAGCGCCCACGGTCACCTGACCACCGAAGCTGCCGTTCAGCCAGGAGGGCGCACCGCAACATTTGTAGCGACACGTCGTTGGACGAACGCGGGGCGATCGGCTTTCACGGCGGCAAGATCGAGGTCGAGCGCTCGCGGGGTTAAGGAAATCGACTGTTCACCGCCGCTGACGCTAGGAGCTGTCGAAGGCGATCCGCGGCGCTCCGATTGGGCCTCGTCACTTAGCCGCTGCCAGATCGCCTCAGTGGGAGCCACGGGTGTGCACCCGACACCTCGCCGAAGCCGCAGCCCGCACGCGCCTGACCTTGACTGCTGATGAACCTCCTCGCTGTTCTTGAAGCGCCCGCAAAGCCATACCTACGTGTTTGTTCTCCTTGAACACGGTGTTAGAGAGCCGATTTTGTGCATTGTCATCACTGGCTTCGAGTGACTGGTCGCGCTCGCCGGGAAACGCGCCACCTTGTAAAGCATTTGAAGATACTTCTCAGCAGTCGCCGTGACAGTTTTTGTCGAGCACTGACGCCGCTCATCATCTCGTGAATGTAATCAAAATCCGCGCGACACATTCGGCGGCGGTTTGCGGCCGAGGCGTCGGGCAAGGCCAGCGGAACCGTTCCCGCGCGCCGCATCCAATCGCTGCTCAAAGGCGTGTTCTACCGGCTGGTTCGGCTGCTGATCGTCTGACGGCGTGCTGTACCGATGGCGGAGGTCCTGTGTTGGATATCTCGCAAGGCTTTCCGGATCTTGTTCGTAGAAGGCGGTCCACCAGGGCCGATCAGTTGGGCCTACGCCGGCACTCTGAGGTGGAAGCGCGAAGCGAACGAGAATCTGGAGGAATTCGCCAAGCGGGCCGCTGATGCGGCCTATGTCGCCGGAGAGACGGCCTTGACCGTGGGCGGACTACCGAGAGGTGACGAGCGGACTTCGGAAGCTTCGATGATTGGTGGCAGACGATTGCTCCGCACTACAGCGACGTGCCACCGCAAGAGGCGCCGCGGTTAGCGCCGCGGCAATCGCAATTTGGAGTCGGCCGGTGAACGAACGCCGGCTCGCGAAGGCGGGTTATGCCTACAGTCGCACCTTCAAGGATCCGGCCCCCCAATCGTCGAGGCCGATTACCAGCCGGTAACCCTTCAGAAGGATCCGGAGCAGATCCTCGCTCTGATCTTCGCCCGGCTCGGGCGAGATTACGGCGGCTCGGTGGTTGGCGGGCCGACGGGCGTCCGGATTAGCGGCACCAGCGGGCTGACGCTTACAGTCATTCGGCGCCCTACTTTCCCGGCCGGGTTCATCCTGCGACGCCTCCGGACGCGCTGGCCCAAGAACGCGCGTGGTGGTCGAAGCGATAGGTGGTTGCCAGTTAGGTTACCCCGGAAAGGTCAAAAGGCACCGAGTACAACAAAGCCCCACCATCAGCCGTACTGAATGTTGCGCTCAATCGCCTTCGCGAGGTTCGCCTTGGTCCTCTCTCACCAAGATCGGCATGACGTTCACAATATACGGTCCTCCCATTTTGTCTGACGATCCCGTAATGGTGAGCGAGCCAGAATCTTCGTCGAATGTGTACTGTTGCCAACGCGCTTCGAAGCGAAGGTGGAAGTCGTCAACATGTACCCTATGTGCTTCCTCAATATCGACTCTCCCATCGTCCGGGCCGCTGTGAGATATGATTGTTACGTCAGAGCGAAATAGCCGTGTGTTACCCCTCCATCGGTACTCTATCGACGCGGGAAATGAGGCGAACCCGGCCGCTTGGTTCGATTGCCAACCATCGCAGTCTCGCCAAAAACGCCTGAAATTCGCCAGAGCATTGAAATTCGCACGCTGGGTTCCTGGGGTCGGCCGTTTCATCTGGCAGCTCCTTCTCTATTGCAACAAACGCGTGCCACGACTTACCAGCGCACCCGTCCCATCATGCGTTTATTCGCATCGATGATCGGAATTGTCCGAGCCTTCCGATGTTCGATCAACTGCTGCGGCCGTCGCCAAGTGTACCGCGCGCAGCCCAGAACATCGAGTATCGCCGGGGTTCGGCGCGCGAAGAAACGCCGCACGAAGGGCATGATCCCATTCTCCAGACCAACCGCACAGGTGTCGTATTGCGCCGGGTAGCCGCTCAGCTCGGATTCCGTGTTTAAGATTCGGGCGTCGTTATAGTCTCCGTCGAGCGTGATTTCCCATCCGGTCGGAATGTCGGCGGCACGGGAGAGGCCGGCCCCCAACAGGAGCGCAAACACGCCCTTGCTCTCGTAGATGGAGAACGCGAGTTGCGTAAGGGGATCGTTCGTCAAAAGCGGCATTCAGGACCTCAGCAGGATCTGTCGCGCGGTATTCC
The DNA here is from genome assembly GCF_020193895.1 of Bradyrhizobium sp. NBAIM14. Classification (NCBI taxonomy): domain Bacteria; kingdom Pseudomonadati; phylum Pseudomonadota; class Alphaproteobacteria; order Hyphomicrobiales; family Nitrobacteraceae; genus Bradyrhizobium; species Bradyrhizobium sp. NBAIM14. Next base: position 65,448 of record NZ_JADYVQ010000014.1, on the reverse strand, counting down.
GGCTTGCGAGTGTTTCATATTTTGAGATTGTGACCGTCGTCCGTGACGCCAAAGAACCGAAACGAGACCGTCGCACTGGTTGAGGTGCATCGTCCGATCCTTGGCGGGCAGACTCCCTGCGAGATGCCTTGCGTATTCATGCACCATCTCAATTTTTTGCGGATTTAAGTGTCAACGTCAGACCCTGTGTTTTCGCGCATACTCAGCCAAGCGCTGATATCGATTGTCTTTTCGCAACCCCGGTATCGCTTGCACGATAGCCTCCAGGCACTTCACAAGTTCTCTGGGAGCCCAAGGCTGATCACTGATGATAGCGTCGAGCAAACGCAATGCGGCTTTGGGAAATCGGGCGCACAGTCCTGACTCATCCAGCTCGTGCACAACATGGTGGGGATGCTCCAGGGGCTGCAGCCAGTCCAGAACCGCGCCTAAGGTTGAAGCAAACCCGCGATGCTCAGGACAGCCAGCGAGTCCGCGATGCTATTTGAAGCAAGGTTTCGGGACTTGGGCCAGACCTCTTGCCAGAACGGGCGAACGCGATTCTTCCAATAATCCTGGCGCTGCTTCCTACGAAAAACGGGCTCGGATACGAACAAGTCCGGAGCAGCACATGCTGTGGCAGATCAATAGAATTTAAGCCGTCTTGTTGTTTTTAGCATGCTCATCCTTTTCAACCTTCTCAGCCATAGCTTTGGCCCGTCGATACGCGTCGAAACCATAGCAAGCCCAAGCCACGATCCGGGGGATAGGGCCGGTTGTTGCGTAGGTCGCAATCTGGCGTCGACTGCGTCCAAGATGGGCCGCAGCCGCCTCTTGAGTCAGGTTGTTGCGCGCGAGAAAAGTTGCAAACTCCTTGGGCGTAATGATCTGCTCAGCTAGCGCATAGATCATATCCGCCGACATCGTGAGATCATCGCCACCATCCCAAATGACCGCGTCCCCATCGTTGTCGACAAGGCGCGCCGTCAAAAACCGGCCTTCCTCACGAAGCGGTTTGTAGATTTTGTAACTGAAGATTATTGGACTGATATCAATAGCATCCTCCCGCCCGGCGCGTGGACCATCCGCCGACTTCACGGCGATGGTGTAGGGAGCGAAGGGCTTAATCGATGCCATGCGAGGAAGCGGAATTCCGCTATCGATAGTCTCATTCTCGCTCATTTAGCCTTCTCCACTCTGCTGCCAGAAACGCTCGATTTTCCGCCTTCTTTGCGCAGGCGATTACTTCGTCTAGATCCTTCTTCGATGCCTTCCCTAATGACACTTAGCGTCACCAAATCGATAAGTGCGTTCGAATTCGGCCCTTTGATGTGGAAATGAGGCGGGTTATGGTCTCCCGGATAAATGTATATCTTACCGCTGAACTTCGTCGAGCTTTGGCCGACCTGCCTGGCAACGCCCTCTTTCGTGGTCAAGTGGCTCACTATGAGAAGAACGGAATTCCATCTGTTGTCACATCGTTCGACAGAAAGGGCTGATTCCCAGTGAAATGGTCAAATGGTGCCAATATGCGAGCAACGTGCTCGAGGCTTTCATTGGGAACTCCGTTTCCTCATTAGACTTCACTCAAGCATTGCCGCAGACGTCCACGCTCAAACCGTCCCGACAGTAAAGCCTGTCGCGGGCCCGTGGGAAGCCGGACAATTCATCTTCCCGTCGCATGCCAACAAAGCACGGAAGTCGCTCAGCGGAATAGCCTGCAATACAGGGGCCGGCAGCCCCTGCCTAGTCGTTTTCGACGAGGGTACGCTGGCGCACTACGTGGTCGTCTCGTCCTCGGGCTATGTGATCGACAATGCGGCTGTACCGCTCCGATCCTCGGACGAGGAACTGGACGCAGAAGGGGCGACCACCGACGGCAAATATTTCTACGTTACGGGCTCCCATTCGGCAAAACGCAAGACCTGCGAGAGCAATCCGGGGAGCCGGCATGTTATCCGGTTCGCTATCGACCCCACGAGCGGAAGGGCAAAACTGGATACCTCGCAGCACTTCGCCGACTACAAGGATACCGACGCCCTCTGGCGTTTAATGAGCTCCCTACCCGCATTGTCGGACAGCATCGGCGAGCAGAAATGCCTGAGAACCGAGCCGCCCGAGAAGGCTCCCAACCTCAAAGGGCAACGAGGCGTCAACATCGAAGGCGTCGCAATACGGAACGGGACTTTGCACTTCGGCTTTCGCGGACCGGCGAAAGATGCAAGAGCGCCGATCCTCTCGGTAGATGCCGTCGCACTATTCGAATCCGACACACCGAAGGCGGACGCCACGTTGGTCGAAGTCGGCGAAGGCCGCGGTATAAGGGATCTGGTTCAAGTGAATGACGGCGTACTGGTCCTCGCTGGCCCCGACGACGATGTCGCCAATGAGAAGGCCGGTTGGATCCTGGGCCTGTGGGATGGCGTTCACGCCGACGTGGCGAAACTGAAAAACGTTACCGGCCTTGGACTCGATGATGTCAAGCTCCGCAAGTGCGACGATGAGCTCAAGCCGGAGGCGTTGGCGGTGTTGCGAGACGTCAGCGACGAATATGAGCTGGTAATCTTGGCGGATGGTATGTGCGACGGCGGACCTTTGAAATTCGTGATCCCACGAAAGCCGCACTAAACTCCGTTCTCGACTGTAAGGGAAATGCCAAGAGCTGGGATCGACGCCAAGATTCCGACGCTTTGATCACGTTGTCCTATCGAGAGGACGCCGCGGGGTCGCGGCATCAGATTTGGCAATCCGTCCAAGGCCGACGCGACGAAAATGCCAGTTAGCATCACCTGGAGGACGCGGCTGTGACTGGCGTGGCACAATTTATTCCAGTCACCCGCGTTTCAGTGCAGAAAGTGCCTATCGCATGTTTGCCGAACGGCAAGCTGAAATAGTTAGCCATTCAGGCGCTGTCGCGAGCCGTTAAGCTTGGCATGTTCAAGAGCCCTCAACCCATTATAGGCTCATCCTAACCGACCGACTCTATGCGGTCCGAAATCTTTTCCAGATACTGAAATGCGCGGCCAGCGTGTTCACGGGCCCGCTTCATCCATTCTGCGGATTGTTCAATGCGCCGGGCCTCGGGCGGCACTCCTCCGTTCGAGACAGTCAAAAGCTGTTGGCAGACCACCTCAAAGTCCTGCGCGAGATCGTAGATCAGATAGGCGACGTTATCCAGGGTAAGCACATTGGCGAAATACGGCTCTTGCTCGCCCTCCAGCTTCATCTCGACGAACGGCACGAGTACTGTCCGACCCGGCGCAGTTTCCTCACCGGAAGCGACTTTGCTCTCGTCTCCTGCGGCCTCGATATCACCGACCGAAAGGAGCAAGGACATAAGCGAATTTTTCACGACGCTCACATTGTCGAGGAAATCCCCGTACATGCGGATTGCGTCAGGAGTCCGCTCTTCGCTTTCCGAAGCGGCGTCTACGGCCCGGCTACTCGCCATCTGAAATTCTCCGATCCGAACTTACATCCCCTCAAACAGCCACGGCCTTGCTGAATGCAGCGGGTTCGTATTGGTTTGCGCTTCTGGTTGGATGAAGCAGCTCCTTGGCGTTTTGGACCTGCTTCGCTCCCCCGTGTTTGATTGGATGCGAGGTCACTGTCGTCGGCACTCCGACTCGCTTGTGATTGTGTGCTGGTGTTTCTCTTTCGGCGATTAGCTTGGCGGCTCGCAAGCCGACCGAGGTTAGACTGAAAGCCGCGTGCTTACCGAAACTGGTACGCCGGATAAGACCGGCAACCGTCATCATATTCAGCACTCGTGAGAGATTTGCCTGTCCAAGACCAAAATGGCGCAGCAGTGCTGCCCTGTAGATTCGACGATGCGGCTCACGGAAAATCTCCATGAGGATGTCGCGGACATGCTCACGCTGTAACACATCCGCGGATGACAGACGCTCGCCCGCAGTAATGGATTCAGAGACCAACTCCTTCAGCACACTGATCTTGTCTGCAAAGGTCTTGTGATCGACCTCCAGATAAGCCCCAGTTCGCGCCATAATCTCGTGCCAGCGCCGCAATTCTTCGTCTCGCCGGCCGTCGGACAAGCACTTCCAAGTCCAGGCGCGGAGGGCTCGGTAGATGCTTTCAGCCGCACGGGCGCCGCCGTCGGTTAGGGCAGCACGAATGATGTGCCGCGCTTCCTCGGGAGAGGCATCGCCTAAAGCGATATCGTCGAAAGCCAACATGGAACCGTTATCCCATCTAAGGTTTAAGAGATCGTTTTACAACGTTTTACACCCGATTTGGTCCCGAAGTAACCCCATGTTTCATTCTGAAACAAACTGCCATTTCGTAAGTGATTTCAAGGAATTGACGGAAATGGAGGCGGGAGACGGCGGCAGGGGCAGGACGTAGCCAAGCTCCTTCTGTGACGCCAAGCGGGCGTCCGTTTGCTGCACCACGAGAGCGCGGGCACCCGTTTTTGCCTGCACCTCCGCCGCGACGTTGAGGTGAGCGACCATAGTGGACTCCTCCCCCATAGATGGCACAGCGAAAAAATCTACGGGCAAGGTAAGGTAAGGCGATGTCATCGAGGCCCGATCGCAGAAATCTCGGCAGATGGCCAAGCCGATCAGTTGGCTGTCGGTAATAAGGACGGGGATACATTCCCCCGATCTGATATCCTCCAGACGGCCCTTTTCATCCCGAGCCGGAACAATTTTATCGAATGAGCGGATCACACGTCCGTATCCGTCCAAGACCGTCGCTCGGTTGAAATAGCCTACATCAGTCTCTTCATGCCAGCTTCCGGCGAGCAGCCAGTGAAGAGGGAATTCATCATCACTGGCAATGGTGCGCTTCCGTAAGAGGTCGCAGATCTTAAGTCGCGTGGATTGATCGATTGTCAATTCCGGCCAGACGATGCCTGCACACCCATTCGACATCGATTGGTCGATCTGATTGTCCAGGGTTTCATCGATATCGTCGAACGTGACGTTTTCGGCGATGAAGTTGCCTTCGCGAGTTTCGCGAGTGAAAAGCTGAAGGTTGGAGAACAGCGAGGCCGCAACTCCCGACTTCTCGCCAGCTTCCCGTAGGTCTATGCGGATGGGGACGACTTCGAGACCACCTACCTCGGAGGGAAGTAGGCGATGCCTCAGTATTCCGCGTTTGAGATAAGGTCGCCCAGCGAGCCGAGAGTCCTGCAAGTTTCGCGGGCGAGGCACGACGAGCATGTTGGTCGAAGGACAACGCCACTCATCTAGCTCCGAATCAGGGTCCCCAAAATCCGTCCCGGAGGTCGTGTACAGGTATTCATCGACTGCTCTAATCTGGCTCCCCAGAGAAAGCATCCAGTCCTCTGGGGATAGCGAGCGCGGCGTCCAGCGATGAGTGCCGCGCGTCATCGTCTCGATCCGCCGGCCAGTCAAATGTTTTAGGGTCGCTTCTGAAAGTCGCTCGTAGGCCGCGAGAACAGGGATTGGCGCCTCACACGCAAGCAAATGCAGTCGGCACAATACCGTGGTAAGCGGCTTCTTTTCTATCGAAGGTGCAGCAGCAATTTCCGCCTCGAGATTGCGTGCCTTATCAATCCATTCCTGAAAATTCATGCGCCGACTGGTCACCCCCCCTTGCGACAATGCTAGGGCTTTTCGCTTCGCGCAAGCTCCGCCGCCCTAGTAATTTCCCTAGGCGGTGGACAACCTGAACGTGACGGGGGCTCGCTTCGGAGGCTAAGTTCGAGTCGAGCGTTAGGCCGAAGACGGTCAACGCTGCCCCGATATGACTGCAAGCCGTTATCGGAGCCAGAGCTTAGCCAATCGCGACCGCGCCCAATCGGTCGTCGACTTCGCGAATCCGCACTCCTAGCCTCCCTGCCAGGGGCTCAAGCACACCCAAAACCACCTCCCTGAGGTCCCGATGCGCGGCATTTTCATAGATGAGCAGTAGCGAATCTAGGGCCGGTTGAGACCCGTGAGCCGCGATCATGCGCAACCGAACCGGACGCCCCATTATAGGAGCAGCGAGAGACGACCAATTGCAGGAGCGAAAGGTCGAGCAAATGTTGCCGGTCCTGCAAGGTGTAGCGCTTAATTCCTGGACCTCCATTTCATCGGCCGTGTCGATCAAGCTGGACATTGCATCACGATCGCCGTATCGCGCAGCAAATATCAATAAGCGCCTGCGGAGAAGCTCCTCTACATCTCGATCGTCAGACAGCGAGCGGAGAATCTCCACCTTTCGCGCGCCTGGAAGCGTTTGGGGATCGTTGACCGCGACTTGGAGTTCTTCGGCATGAAAAGGGTACCCGATTCATTGCAGGCTGTGCAGCACTTGGAAGCCCGATCACCCGCCCGAGCGAGGCCTGGGCCACGTCGGCCCTAGGGAAATCCCGAGGTACGGGGACGGGTGCCCTACCGGTCAGCAAAAACGCTGTCGAGGAGCCGACTAAGTCTGAATCCCGCCTTCTGAAGCTGTTGCTTTACAATAGGAACATTGACGGCAAGGTAATCCTCACTGACGGCGACCGTACCCTCCGGAAGGTCGCAAGACGAGCTATGCATAACGCAATAACCAGTCTTGACTGACTCAGAGATGGCAAATGACTCGTTCGCCCAGTCGCGAGGTTCGGACGAGCTCCACTTCAGTTTCATCTCCGGAGTGATTTCGTCGATGAGCTCCGATGCAGCGTCGAACACATCGGATCCAACTGCCTGCACGACTAGACAATTATCCCACGCGCTGTGCAAATTACCCGAACATTCTCCTCGCACACGAATGTTGTTTCCGCCGCGATCGTCCTCGAATGACACATGCAATGGCTGATGAATGTCTCCCACCCAGTGACCGAGTGACTTCAGCGCAATGAGCCTATCCACCGTTTTCTCGTGTCTCGAGTTGACTAATTTCGAATCGTTCAGGATGGCTTTCAGTACGCAGCTTGGCGCCAACGGGCAGTCATCCGACGTGAGCCCACGCGAGTCTCGTGGAAGGTTGACGAAGTGGTCTTGAGTACGAATGCGCGGATGGTCGGGAAATACACAAGACTCGGAAAAGGTGTCGAACTCCGTGTCTGCTCGGATGAGCTTGCGAACCGCGGCACGCGTATCGGGCAGCGCCAGTCGATAGGCGATCTCGCAGACGATTTTGTGTCCCTCGTCGCCCCACGCCGAAGCGCTGGTGCAAAACGCAAGAAGAGCGATAATTGCTAAAGGTATGCGGCGCATCACTAAATCTCCCAACGCTCACGGTAAGGAACTTCAACAGGAGTTGGCGAGCCTTCCTTCTCGCTGTCGAAGAGGACGAGGGCTCTCAATTTGGACTTCGTTACATCTAGGGGAAGCACGGCTTCCGGTTTGCGCTTACCTTTGAACGGCAATTCGGCGAGGAGGCGAACCTTTTCGCTTCTTCCGTTCCAGAGATAGAGCGCATAAGACCCAGGCTCGTCCGCGGCCGGGCCTGCCAAGATCAGCAAGCTGCCAGCGAAGCTCGTCAGGTCGCGAACACCGCGGCCGGGCCCCAATCGAAGCCGAAACGTTTCATGCCGATCGTCTCCCCCTTCAAATAAAGCTTTCGCCCCCACCGACAGCACGACCGCCCGATTCCCGCTTAGGACGGGCCCTCGAAAGCCGACGAACAACTTGCCACCTGGCCCAAACGCTAGGCCCTCGATGGTGAGGCCGTTCTTCTCCAGACGCTTATCCATGAATGGCCGAAGTGTCCGATCGGCCGCGATAATATCCCGCAACCTTGCGGACCTATCGACGCCCGCGCCATCCTCCCGAAATCTGACGATTTGGCTGCTCGCAGCGATCCTCGCTCGGATCTCCGCAGCATTTGCCTTGGATTTCAGCTTTCCCTTCTTATCGCGCGGATGGCCGTGCGAACCGATCACATAGTAGAAACCATCTGCGAATGCGACGGCCTCGCCGTCTAGCTCGAGCGCTTTCCCCTCAAAACTGTTAGCAATTAAGTCGACCGGTTTGCCAACAATGATCTCTCCATCGTGAACCTCCACGAACTGCGCATGCTGTACGTTGTCGTCGATGACGACGCATAAACGAGGAAAGCCCTGGTCAGTGGCGCAGGCCATCCCACTTACATCCTCGGCTTTCTCACCGTCCTTCCCGAGCAATCTGCCGTCAACGTGCCAAGCGTCGCGCTTCTCCGCCAGCGCAGGCCCGGTAGAAGCGGCAAGAAGTAGCGCGAGCAATCCCGCTCTTCCAATGAAACTCATTGGACTTCTCCGACGTACGGCGTTCATACCCTCCGAGAATCCCTCAATCTAACACGATCGAGTAGGACGTCCCAAATCCGTCAAAGAGCTTCCATGGCTCTCCGTCCTTGAAGATTAGGGTCTGGTGTCCAGTGGCATTGGCGATGGCTTCCGCCTCATCATGGATCACAACGCCGAAATGCTTGAAGGCGCTGTCCCTGTCATCCTGAACGTAGAGAACATAGCTCGCCACGACCCTAATCCTTGTCCGGGGCTTCTGTTTGCGTGTCTTAGCTCGCTTCGATTTCGACGCTTTGGTCTTCTTCACGCGCCCCGTCTTGCTGCTTTCTTCTTTTTACCCGCTTTTGCCTTAGCCGTTTTAGTGGGCTTCTTTTTTGCAGCCGCCGCAGACTTTTGTCCGGCAGCCGCTTTCGCTTCCCTTGCTTCTTTTGCCTTAGTTCGTTTGGCTTTGGCCCGCTCGACTTCGTCAGCAAATATGTCTTTCGTATCCTCCGCCGCTTCCGTCGACCAATTCGCCCGCGGGTCAGCGAAAAACATAATTCGACGACTGCACTTGTAGTCGCCATCCTCAAAATACGGCGTCATCCAAGTCGGCGTTGTATCCAGCAACACCGCCTTTTTGGCAGCTTCGTCCTCTTCTTCATCAGCCATGGCCGCACGGTTGGCGCTCATTCGAAAGAAGAAGTGACGGAAAATACGATCGAACTCTGTGAGGTAGATGTCAGCGACACGGGTGTTGCCCCGGATGAAAAGCATGTTCTCGTCATTGGCCGTAAGGGAATTACCCGAGAAGTTCGCTGAACCGGTGCAAACGAATGGGTCGTCCGAAAGCGGGTCAATTAAGAGAAATTTTGTGTGCACGAAAAAGACGAAGCCTTTTCCGTCCTTTCGAGCCAATTCTTCGTCAACGAACCACTTCTCGAGCGGGAAATTGGGGATTGGCACCAGCTTTGTACCGCCCTCCCCTTCCTGCTTTTCGAAGGACTGCTTCGTCACCTTTCCGAGCACTGAGCCATTCGACATGACCAAGCGGCCGCGGCTACTGCGTTCCGCCTTGCGGGCATCCGCAGTAGCGGGCTTCTCGAGGAGAACGAAGCGCATTGAGTTCTGTTGTTTGCCCAAGGACCTCAGCAGTATTGGGTCGACGGTGAAGGCGGCCGTAAACATGCAAGACGTTTGCGCGTTCTCGATCCTCTTTCCGTACCAGTCGAGCAGGTTATCCGCGATCCTGGGCGAAAAGAATGCTGTGATTGGTTGCTCCGGGATGAGATTCGGCGGGTTCGGCGAGAGTTCGATGGCCGCTTCGCGCGCCGGCTTTCCGGTAGGGTTCTTGGAAAGAACCTTCCAATATTCGTGGTACTTCCGTGGGATCGCGGTTGGTTTGTTGCTCGCGTCAGTCACCACATGACCAACATTGGTCTGCCCCAGGAAACCAGACGGAGTGAAGTTGACTGATCCGGTCCAAACTGCCTTCGGACTTGCTTGGTCATCGAGCCAAATGATGAATTTGTTGTGCGGCGTTTGCGGGCGGGTTCGCTCGATCAGCCTCCCCGCAGGAAGTTTCACCTCATCGATGGCATCTTCGTTCGCCTTCGTCTTGTGGTAGATGATCTTGACGTCGACACCCCGAGCGATCGCCGCCTTGAGGGCCTTCAGCAGCGGAAGGTACGTAAATTCGTAGGCACAAACACGGAGCTTGTCGCCTTCTGGGACTTCGTTGATGAAGGTCACACAGGCTTCTTCAAGCCCCCGCGAAAGCCAGACTGAGGTTTCCTCAGAGACGCGATTCTTATCATCAACGGCGTTGTACATCTCCTCCGTCAGCGTGCGGTTTTGGAAAGTCACAGAGTACGCCCGGCTAGCGACTACCCCTCGATTGAACCAAACGCCGTGTTCTCCGTCGTTCTCCTTCTCTGTCCTGATTCTGACGGCTGCGCTATACCTCCGCTCAAGCCCGTCGATTTCACCGTACATCGCAACGATCGTGTACTCATATTCTGTGTCAGGGCGAGCTTCGTAGTCTGACCAAAGGAAGCTCTGGATCGGGTGCTGCAAAGTCGAATACTTCGCACTCTTTTCTGGTTTGGGCACCAGCTTTTCGAAATATTTGGTTCCTTGCAACCACCGGGTCTCCTGACCGTGCCTAGCCTGGAATGCGAAGCCCCTGAGGCCCTCCAGTCGCTCGGGATCGATATCGATTGCCATCAGTACGACGTGTGTACCGGCTATAGCCCGTACCCGCAGCGGACCATCGGTAGCTCGCTCTCTGCTCATGCCGTCCTGCCCCGTTTGTCCAATGTGCAACCTTATCGCGACTGGCTGACTTGTCGAGAGTGGAGCGCTGTTGAATATCGAAGCATCGCAATGCGAACGTCGTTTGTTGTTCGGACGTTGGAAACTGCGCCGTTTACGCACACTACTCTTGTGCGTCGGCGGGATACTGGGCAGGCAGCGCCCCGGGCGGGACAAACGAACTGGCGCCTCCAATACCAGCGAACCAACCTCTAGTTGCCAGTGGCATCCTAGGGATTTCCCTAGGTCGCAGCGAGGCATACGCCGCTGAGCAAATTTCCGGGCTACATTTCAGATTGTCTATTGCTACGCTAGCCATTTAAGATGGACCAGCTATACGAGGGCCCGACAATGCCGCTTGTTTTCGTGCATGGCGTGAATACGCGCAGAGGCAACACCCCACAAGAGCAGCGGGTCTTCGATGACCGAAGCACATTGCTCCAGCAACAGCTGGCGCATGTTGCTTTTATCGATCGGGTAAAGACCGCCGACGGACTGAAAACATTTGCGCCCTACTGGGGAGACCTCGGAGTCAAGTTTGCCCGCAACTTCGCCAGCTTGCCCACGTCCGGCGCACAAACATTAGCGGTTGGCCAGCCGGCGCGTGTGGACTTGGTGACCTCTACCGCAGCAAAGTTGGACGGCGAACTCGTCAACAAACCCACCTTGAACAGCGATCCACTGTTAACCGTTGCGAGGGCCCGATCGTTGCCCGCGGCGGTGGACTTGCTATTCGCTGGCTCCTCGAACGCTCCAAAGGCTGGTCCATTAGCACAGGCACTGACAAATGCGTTGCCGGACGTGGCGCGGTTCTCTCTGGTAGCCGAGGCATACGCGGCTGCCAACCGCAATCCGTCCTGGCTGCAGACCGTCAAGAACGACAGCGAGTTTGTGGAAGAGCTATTTCGTTCGGTAACGGCACTTTCTGCAACTTCGAGCGAAGCGGCCACAGGAGCCAATGGAACAATCCAAACGTTGGCGATTGGAAACTCTGTTCTGAATTGGCTTAAGACCGGCGCCACCGCGATCAAGGATGCAGTGAGTGAAGTGACTAAGAACGTAAAAGACGCCGTGGGAGGTGCTGCAGTCGATGCAACTCGTGCAGCGTTCCTCGGCCTCTCCGAATACGTCCGTCCTTCCGCTTCCACATTCGCCGGACGTTTCGTGGGCGACGTGTTCACCTACATGGACAACCGACAACCAATTGTCGAACGAGTCATTGCCGCGATCAAGGAAGCAAACGCGGCCCGTCGCCCTGGCGACGAAGAACTCTATCTTGTCGGCCATAGCTTCGGTGGCATCATTCTCTACGACATTCTAACCCACTTTGCGAAGGACCTGCGGTGCGACCTTTTTGTGACCGTAGGTTCTCAGGTCGCACTGTTCGCGGAGATGGGGCGCCTAGCAGCGGCTAGCGAGTTGGCGGAGCCTTTCGCAAAGGGCGAGCCTGCTGATCTTCCTGCCGCAGTATCGCGCTGGATTAACGTCTATGATTTGACCGACTACGTTGGTTTCGCGACCAAGGGCGTCTTCAAAGACGTACTCGATTTTGAGTTCGAGACGGATGCTTTGCCAATCATTTCCCATGCCGCATATTTTGACACTCCCCGCTTCTTTGCCCGCCTGCGTGAAAGAGTAAAGGAGTTGTTTGAAGAAAAGGGAGCGCAAGTTTGATTTGGAGGCGCTTATGGCCCTGATCTGGGCCGAAGGGTTTACAGGCGAAAACGCCCTCGCTCCGGCTTGGCTGAAAATGAGCGAGGCCATAGTTAGACGCCGTAAACTAAAGGCCGCAGACGGCATTCCATTTCTCGACGCGAGCAAGGCCGAAGAGGATGCCGTCGAAAGATATACGACGCTTGTCAAACAAGCAGAAGAAGCTCTGAAGAAGGCTGCGAGTGACGGCAAGCCTAGAACTCACGTAATGATCGTTGGCGTCGGCGAATACGATTCAAAGGACATCATTCCGACGGTCACTACATCGGTGAACGGAGCCAGGAAATTCGCCGAGTGGGCACTGACGAAATTCTCCAAGGTTGACCGCCCGTTAGGCTCGGTCGAATTCCTATGTTCGGCAACACCAGAGCAGGGCGAGTGGAAACTGGAAGGTGACGCGGCCACGAAGCTCGGGTTTGCAACTACCTGTCCTGCGATGCCAGCCGAACCAGCTACATTCGAAAATATCCGCAAGCGGTTCGGTGAATGGTTGGACCGTTCCGGTACAATGCTGGAAAATGCCGCGATCTGGTACTTTGCCGGCCACGGCATATTCAAGTCCGAGCCGACGTTGTTCGCCCAAGACGCGCGGCTTCCTACCAACGACAAAGAGGGAGGCAACCTGATCGCGACGATCGCGAGCGCGACCTACCTACAAAACCGGAAGCCCAGCGTGCAATGCTTCTTCATCGACGCTTGCTCCGAGTATAACTTCGAGGCGATCGCAAACCAGCTCGAAGTGATAGGTCGCCCGCTCTGCACGCCTGTAAGCGGTGCCGCCATCTCGGAAAGAGATGCCTCAATCTACTTTGGCTCATACGCAGGCGGTAAGGCCTACGGAGACGCGAAAGACGCGCCCTTTTTCACGCAGGAACTCATACATTGCTTGACGCAGCGTGCTGGTGACCCAACGGTCGATGGATGCCCGGTGACTATGTCATCACTGGCAATTGCTCTAAAGTCGGCGGCGTTGCATCGCGCTGAGACGGAAGATAACAGCGGGATCATCTTCTCCGAAAGCAAGCCGGGTGTCGTCAACACGACAGGCGTTCTCTGCGATCTTGTCGGCCCCCCTGAAGTCCTGGTCAAGGTAAGGTGTAGCCTTGGCACAGCGATGTCAGCCGCAGATCTGTTCGTCGCCGAAGAGGCGCCAGGTGAAAGACGCCTAAGCCGAGCAAAACGGAGGGACGGGCCGTGGTGCACGCCCGTCCCCATCGGAAAGTGGACGGCGAATGCGGCTTTTGACACCGATAAATATGAAACCGGCCTTAAACCGTTCGAGCCGAAGCTTCCGGCTTCTGAAGTCATCATAGACATCAAGCGGCGCGACACAGGCAAACCGGATGGGGCGAAGCCGTGACCAGCTACATCGTCCGGATCACAGCTGAAAATGTGCCACCGGACCTGGCCGGCGCGCCCATAGCCGTGGAAGTGTTTTCCGAGGCCGGAAAGGCCGAGCGCGCGGCGTTGCGTCTTGCCGGCCGTCCTACAGACGTCGGCGTGCCGGGTCCAGGCTCCTACCTGGTGAGAACCGCTCTTCCTTCCGGGCGCATTATTTCGATCACCGTCGCAACCCCAGAAACAGGTACCAACGGACTAGCTATCGGCGAAGCTGTGCTGGACATGAAGGAAACTGACGCGATTGCAGACTTCTGGCGCGAAGCCGAGTCCTTGATGAAAATCGCAACCGCAATACAAGCGAGCCGTAAGCCCGGCGAGACCATGCCGCCTTGGCTGGGTGAGCGCCTCCGCGAGCTCGGAAACCGCGCACTTGAGAACATCGCAGAACTTGGCAGGAATGCGCTTACCCGCCTCTTGGACAGATTCCGCGGACAGGTCGTCATTACTGACGTCAGTTCGGCAGATCCGGGATCGCCGCGCATTCAAAACTCTGAACACCGCCGCACTGCACACGACGCGCATGCTGGCTCTCCGATTGAGTTGTCCTACCGCTGGGGAACGTTCGTTGAGTGGACCCCCGGCCGGACGCACTCAACATTGGTCTTGAGGAAAGGTGGAGACGGTAAAGTAGATGCTCAAGGAGAAATATCCGTTCCTTCTGGGATCGCGCCGACCAACTGCTTCTATGTTGAGATTTCCGAACCATCTAGCCACAACGCTGCTCTAGTCGTTTGGCTGCCCGGGCCCAAAGGAGAGGCGGTTAAGCTCGCGGCAAGTTCCGAGCTCGCCGCCTATCGGAGTGGATCCGTTTTATCCGCATATCCGGCCTCTCCTGAAGATGCCCTTGCAACGACGTTGTACGAATACGTACGTCAAGGCGCCATGGAGCGTGCCCGCCTGTTCCTTGATGATCTCATTGAGCGATTGCGAAATCCTCAAGACATGCCGAGTTCGAACACCAGCATTTTGGCGGCTTACGTTCTCTACAAGCTAAGGCACCCCTACGCTGATGAACTTATCCCGCGGCTGAGGGAAATGAATCCTGACCTGCCCGACGTGCATGTCCTGCAATGTGCGCAATGGATAGCTACCGGTAAGCAAGATAGTGTGCCAGACGAGCTCGTAACTGCAATCAAGTGCGGTATTCCGATCTACACTGAAGGGGTCAGGCTGCTTCGCGACAGCTCCAACTTATGCCGTGACCTCTTCCCTGATGATAAAAGGTTCGGCGATCATGTGCGGAAAGCTCATAGTGCGGCCTCGGCGGCCAATTTCGAATCCATGTTGACCTGCTTGCGGCTTGGCACGGACGTTATGGCGGAGTTTGTCTAGAAATGTGGTTTGGCCTGACAAGCTCGCGCAATGCCGCGAGAACCACGTTCGGTGACAAACCAAAGCCCAACCAGACAATGTGGAGAGAGGCGCCAGCGCCACCTTCAGCCGCGATAGCAATGCAGCCATGAACGGCAACACGCACCGGTCTATTCGGAGCTGGAATAGGCGAGTGCAGTCTGCCTCCCCCATCCCCCTCGCGGGCAGTGTCTCAGTTTGCCGACACTACCTCTCGCGGACCCACAGAGCAGCCCAACTGCCGTTGGGGGACGGAAGTTTTTAGAGCGAGATGAGCCCATACCGAAGGCCGATAACGACCGCGCTGATCCTGTTCGTCGCCCCAAGCTTTCTCTTTACGTTGCCGAGATGAAACTCGACGGTTTTCTCGGAGATCCGGAGAATCCCACCGATCTCCCAGTTCGTTTTCCCCTCTTTGCACCATTCGAGGCAGGCGACTTCCTGCGGCGTCAGGAGTGGATTGTCGGCGCCGGGCACTTCACAAGTGAACGACTGCGTCGGGACTGGGTCTGCACCGTCGTCGCAGGGCAGCGACTCTCCACCGAGCTGCGCGGCAAACGCATCGGCATGTATACGATGTTTCTCGAAGCTGGATTGGTGCGACGCAACGCAGCGCTGACCTTGGTACTCGATAGCGTCGGAGGTCGATATGTGAGATCGATTGGAGGGCATTCGGCAAGACACACGTTCTTTCGGCGATACCGCCGATAGGTCAAAAGAACTTCGGAATCCATGTAAACATCAAATATGCGCACAAGCTTAGATTGAGTTCGCCTTCAGACGCAATGAATTTCTGCTGCCGTGACTGAAAAGCACGCCTCGGTTCACGGCCGGTTCCCGCTTAAGGCGACCTCCAATCCTAACGATCACCCGCGCTGGTCGGTGGCCGATTGCGAAGCTGCCGCCCCGAATGGCGTGCGCCGGGGACCGAGGTCGAGGGAGTCAAGCTAACCGGATTGAGCTAGCTAAAGAAATTCGAATATCCCTCCCTAGGTCAGGACCCGGGGGCCGATCGCGGGAGCGCGCTAAATCAGCGAGCTTATACATTTTTCCCCTCCGCTACGCCTCGTTGTGGATCAGATACTCCGAGCTATGCCCGGTATCGCACCAATTTCGCAGGTATTCTGTCGGCCCCACAGCGTTCTTGCAAGTTCGACAGGGACCTGATCTTTGAACTTCCCAGCCGTGATATTCTGGACCGCCGAAGAAACCCGAACTACGTCTGCAGCAGTGAAGTCCGCCAGACTTGCGAGTTTAGATCTTGCCATCGCGACGGTCGTTTCGGATAGGGTCAATCCCAGATCATGCACGTGGCCGGGAAGACCCACCATAGCGGCGGCAGCTCCAAAAACCGCCGTCACCTGCGATCCACGCCACAGAAAGACGTGAACGTCCTTCTCCTCCTGAAGCACGTTCGTGGTGTCAAGACCTAAACCGCTGAAAGCCTCCCGGCCCTCCGCCAGCAAATCGCGCGCTCTTTGGTCCAGATAAGTGGGTTCGTCCGACGCGAGATAGACAGCCTTCATTTCTGCGGCTAAGCGATCGTGTAATCGCTCGCCATCCGCTCGCTCGAACCGTGGCACGACGCCGCCGGGGTGAGGCGCCACGAAAAGTGTGTTGGTCTTTTCGTCGAGATCTTGCACAATCCATCGTTGCCCGGCAAAAACGACAAGGCTATCCTTATGGACCGGGAACGATATCGGCAATGTCCCCAGTGTCCTCCCGGACACAGTAAGCCGCCACTCCTCCGCTGACTCGAATACGGCAAAGAAGTTGCGCGATTGAACGACTGCCTCTCCTTCGTTGGCCAGCATGATCGTGCCGTCGGGTGATTGCTCTATAAACCGGATCTCGTCAGATCCCAAGTGCTTCAACAGAAGCGCGAACTCTGCAGCAGAAATCATCGCGAAGGGACCAGAACCGCACAGCAACTCGTACAGTGGGCGGGCCCGTATTCCGCCGCGCTCGGCGATCACCGAAAGTATCTGGTGGACTAGCGTGGAGGCAACCTCGGGTACCTGCCCCGCCGGCTCGACGAATTTCTCGAGCAGGAGTCGGATGACGGCCACCGATCGTATTGTGTTCGAGCGTAGTCGGTCGATGACACCCGTATCCTGATCGGTGTTTGGTTCACGAATGTAGATTCTTAGGACCGACGGAGTACCCCTCCTGCGTCCCGTTCGCCCAAGGCGTTGACGTAGAGAGGAGAGTGATCTCGGCGCACCTATTTGGGCAACCGACTTCACCGATCCGATGTCGACCCCCAGTTCGAGGGTAGACGTACAGATACCGGTCGTCGGTAACTTTCCGTCTTTGAGGCGGTTCTCCAGCTCCTCGCGGATGGTTTTTGAAAGACTCCCGTGATGGGGGTAAAATTCGTTGGGCACTTTCGCCTTTTCAGAGCGCCTCCTGAGCCGATCCGCGGTCGATTCCACTGTCCGACGCGAACCGCCGAAAACAAGATTGTTGGTTCCTCTGAGTGTCGAATAGAGATGGTCCGCAATATCGTCCAGAGCTACGCGCCGGACTACCGCCTCTTCGGGAATGCCGCTCGCGCCTTCAGCGTGATCTGGGTCGTCCAGCTGCGGAGGCTCAACATAGCCGCGAACCTGAAGTCTGAGTTCGGGTGAATCCGACTTGGCTTCCAGGATTTCGACAAGCTGAGGCATCGTGGGTCGAAGCCAAGCGGCGGCCTGACCGAGGTCGCCTATCGTCGCGGAAAGCCCGATACGTCGCGCCGGCCGCGACGACACGGCATCGATGCGCCGCAACAGACTAGCGACATGGAGACCGCGAGGCCCCTGAAGAAAGGAATGCAGCTCGTCCACGACGATGAAGTCCGCCGAGCACAATAACCGCTTCGCGTCGCCCGGACGGCGGACGAACATCGCCTCGATGGATTCGGGAGTGATCAGCGAGATCCCTCGCGGGTCGGCCATTGCCCGTTTCTTCGCGGTCTGTGGGGCATCTCCATGCCACTTCACGACCGGAATGGCCATGTTTTCGCAGAGTTCATCCAGCCGCTTGAACTGATCGTTGATTAATGCCTTCAACGGGCTGATATAGAGGACCGAGAACCCAGCGAGCGCCCGATCGGCAACGCTCGTGAGAACTGGCAGAAACGCGGCTTCAGTCTTCCCTGCTGCCGTGGAGGCGGCGATCAAGATGTCGCGGTCGCCGTCCAGGACTGAGATGATGGTACGGGCCTGTATTTCCCTGAGCTCGTCCCATCCCTGATCCCAGATCCACCGGCGGATCGTCGGATGCAGCTTGTCGTAGGCCCCCTCAAGATTTGAGGCGGAGGCTGGTGAGCTCATCGTCGTCCCCGTTGTTAGGCGTCGCTTCCGCTACGTCGTCGGGTGCGTCTGGAGCGATCGGCACTCGTTCAAGAAGATCCTGCCACCGGCTGTCCGGGTTCTGCTCCAGTACCGACAGCATTTGAACGAACGATCTTATCGTCGAGCGCGGCGTACGGAAGTATGCGGCCCCGATCTTTCGGTCACAGTGCTCCATGAAGGCGGTAAGCGCATCGTCGGGAACCAGATACTTCGTAGGATCCCCGCCCGCAAAGACCATCCTGATGTTTCCGAGGAGCACAAGCAGATCCTCAGGCGTCAGGCTCTGCAGCCTGATCACGGGGCCCGACATGTCAACGAGACCGCCCGCAGCGAAGGAATTCTCGGCTAGCCGCGACTGAAGAGCTTCGTAACTGAACATGCCCCTGCGCGTGTCCAGAAGAAACTCTGGCGTACCACACATGACGAAACCGATGCCTGACGTATTTCCCTGAAGCGCATCGTTTACAATGTTGAGTACTTGCTCGTAGTTCTGCTTTCGCGCTTGAGCGCTCTGGAGCTTGTAGATGTTGGCCATCTCGTCGATCATAACGATCAGTCCCGCGTAGCCCGCGACTCTTACCAGGCATGCGAGCGATTTAAAGCTGTCGTAGAGGTTCTCGTCATCGATGATGGTCCGCACACCGAGATCTCTCTTCGCATCGGTACGGGTCGAATACTCACCACGAAGCCATCGGATAGCGTTTTGCTTGAGAAGCTCGTTCGATTCCTCGCTGCCCCGCCAGAATGCCTTCAGCACGGTCGCAAAATCGTACCCACCGGCTAATTGCGCAATCGCTCCGAGCTTTTCGTCGATCACCTTCTCGACAGATACGCTCTTCTCCGCCGCCTCCTTTGCGGCGTCAGTCACCAGGCGCTCGACGACACTTTGGAGAGCTCCCCCTTCAGGCTTGTTGCGCGTTGCCATATTGTTGACGGCCTCGGAATAGAGTGCCCGGGCCTGCCCCCCACTTGCCTGAATACGCCGATTGGGCGAGAGGTCGGCATGCATAGT
This sequence comes from Bradyrhizobium sp. NBAIM14, assembly GCF_020193895.1. Taxonomy (NCBI): domain Bacteria; kingdom Pseudomonadati; phylum Pseudomonadota; class Alphaproteobacteria; order Hyphomicrobiales; family Nitrobacteraceae; genus Bradyrhizobium; species Bradyrhizobium sp. NBAIM14. Next base: position 46,175 of record NZ_JADYVQ010000014.1, on the reverse strand, counting down.
CACGCATTTTCGCTCGAGCGCGATTAGCCTGACTACACTGGCAAAGAAGGTCTTCCCTGCCCCGTATTCGCCGATAACGAACCTGATCGCGGCGCCCGCGTCGGCAATGCGATCGATGTCCCGAAGCATCGCGGCGATCTCCTTGGCCCGCCCGACCTGGATGTGAGGCAATCCGATGCGTGGGACAACGCCGGCGGAAAGAGCCTGGATAATAGTATCGCGTTCGCGTGGACGGATCGTCTTGACTTGCTTGCTCATGCGGCCTTGGCCTTCATCTCGGCGATGCGTTCTCTCAAGTGCGCCGCTATCACGATTTCGTCTCCCTCTTCGATCAGCGGCTCGTCGAAGTGGTCGAACGACCAGTCATTGATGCGCTCAATTGCGCCGTCCGGCAACAGGCGGACCTCCTTGGCATGTCGCTCAAATTCCGTACGCGACATTGATCCACGAAGCTCAAGTAACTCGACCAATTCGCCGTGAGGACCGTCCAATCCTTCCAAGGATTGATCGGCTGGGAGTGGAGAGGCTTGGACAGGAGGCGGGCCTTCGTCGGTAAAGATGTTGGCGAGCAAGGCGGACACAGCTTCCGTATCCTTTCGGGTCTTCTCCAAGCGGACCGCATCGATTCTGATGCCCGCCGAGGGAGGAGCCGGGGGCGCCTGCTTTGGAATGGGGATGCCTGCCGCCCGAGCCTCCTCCGTCAATGCTACCGGCTCATCCTTCTCGGCGGCAGCGCGGTGCAGACCGGCATACACACGCTCCGTCGGCAGACCTAGCGACTTGTGCAGTCGCTCAAGGAACTTGACCTCTCCGGCATCGATATTCTGATTTGCGCCGATCACCGCGACCGCAGCCTCGGCTATTGCTTGCCGCTCGCTTTGACTGGTTTCTGCAAGTTTGCGCATGACCCTGTCGCGCTTGGGCGGATTGTTGAATGTGATGACGGCGAACGCGATCAGTCGGGCTTGTTCTACCCCCGATAGATCGCCTTCCGCCCTAATCCTTGCGATGGTGCGCTGTAATTCCTCGTACGATGCATCCCCGTCGGCCGCAGCGGCCAGGACAGCGACTTCGATCTGCGCTCGCATCGCTCGAAACGGCGCCCTGGCTGGATCCACCGGGCCGCCGTCAGCCGCCCGGAACACGAACACTTGGTCGTCCGCCCGAGGCGCGCCGCTCCCGTATCGGCGATCGGGCTCTATTGCGATCCCAACGACATCCAAGGCGCCGCTCAGCGTATCCAGAGCGGCACTTGGTATTTTGCCTCCTTCCGGTATTTCGATCCCAGCCATCTCTAGGAGCACCTGTGCGGTCGTACTGCCGCGGCCTTGGCTTCCTACCAGGGAATCGATCTGGCGCCTGAAGTCTTCCACGGGACCGACTTTGGCCGCCCGTTGAAGATCGATAGGAAGAAGCGCCGCCGCGGCCATCGAATGCCTTGCTGCCGGTTTCCGACCGACCAGACGGCTGAAGCTGTCGAGCTCGTTTGTGCAATCGTCTAGCAAAGTCCTCAAAATCTCTAAGTCTCGCACGAGGAGGCTCGCATCAGGCTGGCGCTGATGTTGTCCTGGAACGTCGATTTCGAACGCACCGCTCGCAGCACGATACCGCAGCCAGACGTTGCCCTTGGAATTCACGGCAAAACCCTTGGGAAAGCGTGTGCCGAAACGCAGCTTCCACAATGCGACAAATTCTTCGAAGCACCTCACGGCCGGGGTTCTAAGATAGGTGTCCGGCATCGCCATAACCCAATAGAGCGCGTCGTCAGCCGAAACGCTCGGGGACGCTGCGAGCCGCTCGGCCAGATACAGACGCGTGGCGAGCTCCATCTCCGAACCGACGCTGCGTTCGGCAGAAAGGGGTGGCAACGCCAAGCGGATGCCGCGCGATATCCGAACAACGTTGAGGAATTTCGTGGCGTAGTTCTGGAAGGAATTGTTCGCACCGTAGATCGAAAGCAATCTTTCGACTTCTTGAATAACCGCGGGAACATCTGACCCTTGATCTATGAACACGCGGTGCTCAAGGCCATAGAAGAAGAGAAACACATATCCAATGCCGTAGCTGGGATCTCGCCGTCCAGTACGCATCCAGTCCAAAAAAGAACGTCGGGCGGCCGGCGAGATTTGCTCGTACGATGGCCAATAAGGCATCGACTGACCATCGACATCGGGCTGCCGCGAGTACGCCGGCAGAGCGGGATTTATGGCATACTGCCTGGTCTCACCGTTCGGCCCAGCTATCAAGGCGCCGTAGTAGAACATGCCCCCAGAAATTTCTGCCTTGCCGAAGACTGCCCTTTCGCCCGCCGCCAACCACACTGCCGGCGACTCACTCGAACGAAGCTTGCTTATCGCTGGTGGCGGGCTTTGACCAGAACTCGGAAGCTCGGAATGCCCGTCGGAAGGAGAAACGCTCTGCGACCTGCCCCTCAGAGCGAGATAGAGGAGCCAAACGACCCCGGCCCCCAAAACAAACGCTCCTATTGCGGCTGCGTGTTCCACAACGAACCGGTAGATGGCCATAACGGCCGCCACCAATCCGCCGATCAGGATCAGGAAGATGGTTCCGGCGTCAGATGATTTACCCCTTCGTCGCCCCATGGAATTGTAGTCTCTAGCCCGCGCCCTGTAGCCTTCCTTCGCGCGACTCTTGCACGATGCACCACTCGCGGCAACAGCGTGGCGATAGTCAGTCACAAGGAGGGAAAGTGCCGTTCAACGAGGCTCTGTGCCACCCTTATTCGACCACAGAGCTGGTTCCGTGCCGTCATACGAAATCGGCGTAGCCGCATCAGCGCCCGTACACCCTAGGGATTTCCCTAGGTGCGAGCAGCACACTATGGATCGCAAAAGCCCTGTCGGGCACCTAAGGCGATATCGCATAAACGCTTAGTCCCCGTTGAAACGGTGAATTGCGGTAGGCCTCACCTATGAGCTTAATCTCCAACGTACACTCCGCTGATCGCGCCGTCATGAGCGGATCCTCTCCTGGCACTGCCACCGCGCCGACCATCGAAACGATCCCGTATGCGTTGAGAAAACCGAGAGGAATGCGTACAAAGCTTCCTATCTGACCCGATAAACGCGGCCGTGAACAATGGGGCTCGTTGACGGCAGATCTGGCGAGAGCGTAGCGTAGACCGTCGCACCGACTACTCGTCTGAACGTGCGGCGCCGTATTCGCTATGCGAAAGGATCCTGTTGTGAGGGCCTTCAAAATTGCTGCGACGGTGTTCGATTTTCCTGCGCCGGTCGATCCAACGATTGCAGCATGTCGAGTAACAAGTTTATCCAGATCTAGCGTGGCTTCCAAGCTCTCTGAAGCGGAATGGCTACCGATGGCTACTGGAGCTGACCCGCTGGGAGCATAGATCTGCTAAGCGCGATCTCTTCGATGAAACGCGAAGGAAACGAATACTTGAAGAAATTGAATATTCTGACGGCTACCTTCACCAAGTGGTGCACGAATTTGAGACAAGGAAGGTGACTTGGTGTGATGCGTATTGTTGCATTTCATCGTCGTGCAAGACATTAATGGATTTTCGGCGAAAGTCAGAGATCTGAAGAGATTGAGGCTGATATTCAGATCATGCGTGACGCGAACGGCACCGTGGATCGCTTCGGTGCGTTCAAAACGATCCTCGGGAAAACTGGCAACCAACGGCACAAACGGGTTTCCGATATACGAGAGATGCGGGACATAGTTTTAGAGCTCTAGGGCCGATTATGCGCAGGTCGCGTAGTGCGCGAGTCCATCGACTGCCGCATCATCACCGAACGATGAAATGTCTAATAAGATCCAAGAAGATCGCGGTGTGCTTGAAGGGGTCGGCTAATGTTCGAACCACCGTCCGCGCGATGCGAGTTCCCGAAAGCCAATGCCCGGTGCCAAACGGCCCTGCCGCGAGACAAGATGCCATCAGCATCGAACCTTCTAGATTCGAAGCCGCGAGAGTCTCATGAGTGCGCCGGCGGTTGCGCGACAAGTTGTCCCAGAGACAAAAACTACCTGACGGTTGAGATTTGGACTAAACTACGGAATCTGTCGTCGGGCAGCATACATGACCTTCGACCGGAGCAGGCAACGCGACAACTGTGGCCGCGGCAAGCGTCGACTGCGCGAGTTACTTTACCTTTAGCAATACTCTTCGCGGGCACATTGGCGGACCCGCCATTCTTGGCAAGAATTGAACTAAGTTAGACCGCTAAATGCCGGGTGGCTTTTTCAAGCTTGTAGAGTGAACCAGCTCACACACCGGCGGCCAAGGACGTTGCAATATCTGCGTGCCGCTTTTGACGTGGGATGTCGATAAACTTGGATCGCCATGTACAAAAAGTGTTTCGGTGACCCGGGTGAAATCTACGCCAAAAGGATCGCGCTCTGCTGGCTGAATTGTGCTGGGGAGTCGTTTTATGGATATTCAGGCGCACCCGCCCCTTCCTTACGTGAAGCCTGAAAGGGCATCGAGTGTACCTTTCCCGAGGATCGGCAAGGTACAGCGTGAGCTGACTGCATCGGCCAACTATTTTGTAGTGGACCCGGTCTTTCTAGCTACCGCCTCTTTGCAACCGTATCAACGAACGCATCAGGACCCGATCCATCGGCCGCTCAGGATCTACACGCTTGATCCAGCGGCGAGTCGGCAGGATGGCGCTGTGGCCGTGTTAAATGTCCCATTCGAGCGATTGCGCTCGGGGCCCGCGGGCAGCATCCTGGAGGTGGTCGATTGGGACGAGACGACGGGGCGGCTCAACAAGCCGGTCGAGTTGGATGATCCTCGCATCCTGATAGAAAATGGACGGCCCCCCTCGCCGTCCGACCCTATGTTCCGGCAGCAGATGGTCTACGCGGTCTGCGCGGCCACGTACGATGTCTTCAGACGCGCGCTCGGACGCGATCCGTGCTGGGGCTTTCACTCTCGTCCTGGTCAAGCTTATGCAAAGCTCAGAATTCGGCCACAGGCCTTCTGCGGCCGCAATGCCTATTACGATTCATCAGCAGGGGAACTCAAGTTCGGCTACTACACTGCCGATGGTAGCGTTCAGGGACGAAATCGACCCGGCGGTCGGGTGTTCACGAGTCTCTCACACGACATCATCGTGCATGAGATGACCCATGCGTTGCTGGACGGTCTTCGGCCGCGCTTTCGGCTGCCGACCCACCCGGATGTCGCGGCCTTTCACGAGGGTTTTGCCGACCTCGTGGCGATGCTCATGCACTTCTCGTATTCGGATGTCGTTCGCGCCGCAATTGAGAGGTCAGGCGGCAAACTCGAGACCGATGCGCTGCTTCTGTCACTCGCTAACCAATTCGGACATACCACGGGTTCGGGCGGGCCGTTGCGATCGGCCATCGATGCAGCGGGGCTTGGACAAGACGAGGAGCGCAGCGTCCGACGATATGATCAAGCTGGCAACGAACCGCACGAGCGTGGCTCGCTTCTAGTAACGGCCATTTTCGAAGCATTCGCGACGATACTTCGCCGGAAGACAAAGCGATTCATTCGCCTGGCACGTCTAACTCCCGGTGAGGCTCCAGGTTCGGAGCTTTGCGAAATTCTCGCGGACCAAGCAAGCACACTGGCATCACAGTTCCTTTCGGTTTGCATACGTGCCATCGACTACTGCCCGCCGTTCGACCTGTGTTTTGGCGAGTATCTGCGAGCAGTTATCACTGCGGATTTCGATCTCGTTCAGGACGACCCCTTCGGCTATCGCGAGGCCATCATCGATTCCTTCGCCCGTCGGCGTATCTACCCGGATGACGTGCCCGATCTCGCGGAGGACACTCTGCTATGGCGACCACCTGACAAGGAAATGGAGCCGATCGAAGACCTGCACTTCAAGAGGTTACGTTTCGCAGGCGACCCGGGACGAGCAGCCGACGAGACCGAACTGCGCCGGCAAGCCGAAGCACTCGGATCCTACGTCATGCGGCCAGGGTACGCACGCGCGTTCGGCTGCGCTTTACCGGGCGACGTGCAACTGAACGGAGATCACGTCGATCCTGCAGTTGTTGGTTCTATTCGCTCCCTTCGCCGCATCGGCCCGGACCGGCAGGTCACCTTCGATACGGTCGCCGAGATCACCCAGCGGCGTTGGTGCAAGCAGATATCGGGAACGTTCACTGAAGTCATCGGCGGCTCAACCGTCATCCTCGGCCCGGACGGCCGAGTTCGCTATGCAATCCGAAAGTCCGTGACGGATCAACGCCGAATACGAGCGCAAGCAGACCATCTTGACGGTAAAGGCGGTTCGAAGAGATGGACGAAGCGCGGCAGCCGCCACCAACTGTCGCGATCCGGTATATGCCATCTCTTTGGTGGAACAGTCGGTGTCCAGCAACCAGCAAGAGGAGAACGACATGAGCGATAGCGAACAGAAACTCCGCCAAGCATTAATGAGAATCGCAGAGGTGGCTCAGGCAGCGTCGGATACCGGACGGTATGTGGACGAGGACGATAAGCCGAATGGCGGCGAAGCTGCGCGGCGCCCCCATAACCACGCGGGTGGAAAAAACGCGCATTGTTCAATTAAGCAACTGCCCGGCCGTCTAGCCGAAAAAGCGGCAAAGACTGCAACGACCATCAATCCCATGAACCGAGTTAACTTCGGTGCCATTGGCTCCGTGGCACGCGGCCTGGTACTCTCGCCAGCAGCGATTGCAGTTTTGGTTGGTAAGTATTGGGGCCCGCAACAGCGCCGGCTCACGGTCAGCTTCCTGGATGGCGGGCCAAGTGATCTGCGCCGCCGGATCATTCAGCACATGAATGCCTGGAACCAAACCGCAGGGATCTCATTCGTGGAGACCCGTGGTGTGGGTAAGGTGCGCATCTCGCGAAATCAAGCAGGATACTGGTCTTATCTCGGGACCGACATCCTGCACATTCCCAGTAATCGGCCGACGTTGAACCTCCAGGGTTTCACCATGAACACAGCGGACAGCGAATTCCATCGCGTCGTGCGTCATGAAGCTGGGCACACACTCGGCTTACCGCATGAACACATGCGTGAGGAGCTGGTTGACCTCATAGACCCACAAAAGGCCTATGACTTCTTCCTGCGCACACAGGGGTGGTCTCGTGAGATGGTGGACCAACAGGTGCTGACACCGCTCAGCCAGGATTCGATAATGGCCACCCCACCGGACCAAGATTCGATCATGTGCTATCAACTTCCGGGATCGATTACCAAAGACGGTCAGCCGATCCGGGGAGGTTCGGACATCAACGCCACCGACTATGCCTTCGCGGGACAGATCTACCCGAAGGTTTCGTCAGAGGGTGCACCGTCGATCCAAGCTCAAATGGGCCTCGCCGACGAATGGTCGCCATCGGAAGATGTGGAGGTGGACGAGGAACTGGTACCGTAACGCTTTGCCGCGCCTCATCGAGATTCAGGCCTCCCAGGACCTCCCACCCGTGCTGCACGTGCGGGTGGGAGACGTACTGATGTTTGGAGCAAGCGGCGGTCGTCTTCTGGAAGGCGAGACGGCGATCGAGCTGTTAGGTGTCTTCTCGACCGGCGTACTCTCGGACGATGGCCGGGTGCTAAGCCCACTCGGACCGCCAACCAACATCTTGTTTCGTGCGCTTCGATCGGGGCAGGCCCGCATCGAGGTGATAAGGGGAGATCCATGGCAAGCTATCCCGCAACGGCACGAGATCGCGATTGTTGTCGTCGTCTGACGGCGCACCGAAGACCGCCCCCCCTAGAAAGTCTGAGCGGAACGTCTCGTCGACCGTTAGCACGACTAAAAAACGGCCTGGGCAATCGGCGGCTTGGAGAACTTAGAAAAGGACCGGGGACGTCATTGTCCCTCTCTACTCCCCACACTCGCCCCGTCCCGTCGACCCGCGCGCATTGCATGCCTCCAACGCCATCACAGAAGTGTGGCATGCTCAATTGAGCCTCGAGGAGAATTTCACATGCCAATCGGAGACAATCTGCCGACCCAATCTGAGCGATCCTTTCTCAATCTGTTTGAGCCGCCGCCACAGTTAATTGAACCCGCCGTCCGCGCCTGCCGCCTATTCAACACGGCGCTGGATATCGTCTTTTACGATGTAGCGACGTTAGCCGCGCAGCTGGCCGAAAAAGACGCGTCCGTGCGAGCTCGGGAGGAGAAACCTCCCTCCCGGATCGTCCAGCTCGATGCACTCAGTGACCCTGAAGGCTCGCTTCTGCTCATCGACGCTAATACCGCACCCTATGTGCACAGATACACCAATGTGGAGGTCTTCTTGACTTCGCCTCACCCGGAAACGCGGGCTGTCGAGATCGTAACAATCACGGGGGTCGGTAGTTCGGCCCTTGGCAGCGCCGCGCTGGCGTGGGACATCTCGATAGCACTCGGAAAACCTGTGCTTGCCATCGTCCCGGGATACGGCATGGCTGACGTCATTCTGCAGGCGCTAGGGGGCTGGTTCGGCTTCGGCCTTTACGACTATCTGCATGCAAAGAGCTTGATCCAGAACGCTCTTGCCAATGCCGCGCCCCGGACAGCGAGCATAGGCCGCCAACTGCCCGCGTCTACGCCGGATGCGAAGACCCTGCACGGCGCGCCAGTCTTTCGCCACGGCTCCGGCTCCTCAGACGTTCTTCACGCACTCCTCCTTCATCGTGACGCGGCATTCAAGCTTCTGGTGGGACACAGCAAGGGCGCCCTGCAGATCGGCAATGCAATCAGATCCCTTCCACCGGACCGAACACACGAACTCCGGGTCGTAACGCTCGGCTGCCCGATTTCTACGGATGTCGCGGGCGTCAGCTACTATCAATACCTTGGGCTTTTCGACGCCCTGGGACAGCTCAACATGTGGGGACACAGGCCGAACCAATGGCCACCGACGTGGCACAGTACGAACCCCAAGTTGCCACCTGCGATGACGGCGGGGAAATACGCGGCGGATGCTTTTCCGGCCTAACGCCTGCTCCGCCCACGCCTGCCCGGTCGTTTCTACGTTTAGATCCGGGCACGTCGCTGATTTGTGAACAGCGATCGCGGCGTCTCTAAGAAAGGGAGCCAGACGTTATGTTCGGAAAGCTTATCCCCTCAATCTGCATCATCGCCCCATTTGTTGTTTCGCCGACTCCGGCTCAAACACCACCAACCTCTTCTAAACCAACTAGTTTCTCAGTTTGCGAAGGAGAGTATGAGCGGAGTTGTCCTGATCATGATGCCTTTACCTATTGTGGCACCATAAATGGCTGGGCAGAAGCATCGCTTGATCGAGCGCACGTAGACGAGCTTATTTGCTTCTATCGAAAATGGATCGCTATCGGCCAAGACATGCCGTGATGCCATTGGCACAGAGTTATCTCTGTTCACTGACTTCACCGATAAGATCAAGATCGCGGCAAGTGCTCCGCAGGGAAACGGCGATTACCGAGCGGGCTCGAGTCGGCCGATCATAAATCTACACGTCCCAGTTGGCGCGCTCTTGTTCCTCAAAGCTACCAAAGGTAAGGTTTGGAATTGAGTTATTTCGCGCGTTTTATTGCTCGTCCAGAACGATCTGGACAGTACTTGCCATACTGCATCCATAGGAGGCTCACATGGGTCGCTGGAAAACGATCTTTGCAGTAGTCCTAACTTTACTCGTCATGGATCTTCCGGCCGAGGCGCAAGTCCCAGTAATTCGTATCGGTGTAGTGGCGACCTTCACCGGTTTCGGGGCAAATGAAGGCCAGCAGTTTCGGGCGGGAGTATCCGCCGCTCAGAATGATCTGAGGCAAATAGCCAACCGGCCGGTGGAGGTCATTTTCTATGATCATCAGAACAAGCCGGACATCGCGGTCAACAAGGCCCGCCAGCTTATTGAAGCCGATCGCGTCAACTTCCTGATTGCAAAAGGCGGCGCATCTGTAATGCTGGCCGTCTCAGGGGTGAGCGAACAGCAACAGACGCCAACCGTCTTGGTCGGGCTATCTAAGGGGCCGTTTTCGGACCAGCGACTAAAGTACTCGTTCCATATCGGCGATAGCGCCGAGCAGCTTGCAAAGCTCGCCGTTCGGTATGCGAAAGACAATCAAAATCGTCGTACGAGCTACATTTTTGAAAGCCAGTTTTACGCCGAAGCGCTCAGCCGTGAAGCCCAAGTCAGTCAGCTTCCGTTGCAAAATTGGAATGGGACGGCTGGCGCGCCGGCGATTGTGTTCATGTTTGGCGGGGATACTCGTAACATTCGTTTGGACGAACTCCCATCAAACAGCCTTCTCATCGGCGGCATCAGCCTCCTGGAGATCGGCCGCCTCGGAAACCAGATCAAAGTGGCGGCCATCGCGCCGCACGATCCCAGCCTTCGAGAGCCACGTAGCTTGCCCAACTCCTTGAGGGACATGAAGGGAGCGGATGCCTACTATGGCTACGCAGCCCTTCAAATCCTGGCACGCGCCGCGCGGAATGATCCTGCTCCTGAACGAGTTGCTGCGAGCATGCGTGCCGACTCGTTCGATACCGTCCTTGGACAAATCAACTTTATGGCCGGCGGCGAATGTCGTCAGCCTAAGCTCGCCGTGTACGTCATGAACGACAATGGCTCATTCCAGCTGTGTCCCGATTGTGGCGGCGTTCACGATGGCTGTAATGGCTCCGCGTGCAAGTGCAAGGACGGCTCTTGCAACAACGACTGCTGTAACAAATAGTGGCAATGATTTCCGATGATCCCAAGAAGGCTATCAAGTTTGTAGCCGCGTTCCTGCCAGGCTTCATTGGTCTGGGCCTCGCAAGTTATTTGGTCGATCTGCGGTTCGGTGAACTTGCATACGCCTTTATTTCGATTGCAATCAGCGTCGCATCCTTTGGGATTGCCTCGCTCGCGATGCGGCAATGGCGCGCAAAGAAGCGGAAACCAGCGCAAGCAGTCGCAACGGCGGAGATAGTGCTAGCATATGTAGTTGCGCTGGTTCTCGGAATTTTCGTGTCGGTCGCCTACGATGATGATTGGGTGATCACGGCGGTGAACAAAATACCTTTCGTGTCGCTTACCAAAACAACTCAAGATCACCCGCTTTTATACGTACTAAAGAAGAGCTTCACCTGTGTGGCTGTGCGTCCTATCGATGCCCGTGAGAACAACACGCTGGTCTATACGAAGGCGATGGTACGAGCGATCGTAAAGGATTATGCGACCGTCGAGGGATTTATCCGCGTTTACCCAACCGAACTTGATCCCGCTCAGGTCTTTCTATCTCCTGCGTGCAAGATAGACGGAAAAAAGACGACAGCAATTCCTGGCCCTGGCGTTCTCGTGCAGACAGAAAATGTCATTGCTTGGGAGCTCATTGATGCGACCGCAAGCGAGTGTTGGAAGATCCACTACGGCAGCAAGCCGCCGTGTCTTTGTCCTTCGGAGGAGGTCAAAGACAAATACATGGCGCGAATGAACGTGGAAAGGCATGAACAACAAGACAAGTACCAGCTCTGCACGGCGGATAAATAGCCTGACTTCGGCAGCCGGCTGGCAGCATTTTCGCATGAGCCGTCAAGAAGCTAGTCTCTCAAGACGACCAGGCGGCCTATGTTCTTACGTATATTTGTACGGTTTCATCCTTATATGAAACTGAAACGTGCTCGACTGAGCATGGACGATGAAAATTGATTGCGTCGCCAGCGTTCACGACTAGGGCGTCGAGATCAATCCACGAGCCGTTGCAACTATCCAGCGGTTGCCCCAGCGCACGATAGAGTCGATTCGCCCGACGCCGGGGACCACATCACCCCGTGCTGCCATTCGAATCCCATCGGGCCCTTCGAGCACCGCTGTTCCGCCGCGAACGTCCAGCACTGCCCAACCTGTCATGGTCGTTGGTCTTGTCTCGGGAACCGCCAGGAGCGGCCCCGCAGACTGGAGCGAGCCCGTCACAGACATGTCCACTTCGAGAGCATCCGCCGATTGCGCCGCATTTGGCGCTTTGGTCCCAGGCTTCGGAGCAACGCTCGCGATGAATGTGGAGGGCTGCCCCAAAGCAGGCGCTGTTCGCGAACCCGATGCAATCTTTCGGACGCCTTCGGCTTTACCGCGTGCCCTTGTGTCCGGCATGCGGCGCAAAGCCGTTTCTACCTGAGCAGTCGGGTCGAGAGCCGAGATAGCTGCAGGACCGTACCAAGCGCCAGCCCAACCCAACGCAAAGCCCGCACCCAATGCGGCCGCCGCGACCAGACAAATAGTGAGTTTTGGAGGCCGGCCCGGCGCCAATAGCGCCAAGATCTCAGCTCGATTGGAGGTCGAGAAATCCGATTGATCGCGAGTGGCGGGCCACGTGAGCTCGCCACTGCCGTGATCTGGGGCGATCGTGATCTTTTCCAAGGTATTCGCATGGTGCAATTGCATGCTTGGCTCCCTTGCGGTCGCCAATGATCGTGCCGGGAGCTAAACCAACCCTTAACTGCCGGTGCGCTCGGCACGACTAAAGAGAAGCCGTAGAGCGCGAAGGGGCTGCCTTCGCGGGAAGGAGCGCGCCCGTCTAGGCAGCCGTTGCGCGAGTAAAGGGCAGAATGGGACTACCAGCTCTCGAGAGAACCGGGCGCAGGTGAATGCCGCGATACCAGACCTAGCTTTGCCGAGCTGGGCGAACTTTCAGAACGAGACTGACCCGAAAGACAAGCGAAAGGAGTGCGCTGCGACATTGGTATCGGGACCATTGCAGGGCCCCTTTTGATACCGCCGCAGTTTAATCGGTTGTACTTTCCTACCTTGGATTGCATATTTTTCCCGTTGTCGACCGCCTGTTGCTTTTAACAATTATGGTTTCCAGTAATGAGTAATCGAGCTCGTGGTTTTAGGTGGCTTTGGCATGGAAGAGCTTGGCGCACCTTGTCGAAGAATCGGTTCCTGTGCCTACAATCTCATCTTGATGCTGCGCCAGAGCGCTCGACATCCGCGGGCATTGGGATCACAGCTTCCGATAGGTAATGTGTGCCGTCGCAAACGGGATGCCCGCACGTCCGGCGCTCCCACGCACGATGCAGGCGCGATCATCTATTGCGTAGAACCAATCATCGAAATTCAATTTGATCGATTTACCGCCTGGTTGCGGCGTGTCGCGAGTGTACTTCCAATGAAAGGCGCAGCCGGCTTGCTCTCCAAGAGCCTCACCTTCCAGCCGGTTTTCCAATCCGGTGTACTTGCCTTCGTTACCTTTTCGTATGGTCCAGTGCATCGTGTCGCAATGGCCATCATCGAATATGTACGTCTCGGTGAAGATCACGGTTTGGGTATCTGTCTCGAATTCGCCGTGCGCCGCAATCGTCGCGCGCTTCAGCAATCCGCCGACGAGGCTTTCCAGCACCGCCCAGCCTTCGATCTGCCCCACAAAGAATTGCTCCGGAAGAAAGATCGGCCTTGTTTCTCTGAAATCCTCGATCGCCATCGGTAGCACCCAATCAAGGGATTCTCCATACTAAGTCCCTTGTTACCCATTGGGTTCCGATTAGCCGCGCCTTGCAGCGCGGTACTTCAAATTATTGCGGCCCGCGGATCGTACCGAGGAATAAGGAAAGGGCCGCTCGGAGATTCCGAGCGGCCACCGGGGCTAAAAACCAGGCCGGCTGACCTCAGCTCCGGTGGCATCTGCGATAATTTAAGCTCTGCGGGTGAACAGCCCGGTATGCAAAGTTCCGAGCCGAAGGTGGAGACCCGTTGCATCTCGGCGAAAGGATGCCCTGGAAGCTTTTGGTTAGTGGCATTCGGCAACTAGATTTCCGTTTATTTCAAATCTGAGATCGAATTTGTAGCCAACTGATCCGCTCAGGCGCTATCTTCTGCATCCAGACCTTTTGATCGCGAAATTGTTTGGCTCACGTGATGAGCCGCTTTGAGTGTCTTCTTACAGGCATGGCCGCATGCGCGTTGTGTAGGGGATAGACATGTTGGATCACGAATTCAATGAACAGCGCGCTAAGTTACTGCGTGAACTCGCAGAGCAGGCTGACCCATTTGTTAAAAGGCGCCTCCTGAAACTGGTAGAGCGGTATGAACCTAAGGGGCGAGCAGCGCCGGTTCACGAGCTCACTTTGAGCCTCGGCGATGCCGCCGATCGCAAGCAAGCGCCACCTCCCGATCCGGGCGTACCGCCGTCGAGTACCAGCAGAACACGGGAAAGTTCTGATTGAAGTTCGTCTTCTGAAGATCCGTGCGTTCAGCCCGATAAAACCCGCAACTCGAGGAGAGCAATTATGGCAATCCAGATCGTCATGGACCGCACCGGCGACAGCCGTCACCTCTTCAATCTTCACGACGCGCAGGAATTGGCCAGGGCCGAACAGCGCTTCAATGAGCTGACGAAGGTTGGCTTCACCGCGGCGGTCCGTACCGGAACGGACCAGCTATCACAACTCAAATCATTCGACCCGAATGCGGAAGAGACGATCTTTTTTCCGAGGCTCGTTGGAGGTTAGTGGGAGCCCAGCCATGTTGGCCTTCCGATCGTTGGCCATGGGCAGCCGTTCCCGCATGAGAGCGACACGAGCCCTTTCCATCAAGCACGGCGCCGAGAGCACGCCGGAAGGCCGCTCGCTTCGGCTCTTGCGGGAGTGGCTTTCGCAGGCGCAACGCGAGCAGCTAGCTCGCAAAGGTTACTTCGAGGTGATCGGAAACGAGAGTGGGAGCCAATACAGGGTCTACGCCGGAACTTCGGGTAACGTTTGCGTGGTGGACGAGCGCGATCATCAGCAAGAGGGATTGTGTTTCATGCCGGTGGGCTCTCTGCCGATAGGAGACGTGATGCTCGCCCAGAAGATTGCGTTGGAGACATGCGAAGCCCGCGTGCGCGCCGTGGCGAAGAGGTTCACTCCGAGTCGTTTTCATTTTAGGCAAGCCCGACTGCTCGGCTGACTCGCGGTCGCATCATTGCGCTTGCGAGTGGCGGCGCAGCCGTCCTGCTAAGTTGGTTCGCTGCTGAAGTTGGCCGGCGGAGTTTAGTGCTGGGGTTCATCCAATGCTTTGAGTCGCGCGTGGAGAAACGCGCTCGGATGGTCATAATTTGCATCACCGTCCACGACCGCGCGAGCGAGCGGGTCGAGAACGCGACCGACCATTTCCGGAACCGACTGCGTCAACACGGTCTGACCACTGGCTCAGAAGTTCATCAAGGTTTTGGCTCGACGTAAATAATTTCAGCCACCGAGATGCGCCGTCATGCTTGTTGTGTTGCCGGGCAACAAATGCATAGAAGGCGAATAAGCTTTGGACATCCTCACGGGATACTGCTCGCTGGGCCATGAACATGCTCTTGTGAAAATAATCATCAGCGAATCGAACACGGATAATACATTTCTCCGGGTGCCGAATACCAAGACAATTAGATGCCGCTCGGAGGTGAGCTTCGGCTTCTGCAGCGCACCGAACCTCCATTTACCTGCTTTAATGCAAGCCGCGCGCTTGGGCACACTGCCCGTCCGCGCTTTAGCGGAACGCGGCCCCGGCTCTTAACCTGCTCCCTTCAAGTGCACCGCCGGGCCGGGGCCGCTGGGAGTTCGGAAGCTAGGCCACACGACGCTTAGCCCGCTCACTCTGCGGGCGCCCCCTGGGCAGTCTGGTCAGCGATATTACGGCGCGTTCGTCTCGGTGCAGCTTGGCATCAGCTTCGGCCCACGAATGCAGGAAAGAGGCGAACGAGTACGAGTAGCCGAACAGAAACGACAGCTGATGGCTTCCACGGCCACATGAAGCCGTGCAGGTGCCTGCTAGCGCCACATGGACGGTCTCTTCATCGTAAATTCTGTCTGCGGAAATGGCTGTGTCTCTAGAGCTTCAGTGCTTACGAGAGCGCACTCGTTACACCTGAACAGCCGGCACCTGGCGTGCTCTCCCAAAAATTTCATTGAGTGTAGACAGAGTTCGCACGAACGAAATGGTATCGCCGCCGCAGAAGCTAACTTCATCCTAGTCTCCGATCCCCCATGCGAGACATCCGAAGCGACACTCATGCCGCGGATTTGGCTCTTCTCGAATTAGCTGCAGCAGGCGCCGCCTCGCGAGCGGATCAGCGGTTGCTGCAATACCCCGTGCGCAGTGTTGGTACCCGCATCGTCCTCGGTCACTGTGGTTGTTCCGTCTTGACAGAGCGTAGAACTTCCGGGAGCAAGAGCCTGTACCCGGTTGGACACGCTGCTAAGCTAATTATCCGTTTTCCCCAGAGAGGACTAAATTTCCACAGCGATCGCTTAGCGAATCCGGTACCCGGCTTCCAAGTTGCACCTCATACTGGCTGGCGATTGCCTACAGCCCACACGCTTGAAGCTGCCGATCAATCTCAAGGTCGCAAGAGCGCTTGGTCTCACCTCTACATTCAACATTGCTCGCCAGCGCCGACGAGGTTGTTGAATAAGGCTCACCTTCACACCGCGAGTCCGATGATTTCTGTCTGAGACCCTCCGAGAAGGTCCGCACTCGCCCGGAGACCGGCATTGACTGGACGTCGGTCGGTCAGGGGCTTAATGAGTGCATGCTTAGCTAGTCACCAGCTTTTTCAGATCAGCTTCAAGCTTCTGTAACGCTGCCCGCTTCTCAGGTAGGTAGTCGCACCTGTGGTAGTAATCAGTTGATGCTCCGCAACGGGGGCGAGCCGTAGAATTCGACAGGCGCCAGCCCAGCCTGCGCTGTCAATGTCGTTCGGGCGCTGTGCGTCATGTGGTGCCGTATATGCGTGAGCGTACGAACCGACGAGTGGGGCTCACTGTACTTCGCGGGGGCGTTAAACTGCATCGCCCCCCGAAATTTGTATGTAATATTCAACCCGCGGCTAAAACTCGCCAAAGTAGAAATGGCCGCTCCATCTTGGCTGACTATATAGCCAATTCGAGCATCTGGAACAGCAACCGATGGCTACTACCTCGTGCGGGCCAGCATCACCTGTGATACAATGAGTCCATGGCACCCAAGAAATCATCCCCCAACAAAGGCAAGGCCTCGGGCTTTGTAGTCGGCAGCGCCCGCTTCAGAAAGATCAGTTCCGTCGAGGGCATAGTCTACTCGCCGAAGATGAAGGGCAGCAGCGCGGTCGCGAAGAGTAAGGCGCGCACCCCCGAAGAGCGGCCGAAGGTGATCATTAAGGCCTACCGCAAGGCGTAATCCGGCATGTATGATGCAGTCGATGATGACTTTCGAGGCGGAAGCAAGCGACGTCAGAGCCGACCAGGAACTCCCCGCTGGCAATCTGGATTTCACGCACTTCAAAGCAGTGCACGGACACCTCTTCCAGGATGTTTTGCGACTGGGCCAGGAAGATTCGGACGGTCCGCATGTCGAAGGGTGGCAACATGTTCTGCTTTCCCGAAAACATCGAACCAGGGGAATAGTCCGTTCGCGCAGTTAAAGACGGACAAGTTTCTGACCGGCCTGGACGTCGAACTCGTGGCCCTACCCGCCAATGGGCTACAACATCTCGCTCAAGGCGGCCCTGCCGCTTAATGGGCGCCTGGTGGTGCGCAGCGCCAAGGCCGATGCCAAAGAACGAGGCGGCGCGATGAACGCCGCTACCTTCCGCCGGTTCGTCGTCAAGGAGTCTGACTACGAAGAATGGACGGTCATCGTCGAGGCCGACAGCTCCGCCAATGCGACCCGCAAGGCCGAGGCGATCTACCGGGTCGACAATTTCGGTGTAGCGAACGGCTTTGATCTCGGCTGGAAAGCCCAGCCGCTGGTTCAGGAGGTGCGCCAATGCGCGCCGCCGCAAGCTCCCTTCGCAACCGCGTTATCCAGAAAGGAGCTACAACGAAAGCCCATCGACCATTTCACGACTGGTCGCCGGTCGCCCGCGAGCTAGCCCAAAAGTCCCCATCTTGGGCATTGACGTTAGCATCGATACGACCCTAGGTTTTCTCCATTCATTTTACTGCTCGATCCGGTGGGTGCCTTCGAGGCCCATTAAGGAGACAAGCATGATTACTTATTCGATAGCCGCAAGCGGCGTGTTCGGGTTTCTCCTGACAAGGTACGTTGCCGCGAAGACCAGGGAAGGCTCACTCTGGCGCGCAGTATTGCGCAACCTAAATCGTTTCTTCCTGCCGTTCGCTATCGCCGGCATTATCTTTTCCGGCCTTCAGATATGGCTCTCCCTCACCGACGACCTCGAAGGAGCCAGCCGGACCATCCGGGAATTGGAGACGGAACTGGCCCGTTTGCGGACTGTGGCCACCTTTCTGAAACCCTCTCCGGCGCTGGAATTCTCTATTTATCTGGCCTTGATTTTTCTGTTTGTGGCGCCCTTCTGGGCCAGCCATCGGATCGTAATTCGAGTCTTCAGCGGCTATCTTCGGTCGGTAAGCTTCGCCTACGTCTGGCTGACGCTGCTGACCTCTCTTACCTTCTTCGGCGGCATAGTTGCAGGTCCTGATGGCTTGCTCGCCCAACGAATAGCGACAATCGAGCACCACATCGAACGGATTGATGAACGATATGCAAAGGCCCTTCTGGAAACGAAAGCCGTCCTTCTCGCCGAGCTGATGCCTCGTCTCGTGAAGACCTACGAGACGAAAAAGAAGGATGATGATGACCAGCAATGGCCACATATCGTTCTCCTGGCCGACAAGCTCCGAAAGGCGCTTGGCAATCTGCCAGGACAATATCCCTCTCTGCTGGACGGGCCCCACGGACCAACACCATCACCTGTACGTCCGCCAGGACCTCCGCCGGCGAGCGCTTCGGTCGCTTTGTCACCGTTGAATGTCGACGAACCGCCGATCGTCAGGCCTCTTCCGCCTCTGGAGAAGCTGCAAGAGAAACCGGCATCCCAGCCGCTGAGCGAGCGCCGTGTTGCGCCCGCGAAATCGGATGCTCCCACCGCTACACCGCTCGCTCTCCAGTCGGTCGCGTACGCTTATCGTGGGCGGATCCAGCCATTTGACCAGGCTCTTCCCCTCAAACCGACCTCGGTCGCCGTAACATTCCCGGATGTGCAGGCAACGCGTCCGCAATGGTCACTCGAAACGGCCGGAGCGATTGAAAAGGAGCTGAAGGCGTCCTCGGCAGAAAAGCGAACTGTTCCAGAAGAACTTCTCGCCTCCACGGGATCACGCGCAATTGGCGCCGCCTACGAGGGAAGCGTCGACGCCGTGATGGATGTTCTGAAGAACAACGAGGACCTCGGCCTGCCGCTAGGTTTCCTGGCCGGCTTTGTGGAAGCCTTCCTCAATGAATCAGTAAAGACCGCTATCGAACGAGCCATCGAGAAGCAGAGCGCACGGCTTGCGACCGGCGCGAGCAAGCTCGCAGCAGCGGTATCAGGATTCACGGACGACGTGGCCGCCGCTGTAGCCAAGGGGTTTGGGAGCAAGCTCCGCGCGCGCACTGAAGCGGTCGTCGCCAAGATCGATGCCATGGAGAAAAGCATAGCTGACGCTCAATCCAAGATTCCGAACGACATGCAGGCGTTATCGATCCAGCAGTTCGAGCCTCGGTGGGCCGGTCTCGCAGCCGTCTGGGGGCAGGCGACCGGTCGTCTTCCCGACGAGTTGCGCAAGCCAGCGGCAGAGGTGCTTGGCGAAATTCGTGAAGCAATCGAGAAGCTCGGACCTGTCGATCGAATGACCCTGCTTTACAATTGCGAGCAGGTCTGGCTCGACTCGGCGGAGAGAACCCGCCTCAGCTACATCTCGGCGATGCTCCGGTGCGAGGAGCTCGCCGGGCGCACCACCGCTTCCTTTCAGCAGTCTCTCCGCAAGGCGCTTCCCGGACTACTCGCTGGCGAGATTGCTGATAAAGGTCTTCGTGACATGGTTCCGTCAATGGTCGGCGATACCAAGATCAAGGGCAAAGATCTGAATGAGCTAGTGGCAGCCTTGCAAAACGCCCGGTCCGACGCGCTCGGCACTCCCGGTGCAGCCGCTCGCTTCATTGCTGAAAGTCGCAAGGCTTCTCCAGCGCGGGCTCGAAGCGGATTCATGGCGGCCATGGGAGCGACTTCTTGCAGCATTCGCGCAGAGCTTGTGACAGAGCATTACGTGAACAATGTGCTCGTCTCGGTCACGCGAACTCCGATAACGCTGCCCTGTTTCCGGTAGCTGTTTCAGCGTTCTTCTCACCTCAAGAGCGGCCTCGATCGGGCTCGCGAGTATTGAGGATAGACCGCGATCGCATTCGTCGAGTGGCGGCGCCCTGACAAGAATGTACGGCTCCCGGCGTATACTGAAGCACTTGCGCGCAACACTCCTGCCACTTTGTTGAACAGACGAGGGACGAAGCGCCCGCCCCTTCCGTAAGCTGCAGGCATGCGCGTTGTCGTGTCCGCCTCGCTGCTCCGGGTGCCAACGCCGTGGCCCGGGACTGGGGCAACATGGCCGCGATCTCATCGACGCTGGGCAACAATACCAATCGGCTTTACATCGGCGACCACGCGGAGCTCGTTATCGATGAGTGCCGTAACGGTTGCCAGTTCGCGAATTGAGATAAGTCCCGCCACGGTGTGATGAGCCGGATCCGCCCAAATAGCTGCCGCCATGACTGGTCGTGTGATGTCCGCCGCCGTAGCTGACGCGCCCCCCATGTCCTCCGCGTGCGTTTGCTTGTCCGATCACGCCGAGCACCAACAGACCGGCAACTATTGCAATCAACTTCATATTTCGCCCGCCCCTTTCGAATGTGGAAGCGTATCCAAGCGTAGCTGATGCATGATAACAACCTTTGATACGCGCAAAATATGCAGCTTTACGCCGGGAACAACTGGAGCCGAGCCGCTTTTCGGCGCGAGTAAGGCGCGCGCTTGTCCCCGAAACGTCTCGATCTCCAAATGGAGCCGGTGACCTCGTCTGAATGCCGAATCCGATCGAGCAGAAATACCGCAGATGAAGGCCCCTCTACGCTGATTATCATCATGGCCGCAATGCTAACATAGGCCTGCTACTTGCTCGGGGCCAACATTGTCATCGCAAATTTCCACCCAGTCGGCGGCTGCAGCCGATCGGGATCTAACCTTCGTAGTGATTGAGCGTCATCGCGAGCTGTCGGCGCATTACGATGCGGCCTTGTCTGTATCGGCGAAGCTCGATGGGCCCGAGTTTCATGCCGCCGAAGAAATCAGCAGTCAAAGGAATCATGCTCTCGCGGAGCATGCGAATGTGCTCATCCGTTCAACGCCAACGACGATCGCGGGCGTTATTGCTCTGACACGTTACGTCGGCAGCCTACGAGAGTGGGAACTTCCCGATGATGATGCATGGTATCGGGTTTTCTTAGGAGGACTGGCAGACGCGATCGATGGAATCGCCATGGCACAGCGGCTTGCGGGAGACGGCGATTAACATGGCGCTCGCTTTCATCTTCCGCGGCATACTTTTCTGGGGGGCCATTGCTGCGCTTCTCTATTTCGTGTGGAATTTGCCCTTCTGAAGCCCGACGACTAGGGGCTCTCCCGAAGCTGATCCGTCCTGAAATCGTCGACCACGAATGCCTTGGCAGCGGCGCGGCAGGCGCGGCCTGATGGACTGCTGCAGAGGGAGGCATCGCTTGAGCTAGATCAAGAGAACGGCTCCCACCTGAGGCGGCCTTGAGCAACGCGGGCCCAGTGTGCCTAGGAGGCCGCGCCAGCTATCAGCCCCTTAAGTGCCAGAAAAATTCGTTTCCCTGGAGATTGGGATACTTCTGGACATTACAAAACAAACGGCCGCACGAGCCGCTTTGGACCAGCCCTTGCGGCCGGTGCCACGACGTTCCTGCACGATCGCGACGGCGCCTGCGGGTTAATACGTCCATCTGTCAGCGTGAACCGGCGCCCCCCGTTACGGCCTCAGCTGGAACTGCCCAAGCGATCCTCGATCACTCGGAGGTCCTCAAGTAGAGCATCTCGAGGATAATATCGCGGACTTCCTCAAGGCGGCCTACAAGTACATTGCCGAAGTCCGAGCCTTGCAGGACGACACCGTGAAGCACTCAAAGGACGAATACGTTCGCGGCGAGGGCGACAAGGCGATCTTCACCAATACGGTTGGGGGCTACCACAGCATCTTCAAACGCGACGTGAAGGGCGTCTATCAGCACTGCAGCGAGAAGCATCTGCATCGCTATCTCGCAGAATTCGATTTCGGGTATAGCAACCGCGCCGGGCTTGGCGTGAACGATCATGAGCGCGCCGAACTCATGGCGAAGGGCATCACTGGTAAGCGTCTAACGACGGCTAACCGCAAGGCAGACGCCGCGACGAATTAAGAAGATGCTCGCGGCTAATGCCAAATGGCGATCCAAACGAGAGAAGTGCAAGGACTAGCCGCCAACAACTGGATAGGTGGCCGCTGGCCGCCGAAACCAGTTTTTAAATAGATTCCCGGTCATGGAGACTTGAAAGCGCAAAGCCTTCTCTCCATAGACGCTTTGTTGCGCAGAATTCCAGCACGTCAGGAACAAAATCCTGTAAGGCGGCTCCTCATCAGCTGAGAATTCATCCAAGCAAACACGCGCTTCGTCCGCTGTTTTGCGTCCCTCGCGCATACTGGCAAGCAGTTCATAGTACCGACGCTTCATCATCGCGTGGGAGCGCGCTCGATTAGACAGATCGAAGGTCAAGTCGAGCGCCGCCAAAATCGCGGCACCAGCGGCAAATACCTCTTTAAGGAGTGCCGCATCGATAGTTACGCTGGCAACGTGCAGCATCTTCGGCAACACATCAGTAAGGGCGGCCGTCCCGAGCGCTATAACAGCAAACATGAACCAGCGATGCACAGTATCAAGAAAAGCCTCACGGCAGGAGTGATACTGAGCATTCGTAAGACAGCTTATCGTAGCTTGCTCTAGCGGCGAGGCGGCCATGGGTCCGGATGCGGCTCCTGATGACGGGGGTCCTCCCGCTTCTCGATGTGTCTGTCGGGCTCCCACCTCGGAGCCGGTCTTGGCTGCTCCCGTTGCGGCTGAGGTTGCGGCGTCGGCTCCGGGCGTCTCGGCTCGTTCGCTGCTCTCCATGGGCTTCCCATTGTGCGCCGCCCCCTACCGCTTGGATTTCCGAGGCGGCCATGGGTCAGGATGCTTAACCGCAGACTTGTGTCTTGCTGCTTTTTTTGCAGCTTTCTTCGCTTTCTTCGCCTTTTTCGCTTTTTTTGCCATGCGCCCCCTCTCGCGCAGCATATACAACTAACGGCTGTCTCGGCTATGATCTTTTGGACGGCTTCGGTTTTTTCTTTTTACGACGCCTTTCCCGGACCGATGTTGCGGCGGGCTTTTCGCCACGTCAACGGCGCGCTCAAAGCGCTGCCAGGCGTCGGGCTCTATTAGTTCCGGCCTCTAGGTAGCTTTCTTGGAGTTGAAGTCGAGTTGGTGAGCGGCTTAAATGGCACTAGTAGCTTCCGCTTGCTCAACGCCGGGCTGATGCTGGGATCGCGCTAGCTCGCACCCGAGCCGCATCAGGTTACATTGCAGCCAGAGCCTCTGCTGTAAATCATGCTTGCTGCGCCGAAATAGGTTCCCGACATACGAGCCCATACGGAGACGGTACAAATGCTTAGCCATGTTCTGCTCCTGTGCAGCAATAGCCAAACTAGATGTGGCCAATACCGTTGCCTTCTAGACCGCCGAAATGGTGAGGCATCTCGTTCAGCGCCGACATTGTCGCCCTCAATGAAAATCGATTAATGCAACAAATCCAGGATCAGCGCCTAAATTCTGCAGTTTGTCGACTTCTTTCGTGGTTTTTGTTACACGGATTATCGGTTTGCGGCGGCAGAGCGCGATGCTCGACCACCACGCCTGCTGTGATCATGAAAAGCCCGCGACGTAGCGGATTGGGAAGAAAGGCGGCGACTGGGGCCTTAATAACAACTGAAAACCCCTGCCAGGGCCAAGAACTGGCCTTGGGCGAAGCCCGTCCTATGACCTCATTTTCTTGCTTTGCGTTACGACTAGGGTTTACCCGCTGAGCTTTGATGCCGGCTCTACCGCCGACGTAAGCAATAGCAGGACGAGGCGCGGCTTACCGGTCGGGGCCTACGTCATCAGAAGCGCAAAATTGCGGAGATCAGATTGCTGATGCTCGAAATGACGGCGCCGCAAAGCCCGAGCGATCTCATTGCTTGACCAAACTGCTCGTTAATTCCGTCCTGCTCGGCGATGCCGCATTCGGCTGGGTCTTCCTCACGTTCAGGGGCTTCGCCCTACACCGGGAAGGCGCTGTTCGTAAATCGGCCGCAAACTGCGAACGCGACGTCCACGCCAACCTGTATTTCGAGCAGGTATGCTTCCCGGGCGTGCACGCCGATATCGGCGGCGGCTATTTGGAAAAACGCGTGTCGGTGTGGCCCTGAACTGCATAGTTGCCGGCGCATCGCTTATCCCGGATTGGCTCAAACATGACAAAGCGTCCTGCAGCTTTCGCCGGACCCGGCCGGCTCCCAGCCCAACAACCAGGCCGGTGGATTGCTCAAGGCCGGCATGCGTCGCCTCCCCGTGGATCCGAACACGGGCGAGTCCACCGCCAATGCACACCCGTCAATGCACGCTTGGCGGCAGGGCCGGTCCTGCTGTACGACTGGACGGGAAACTATCGCCCGACAACATGAGCGTACACGTCGACTTCAAGCATTACTTCGATCAGATCAGGCCGCACCGCCGAGACTTGGTCGCTGACGATATCGAGCTCAAATGGGAGAAGGCCAACTATGGCGGTCGTCTATAGCTTTTTGGAGCTGTGTTCAGCGCCGCAGCCTCGAGCGCGCCGCAAGGTTGAATTCGCTCCGTCGCGCCAAATTCGTGCTGCGATCAGCTTCCTACCGGTGCTTTCGCTGCGGTCACGGAATTCAGCGCATTGACGCGTCCGCGCCCCCAAATGTTCGGCAATGGCGCGGGCGGGGCGTCGGCGTGGTCACCGAGTAGCTTGGCGACCTGATCTTGCTTGAGCGTGGGCTTCACCTGCAGCATCGCCGCAACCACGCCGGCAACATGCGGAGCCGCCATACTGGTACCCTGCTTGGCCGTAAATGGCTTGCCAGCAACATCGAACTCCGGGTGCGGCTCGGCGTTGATGGCCTTCGCCGAAATGATCAACTGACCGGGCGCGCACAGGGTGGGAAATTGACGGTCGTCCAACGTCGGTCCCTGGCTCGAGAACGCCGCGGGCTTGTGCAGATCTGCGGACGGTCTCGTAACGTATGCTCCAACCGAGATGGCCTTGAGCGCGGTCGCCGGAATCGTACCGGTACTCGCGGCACTCGTTTGCGACGAGGTGAACGCGGTTGCGGGAATCCCCTTGCGTCCTTTCGGGGCACGCAGATAACCATGATAAACGCCAGCGTCGGCACCGGTCCCCAGGGTGACACCCGACAAGGTAATCGACCATGTCCCAGGAGCAATCCGCAGACCGTCGCGACGAATGGCGATGCTGATCCGGTTCTTGTTGTGGGCAGGAACGGCAATGGCGGATGCGAGACTAACGGTCGAGCGGCCGAGCGTGCGCCGCACCGAGCCCCCGCTTGCCGCGAGCGACATTGAAACGCCCGAAGGATCGGTGACAACGACATCGAACCTTTCCGCAGTCGACTTCAGACCGTACCAGATTTCGATGTCCAGCTCCTTGGCCATCTGCCTGTCATCGATGCGGAAAGTGATCCGATCCGTGGCGCCGCGCGCGATCCTGCCCCGAACGTGCTTGTTCTTGTTTCCATCGTTGCCGGCCGAGACGACGATGGCGCGCCCCTCGGCCCCGAGCGCAGCATCAATCGCCCTTTCATCCAGGCTACGACCGTCGCGCGCCCCCAGCGGTTGGCCCAAACTGAGATTGATAACGCAGGGACAATTGCGCGCTCTCGCTCGTTCTTGGATGTATTCGATCCCCTGCCGTATCAGCGCAAAGTTGAACTTGGTGGCGACAACGATCAGATCCGCGGCCGGAGCCATTCCGACGAAAGCTGTCGCCGGGCTGCCGGGCGAAACGGCGCCGTTGCCAGCGGCAATTCCCATGACATGGCTTCCGTGTGGATCGTCGGGCACGTCCTTGGTGCGCAGCCGCCGTCCACCCGTTCTCAACGCGTCATTTATGGCGGTTTCGGTGAATTCCACGCCACTGCGAGCCGTACCGTCAACGTTGTTTCCGGGGGAACCTTCCGAGGGAAAGCGGGGCGGACGACCCGGTCGTGCCGGCACGGGTTCGAGGCGCTGGTCCCAGATCGAAAGGATTCGGGTCTTGCCATCGGGTTTGCGAAAGCTCGCATGCGTGTAATCGATGCCAGTGTCGACGATGCCGATGATCACCCCCTTCCCCACTTCGCTTCCGATCACGGGCTGCAGCACGTCGGCCTTGATGTCGGATCGGCTAACGTCGAATGGCGAGTATAGCGTGCGCGCGAGCTCTATGTATTCGATGCCCAGGCGGTGGACCTCGGGCAGGCTCGACAGGGGCATCTCGGCAGAGATGATGCCGCCGGCCGTCGCGTGCAGCCGCATTCCCAAGGCCACAAGTTCATCAAGATCGCCATGCCATTCGAACGTGACCGGCACCCGTGTCGTCGCCCGCTCGTGTGCGGGCGTGTCGTCGTACATCCATTGCAGATGCGGATCGATGATCGTCATGTCGTTTCTCGCAATCGGTGGAGGGTAAGACACGTTCGATATTGACCGATCAAGCGTTCTACGGCAAGTTGCAAGAGGGTCTCGGACCATTTCGTCCGACCGCATTTCTAGACTTCCTATTTTCGGGCACGACGTTTTTCCTTAGGGGATTGGACCATGGCGGGCGTCGCTGGGCCGGCTAGAATTTCCTTTATCGCCATTCGCGCGATGGAAGACAGGTCCGATGGCCCGCTTGAGGCCGTCGTCATCGGCACCAACGATCTGGACGGAACCGACTGGCGCTACGTTTGCTACGATCTTGCGGTCTTCAAAAACCTTCTCAGGGATCGTGACAACCCGTTCGCCCCGAAGAACCCGCTCTACGCGGCGAATGCCCGTTATCACGACGGCAGCGACGCGAACGACCCGCATCTGGGTCACGTCGCCGTCGATGACGATCAAGACCCAACCCCGCCAGCATCTGCCATCGAGCTTCGCGGCATCGCTCTGTTCACGGCATATCGCGCGCCGACCAACTATGCGGCGGAGAAGGATCCGGTCAAGCGGCAGCAGCAGGCCTGGGACGTCTTCGACGAAGGTCCGCTCGCCCGCTTCGACACGATCGCCCTGGCCCGCACGCTGGCCGACAAGCCGGCGCCGCGATGGCAGGTTTCGAAGCTCGTCATTACGCCGGCGACCGGAAAACCCGGCAACTTCAAAGCGCTCGCGATCAGGCTTCAAGTTCGCCTCGCATTGAACGGCCACTGGATCAGGCCGAAAGTCGCCACCTCAGGCGACCGCTATGACACCCGCTTTCACGTGGGACTCGATGTGGTCCAGGCGACAACGACACAATCCTTGTGGAAAATCGCTGCCGCGCCGAGAGGCGCGCTTTGCCGGCTTATCCAGATCGCGCTCACGATCGGTCCATGGGATCGTGGAGAACCCGCGCTCAGCATCGTTCCACTACGCTATGCAGATAGCGATTTCATCGACGCGATCGTCAAACCCGATGACGGCAATCTCTCCACCGATCAGGTCGACGTAATACCCCTGTTGGTCGATCAGGGCATTCCCAGTCAACCGCCCAACCGTCCGCGCCGCGAATTCGGGCTTCGTGCGGTCGAGCACCAATTCAACAAGGACACGGGCTCCCACGACATCATCCGTGTCGCTCTGCGCTTCGAGCTAACCCTTTGGAACTATAGCGGCAAGATCGGCAGTATCCTCAAGCGGTTCTTTTCCAAACCCGAGCTCCTGCCGGTCAAAGGCCGGGTCCGCTTCTCCCAAGAGCAACGCGTCGGTGACATCGGCGCCCGCGGCCTCAAGCCGTTCTTACCGGTGCAATGGATCGTCGCCGCCCGCCTCGATCCGCTCAACGTCGACCCTAAATCGGACCCAAAGCTTCGGCGACCCGATCAGATAACCGACTTCGTCATCGACGCGTTCGATGTCGTCATCGAGGATGAGCATGACAGTCTGCGTAAGGTCCGTGACGGGACGCCACTAAGCGTCATGCCCGCGCTGGCCAAACGCAAGTCGGAACGCGGAATGCCGTGGCACGCAGTCGGGTTGCTGCGCGAGAATTACGCCTGGCGCCGTGTCATCGTGCCGACCACCGGCACCGTCAAGGATGCGGCCGATAAGCGGCGTCAAACGGCTTTCCTGTCCTTCGAGCCGCGCTTCATCCCCGATATGTGGCAGGGGGTCACCGCATTCGAGCTCGTCGAGAAAGGCAAGTCGGACGAGGATCCGCGCTTCGCCTCGCCCTGTACGGCGACGTTCGCTCGTATGATCGCAACGGAGGGCACGGCGCCGGTCTGCAAGGCGCGCATCTCCGCGCCGTTCGTCGCCGCGAGCACCGATGTCCAACCCGGCGCGTGCACGGACGGGCCGGCATGGCAGCCCGCTATCACGCAGACCGACGATCTCGGCACGGTGCCGACGATCAAGTTTGGCTTCTCGCTCGAAAGCACCGATGGCTCCGAGATAGCGCTCGGCGCGCTGGGCTTCTCGCTTCTGAAGGCCCCGGACCTCACGATGGTCACCAAGGCCGATCTGACCGGGCTTCTTGCCCGATCCGGTGGTGACGAGCTGCCAGATGCGCAATTGCAGGCGGTCGTTAAATTCCCGATCGAGCGCGTTAAGCCAATCGGCCAGGACGACCTGCCTCCTCAGATCCGCAGGCAGTTGCTCGGTCGCCCGACGCCCATTTCGGATGACCCTGACGAGCCGCTCCTGCTCGAACTGGACTACCGCAGCGGCTCCGAGCAACCCGATGACGAAAAGCTCATTCAGGCCTTGGTCGCCACGGAATCACTCGCGCCCGGTGAAAATCAGTCGGTCTCCCTTTCGCTGCGCGCGATCAGATCGATGACGACGACCAGCGCAGCTCCAAAGCGGCTCGCCTTGGTGATCGACCCGACCCCGTTCCGGGTCGCCGCCGTGGAGTATGTCGAGCCTGCTCGGGCCGCCACCGATCAGAGCAACGAAGTCGCGATATGGAGCGACGAAGGTGACGTGTCCTGGCGCGTGCTTGATCCTTCCGAGGCGGTACGGATGGTACTGCCGCCTCAGGTCATCGGCGAGGCGATGGAGAAGAACGCAACCGCAATCGCCGGCGCACCGAAAGATGTCGAACCAGGCCGCCCGGCGGCCGCGCGGTTTGGTGCGCACGCACGCCTCGAGGTCGACCCCACCTTTGCGGACACCAACTTCCGCGAGCCAGGCTGGAACCTCCGTCGTAACATCGGCTATCCGACCATGCGGACGCCGGGCTCCCGCTTGAAGGAGCTTCGGCTCGAGCTGCTCTACGGTTTGACGACCCGGATCAGCACCACCGACAAGAGCACCGACGCCTTCGTCACCGAGATCGGCGCAACGATCGGAGCGCCCGTATCTCCCGTGTCCGATACGGCGAGCGCGTCTCGCGCGACACTGAAGAGCCATCTTCAACTCGCGAGCCTCGTGTTGCGGGCCCAGCGCAGGCGACTTGCCGTCGACAAGCTATGGAGCGGTCGCCCCGATGCCGAGCTGAAGATCGAGGACGGCGTAAGTTTCAGGCTACGCACCGGAGGATCGGACCCGGCGCATGGACCCGCGACCCCTCTTCGCTGGCCTGTACAAGGCGAAATCCCGGCAGATACCGGTGGTCTGATCGAATCCAAGAAGCTCGCGCAGACGTTTTCGACCAGCCAGGACGACCGGGAGAGTTTTCCCGGCGGGGTCGCCTGGGCTTTCGAGAGCGCCAATATCCTGATGAAGGTCTACAGCCGACCGGACGCGGACGGGGGTTCGACGAAAGGCGTCCACCTCTCCGCGCACGGCGGCTATGGCGGCCAGCGGGCGCTGTTCGACGAGAAGAAGACCGTTGTCGAGACCGAGACCGGCCAGGGCCGCGTCCACCGTTACAAGCTCGAGCGCATCGGACGCATCGGCGGCCTCTGGAATCGAGCCAAACACGTCATCATCTATGAGCGGTCCGTCGTACCTTCCGCGCAATTCTTCAATTTCGACCCGATCGGCCTGTTGCAGGACGAACACGCCGGACGCCCGATCCTTCGCAAGGTCGAGGAGTACGTCGAGCTGCTGCAGCCGGTGCGCCGCTATCCCGAGGACGGCAAATCGATCGCGGCCGCCGGATTTCTCGTCGGCGTGGAGTTCAAGTCGGGCAAAATCCGTGTCGATAGCCGCTGGGGCGGCGATGTGCGCCGCGAAGGCTGGCAAGTGCCTCTGTGGAACAAGGCCTTCGCGAGCCTCCCGCCGGTGTTGGCCCCAACCAGGCTAGGCGATCCCCCGATCAATCCAGACGATCCCTCGCTGATCTATCCGAAGCCGCAGATTCGTTTCCTGCTGGCGGGAGAAGGCGGCGGCGAAATTTCCGTCGAGGTCGACGAGCCGGAAAAGCTCGTCTTCTACACTTCCGTGGTCGACGGCGAAAGCGGCGACGACACCGATGCATGGCGATCGGTGCGCGATATCGATTTCATCGATCTACCGCCACCGGCCGCGGGCCGCATGAAGCCCAACAGCGCCAATCTCACCGACGCCATGATGCCGTCAGAGCCGGCGCACGCACCTGGTTTCGAGCGGATGACCATCGGCCTGGTCCGTGCGAAGGAGCCGGCTGTCCTCACCCACGGCCGGGCTCCGAGCGGCCCCGGCACGATACTCAAGAACATAACAATCGCCCGCGCCGCACCACTGACCGCTGTCGGCGCCCCAAGCCCACTGACGACTTTCGGGCAGTCACTGACGCAACACAGTTCCGACCTGCGGGCGGCCATCGATGCCAAAGTCGGCCAAGCGCTCGGCGTCCTCGAGAAACTGGACCCCGAGAAGCCTCTCACCGATGTCAAAAACGACGCCGTCGCAGCCATCGGCGCCGCACTCAGCCATCCGAGTTTCGTCGGCGATCTCAGGGCCGCGACTTCCGATGTCAAGAACTCGCTCAAGTCAATCGATCTGAGCAAGATCGACCCAAAATCGCCCTGCGCCTCGCTCGCAGACCGCCTGAACGATGCTGCCCAAGGACAGGTCGAACGTCTGCGTAAGATCGCCGGCGAGGCGATCGATTCCACACTTGATGGGGGCCTGAGGCCGATCCGCAACATCGCTGGCATCGTTCGCGACGTGAGCGTGTTCCTCGACAGCGAGGATGCATGGCTATCGCCGGATGAACGCGCCGACCTGATCGATAAGCTGTCAGGACTGCAGAACCGGATCGCCACCATCGCGGACGAAAGGAGAGCGGACATCGAGCTGCTGTCAAAGCGGGTGACGGCGGATCTCGAGGCCATTAAGGCAGTAGCCGGCGCCTCACTCGGTGAAGCGCAAGACGTGGCAATTCCGGCCGCACTCGGCAAGATCCACGATACGTTCAAGACGCTGAAGGACGACGTCGGCGCGGCAACGGTGGTCAACGATTTGATCGCGGCGTCCGCACGCGCGACGCTTGACGAGCTTCGCAAGCAAGCGCAGCAAATCGACACTGAACTTTCGCATATCGACGATACGGCAGCGCTCATGGCAGCGCGCCGCATCCTGCCGGCCATCCACGACACGTTGGGACAGGCAATCACGCTCGCCGATGGTCTTACTCACGTCGGTGCTGCGATCAGTGACGACGTGAGGACGGCTCTCGCCTCCTACGAGGCGTCGCTCAAGCAGTTTGAGGACGCATTGAAAGCCCGTCTCGGCACCGCCGGCGGATCACTCCAAGCGCTCGCCACCAAACTCGATCAAATCATCGCCGAGGCGCAGAATGCCGCGCGCGGCCTCGTCGTGTTTCTCGAAGACACGATCGACGCGGGCCTTGCCGAGGCAACCAGCATCTTCGATCGGATAGCCGATGCGATCATTGCCCTCTCGGCTCCCGAAGATCCCGACGACGATGCCGATTCCACCGGCGCTATCCATCGGGCGGTGACGGCGATAGCTGACACCAGCGGGTTGATCGAGAAGGCCGTGGTTGCGCAGGGCGAAATTGTCGCAACCGTTCTACGGAAGACACTCGACGCGCTCGCTGCCGGCATCACCGCCGCGATCGTTGACGTGGGGAAGGAACTCAAGGATGCCTGCGCGGTATTCGACAATTTTATAGGAGAGATACGGAAGGACGCGCAGAAGGTCGCCGATTGGCTGCAGAACGCCCTCGACGTCGACGGGTACAAGAAACGGTTGGACGATGCGGTAAAGCAAGCCATCAACGATGCCCAGGGGTCCATCGAAGACCTGAAGCGGCGTGCCGCGGAAGAAGCCGAACGCGTCACGCGCGAGGTCGAAAATCGTGCACGACAGATCTCCGGCGCGGTCCAGGAGACTTTGCGCGATGCGCTGGGAACGGATCCAGTAAAATTAGCCGATCAGGCCAATCGGCTCTATCAGGAAGGCAGCGATACCTTACGGCTCCTTCGTGCCGTCGGCGACCCTCCAAAAACGGATCGGCTCGGCTTCAATCGACCAGAAGTCGCCTACGTGCTCGCCGAGGCCAACAAGGTCGTCGACATGACCCCGGCGATTGCGCTGGTCAACCGGGTTTCGGATACGCTTGCGGCGGCCGATAAGGCCGGCAAGGCGGTCGGTGACATGCTTCAGTCGTTCGGCGTGCGGCTGCCCTCGAGCGGCGTTGCCGAGCAGTTCATTCCCGACAAACTGAAGCAATTGTCCGTCGCGGATCTCATACCGAATATGGGCGGTATCGATTTCCGCGGCCTGCTTCAAAGATTTGCCTTCCCGGATCTTGACGACTCCAAGGCCATCAAGGTTCAGCACGGTTTCGACAACGTCCAGATGCGCGCCTGGCTTCAGACCGACATCGACGTCCCCTTCACCGAGCCCGCGCCCCTCCTGTCGTTCGGCCCCGTTGAGATCGTCGTCGACGAAGCCAAGTTCAATGCCAAGGCGCGGATGTCAGTGGGCCGCGACGGGACCCAAAAGACATTCAATGGCCGCATCTTCGGCGACTGGAGAGTCGTGACCGGCGGACAGGACATCCTCACCTTCCGTCAGACTGGCTTGTATTTCGACGACTCCGGCAAGATCGATTTCAAGATCGACCCGGAACGGGTAGAACTCGCCGACGCGCTCGCGTTCCTGACTGATTTTCTCGCCGCTTCCGGCGAGGGGGACGGGCTGGTCATTGAACCGCTGATGCGCGGCGGAGTGCCCGCCGGCATCGCCGCCACGCTCGACATCGACCTGCCGGACCTGCAGCTCGGCGTGTTCGGAATCTCGAACCTTTCGTTGCACATTCTGTTCGGCATCGCCGCGGTTCCTCAGTTCGAGTTGATGTGCGAACTGTCGGTCGCCACCAAGACAATGCCATTCACGCTGAGCGTCTGGATCCTGAACGGCGGCGGATTCCTGACGCAGCGGCTATCGTTCCTCCCGGTCGCCAAACCTCACCCGATCCTGACCTATTCGCTCGAGGTAGGTATCGTCGCCGGCGTTGGACTAGGCTTCAACTTTGGCGTCGTCTCGGGTGGCGTCTGGCTTCAGGTCGGCTGCTCAATAACGATGACGTGGTCGACCGGCGCCGGTGGCAACACCACTGCAATTTCAGTCTTCATACTCGCGCGCGGCAACGTCGACGTCGCAGGCCTGATCACGGCGGCCATTTCGTTGTTGCTGGAGGTCACCTACGACGGCGCGCTGATGATCGGGTCCGGAACGCTCCGGCTCAGTTTCAAGATCAGCGTCTTCTACACGCTGCGTGTCTCCCAGCACGTCGAATATCAATTCGCCGGCGAGAAGAAGCAGTCTGAAGGCTATTCCGATTCTTACGCTTGATTTTGTCGTACCAAGGACCGTTCGTCGATGGCTTCCGATCCGCGCAATCTCAGAATAAAGGTCCAGGCGGATCGTCTGCCAGACGTGAGCAACAAGGCTCAGATCTCGCTACGGGTAAGCGCCGTCATCGATGGATCCGACGGAGCGCTTCTGACGGACGCGATCGGTGAGATCCTGCCCTGGAAGTGGCGCCTGGCGGATGGCAGCGGGACCTGGAATCCGCACGACGTCACCGCCTGGCGATTCTGGCGCATCGTCGACGTGACCGGAGTTCCTACCATCCAGGATCTGGATGCCGGAACCATCGTCACGGCGGCCGCCAACGCGCCGGCGGATTTCGATCTTCCCGGCGCCGACGGAAGCAGGCGCTTTCACCGCCGGCTCGAGGAGGAAATCACCTCGATCGTCAACACGAGTGGCCTCGAAGCTGCCCTGTGCATGCCGGCGGGTACGGCAGAGGTGACTGGGCGCACGGTGTTTGGGCTTGTCGAAAGCTTGACGGGATTGCCGAACCCGGTTCCGGTTGCCAACAAGGTGTTCACCGTATTCACGATCGACCCCGCGCCTGACAAGAGCACCACTTTCATCGCGGCACCGTTGTTCGGTCCGACCGGCGGCGGTACCTACACGCTCGATCCGGCCGGTCCCACCGTGATGTCGGATCAAAACGGCGACTTCTGTCGCGTCGACCTTGTACCTACGCCTGGTCCTGGTTCCGCGCCCATGTTCGCGGACGGGTCCGTCGACATGCGACCGAGCTTGTCATGGGATGATCTCAGTCCGTCCGGCGATCCCCAGCGGCTCATCGACATGGAGACCATGCTGATCAAGAGGCCAGCCGTCGGGCACGGCTTGACCGATGAGGACTGGGCCGCCTCCCTCTCACGACGGATCGCCGAAGTCGTTGATCCGTGGGCCCGTGTGTTCGGCGTGCTGGATGCCACCGTGACGAGCGAAATCACGAAGGTGGCGGGCGGCGACGAGCTGCGACGCGCGCTTGCCCGGGATCTCGCCTCACAACCGACGCCAAAGTTTCTCGTGGCGCTTGATTCGATTTCATGGTGGGTCGTGGGCAGGCGCAGCGCCGCTTCCGCGATTGCGCTGCCACCCGGCTTCTCGATACTGGAAGGCCTCTCCCTCCGCCAAGCCGACTTCTGGAATCTCACAGCGGCCCTGATCCTGGGCGCCGCCGAACGTGACCCCGGAAGCGTCAGCAACAATCCGCGCCGCGCCCGCTTTGCTTCCATCAATTCACGCAGGTTGAAGGGGCTGCTCGGCTTGCCGCTCGATCCGCCGGGCTCGGCCATCGCCCCCGAAATCGAGAGCATCGAGTCAGACGATGGCCTGCGGAAGTTCGTGGCACGCAATTGGCTCGGCGGACCGGATCTTTCGTCCGACGGTCCTCATCCGCTGCTGATCGCTGCGCCTCGCGTGATCGGCGCACGGACATTGACTTTTCCCCCCGACGCTCAAGCGTTCGGCCCTGGAGCCACCCAACCAGTTTCGGGCGCCGTGCTGGATCTCGGGCCAGCCGCTTCCGCGGCCCCCATCGCGCCGGCGGCACCGACGAAAGTGGCGTTCGATCTCGCTCTCACGCCACCTGCAGGCGATTTCAAGCTAGTCGTCGCGTTCCTGACGGCACCAGGTCGCCCGATCCCACCCGAAATTCGTATCGCCGGGACGGCGGCGTCTGCCACGTTGGACGTTGCCATTTTTCAGGATGGCGCCTCCGTCATCGCAACGACGCTCGCGCGTGGAGCGACGATCCGCGTCGAGATCGCGATCATCCGACCTGACGCAAATGCGGCGGTCACCGTCACGCTATCGGCCGGCGGTTCCACGCCTGTGCCGGCCGACCGTCTGCTCGGGGCAGCCTTCTATCTGTCGATGAAGGCAGAGGTTTCAGACATTCCGGACGTTGCCATCGTCATGCCCGACGCGACTGCAACGCCGCTACGTACCGCGTTGGACCGCATCACGACCGGACCCGGCCTTCGCGCCGATCTCGCATTGGCCGTGATCGGGCCGTACATTCCTGGACTGACGGCCGGACGATTGACATGGGACGCGCCCCAGCCCCAGAACGAGCAAGATGCGGCTGCGGAGCTTCCACTCGACGAGCGGCTGATAGCCAGCGTTGCCGCCCTCGTCGGCGCCGAGCGTGCCGACGGCAGCCGTCCCGCCGCGTCATTGTATGATCTGATCATCGGTGCAGCACTCACCGACGCGGGACTCGCGGCTGCCAATCCCGGGAGTGATGAGGAGAAACTTGCCAATTTGCTGAAAGCCGTCGTCGAGGCCGCTCGCCGCGATGCCGTTCGTCTCGCCGGCCGCCTCGTGCCATCAGCCACAGACGAGTCAGGAGGCGGCGATGATTCCAGCCGCCGCCTCACCGTCGATTCGCCTCCACTGGTTTTCCGCTTCGACCAGCTCCAGAGCATTGCCGGTGCCGCCGACCTTTGGACCCGGCTGTCTGGTGTGGGAGCCCTGATGGCCCGTACCGACACCTTGAGCGATCCGATCCAAGCGTGGCGTAGCCTCAACGTTGCCACGCTGCATGCCCCCGACACTTCGTCGCAAGGTTCGGCGCGAGCTGCGCTCAGTGAAGCCAATGCGGTGATGGTCCGTAATCTTGCCTGGGCCGGCGGAGCTATCGTCGATCCGGTCCCGCTGCAGGTCGGAGAGATCGGCGGCATACGCGCTGCCTTGCTTTCATACGACAATCGCTCGCCGGTGGCCGAGATGGCCACCGATGC
Organism: Bradyrhizobium sp. NBAIM14; assembly: GCF_020193895.1. NCBI lineage: Bacteria > Pseudomonadati > Pseudomonadota > Alphaproteobacteria > Hyphomicrobiales > Nitrobacteraceae > Bradyrhizobium > Bradyrhizobium sp. NBAIM14. The sequence goes on along the minus strand of NZ_JADYVQ010000014.1, from coordinate 9,662 downwards.
CGCGCTAGACAACGTTCCATCCTCGTACGCGCGCCGCATCGAAGCCTATCGCTTTCCGCCGACCACGGGCGATGGCGCCACCGACTATCGCCTGTTCGCGCTATCATTCGGCTATGCCTTCCACGTCGTCCCATACGTCATCGGTCACGGCGGGACCCTACCTCCGATCTTGCGGAATGATCCCAATGATCCATTGACGATCCGGCCGATTGAAACGATCGGGCCGCTCAAGGGACAGGTCAAGATCGCAACAAACACGGATGCGGTGCGTCGGTCAGCGCTCTACCGACGAACACGTCCAATCGGCGCGCCAAGGCTTGCGGGCGACCGATCCAAAGCGATTCCCGACGGCGTCGTGCCGCTCGCCGGTGAACTACCGATACGGCCAGCCCCCGTGACCATCGGAGGCGATGTGCAAGGACGTTTCTTCCTCGATCGGCAAGGACGTGCCGGCGTCCTCGAAGTCCGCGCCGGTCCCGACCCGGGTTTGCGGATCGACATCGGCCGCATGGAGTGGCCTGAAACAAACGAAGCGCGTAAGCTGTCCATCACGTTCCGGGGCCGCTCGGGGCCGAGCGAAGCCATCACCGACCTGCTGACATTGACGCACGACGTTGGCAGAAGCGGAGCGATCCGGGTCGAAGCGTTCACGACCGTAACGACGATCGCCGCGGGAGTTGACGAGCCCGAATGGGCCGAGGATGAGTTTGATTTTGCGGCGGCAACGCAAGACTTGCAGCTGCCCGCCAGCGACATCGCGCAATGGCGAGACGTCCTGATCATTATCGCGACGGACAAGGACGTCGACATCGAACCCCCGATCGTCACACCGATCGTCAGTCAGCTCGACAGTACGGGAAACTTCGCAAGCGTCGCTGTCGGTAAGCCGCGAATTGCGCCGGAATCGGGCCATCAGATGCGCGCGACCTACGTGCTCGACGGCATCCAGGTCGGCGCCGCGACGGGCGCTCGCCAGATGACGATCCGATTGCAACGACCGACGGTGGAATTTGGTACTTACGGGCGATGGGTCAACCCTCCCCTGTTCGACGATCGAGTTGTGGCCAACCGACCGGTCGTTGCCAAGGCGCTCGACGCCGCGCTCGGCGTAGCAACGAGCCCAAACAAGACCAAGGACGATCGGTCCCTCGATGATCCGGCCGTGACACAGTTGTACGGTGAACTGGTATGCATCTTTCCAACTTTTCGGAAGTTCAAGATGGCAGCAGTCGGAGCTGCCTGGACCTCCCTCGAGGACGTGCTCGGCTTCGATGGCTCTGGCCGTCGCCATGTCGCGCCGATGCCGTCCATGACCATCAAGGTCGATCCAAACGGGCGGGAAGGTCTGACCGGCGATACTGCCACACTCTTGCCGGGTCGTATCTACGAGTTGCGCGTCTATGCAGGATTGCCGGACAAGCAAGACAAGCTTTGCCCTTTCACGCGCGACCAGCGGCTTTCGGCCGCCGTTAAGGCCACGCTCAGACACTGTCCGATCGACGCGAAGATGCGGCTGGCGGGCCCCCTGGTGCTGACGCTCGAAGTTGCGACCGAAGCCGTGCCCGAGATCTTGGGAACACAGCCGCTGAACATCGACCTGCGCCGCGCCCCCGAATATGCCGAGCAGGCATGGATTTCATTGACGGCGGCGTTCACAGGAAGAACGTCGACGTATCCGGCTTTGCGCTATTGCCATCTCGCTGCGCTCGAATCGCAACGCTGGAGCTGGCGCGGCAGGCCGCAGGACGACCAATGGTACCGGTTGGCCACGACCGGAGCTGAGGCAATCGACCAACCCCGGTATCGGGAGCTGTTCGACACATCGTTCTCGGACCGTCGCAACGATGACGTTGGCGAAATCTTCGAACGTCGCATCGAGCGTGCCCATGTCTATGGCGGATTGAGGCGGCGCAGCGATCCTGCCCCAAGCAACCCCATTCCGCGCCTGTTCGACAAGAGCCTCGACTGGCGTGGCGGCATGAATTTGTGGCGCTTCGGTCTTCGCATCGTAAGCCGCTACAAGGCTATGCGGCCTGGACGGCCGGAATTCATGCGCTCCAGTCATCGGGGGCCCAACGGCAGCGCGATCTGGCAGAACAAGGTGCTGGCCGATCGTTCCAACGACCGTCGTCCCAAACGTCCGGGTCTGGCGATCGTTCTGCCACTGACCGAACGCGCCATGGCGTGGGGAACCGTTCCTCCGCTCCTGGCCTTGTTTAACGAACCGCTCTATCCGAATTTCCATGTCGGAGATGGCATCGACGCCATGGTCGAAATGGCCCGGCATCCGATGACACGAGCCGAACGAAAAACGCGTGTCGCGACGATCGATAAGCTTTTGAATCCATCGGACGGCACCGCTCCGCCGACCGGAGAAGCGCTCGACAGATTGGTTGCGGAACGAGCCGCCCTCCAACGCAATATCGACGCCGGCACCGACGGGCCGACAGATGCCCTCAAATACTGGCAGGAGCACGGCCCGGACTCGATCCGGAGCGCAACCGGCTCCGGCGGCGCGATCATACCGCTGCGTATCGACGGCCCCATCGGCTACACTTTCGACCTCGCAACAGAGGCCGGGCGTTTCGATCACGCCGGTTTAATGATTACACCCGTCAAACCCGACATTGTTCCCTGGTCGTTCGTGAAACTGAAGTTTCGTCGTTTCGAGGCTCCGGAGAGCATCGACCCTGCGACCGCCCTCACCGGCCAGGGCCTGGCTCCAGCATCGTACAATAAATTCTATTGCGAACCGCGCCTTCTGGCGATGAACGATGGGTCCAACCGCTTCCGGCTGTCCAACAGCCGCAAGATTATGCGGGACTTTGCGCCGGAAGACTTCAAAGACCTCAAGGACGTCGTCGGCAAGGGCATCTTCCCCGCCGAGCACGAAGGGCTCGCGATCGACATTGCCAGCACGGAAGACCTGGACGGCTCGGCGATCCGGTTTCAATTCACTGACGACAGCGACAGCGAGTTCGTTCGTATCACATTCAGCGTGAAGGACGACGGCGCAAAACGGAGCATTGCTTTCCAATTCTTCACGCAGTTAGGCGATGCCGGCACCTGGACGCTGGACGTCCCGGCCGGCGGCGACGTGCGGTTACGTCTGATCGTGTCGGCCCGGGACAAACCGGAGAAAGGCGAAACGTACAAGCCGGCCGGTGACATCGCGGTGCGCGCCCGAATCGCACGCGATACGACGGATGAGATTCTGTCACCGAGCGAAAATCGCTGGCTATCGGTGGCGTGCCTGCCGCTGACCAGTGCAATCGAGGTTCCCATCAATCAGCCCCTCACGATGGTCATGAAGGCGACGGGAGCTCAGGCGGCCGTTTCGCCGGCAAGGCTTTCTACGTTTACACCATCGCTGTGGTGGCAGTTTGCCGAGCCCATGTCTCTGTTCGACGCCGTCATCGACGGAGTTGCGTCGACGGTGTCGACGGATGATCTCATCGCCTCGGTGACGGGGACCATAGTCTCAATCGAGCGCAAGCCCACGGCGCAAGGACCGTTGCAGAAACTGCAATCGCTCGCGCCAGCGGCGGATCAGCAGGCGGGAGAGCTCGAGGAAGTCCTCGTGCTGGTGCTGACACGCAACATCCACGATGCGCTCGATCGCGTTCGGGAGCGCCCGGTCGCGGTCAAGCTCTGGGACGGGACGTCCACATCGCTGAACCTCGTCAAACCAGACTGGCCAACATTCGAGGATCCGAACGAGGGGCCAAAGCTCGGCGATGGCGGGCAGATCCGCTTCCTGCGCATTCTGCGTCCAAAGACGCGCGCGATGGGCGGCTATCTCGAGACCGCGCCGTCGTTTCCGTTGGATTTCTTTCAGTACGAAACGATCGAAGGAGACCTCGACATGAATCCTCCGGACGCCAAAGGAATGGTGCTCGGAATGTCGATGCCGATTCCGTGGAAGCACGTGTGACGCGTCCAGGCATTCGTCAATCGTGACTTACGAGACTAGTGGCAGAATGCTCATCATCGGGGGACCAAATGGTTGAGGGGGACGTGGAAAGGCTCGCCAAAATTATTTTGGGAGAAACGAGCGGATTGACCGCAAAGGGAACGGACTCAGCAAAATCGTTGGAACGCCTCTGGTCGGTCGTCGCCGGCATTGCAGTAACTGCGCGCTGGAACGGGCTTCAGGATCAAATGAAAATCGCCGGCAACATGCTGTCTGCCGACGAAGCGGCGAACTACACGATCATGAAGGCCGTTGCCGAAAAGATCTCGCAGAACCGCTACGACGGTGCCGTCGCATTGCCCAAGCAAGCAACGCTCTGGCAGATCGACCGAAATGGCGCGCCATCGAAGGACGTCGGCACGCCGCCCGACTGGATCTACAAGACCGGCACAACCGAGGGCCTCGAATTCGAGGACAAATCAGGCCTGACGTACCGCCTCTATGGAACGAGCGAAGAGGCTCCCGGCAAACTTGGCCTCACCTCGTCGTATAGCCTAACTGGCCTGGCGCCGCGATCATGGAGCGTTCCCAAGCCGGTGAGGATAGCCGCATGGTGGCTCGGTTCGATCGCGGCCTTGATCTTCGTTTTCGGTGGCATCTCGGCCATATGGTCGGGACAGAGCGACGGCAATGCAGGGAGCCAACTCCGAAATCTCGACATCCAGTACCGTGTGCTCGACAAGCTGGCCGACAATTGCATCTCGGATGCAGCTCTGCTTCCCAACTGGAAGCGGAGCGTTTGCAGCTTCCTTGATGCCGGCGGCAAGTACGTGAAGCCAGCCGCAGTTGCCCCTGCCGCGCCTCCGCCGGCCGCCCCACCGGCCGCTCAAGTGCCGCCGGCCGCCCCATCGCCTGCGCCGGCCGCTCCCGCCCAGCCGATCGTTCCGTACGGACCGAAGGTCGGAATGGCTCTCGCTACGATCCGGAGCTGCCTCGACCATGGGCCTTCCGCGCCGGACACAAATGCTGCTTCACCGTCGAAGAAGCCGCCAGAAACAGATGGCGCGGCCGCAACGGACGCGACGTTGTCGTGCGAACTTGTGGTGCGTAGCGCAGTCGATGCCGGCATTATCGCGGTCACGCCGAATACGTCCATTTGGTCCGGCATCGCGAATGCGCTTCTCGGACTGCGAGACACTCCCGGCACGCGGTCGATCATCGTGCAATTTCTGGCGATGACCCTCGGTATTGCCGGACTCGCCATCGCGCTCGGCCTGGGGACCAAGGGGCGCATGGTCGGCATCTGGGTCGACGAGCGTAACCGCGTATCCCTGGCGCGGGCGCAGGTGACGCTCTGGACCATCGTTGCACTTGGCGGCTTCGCCACCGCGGCGCTTTTCAATGTTGGCCTTGGCGGACCAGGTACGTTCCCACAGGTCCCGGCATCCATCGCCGCCGCACTCGGGATCGCCTTTGCCTCACCGATGATCTCCGCGTTAATCCTGAATACGAAGGCATTCGGAATGGCCGGCTCGCCGTCGGATCAGATCACGACGATCGGTGGGAGGCCAAAGAACAGTAACGACCAGTCCGATCGTGGCCTGCTGACGGGGTCGAGTGACTCTTCGGCCGTCGAAGTCCGTTCGGACCCGACGATGGCGTCTCTTGCCGACGTCTTCGTGGGTGAACACGTGGCCGACTCGGGCGACGTCGATATTTCCCGGCTGCAGAATGTCGTGCTCACCGTCACCCTGGTCCTGGGCTATTTCGCGATGCTCGTCGAGCAACTCCGCGGAATCGCACCAGACGTGCTGCTGACTGGAATCCAGAGCCTGCCCGACCCCGGAGGTGCCTTCACGTCGGTGCTGCTGATCAGTCACGCGACTTACCTAGGGACGAAAGCCTACAAGGGGAGCGGGAAAGGCGACACAGCTCACTAGCGTTCACCATTGAGGACCCTGCTATGCCCGACTCGAATGCAGCAGCACTGATAGGTCTGGCTTTGACCGCAGCCGGTTTTGCCTTCGGCCTCTATCAGTATCGGATGAATAGTGAGCAGGCGAACTTGACCCGGCAGCGCGATCGCGCGCTGGCGGCATCCGACCAAACAAAGGAATTCTTCGAAGATGGGGACGTGCGTTTCGTCATGCGCCTTTTGGACTACGGCAACGCCCAGTTTTGGAAGGAAGACACGCTGAAGGGCCAGACCTTCGACGTCCGTGACCTGCCCACCGCGCTCGCCGTCCACTGGAAGCCAACTGAAGAAATCGAAAAGAAAACATTCACGGACCAAAATCTGGCCGTCCGCTCCGCTTTCGATAACTTTTTACTCTGGCTGGAGCGGATCGAACATCTCATTCGCTACGACGTTATCGGGACCATCGGCTTCGGCGAGCTCTTCTCGTATTGGCTGGTCCTGCTCGGCGAAATCCCGCAACCCGGTGACAGGATCAATCATCTCTCCAATGAGGGGCGTGCCGCGCTTTGGGAGTACATTCGAGCCTATGAGTTCAATTCTGTCGTTCGCCTTTTCGCGCGCTACGGTCGCGCCGGCCCCGTCGGAAGAGATGGATTCCTTCCCCGCAAAACGACCTCGAAAGAGAACGTCTGAACACGGCACGCCGTACACGCCCTCCACTCCCGTCATTGCCTAGAACGATTTACCTAGAGGAGAAGCAGCAACAATGCCAAACATAAGCCTGAGCGGGAAAGCCATTGATGGCGATCCAGATAGGTACTGGATTAATTTATTCGCCGCAGATAGCACCTGGCAGTCCGGCGAACCTGGGAATGCGACCAACGTATCGACGACGAAACAGGGCAAGTGGCTATCCAAGCCAATCCCCGACAAGGGCGTGTATGCAAACGACACAGCCGGCAAGGTCGTGTTCTTCTTTCGCAACCTCGACCCGTCGACGGTGAAGATGGGAGATCGGGGTCAGGGGCACGCCTATGAAACAGCCCGTGCGATCGATTGGCACGTGGATAGCCTGTAGCTCCGGCGCGCCGGCGTCTCGACGGCCTAGGCTGACCTCCCGCTCAGGCGCTTGCCTCGAAAGGTTATCGTCCGAATGTCGAAAAACGGCGGATCGCACCGTAAGCCTTTGATAGCGAAGTTTCGCCTTTGAAGACAAGATGTTCGCCCAAAGGCGAGAAAAGAGTGCGTTCAGGCACCAGACAACCCAGACATCCTTTTCGAGTAAGATGTGCCGGACGACCTGAGTTGGACGCGGCAACGCCGAGCGCCTCTTGGCGCTCGGCGCCAGCCAGGTTTAGAACTCTATCCGACACGGAGTTCGCTTACCGGCTTGGCAAGCCAAGTCGGAAAGGAAGAAGCAGCGGACTTCAGCTCCTTCAGTTCGGTCAGGGTCAATTTCTGACTGACGGATCTCAACGCTCGTTCTGCCGTCTGTGGTCCCACCCAGGCAAGCGCACGCACTACATCACCTGCACGTCGGTTCGCCAGGGCAAGCTGCCAACGCGGTGCATGCCTGAGCTCCACGACTTGCTTACCAAGGCGGAGCCTGCGGGAAGGACCAGAGGTCAGATAAACCTGACGGACAGGTACTTGCGTCGTCAAACCAAGATGATTGGCCGCCACCGCGCCGCTGGAAACGATGATTTCGCCGCTGCGAACCTTGATTTCCTCGACGACTTTCTCGACTGACGGGGCTCTAATTCCGAAACGGCTTTCAACTGGACGCAAATATATCCCTCGTCTCGCGCGCAGAAGTCTTCCTCGCTCGAAGACGCGACAGAGCTTGATCGACGGCGGCACGCTTTCCAAGATGCAAAAGCGCCTTGGCAGCGATCGGCGCGCCTTCGGGCAATTCTTTGGTGGCTTCCAAAATCCGGGTGCTCAGGTGGGTCATGGCTCACGCTCCGGTGTCAGAAATATAAGAGAACTTCTGACACAAATTTATTAGATCTCTCTTTTTCCAGCAGGACGATTTCCTGCCTCTTCCCTTCCGGCGCATCGAGCGCGATCGCATTTTCGCGAGAATTACCCAGAAGAAGAGCGCGCCGCAAAGATGAACCGCAAGCGGGTCAACACCTGACATCCCATAACTGGTCGTCGTGCGCGCAGCGCATCGCCGCAGCGAAATGGCACCCGGGCCGCGTGAGCATAGCGACCCTCGGCGAAAGCGGAGGGACACGCGGGCCGAGTGCAGCGACAAGACCGGACTCTTGTGGCACCCGTCTGACGCGGCAGTGATAGCGGCGGCGGCTTGCCGCCGGGCCGCTTCAGCGAGTGCCCGGCGAGGAGCTCCTCAGCCCTTGCGCGAGGATCGTTAGACGCAGCCGAGAGGTTTGCCGCAACATGTAGGATCGCAGCCACGGCCGCTAGGATCCCGGCGAATTGCTTGCTGCAGCGTCTGCTTTGGGCTCGTCCGGAAGGCCGCGTACGAAGCTTATGGCTCGTTCCTGAAGTTCGGCCTCCAGCTTTGTCGCCTTGATACGCTCAACGACGAGATCGCGATTGAATGGCCGCGCCTTATGGTAACCCTCCACGAACTCCTTGTCCTTTTCCGACAAGCGAGCGAGCTTGGATACAATAATGTCTTCAGGACATGGTGCGACGGCAAGAACCTTCCTGTCGTCAACATCGACAGTTTTGGTAATCGCGCGTTTATTCCAATCCCCAGGAAGCCGTGCGGTATTCTCGTCGACACCGTCGATATAGAAGCCGTGCTCCCGATGGAATGTAGAGCCCTCGCCGTAGAGAGCATTGATCTCTTCTGAGGCCTCGGGATCATCTTCGGGATCCAGCTCCTTCTGCTGGATTTCCCATATTTTCGCGTTTTCCGGATAGGCGTCGATCTCACCAGAAGTGCGCAGGACGACGGGCGCATCAGGCCATGAAAGCAAGATGCTCTGGCTGCCAATGATGAAGACCTTGTCGGTTTTAAACAGCCGGGCGATCACCCTGACTGTCTCGACAAGATCTTCAATAGTTCGAACAAACGAGTTTTGTGTCACGCCGCCATCCGCGGAAGTGCCGCGGTCTGATGGATCGCAGATCTCTCTGCAATCCGCTTCGCCGCCTTCCAGATACGACGGCGCAGAGTGTCGTCCTCAAAATTGATACCTTCCGCCAAAACGAAAGGTGAGGACAGACGCAAACGCGTCATCTCTTCGTCGCGGCTCGTCAGACGGCGGCGTACCGTAGATGGAGGAAAGCCGAGCATGTCCGACCACTCGCGAACGAAAGTGTAGCCTTCGAAACGTTGCGAGTTATGGGCCAAAGAATCCTTGGCCCTTTCGACCAGCGACGGGTCGCGACCGATCTGCCGCGCGATAAGCCGATGCATGATCAGCTTCGCGGTGTCGTTCACGTATTCCCGGTTGATCCGGACGCTCATGGCTCTCGACCAGTACCTACTTCTCAGGACGGAAAATAGGGCATCTACCCTTAAAAATCCAGCTACTCACCAATCCCCTTGGACGGGGTATGTTCCCTATCCGTTCAAGTTAGCAGTTCCCATAAGCCCGGGCAACGGGGCGGACAGCTCGAACGAGAGCCAAGATTAACGGACCGACCCGCAAGCACCCCTCCAAGGTTTTGTAGAAAATAGCAAGCGAAATCAATATGTTATTCATTATGCAGCCTGTTCCACAACGGCTAATGGCCGATACCTCGGCGGCGCCCCCAGCATTTCTTGGCATTCCCATCCTGCTCATCCAGGCCTGCAACCAGCCCCGCCAAACGCCACGGCGTGGCTGTGCTGCCGCCCCTGGAACCACCCCC
>NZ_JADYVQ010000127.1:0-235 GCF_020193895.1 Bradyrhizobium sp. NBAIM14 | reverse complement strand
CCCATTCCGCCATGGTCAGCCCTCCAAGAGCCGACCACCCATGAATCATTGAAAAATCGATTCGGGAATCCTAATAAAGAGCCCAAATCCAACAATCTGCCAAAGTAGTGCTAGCATTACAGTTGCAATTTTTTCCTGAGATGGGCTTTGCGCGCGTTGGCCTGATGGGCCCTACGCCAAGACGACCATGCGAGGATATGGGCGTGCGGGATGCGCCGCTGGGCAAGCTTCATGG
>NZ_JADYVQ010000013.1:0-204437 GCF_020193895.1 Bradyrhizobium sp. NBAIM14 | reverse complement strand
AGGCACTTGCAGCCGGGGCGGGCGAAGCCGTCGGGGCCGGCGAGGGACTTGCCGATGCGGCCGGCGCCGGGCTCGCGGTCTGCGCCAGAGCGCCTGACAGCCCATGCGACAAGGCCGCAGCCGGGATCAGCGCGGCCAAAGCGAGGCGACGAAAAGTGTTCATTTTATTCTCCCCGAGGCCCGCTTCGTCGGGGCCTCAATTCATCAAGGCCTTACCCACCAAGGCCTTAACCCGTCCGCGCGTCCCGGTTCGCGCGAACCGCGCCGTTCTAACACGCGAGCGCCGAATTCGTCCCATGACAGATGCGTCATGGCAGGCAACTTGCCCGATGTCCCGACCCGGGTGGCAAATCACTGGCCAAGCGGCCGAGGATCGCCATATAAGGCAGGCGAAATTCGGGAATTTTCATGAGCGCGCTGGCCAACCACGCATTTGCCAAGATGAACGGCATCGGCAACGAGATCGTCGTTGTCGACTTGCGCGAGTCGGCGGCCAAGGTCACGCCGGACGATGCCCGCGCCGTGGCGTCCGCGAACGGCGGCGTGGCCTACGACCAGCTCATGGTGCTGCAGAAGCCCCGGCTCGACGGCACCGAGGCCTTCATCAGCATCTACAACAATGACGGCTCGGAGGCCGGTGCCTGCGGCAACGGCATGCGCTGCGTCGTGCGCCGCATCTTCGAGAAGACCGGGCAGACCAGTGCGACCTTCGAGACGGCCGCCGGCCTGCTCAATGCCTGGCAGGGTCCGGCGCCCGACCTCTACACAGTGGATATGGGCGCGCCGAAATTCGGCTGGCAGGACATTCCGCTGGCGGAAGAGTTTCGCGACACCCGCTACATCGAATTGCAGATCGGGCCGATCGACAATCCCATTCTGCATTCGCCCTCAGTGGTGAGCATGGGCAATCCGCACGCGGTGTTCTGGGTCGACGACGTCAACGCCTACGATCTCGGCCGCTTCGGTCCGCTCTTGGAAAACCATCCGATCTTCCCCGAGCGCGCCAACATCACGCTGGCCCATATCGTCGATCGCGAGCACATCACGATCCGCACCTGGGAGCGCGGTGCCGGCCTGACCAAGGCGTGCGGGTCGGCGGCCTGCGCCACGGGGGTCGCCGCCGCGCGGCTGAAGCGCGCCGAGCGCAAGGTCGAGATCACATTGCCCGGCGGCAAGCTCGGCATCGAATGGCGCGAGCGCGACGACCACGTGCTGATGACGGGCACCGCGACCTTCGAATATGAGGGCAGCTTCGATCCGGCGCTGTTCGCGCCGGTCGCCTGATGGCCGTCGACATCGTCACCTTCGGCTGCCGCCTCAACGCCTTCGAGGCCGAGGTGATCCGCAGCAAGGCGGAAGTCGCAGGGCTTTCCGACACCATCGTCATCAACAGCTGCGCCGTCACCAACGAGGCGGTGGCGCAGGCGCGCCAGTCGATCCGCAAGTTGAAGCGCGAGCGCCCCGAGGCGCGCATCGTCGTCACCGGCTGCGCGGCGCAGACGCAGGCTGCGATCTTTGCGGGCATGGCCGAGGTCGATCGCGTCGTCGGCAATGACGACAAGATGCGCGGCGAAGCGTGGCGGGAGACGCGCCACGCTTTCGATCTTGGCGCCAGCGAGAAGATCGCCGTCAGCGACATCATGGCGGTGAAGGAGATGGCGCCGCACCTCGTCGATGGCTATGCGAGCGGCCTGCCGCGCGTCTTCGTGCAGGTGCAGAACGGCTGCGATCATCGCTGCACCTTCTGCATCATCCCGTTCGGCCGCGGCAATTCGCGCTCGGTGCCGATGGGCGCGGTGGTCGATCAGGTGCGCACCCTGGTCGAGCGCGGCCATGCCGAGATCGTGCTGACCGGCGTCGATCTCACGAGCTACGGCGCAGACCTGCCCGGCGCGCCCAAGCTCGGCCTGCTGACCAAGCAGATCCTGCGCCATGTGCCCGAGCTCAAGCGCCTGCGTATCTCCTCGATCGATTCGATCGAGGCGGATGACGACCTGCTCGATGCCATCGCGGAGGATGCGCGCCTGATGCCGCACCTGCACCTGTCGCTGCAGTCGGGCGACGACATGATCCTGAAGCGCATGAAGCGGCGGCATTCGCGGCAGGATGCGATTGGCTTCTGCGAGCAGGTACGCCGCCTACGCCCCGATGTCGTCTTCGGCGCCGACATCATCGCGGGCTTCCCGACCGAGACCGAGGACATGTTCTCGCGCTCGCTCGACCTCGTCGAGCAATGCGGACTGACCTTCCTGCACGTCTTCCCTTATTCGCCGCGGCCCGGCACGCCCGCCGCGCGGATGCCGCAGGTGGCGGGGCCGGTCATTAAAGAGCGTGCGAAGCGGCTGCGCGCGGTAGGAGAGGCGGCGCTGCAGCAGCGGCTGCAAGCCGAGATCGGCGCAAGGCGCGATGTGCTGATCGAGAGCGAGGGGCAGGGCCGCACGGAGCATTATCTGCCGGTGGCGATTGCGGGCGAGCGGGTGGGAAGCATCGTGCGGCTGAAGATTGCTGGCATTGATGGCGAGCGGCTCACGACGTAAGCAGCTGCTCTCTTCCTTCTCCCCTTGTGGGAGAAGGTGGCGCGAAGCGCCGGATGAGGGGTTGTATCCGCGCAATCGCATTGAGAGGTCATGCGCGGAGAGAGGCCCCTCACCCGTCTCGCCGCTCTCGCGGCGAGCCACCCTCTCCCGCAAGGGGAGAGGGAAAACTACGACGCCCTGACCTGCCAGAATCGCAGCGTGCGCTTGGCGTTCTCCGCCGTCATTCTCGCAAAATGCCCCTGTGTCCTCGCGATGTCCGCGGGCGTCATCGCGCCTGTCGCGAAACGGCATTCGAGCACGGCCATGGTGGTCTCCCAGCTGAGCTGTGCGGCCTTGCACGGCACCAGCAGGCCGTCCTCGCGGAGACTCTGCATCAGCGGTCGGATCACCTCGACCGTCGATCCCGACAACGCCGCCAGCGCCGCCACCGTCTCCTCATAGCGCCGCTGTGTGGCGAAGCCGAGCAACGTCGCCTCGTCGAGCTGGCCGGTGGCCTTGAGGCCGGCGATGGCGCGCTTGGCACCTTCGAAATCGCGCACCGCCGACATTTCGCGTTCGGCGCCGATGGCGACGGCGGCGATCGCGCTCTGGATCTCCTCGAACAGATGCGGCGGGGCGCGCGACAACAGGCGGGTGCGCACGGCGTCCGTCGCCGAGCGCAGCAATTGGCGGCGCAGCTCCAAGGGCAAGTCGACGCGGACGCCGACACTGACTGCGAGCTCCGGATCGCTTTCGGCCTGGCCGACGATGATGGCGAACCCTTTTCCGGAGACGCGCGCGCCGGGATTGGCCGCAAGCCGCCGGCTGACGCTGGGGTAGCGGCGCGCCAGCAGCGCGTCGGTGACGATCTCCTTCAGCCACCAGCGGCCGGCGACCGCGAGCAGATGCGGCTCGCCCTTAGCTGATGCGATCTTCACCAGCTCGCCGTCGTCGAGGCGCGCGGATTCCTGCAGCACGGGGCCGGCGATGCGGATCTCGTCATTGTTGGCGAGGCGGCGGATCACCGACGGCGGCGCCTGCGCGACCGGCGCCAGCTGCGCGCTGATCTCGGCCAGCGCCACGCGCGCTGCCACATCGGCGATGGCGCGCAGCTCGATGGTGCCGATCAGGCGCTCGAGCACGTCGTCGAACAGCGCGATCTGCTCGTCGTCGAAATTGCCGGCGGAGGAGAGGAACAGCTCGGTGACGCGCCGGGCCGTCGCCAGGCCCTTTTCCGGCGAGCCGATCCGCAGTGCGGATTCGACCTCGTCGATGATCGATAGCCCGGAATTGGTCATCGCGCGCGGCTCGTCCTGAGCGGTTACGGAAGCTTGTTCTAAGCAACCGTTATCATTAGAGGCGAGCGCTGAAGGTTTCGTAAACCATGGCACGGTAGCCGAGCACAGCCGCTTCTCGACCGACCACCGCTCCTCATCCCGAGGAGCCCCGCGAAGCGGGCGTCTCGAAGGATGGATACGACCGCGATGCGCCTGCGGGGCCTCTATGGTTCGAGACGGCGCTGACGCGCCTCCTCACCATGAGGGTCTAAGAGATTACTCCCCGTTCCACCCGCAGGCCCGGAGCTTCTCGTGCATATGCGGCGGGGCCGGCGCCACCACGCGGACCGGCTCCTTGTTCCGGGAGATCGGCACCACGATCTCGCGCGAATGCAGGTGCAGGCGCGGCTCGCCGAAGCGCGGACCGTTGCCGTAGATGTTGTCGCCGAAGATCGGCCAGCCGCTCGCGGCCGCATGCACCCGCAATTGATGGGTCCGGCCGGTCACCGGTTCCATGGCAAGCCAGGTGAAACCGTCGCCCCGGCCCATCACCTTCCAGTTCGTGATCGCCTTCTGCCCTTCCGGATCCGGCTTCTGCCACCAGCCGCGTTCGGCATTGAGTCGGCCGAGCGGCATGTCGATGGTGCCTTCGTCCTCGGCAGGGCCCCCTTCGACCACGGTCCAGTAGGTTTTGCCGATCTTGCCGTGCTTGAACAAAAGGCCCAGCGATGCCGTCGCCTTGCGGTGGCGGCCGAGCACGAGGCAGCCCGAGGTGTCCTTGTCCAGCCGGTGGGCCAGCACCGGCGGTCGCGGCAGGCCGAAACGCAGCGCGTCGAAGGAATCCTCCAGATTGGGGCCACCCTTGGGGCCGCGATGCACCGGCAGGCCGGCCGGCTTGTCGATGACCAGCATCAGGCCGTCGCGATGGAGCACGCGGCCTAAGATCTCATCGGCGGTCAATTGGGGAACATCGAGCAATCGCAGGACTTTCGGTCAAGGCTTTCGTTTACGGGCCGGAACGGCTAACACGCCACCATGAACGATACCACCTCCGAGACCCCCAAGCTGAGCTGGTGGCGCCGCCTGTCCAATGGGCTGAAGCGCACCTCGTCCTCGCTCGGGACCGCGGTCGCCGACCTCGTCACCAAGCGCAAGCTCGACCGCGCCATGCTCGACGACATCGAGGACGTGCTGCTGCGCGCCGACCTCGGCACGTCAGTCGCGGTGCGCATTGCCGATGCCGTCGGCACCGGCCGCTACGACAAGGCGATCTCGGCGGACGAGGTCAAGGACGTCGTCGCCACCGAGGTCGAGAAGGTGCTGTCGCCGGTGGCAAAGCCGCTCGTGATCGATGCGGCAAAAAAGCCGTTCGTCATTCTCGTGGTCGGCGTCAACGGTTCCGGCAAGACCACCACGATCGGCAAGCTGTCGCAGAAATTCGCCTCTGAAGGCCGCAAGGTGATGCTGGCCGCCGGCGACACGTTTCGCGCCGCCGCCATCGAGCAGCTCAAGGTCTGGGGCGAGCGGACGAAGACGCCCGTCATCGCAGGCGCGCAGGGCTCGGATTCCGCAAGCCTTGCCTTCAACGCGCTCACCGCGGCGAAGGAGCAGGCCATCGACGTGCTGCTGATCGACACCGCCGGCCGCTTGCAGAACAAGGCCGAGCTGATGAACGAGCTCGAGAAGGTCGTGCGCGTGATCCGCAAGGTGGATGACACTGCGCCGCATGCCGTGCTGCTGGTGCTGGATGCGACCGTCGGCCAGAATGCGCTGTCGCAGGTCGAGGCCTTCCATCGCACCGCCGGGGTCACCGGCCTCGTGATGACCAAGCTCGACGGCACCGCGCGCGGCGGCATCCTGGTGGCGCTCGCGGAGAAGTTCAAGCTGCCGGTGCACTTCATCGGCGTCGGCGAAGGCGTCGACGATCTCGCGCCCTTCACCGCGCGCGACTTCGCCCGCGCCATCGCCGGAATCGAATAACGTCATCCTTCGAGACGCCGCTTGCGCGGCTCCTCAGGATGAGGTCGTGCCACACATGAGGTCCTCATCCTGAGGAGACCGCGAAGCGGTCGTCTCGAAGGATGGGAGAGACGGAAGAGAGAATGGACAAGACCCAGCCGCATCCGCTGTTCAAGCTCGCGACCGAGCTCGGTCCGCTGCTCGTGTTCTTCTTCGTCAACGCGAAGTTCAATCTGTTCGCGGCGACCGGCGCCTTCATGGTCGCGATCGCGGTCGCGATGGCCGCCTCCTACATCGTGACGCGCCACATCCCGATCATGGCGATCGTCACGGGGGTGATCGTGCTGGTGTTCGGCACGCTGACCCTGGTGCTGCACGACGAGACCTTCATCAAGGTCAAGCCGACCATCATCTATGGCCTGTTCGCCGCGATCCTCGGCGGCGGCCTGTTGTTCGGCCGCTCCTTCATCGCCGTGATGTTCGACCAGGTGTTCAACCTGACGCCGCAGGGCTGGCGCATCCTCACCTTGCGCTGGGCGCTGTTCTTCGCCGGAATGGCGGTGCTGAACGAGATCGTCTGGCGGACCCAGAGCACGGATTTCTGGGTGAACTTCAAGGTGTTCGGCGTCACCCCGATCACGATGATCTTCGCCATCGCCCAGATGCCGCTGACCAAGCGCTATCATCTCGCGCCGGTCTCGCTGGAGAGAAGCGAGGCCGAGGCGGGGGATGTGAGCAAGGGATAGGCGAAGGACAGGCGAAAGCGTCGCTCCACATACCGCTGTCATGCCCCGGCTTGACCGGGGCATCCAGTACGCCGCAGCTTCTCCGTATACGACTGGCGTCTCTGGAATACTGGATCGCCCGATCAAGTCGGGCGATGACAGTTGAGCGTGTGGTACGAGCGCAGCAGATCAGCTTCCTGCCTTCAGCGCCTTCTCCAGCTCCGGCATCAGCACGGCCTTGAGATTTTGCGGCGTGATCGGACCGACCAGCTTGTAGACGATGGTGCCCTCGCGCCCCACGACGAAGGTCTCCGGCACGCCATAGACGCCCCATTCGATCGAGGCGCGGCCGTTGGCGTCCACGCCGACATGGCCGAACGGGTTGCCGTAGCGGCCGAGGAAGCGCCGCGCATTGTCGGCGGCGTCCTTGTAGTTGATACCGACCAGCTGGAAGCGCTTGTCTTTTGCTAGTTCGGTCAGGAGCGGCGCTTCGTCATGGCACGGCACGCACCAGGACGCCCAGACGTTGACGAGGCTGACCTTGCCCTTGAAGGCGGCGGGATCGAGACCCGGCACCTGCGTGCCGTTCTCCTGCAACCCCTGGAGCGGCGGCAGCACGGTCTGCGGTGCGGGCCGGCCGATCAGCGCCGAGGGAATCCGCGAGGGATCGCCGCTGCCGAGCCGGAACCAGAACAGAAGCGCAAGGCCGATGAAGGCGATCAGCGGCAGCACCATCAAGAAGGTGCGGCGCTGCGGCGGAGCGGAGGCAGGTTGATCGCTCATCGCGGCTCCGTCGCGCTGCGGCCCGACCGGCGGGTGATGCCGCGCTGCTCCAGCTCGCGCAGGCGCTGCGTCTGGCTGCGATAATCGAGCATGACCCAGCCGATCAGGATCGCGACCACGAGGGCGGCAGCAGCGTAAGACGCCACGATGAAGGAGGCATAAGGACCGAGCGACATCGTCATGCAGCCCCAGCTTCTTTTGATGCGTTTTCCACTTCGCTCGAAAAAGCCACGCGGCTCGCCTGCATCATCTGCAGCGAGCGGACACGGCGGCGCAAAATCTCGTTGCGCATCGCGGCCAGGTGCAGCGTGACGAACAGCAGCGTGAAGGCGACCGCCATCACCAGCAGCGGTATCAGGAACGACTTGTCCAGCGCCGACCCGCCCATGCGCATCACCGAGGCGGGCTGGTGCAGCGTGTTCCACCAATCGACCGAGAACTTGATGATCGGCAGGTTGATCGCGCCGACCAGGGTCAGCACCGCGGCGGCGCGCGCCGCACGCGAGGGATCGTCGACGGCGCGCCACAGCGCCATCAGGCCGAGATACATCAGGAACAGGATCAGCACCGAGGTCAGCCGCGCGTCCCATTCCCAATAGGTGCCCCACATCGGCCGGCCCCAGAGCGAACCCGTGAGCAGCGCGAGGAAGGTGAAGGCGGCGCCGATCGGAGCTGCGGCCTTGGCGGCGACGTCGGCGAGCGGATGCCGCCACACCAGCGTGCCCAACGATGCGATGCTCATCACGCCCCACACGAACATCGACAGCCACGCATTGGGCACGTGGATGAACATGATCTTGACGGTCGCGCCCTGCTGATAGTCGTCGGGCGCGAGCGCAGCTTGATAGAGACCGATCGTGAGCAGGATGATTGTCGCGGTCGCCAGCCACGGCAACACCCGCGCTGTCAGCGCGAGGAACCGCGTGGGGTTGGCGAGGTCGATCAGCGTCATGGTATCCTGATAATCACCGGGGGCCGCTCAGGCAATCAGCACGAAAGCCCGTCGCGAAAGTTGATCGGGGTCAAGGTCGGCCCGGTCCATTTCAATCGAGGCCATGCCGCAGGCTCGCTGCGGCCGCGAACGGGCCGATCACGAGGCTGACCAGCGACAGCGCGCACAGGATCGAGAACGGCGCGCCGAAGGTCATCGGGCCGACGATTACCGCCTGCGAGGCCGCAACCCCGAAAATCAGCACGGGAATCGACAGCGGCAGCACCAGCACCGCCATCAACAGCCCGCCGCGATGCAGCGTCACCGCCAGCGCCGCGCCGATCATGCCGGTGAAGGTCAGCGCCGGAGTGCCCGCCAGCAGCGTCAGCGCTACCGCAGCCGTGGCGATCATGTCGAGGTTGAGCAACAGGCCGAGCACGGGGGTTGCGACAATCAGCGGCAGGCCGGCGGCGAGCCAATGCGCCAGCGCCTTGGCAGCGCAGGCGAGTTCCAGCGGCGTCCGGCTCATCGTGATCAGGTCAAGCGAGCCGTCCTCATGGTCGGCCATGAACAGCCGGTCGAGGGTCAGCAAGCTCGCCAGCAGGGCCCCGAGCCAGAGGATCGCAGGTCCGAGCCGCGACAGCAGCGCCAGATCCGGCCCGACCGCGAACGGCATCAGCACCACCACGGTCAGGAAGAACAGCACCCCGATCAGCGCCCCGCCGCCGACGCGAAGCGCAATCCGGATGTCCCGGCGGATGAGGGCGGCGAGGGGGGTCATGCGGGGCTCCCCTCGCGCGTCGAAGGCGGTGCAAGCGGGAGAGGGTTCAGCCGCTCGGAAAGCTGAGGGTGCATCGGAATCACGCGGTACCCCCGATCCGCAGCTCCCGCGATTGGATGCCGAGCGGGGCATGCGTCGCGGCAACGATCATGCCGCCGGCGGCCAGATGCACGCGCATCAGGCCGGCGAACATGTCTTGACCGGCGACATCAAGCGCATTGGTCGGCTCGTCCAGGAGCCAGACCGGGCGGCGGACGGTCAGCAGCCGGGCCAGCGAGAGCCGGCGGCGCTGTCCCGCGGACAGGAATCCGGCGGGCAGATGGGTGGCGTGGTCGAGTCCGACCTCGGCGAGGCTCTCGGCCGCATCGAAACGCTCGCCCCCGAGAAAATCAGCCCAAAACGCCAGGTTTTCGGCCACGCTCAGCGCCGGCTTCAGGGCATCGCGATGGCCGAGATAGTGGCACTGCTCCGCCAGGGTCAGTTCGCCGTCGCCGCCCTCCAGCGCGATCGTCCCGCCGGCCGGCACGAGCAGGCCTGCGATCAGCCGCAGCAGCGAGGTCTTGCCCGATCCATTGCGGCCGACGACCGCGACGGCCTCGCCCGAGCCGGCCGCGAAATCGAGCCCGGCGAACACCTCGCGGCCGCCCCGCACGCATCTCAGCCCGTGACCGGACAGCCGCATGTCGCCTTGGTTCAGTCCGCTCACAGCCAGGCCTCAGGAAATCTTGGGGTAGCGCATGGGAATTTTTGGCTCGCGAATTGCTGCGGCACGATAGTGGCTGTGGCGGCGCGGTTAGAAAGCTTCTATAAGCCCGGAACTACTTGATGCAGCAACTCAACCTGCCCCTGCAAGCGGCCCAGCCTGATACGCTGACGGTGTTAAAATACCCTGCCGGGTATAACTAGCAATTGGGATCTCCTCCATGACCTCGCTCGACAGCTTCAAATGCAAAAAGACTCTCAAGGTCGGCGCCAAGACCTATGTCTATTACAGCCTGCCCACCGCCGAGAAGAATGGTCTGAAGGGAATTTCGAAACTTCCCTATTCGATGAAGGTCCTGCTCGAGAATTTGCTGCGCAACGAGGACGGCCGCTCGGTCAAGAAGGAAGACATCGTCGCGGTCTCGAAATGGCTGCGCAAGAAGTCGCTGGAGCATGAGATCGCCTTCCGCCCGGCGCGGGTGCTGATGCAGGACTTCACCGGCGTGCCCGCGGTGGTCGACCTCGCCGCGATGCGCAACGCGATGCAGAAGCTCGGCGGCGAGCCTGAGAAGATCAACCCCTTGGTGCCCGTCGACCTCGTCATCGACCACTCCGTGATCGTGAACTTCTTCGGTGACAACAAGGCCTTCGGCAAGAACGTCACCGAGGAATACAAGCAGAACCAGGAGCGCTACGAGTTCCTGAAGTGGGGCCAGAAGGCGTTCTCGAACTTCTCTGTCGTGCCGCCCGGCACCGGCATCTGCCACCAGGTCAATCTCGAATATCTGGCCCAGACGGTCTGGACCAAGAAGGAGAAGATGACGGTCGGCAAGAAGACCGGCACCTTCGAGGTGGCCTATCCCGATTCGCTGGTCGGCACCGATTCGCACACCACCATGGTCAACGGTCTTGCCGTGCTCGGCTGGGGCGTCGGCGGCATCGAGGCGGAAGCCTGCATGCTCGGCCAGCCGCTGTCGATGCTGCTGCCCAACGTCGTCGGCTTCAAGCTGAAGGGCGCGCTGAAGGAAGGCGTCACCGCGACCGACCTCGTGCTCACCGTGACGCAGATGCTGCGCAAGCTCGGCGTGGTCGGCAAGTTCGTCGAGTTCTTCGGCCCGGGCCTTGACCACCTCTCGGTCGCCGACAAG
Source organism: Bradyrhizobium sp. NBAIM14 (assembly GCF_020193895.1). Taxonomy (NCBI): domain Bacteria; kingdom Pseudomonadati; phylum Pseudomonadota; class Alphaproteobacteria; order Hyphomicrobiales; family Nitrobacteraceae; genus Bradyrhizobium; species Bradyrhizobium sp. NBAIM14. The sequence goes on along the minus strand of NZ_JADYVQ010000013.1, from coordinate 193,615 downwards.
GCGACCATCGCCAACATGGCGCCCGAATACGGCGCGACCTGCGGCTTCTTCCCGGTCGATGCCGCCGCGCTCGATTATCTCAAGACCTCCGGCCGTGCCTCGGCCCGCGTCGCGCTGGTGCAGGCCTATGCCAAGGCCCAGGGCCTGTTCCGCACCGCCAAGTCGCCCGACCCCGTGTTCACGGAAACGCTGACCCTCGACCTCGGCGACGTCGTGCCGTCGATGGCCGGGCCCAAGCGTCCCGAAGGCCGCATCGCGCTGCCCACCGTCGCGGACGGCTTCTCGCTCGCACTCGCCAGCGAGTACAAGAAGGCCGAGGAGCCGGCCAAGCGCTTCCCCGTCGAAGGCAAGAACTTCGACATCGGCCATGGCGACGTCGTGATCGCCGCGATCACCTCCTGCACCAACACCTCGAACCCGAGCGTGCTGATCGGCGCCGGCCTGCTCGCGCGCAATGCGGCTGCGAAGGGCCTCAAGGCCAAGCCGTGGGTGAAGACCTCGCTCGCCCCCGGCAGCCAGGTGGTCGCGGAATATCTCGCCAATTCCGGTCTGCAGCCCGATCTCGACAAGGTCGGATTCAACCTGGTCGGCTTCGGCTGCACCACCTGCATCGGCAATTCCGGTCCGTTGCCCGAGGAGATCTCGAAGTCGATCAACGACAATGGCGTCGTCGCGGCCGCCGTGCTCTCCGGCAACCGCAACTTCGAAGGCCGCGTTTCGCCGGATGTGCAGGCGAACTACCTGGCCTCGCCGCCGCTGGTGGTCGCCTACGCGCTCGCGGGCAGCGTCACCAAGAACCTCGCCACCGAGCCGCTCGGCGAGGGCAAGGACGGCAAGCCGGTGTACCTGAAGGACATCTGGCCGACGACCAAGGAGATCAACGCCTTCATGAAGAAGTTCGTGACCGCGTCGATCTTCAAGAAGAAGTATGCCGACGTGTTCAAGGGCGACACCAACTGGCGCAAGATCAAGACAGTCGAGAGTGAGACCTATCGCTGGAACATGTCTTCGACCTATGTGCAGAACCCGCCCTACTTCGAAGGCATGAAGAAGGAGCCGGAGCCGGTCACCGACATCGTCGAGGCGCGCATCCTCGCCATGTTCGGCGACAAGATCACCACCGACCACATCTCGCCGGCCGGCTCGATCAAGCTCACCTCGCCCGCCGGCAAATATCTCAGCGAGCACCAGGTGCGTCCGGCCGACTTCAACCAGTACGGCACGCGTCGCGGCAATCATGAAGTGATGATGCGCGGCACCTTCGCCAACATCCGCATCAAGAACTTCATGCTGAAGGGCGCGGACGGAAACATCCCCGAGGGCGGCCTGACCAAGCACTGGCCCGACGGCGAGCAGATGTCGATCTACGACGCCGCGATGAAGTACCAGGAAGAGAAGGTGCCGCTGGTGGTGTTCGCGGGTGCCGAGTACGGCAATGGCTCCTCGCGCGACTGGGCCGCCAAGGGCACGCGCCTGCTCGGCGTGCGCGCCGTGATCTGCCAGAGCTTCGAGCGCATCCACCGCTCCAACCTGGTCGGCATGGGCGTGCTGCCGCTGACCTTCGAGGAAGGCACCTCCTGGCAGTCGCTTGGGCTAAAGGGCGACGAGAAGGTGACCATCCGCGGCCTCGTCGGCGACCTCAAGCCGCGCCAGAAGCTGACCGCGGAGATCGTCTCCGGCGACGGTTCGCTGCAGCGCGTTTCGCTGCTCTGCCGCATCGATACGCTGGACGAGCTCGACTACTACCGCAACGGCGGCATCCTGCACTACGTGCTGCGCAAGCTCGCGGCGTAAACGCGGATTTGTGAATGATGGCTCACTGCGAAGTGAGTAGAAGCCTTAACGAAGGCGGCCTATCAAAGGCCGCCTTCGCGCGTTTGCGGTACGCTTCAGATGGGCCCGCCCGGCGGAAAACCTCCCTTTGGACGGTGGCCCGGATGGATGAATGTACCGCGCCCCGTAAGACTACGGTGACCATCCGGCGATAAGATTTCCCTCTGAGAGCAACGGTGTGCGGCGTTCGACATGACGACAATGACGGCTTCCCATCTGATTCCACGTTGGTCCGGCGCCCTCTGGTCGGGAGCTCTCGGCATATGTGCGATCATCGCCGTCATTCGTCCTGCCGAAGCTGAACCCCGCGCCGTCGTCGAATTGTTCACCTCGCAGGGCTGCTCCTCCTGCCCGCCCGCCGACCAGATCATCGGCGATCTCTCCAAGGACCCCTCCGTCATCGCGCTGAGCATGCCGATCGATTATTGGGACTATCTCGGCTGGAAGGACACGCTGGCGGATTCGCGCTTCTCTGCACGGCAGCGTGCCTATTCGCGCATGCGCGGCGACCGCGAGGTCTACACGCCGCAGGTCGTGGTCAACGGCTCCACCCATGTCATCGGCAGCGATCGCACCGGCATCGAGAACGCGATCGGCAAGACCGACAAGGGCACTGGCGTGATGAGCGTGCCGGTGACGATGTCGCTCTCGGGCAAGCAGATCAACGTGTCGGTAGCCGCAAGCAAGGAGCCCACGGTCTCGCGCGGCGAGGTCTGGATCTGCTCGATCGCGAAGTCGGTGCCGATCGCGATCACCCGCGGCGAGAACAAGGGACAGCAGGTCACCTATCACAACGTGGTGCGCAGCCTGCTCAAGGTCGGCGACTGGACCGGCCGTCCGGAGAGCTGGACGGTGCCGATCGAGAACCTCACGCGCGACGGCGTCGACGGCGCGGTGGTCTACGTCCAGGACGGCAGCCGCGAGAGGCCGGGCCCGATGCTGGGTGCGGCCTACACGTCGCTGCATTGAAGCAGGCAGAACGTCTCAGCAATTGATGCTCGTCATTCCGGGGCGCGCCTCTTGGCGCGAACCCGGAATCCATTTCTCAGCTTGTGTGATGGTAAATGGATTCCGGGCTCGCGCTTCGCGCGCCCCGGAATGACGGCAGACCGGAAACATCTCGGCACAAACAAAAAAGGACCAACTTGCGTTGGCCCTCCTTGTCGTGCGTACAGACCCGATCCTGTTCGACCCCGGGGGGCTGGGGGCTGAGGAATCCGGAACCGAAAGGACCGGGTCAACGCACGTCACCCTTTTCGCAGTGCAGGGCGGCAGGCGGTTGGCGGAAAAGCGGCGATACTATGATTCCTGCTAACGATCCCGTGACGGTTTGCCGCGACGGAGTTCCACCCTTGCGTGGGCCCTTATGCGACGCCGATTCGATAGGTCGAGCCCCTTGCGATGCGGAACGGTTGGCGCAATCATGCAATTGTCACGAACGCGGTTCCGGGACGATCTTGGCGGACGCGGGTAGCCGTGCGATGAGGAGGCGCTTCCCATGAGTCTGACGTCGGAGGATGCCGATCCGAGCGAGCAGCGCGCGGCGGCGCGTCCTGCCGCGGCGCATGCGCAGCCGAACCGGGTGACGTTCAACCGGCTCGAGCTGCACCGGATTCTCAATCTCTACGGCCGCATGGTCGCCGACGGCGAATGGCGCGACTATGCCATCGACTTCCTGAAGGACCGCGCCGTGTTCTCGGTCTATCGCCGCGCCTCGGAAGTGCCGATCTATCGCATCGAGAAGGACCCGCGCCTCGCGCGCAAGCAGGGCATGTACAGCGTGATCTCGGCGACCGGCCTGATCCTGCGTCGCGGCCACGAGCTCGAGCGGGTGCTGCTGGTGATCGATCGCAAACTGGCGGTGGTGTAGACGAACCATCGATCGTCATTCCGGGGCGCGACGAAGTCGCGAGCTGGTGCGCAATTGCGCACCCGAGAATCCATCCCTCCACCGCCCCTGCCGTTCAATGGATTCCGGGTTCGATGCTGCGCATCGCCCCGGAATGACGGATGAACTACTTCCCCGGCACCGTGCTTGCGCCCTCGCCGAGGTCGCGTTGCATCATCACGGTGTCCAGCCAGCGGCCGAATTTCAGCCCGACACTGGGATGTGTGCCGATCATCTTGAAGCCGCACCTTGTGTGCACGCCGATCGACCCGGCATTGGCGGAATCGCCGATGACAGCGATCATCTGGCGAAAGCCGCGCGCTTCGCATTCGACGATCAGCCGTTCCAGCAGCATTGAGCCGACGCCGCGGCGGTGGAAGGACGGATCGAGATAGATCGAGTTCTCCACCGTGAAGCGATAGGCGGGCCGCGGCCGGTAGGCGCCGGCATAGGCATAGCCGGCCACGCGGCCGTCCAGCATGGCGACGAAATAGGGATAGCCGCCGTCGATCAGCGCGCGATAGCGGCGCGTCATTTCCGAGAGGTCGGGCGGCTCCAGCTCGAACGTCGCCGTGCCCTCGCGGACGGCCTGCTGGTAGATGGCGGTGACGGCGGGGAGGTCGGCCTCGGTGGTGGGCCTGATATCGGGTGCGGACATGGGGGAAGGATAGAGCGTTCCCTGAGGGGCCGGAAGAGGCTGCGCTGCCTCCACACCCGTCATTGCGAGCGCAGCGAAGCAATCCAGAAATGCATCTGCGGAGGGGCTCTGGATTGCGTCGTCGCATCGGCGCAAAATTGCTGCGCAATTTTGTCGCGAGCTCCTCGCAATGACGGGGAGAGGCCGTACCCTCAAAACAAAAACCCCGGCCTTTCGGCCGGGGTTCGTGTCCGTTCTCTCGTCTCAGAGCTTACTCGCGCTGGCCGAGGAGCTGCAGCAGCAGCGTGAACAGGTTGATGAAGTTCAGGTACAGCGACAGTGCGCCGGTGATGGCCGAACGCTCTGCGACGTCACCGCCGGCCGAGGCATAGCCGTAGATGTAGTCGTTCTTCAGCCGCTGGGTATCCCAGGCGGTCAGGCCCGAGAACACCAGCACGCCGACCACCGACACGATGAACTGCAGCATCGAGCTGGCCAGGAACAGGTTCACCAGGCTGGCGAGAACGATGCCGATCAGGCCCATGAACAGGAACGAGCCCATGCCGGTCAGGTCACGCTTGGTGGTGTAGCCGTAGAGGCTCAGCGCACCGAAGGTCGCCGCGGTGATGAAGAACACCCGCACGATCGAGGTGTGCGTGAACACCAGGAAGATCGACGACAGCGAGATGCCCATCAGCGCCGCGAACACCCAGAACAGGATCTGGGCGGTCGAGGGTGCCAGACGGTTGATGCCCGCCGAGATCACGAACACCATCGCGAGCGGCGCCAGGATGAACAGCCACTTCAGGGGGCTGACGAACATGGCGTAGCCGAACGGTGTCAGGAACACCTTGCCGACGCGGACGGCGTCCGCCGTCGGAACGTCGGTCACGGCGGCCATGTAGACGCCGAGCGCGGCAAGGCCGGTGATGGCCAGGCCAATGCTCATGTAGTTGTAGATGCGCAGCATATAGGCGCGCAGGCCGGCATCGACCGTCGCGGCGTCAACACGCCCGGCGGCCCTGCCGAAAGGAGAAGCGTAGTTACGGTCTAGGTCCGACATGGTCGAATTCCCGTTGGTTGGTCCGGTCCGGCACGAGGGTCGCCATGCCGCCGGTTCGTCAAATTCTATCTCGGAGACCGCTGCCAGCCGACTGAATTTTGGCTCACAATCGGGACTCCGAACCCATCCGATATGTGGGAAACTAACACATTCGCCGCAACCTTCCACGCGCGGCTGAATGTCGCCCTCGGCGTCAATCCTGACGCGAAGCTGACGGGGTAGCGTGGTTAATCGCGGAAACCGGGCCGATTCCGGGCAGCTCGATCAGCCGCTACATTTTGTCACAAATTTCGCAACACCGTCGCGGGCTTTTTGTTCAATGCCAGCAGCGTGCCGGCAAGCCCGAGCCCGACGGTCACGACCAGCGCGGCGGCGACCACGCCGGCGGCGCTGCCGGCCTGCCAGACGAAGCTCAGCGTCATCAGCCGCGTCACGATCAGCCAGGCCGCGATGCTGCCCGCGATCACCCCGAACACCGCGGTGGCAAGGCCGATCAGCAGGTATTCGAGGGCATAGGCGCCGAGCAGCCGCAGCCGCGTCGCGCCGAGGGTCTTGAGGATTACCGCATCATAGACGCGGTGGCGGTGGCCGGCGGCGAGCGCCCCGCCCAGCACCAGGATCGCCGAGATCAGCGTCACGGCGCTGGCGCCGCGGATCGCCAGGGCCAGATTGGTCACCACAGAGCCGACCGTCTCCATCACCTCGCGCACGCGCACGCTCGTCACCATCGGATAGGCGTCGGCGACCTCCTTGATGATCTTGCCGTCGCCCGCCGCCTTTCCGCCCGCTTCTGTCAGCGTCGCGATATGGGTGTGCGGCGCGCCCTTGAAGGCGTTGGGCGAGAACACCAGGACGAAATTGATGCCGAGACCCTGCCAGTCGATCGTGCGCAAATTGCTGATCTTGGCCGGAATGTCGCGGCCGAGCACGTTGACCACGACCTCGTCGCCGAGCTTGAGGCCGAGCCCGTCGGCAATCTTCTTCTCCAACGAGACCAGCGGCGGGCCGGAATAATCGGCGCGCCACCATTCGCCCTCGACCACCTTGGAGCCCTTCGGCAGCTCGGCGGTGTAGGTCAGGCCGCGATCGCTCTGCAGCACCCATTCGGAATCCGTGGTCGGCTTGAGCTCCTCGGCGCGCACCCCGCGCGCGGCGACGATGCGTCCGCGCAGCATCGGCACGTCCTCGATCCTGGCGCCGGGGGCGATCTGGCGCAGATAGCCATCGAACTGCTCGGCCTGCGCGCTCGGAATGTCGATGAAGAAGAACGATGGCGCCTGGTCGGGGAGCGCCGCCAGGAACTGCCGGCGCAGATTGCCGTCGATCTGGGTGATGGTGACGAGCACGGCGAGCCCGAGTCCCAGCGACAGCACGACGGACGGCGTCAGCGCGCCCGGCCGGTGGATGTTGGCGATCGCAAGCCGCAGCATCGGCAGCCGCGTCCGTGGCAGCCGTCGTGCGATCGTCATCAGCAGGGCGGCGATGCCGCGCAGCAAGGCGAACACGACCACTGAGGAGGCCACGAACACCGCGGCGATGCGCCTGTCGAACGACAGGCCGATCACGACCGCGATGAGGAGTGCGATCACGACGGCCATGAACACGAGATAGCTCGCGCGTGGCCGGTGCCATTCGGAGCTGATGGTGTCGCGGAACAGCGCGGCCACCGGCACGTCGTGCACGCGCGCGAGCGGCCACAGGCCGAAGGCGAGCGCGGTGAGGAGGCCGTAGAGGAAGGACAGCGCGAGCTCGTCGGTGTGCACGGCCGGCACCACCGGCAGCGGCAACAGCTTGCCGAACAGGCCAACGATCGCAAAGGGCATCGCGGCGCCGAGCGCCAGGCCGATCACGGACCCGATCGCGGCCAGCAGGACCACTTGCGCCAGGTAGATGCCGAACACGTCCCGGCCGGTGGCCCCGACGGCCTTGAAGGCAGCGATCACCTCGAGCTTGCGGTCGATGTGACTCTTGACGGCATTGGCGACGCCGACGCCGCCGACCAGCAGCGCGGCAAGGCCGACCAGCGTCAGGAACTGCGTGAAGCGGTTGATGTTGCGCTCGAGCTGCGGCGAGGCGTTGGAGCGGCTGCGGATCTCCCAGCCGGCCTGCGGCGCGGCGCTGCGCGCATCCGCGATGAAGGCTTCGGTGGCGCGCTCGTTGTTCGCGGCCTCCGGCAGCTTGACCCGGTAGACCCAGCGCACCAGGCTGCCGGGCTGGATCAGGCCGGTGGCGCGCAAGGCCGCCTCGCTGATCAGAAAGCGCGGCCCGAAGCCGATGCCTCCGGCGAGCTTGTCCGGCTCGGCCTCGACGGTGGAGCGGATCTGGAACGTTGCGGACCCGATCGTGACGCGGTCGCCGGTCTTGAGCGAGAGCCGCGCCAGCAGCGTCGGATCGGCGGCGGCACCGAACGCGCCGTCACGCTCGGCGAGCAGATCGGCCATCGGCAGCTTTGGTGCCAGCGTCAGCTGTCCCAGCATCGGATAGGTGTTATCGACCGCCTTCATCTCGACCAGCGCCAGCTTGCCGTCAGCCGAACGCGCCATGCCGCGCAAGGTCGCAGCCGCCGACAGCGTGCCGCGCGAACGCAGGAACGCGACCTCTTCCGGCTTGGCCTCGCGCTGGAACAGCACGAAGGAGACGTCGCCGCCGAGCAGCGTGCGGCCCTCGCGTGCGAGACCGTCGCTCAGGCTCGCCGACACCGAGCCGACGCCGGCAATCGCCATCACGCCGAGCGCGATGCAGGCGATGAAGACGTAGAAGCCGCGCAGGCCGCCGCGCAATTCGCGCAAGGCGTAGCGCTGCGACAGCGCGACGGCGTTCGGCTTCGCGAACGATTCGGCCACGGCGCTCATGCGGGCGCAGACTGCGTGTCGATGCGCCCGGAGCGCAGGCGGATGACGCGATCGCAGCGATGCGCGAGCGAGGAATCGTGCGTCACCAGCACCAAGGTCATGCCGCGCTCGGCGTGCTTGCTGAACAGCAGATCGACGATCTGCTTACCGGTGGTCTCGTCGAGATTGCCGGTCGGCTCGTCGGCGACCAGGATCGCGGGATCGGGTGCCAGCGCGCGGGCGAGCGCGACGCGCTGCTGCTCGCCGCCGGAGAGCTGGGTCGGATAATGATGCAGGCGGTCACCGAGCCCGACCGATTGCAGCTCCTCTGCCGCGCGCTTGGCGGCATCGGGATTGCCGGCGAGTTCGAGCGGCACAGCAACGTTCTCCAGCGCCGTCATGGTCGGGATCAGGTGAAAGGACTGGAAGACGATGCCGACCTGGCGGCCGCGGAAGCGCGCCAGCGCGTCCTCGTCGAGGGCATTGAAAGGCGTGCCATTCACCACCACCTCTCCGCTATCAGGACGTTCCAGCCCCGCCATCACCATCAGCAGCGTGGATTTGCCCGAGCCTGACGGGCCGATCAGGCCGATCGTCTCGCTCCGGCCGACCCGCAGGCTGATATCCTTGAGGATGTGAACGCGTGCCGCGCCCGTGCCCAATGAGAGGTTGACGTTGGAGATGGCGATGGTGTCCGCGGTAGCGGCGAGCGAAGAGGGGTCGATGCGAGTGTCCATGGTCCGGTCATATGGCAAGTCCGCACGCGGGGTCGAGAGGCGTTACGGATTGTTCATGCACATAGCCGTGTTGATGCTCGCCGTCATGACGATGGCGAATCCCGCTTGGGCGGGTGCGGCAAAGCCGGTCAAGCTCGTCGTCCTCGGCGATTCCTTAAGCGCGGGCCTTGGCCTTCCGGCCCAGGAGGCGTTCCCCCAAAAGCTTCAAAAAGCCTTGCGGGCCAAAGGCATAGAGGTCGACATGACCAATGCCGGGGTGTCCGGCGACACCACCTCGGGCGGCCGCGACCGGCTCGACTGGTCGGTGCCCGATGGAACTGACGGCGTCATCGTCGAGCTCGGCGCCAATGACGCGCTGCGCGGCATCGATCCCGACGTGGCGCGCGCCGCGCTGACCGACATCGTCCAGCGGCTCAAGGCGCGAAAGATTGCGGTCATGCTCTGCGGCATGCTGGCGCCGCCGAATTACGGCGCCGAATACGCCGCGCGCTTCAATTCGATTTATCCGGATCTGGCGAAGACATTCGACGTGCCGCTCTATCCGTTCTTCCTCGAAGGCGTCGCGGCCGAGGCCAAGCTCAACCAGGCCGACGGCATTCATCCGACCGCTGAAGGCGTCGACATCATCGTCGGCAGGATCATGCCCATGGTGGAGGCATTCATTGGCACGATCGCTGAGCAACGGCGTTGAAAACCAGGCAGCGCTAACCCTAATTCCCAGGGTTTTACCGGGGTGAGGCGCGGTGTGCTTCGCAGAGTCACACAACTGCGATAGGAATCAGGGTACCGGTGATTCGTCGCCGGCTCTAATTTGGATATGGTTCTCGCTGTTCGAGCACCGTACCCAAGCATCGGGAGTGCGAAACGATGCCGCGTTTGTTCACGGGTCTGGAAATTCCGGCCGAAATTGGCCAGTCGCTTTCCAACTTGAGAGGTGGCCTCCCCGGCGCCCGCTGGATCGATCCCGAAAATTATCACGTCACCCTGCGCTTCATCGGCGACATTGACGGGGCTTCCGCCAACGAGATCGCTTCGATGCTGTTTCGCGTCGACCGCAAGCCGTTCGAGGTGAAGGTGCAGGGGCTCACCAGCTTCGGCGGCCGCAAGCCCCGCGCGGTGGTCGCCACGATTGCGCCGAGCAAGCCGCTGATGGAATTGCAGGCCGAGCTCGAGCGCATGATGCAGCGGATCGGCCTCGACCCGGAGGGACGCAAGTTCATTCCGCACGTCACGCTTGCGAGGCTGCACGATGCCTCCGACCGCGACGTCGCCGATTATCTCTCGCTGCGCGGCTATTTCCCGAGCAAGGCGTTCATGGCCGAACGCTTCGTGCTGTTCTCCTCGCGCGCGTCCACCGGCGGCGGCCCGTATGTGGTCGAGGATGCCTACGAGCTGTGTGAGTAATTTCTTTCTTAACCTCTCCCCGCTTGCGGGGAGAGGTCGGATCGCTCTCGCGATCCGGGGGGGGGGGGACAGGTCTTTCGATGGATCTCATACGCGGATAGAGCCCCTCACCCCGACCCTCCCAGCGCGAGCGAAGCTCGTCGCGCCCCCGTAAGAACGGGGCGAGGGAGAAGAAACGCGCATACCTCTGACCCCATTTCACGGCTTGCAATTTCCGTCCGTCTCTGGCGGTAAAGAGCCATGCTCTCCACCCCAAATCCCTCATTCCGCGAGGCCTATCAGGCCGAGATCGCGTCCGGCGCGATCGAGCCGGATCCGGCGCAGGCCGAGGTCGCCGAGGCCTATGCGGCGCTGGACCTACGGCTTTCGACCTACAAGCCCACCCGCAAGCAGGGCCTGCTCAGCCGCCTGTTCAGCTCTGGTGACAAGGACGAGGCGCCGCGCGGGCTTTACATCCACGGCGAGGTCGGCCGCGGCAAGACCATGCTGATGGACCTGTTCTTCCAGCACTCATCGGTCGAGCATAAGCGCCGCGCGCATTTCCACGAGTTCATGGCGGACGTGCACGAGCGCATCTACGATTATCGCCAGAGCATCGCGCGCGGCGAGATCGCCGACAGCGACGTCATCGCTCTGACGGCCAATGCGATCTTCGAGGAGAGCTGGCTGCTCTGCTTCGACGAATTCCATGTCACCGACATCGCGGACGCGATGATCCTGGGCCGCCTGTTCGCCAAATTATTCGAGCTCGGCACCGTCGTGGTCGCGACCTCCAACGTCGCGCCCGACGATCTCTATAAGGGCGGTCTCAACCGCTCGCTGTTCCTGCCCTTCATCAAGCAGATCACCGACCACATGGACGTCGCGCGGCTCGATGCGCGCACCGACTTCCGCCTGGAGAAGCTGCAGGGCGTGCCGATGTGGCTGACACCGGCCGATGGCGATGCGGACGCCGCGCTCGATCGGGCCTGGAAGCGGATGACGGGCGGCGCCAAATGCCGCTCGCGTGACATTTCGATCAAGGGCCGCATTCTGCACGTGCCGTGCTCGGCCCATGGCGTGGCGCGATTCTCCTTCGCCGACCTCTGCGAGCAGCCGCTCGGTGCATCCGACTACCTCAGGCTGGCGCACGACTATCACACCCTCCTGGTCGACCATATTCCAGTGATGGACCTCTCCCAGCGCAACGCGGCCAAGCGCTTCATCACCCTGATCGATACGCTCTATGACAACGCCGTGAAGCTGATGGCCTCGGCCGACGCCAATCCGATCTCGCTCTACCTCGCGACCGATGGCACCGAGGCCATGGAGTTCAACCGGACCGCCTCGCGCCTGATCGAAATGAGCTCGGAATCCTATCTGGCGCTGCCTCACGGCCGCAAGGATTCCACCGCCAGCGGCTCGACCAAGGGCTTGGTCGAGACTTAAGTCCTATCCCCGCCGTCATTCCGGGGCGTCGCAAAGCGACGAGCCCGGAATCCATACTCCGGATGGTGGTTATGGATTCCGGGCTCGCGCTTCGCGCGCCCCGGAATGACGGCCGGGGTATGCTGGCTGCTATCTCGGCAAGCCCGACAATTGGGCATTGGGCGACTTGAACGGGGGAGACGAAAGGGATAACCACCCGTCTCAGTTTCCCCTCCTTACGTGTCTAAAGGACAGGTTCACATGGCGCGCGACAAGATTGCTTTGATTGGCTCCGGCCAGATCGGCGGAACGCTGGCTCACCTCATCGGCCTGAAAGAACTGGGCGACGTCGTGATGTTCGACATCGCCGAGGGCGTGCCGCAGGGCAAGGCGCTCGACATCGCGCAGTCCTCGCCGGTCGACGGCTTCGACGCCCACTACACCGGCGCGAACTCCTATGAGGCGCTCGACAACGCCAAGGTCTGCATCGTCACCGCCGGCGTGCCGCGCAAGCCCGGCATGAGCCGCGACGACCTCCTCTCCATCAACCTCAAGGTCATGGAGCAGGTCGGCGCCGGCATCAAGAAGTACGCCCCCGACGCCTTCGTCATCTGCATCACCAACCCGCTCGATGCCATGGTCTGGGCGCTGCAGAAGGCTTCGGGGCTGCCGCACAAGAAGGTCGTCGGCATGGCCGGCGTGCTGGATTCGGCCCGCTTCCGCTACTTCCTCGCCGACGAGTTCAACGTCTCGGTCGAGGACGTCACCGCCTTCGTGCTCGGCGGCCACGGCGACACCATGGTGCCGCTGGTGAAGTACTCCACCGTCGCCGGCATCCCGCTGCCCGACCTCGTCAAGATGGGCTGGACCTCACAGGCGCGCCTCGACGAGATCGTCGACCGCACCCGCAACGGCGGCGCCGAGATCGTCAACCTGCTCAAGACCGGCTCGGCCTTCTACGCCCCTGCCGCCTCCGCGATCGCGATGGCCGAGAGCTATCTGAAGGACAAGAAGCGCGTGCTGCCCTGCGCCGCCTATCTCAACGGCGAGTACAGCGTGAAGGACATGTATGTCGGCGTGCCCGTCGTGATCGGCGCCAAGGGCGTCGAGCGCGTGGTCGAGATCGAACTCGCCGGCAAGGACCGCGAGGCGTTTGACAAGTCGGTCGGTGCCGTGCAGGGCTTGGTCGATGCCTGCAAGAAGATCGCACCCGATCTTCTCGGCCGCTAAGGCAAAGCAATACCCGCCGAAGATCGAAACCCGGTCTTCGGCGGTTTCACTTCCGGACCCCGGCTGACCGGGGTGGGGTTCCGGTCTCGGCAGATCTCGATTGTCAAAGAATCCGGGTTGCAGTTCCTGTGGTATATGGTATGCCAGCCACAAGACTGAGGTGGGCCCATGAGGTCACCGCCCGCGGGTTCAGGGAGCGACCATATGAATATCCATGAATATCAGGCCAAAGCGCTGCTGCATGAATTCGGCGTTCCGATTTCGCGCGGCGTAGCGGTTCTCAAGGCCTCGGACTCCGACGCCGCCGCAAGACAGCTTCCCGGCCCGGTCTGGGTGGTGAAGAGCCAGATCCATGCCGGCGGGCGCGGCAAGGGCAAGTTCAAGGAGGCATTCGCCGGCGACAAAGGCGGCGTCCGCATCGCCAAATCGGTGGAAGAGGTCAACGAATTCGCCAAGCAGATGCTGGGCGCGACGCTGGTCACCGTGCAGACGGGACCTGCCGGCAAGCAGGTCAACCGCCTCTACATCGAGGACGGCTCCGACATCGACAAGGAATTCTACCTCTCGATCCTGGTCGACCGCGAGACCTCGCGCGTCTCCTTCGTGGTGTCGACCGAAGGCGGCGTCAACATCGAGGACGTCGCGCACAACACGCCGGAGAAGATCGTGACCTTCTCGGTCGATCCGGCGACCGGCATCATGGGCCATCACGGCCGCACGGTCGCGAAGGCGCTGAATCTGTCCGGCGACCTCGCCAAGCAGGCCGAGAAGCTCACCGCGCAGCTCTACGCGGCCTTCGTCGCCAAGGACATGTCGATGCTGGAGATCAATCCGCTGGTCGTGACCAAGCAGGGCGAGCTCCGCGTGCTCGATGCCAAGGTGTCCTTCGACGACAACGCCCTGTTCCGCCATCCCGAGATCGCGGTGTCGCTGCGCGATCTGACCGAGGAAGACGCCAAGGAAATCGAGGCGTCGAAATACGATCTCAACTACGTCACGCTCGACGGCAATATCGGCTGCATGGTCAACGGCGCCGGTCTCGCCATGGCGACGATGGACATCATCAAGCTCTACGGCATGGCGCCGGCCAACTTCCTCGACGTCGGCGGCAGCGCCAGCAAGGAGAAGGTCGCGGCCGCGTTCAAGATCATCACCGCCGATCCCAACGTGAAGGGCATCCTGGTCAACATCTTCGGCGGTATCATGAAGTGCGACGTGATCGCCGAGGGCGTCACGGCTGCGGTTCGCGAGGTCGGCCTGAGCGTGCCGCTGGTGGTCCGCCTCGAAGGCACCAATGTCGAGCTCGGAAAGAAGATCATCCGTGAATCCGGACTGAACGTGGTGCCCGCCGACAATCTCGACGACGCCGCGCAGAAGATCGTGAAGGCCGTCAAGGGAGGCTAGCGCCATGGCCCAGGACCATCTCGCCGCATCATCTCCGCTCCCCGAGCATGCGCGCCTCGCCGCATTCGCCGGCGAATGGGATGGTGAGGAGATGGTCTTCCCGTCGCGCTGGACGGCGGGCGGGCCGGCGACCTCGCGCACCGTCGCGCGCATGGATCTCAACGGGTTCTATCTGATCCAGGACTCGATCCAGATGCGCGACGGCAAGCAGGTCTTCGCCACCCACGGCATCTTCACCTTCGACCGCGACGACCGGACCTACAAATTGTTCTGGTACGACTCGCTCGGCTACACGCCGCCTTCGCCCGCCTCAGGCGGGTGGGCCGGCAAGACCCTGACGCTGGTGCGCGGCTCGCTCCGCGGCAATGCGCGCCACGTCTACGAGATCATCAATGAGGATTCCTACTCGTTGAAGATTCAATTCTCGCCGGACGCGGAAGGCTGGTCCGACGTCCTCACCGGCGTCTACCGCCGCATCCACTGACCCACTCACTCTGTTAGTTTCGCGAAAGCAGACCTCATGTCCATCCTGATCGACAAGAACACCAAGGTCATCTGCCAGGGCTTTACCGGCAAGAACGGCACCTTCCACTCGGAGGCCGCGATTGCCTACGGCACCAAGATGGTCGGCGGCACCTCGCCGGGCAAAGGCGGCTCGACGCATCTGGGCCTGCCGGTGTTCGACACCGTGCGCGAGGCGCGTGAGAAGACCGGCGCCGACGCGTCGGTGATCTACGTGCCGCCGCCGGGCGCAGCCGACGCGATCTGCGAAGCCATCGACGCCGAGGTCCCGCTGATCGTCTGCATCACCGAGGGCATTCCTGTGATCGACATGGTTCGCGTCAAGCGCTCGCTGCTCGGCTCCAAGTCGCGCCTGATCGGGCCGAACTGCCCGGGCGTCATGACCGCCGGCGAGTGCAAGATCGGCATCATGCCCGCCAACATCTTCAAGACCGGCTCGGTCGGCATCGTCTCCCGCTCGGGCACGCTGACCTATGAAGCGGTGTTCCAGACCTCCCAGGAAGGCCTCGGCCAGACCACCGCGGTCGGCATCGGCGGCGACCCGGTCAAGGGCACCGAGTTCATCGACGTGCTGGAGATGCTGCTCGCCGACCCCAAGACCGAATCGATCATCATGATCGGCGAGATCGGCGGTTCCGCCGAGGAGGACGCCGCCCAGTTCCTCAAGGACGAGGCCAAGCGCGGCCGCAAGAAGCCGATGGTCGGCTTCATCGCCGGCGTCACCGCCCCTCCCGGCCGCCGCATGGGTCATGCCGGCGCCATCATCTCCGGCGGCAAGGGCGATGCCGGTTCCAAGACCGAGGCGATGAAATCCGCAGGAATTACAGTGTCCCCGTCGCCCGCCCGCCTCGGCCACACGCTTGCCGAAAAGTTGAAAGGCTAATTCAGTTCTTCGTGCTTTTCCGGGCGAAGTTTCGCAGTAAATAGGGTAAAGGGTGCCTGTCGCGTCGAGCCCTGTCGGGGGAGCTCGGCGCCAGCGCCGTTTGTTATGCGCGAATCGAAATCGCCAGGAACTCAAGTATGTCTCGCCAGGACGCGAACGCAGCCTTTGCCCTGTCATCCTTTTTGCAGGGCACCAACGCCACCTACATCGACGAAATCTACGCCCGCTACCAGAAGGACCCGTCCTCGGTCGATGCCGAGTGGCAGGAGTTCTTCAAGAGCCTGAACGACGCGCCGGCTGACATCAGCAAGAACGCGGAAGGCCCGTCCTGGGAGCGCGACAACTGGCCGCTGACCCCGAAGGACGATCTGACCTCCGCCCTCGACGGCAACTGGGCCGAGGTCGAGAAGACGGTCGGTGGCAAGATCGCCGCCAAGGCGCAGGCCAAGGGGGCCGACATCTCCTCCGCCGACCTGCTTCAGGCGACGCGCGATTCCGTCCGCGCCCTGATGCTGATCCGCTCCTACCGCATGCGCGGCCACTTCCACGCCAAGCTCGATCCGCTCGGCATCGAAGCCCAGCGCAACCGCGAAGAGCTCGATCCGCGCACCTACGGCTTCAGCGAAGCCGATTTCGACCGCAAGATCTTCCTCGATCACGTGCTCGGCCTCGAATACGGCACTCTGCGCGAGATCACCGCGATCTGCGAGCGCACCTACTGCCAGACGCTCGGCGTCGAGTTCATGCACATCAGCAACGCGGCGCAGAAGGCCTGGATCCAGGAGCGCATCGAGGGACCCGACAAGGAGATCTCGTTCACGCGCGAAGGCCGCAGGGCCATCCTGCAGAAGCTGATCGAAGCCGAGGGTTTCGAAAAGTTCTGCGACACCAAGTTCACCGGCACCAAGCGCTTCGGCCTCGACGGCGGTGAAGCCCTGATCCCCGCGCTCGAGCAGATCATCAAGCGCGGCGGCAATCTCGGCGTGAAGGAAATCGTGCTCGGCATGCCGCATCGCGGCCGCCTCAACGTGCTGACCCAGGTGTTGGGCAAGGCCCATCGCGCACTATTCCACGAGTTCAAGGGCGGCTCGGCCAATCCCGACGCGGTCGAAGGCTCCGGCGACGTCAAGTATCACCTCGGCGCCTCCTCGGACCGCGAGTTCGACGGCAACCGCATCCACCTGTCGCTGACCGCCAACCCCTCGCATCTCGAGATCGTCGATCCCGTCGTGCTCGGCAAGGTCCGCGCCAAGCAGGACCAGCACGGCGATCCCCCTGATATGCGCATCTCGGTGATGCCGCTCCTGATGCACGGCGACGCCGCCTTCGCCGGCCAGGGCGTGGTTGCTGAATGCTTCGGCCTGTCCGACCTGAAGGGCTACCGCACCGGCGGCTCCGTGCACTTCATCGTCAACAACCAGATCGGCTTCACCACCTATCCGCGCTACTCGCGCTCCTCGCCCTATCCGTCGGATGTGGCGAAGATGATCGATGCGCCGATCTTCCACGTCAACGGCGACGATCCGGAAGCCGTCGTGTTCGCGGCCAAGGTCGCGACCGAATTCCGGCAGAAGTTCCACAAGCCCGTCGTCATCGACATGTGGTGCTACCGCCGCTACGGCCACAATGAGGGCGATGAGCCGGCCTTCACCCAGCCGGTGATGTACAAGCGGATCGCCGCCCATCCCTCGACGCTGACGCTCTACTCCAAGCGCCTGATCGCGGAAGGCGTCGTCACCGAGGGCGAGGTCGACAAGCTGAAGGCGGACTGGCGCGCCCGGCTCGATGCCGAGTTCGAGGCCGGCACCTCCTACAAGCCGAACAAGGCCGACTGGCTCGACGGCAAGTGGGCGGGCTTCAAGATCGCCGACCAGGAAGAGGATGCGCGGCGCGGCGTCACCGGCGTCGACATCGCCACGCTGAAGGACATCGGCCGCAAGATCACCAAGGTGCCGGACGGTTTCCGCGTTCACCGCACCATTCAGCGCTTCCTCGATAACCGCGCCAAGGCGATCGAGAGCGGCAACGGCATCGACTGGGCGACCGGCGAGGCGCTGGCGTTCTGCTCGCTGCTCAACGAAAACCACCACGTCCGCCTGTCCGGACAGGATTCGGAACGCGGCACCTTCTCGCAGCGCCATTCGGTCCTGATCGATCAGGAGGACGAGAGCCGCTACACGCCGTTCAACCATCTCGGCCACGAGCAGGGCCATTACGAGGTCATCAACTCGCTGCTGTCGGAAGAAGCCGTGCTCGGTTTCGAATACGGCTATTCGCTCGCCGAGCCGAACACGCTGACGCTGTGGGAAGCCCAGTTCGGCGACTTCGCCAACGGCGCGCAGGTCGTGTTCGACCAGTTCATCTCGTCAGGCGAGCGCAAATGGCTGCGCATGTCCGGTCTCGTCTGCCTGTTGCCGCACGGCTATGAGGGCCAGGGGCCGGAGCACTCCTCGGCGCGCCTCGAGCGTTACTTGCAGATGTGCGCGGAAGACAACATGCAGGTGGTCTACCCGACCACGCCGGCGAACTACTTCCACGTGCTGCGCCGGCAGCTGCATCGCGAGATCCGCAAGCCGCTGATCATGATGACGCCGAAGTCGCTGCTGCGTCACAAGCGCGCCGTGTCGCGGCTCGACGAGCTCGCGAAGGGCACGACCTTCCACCGCATCCTCTACGATGACGCCCAGATGCTGCCGAACGAGGCGATCAAGCTCGTCCCTGACGAGAAGATCCGCCGCATCGTGCTGTGCTCCGGCAAGGTCTATTACGACCTCTACGAGGAGCGCGAGAAGCGCGGCATCGACGACATCTACCTGATGCGAGTCGAGCAGCTCTATCCGGTGCCGCTGAAGGCGCTGGTGGCCGAGCTGTCGCGCTTCAAGAAGGCCGAGATGGTGTGGTGCCAGGAAGAGCCCCGCAACATGGGTGCCTGGCACTTCATCGAGCCCTATCTGGAATGGGTGCTGAACCAGGTGAACGGCGCGAGCCGGCGTCCGCGTTATGTCGGCCGCGCCGCTTCCGCCGCGACCGCAACGGGTCTGATGTCCAAGCATCAGGCTCAGCTGAAGGCGTTCCTGGACGAAGCACTGAGCTGAGAAGTTTTTTTAGGACTCTGTCATGCCCCGCGAAGGCGGGGCATCCAGTACTCCGCGGCTTTCGTTCTGATCACGAAAGTCACGGCGTACTGGATTGCCCGTCTTCGCGGGCAATGACGTATGAATTCATGACCGCTACCTGCGATCCCTTGAGGAAGAGACCATGACTGAAATTCGTGTGCCGACGCTCGGCGAATCCGTCACCGAGGCCACCATCGGCCGCTGGTTCAAGAAGGCCGGCGACCCCGTCGCCGTCGACGAGCCCTTGGTGGAGCTCGAGACCGACAAGGTCACCATCGAAGTCCCCGCGCCGACCGCCGGCACGCTGAGCGAGATCATCGCTGCCGATGGTGCGACCGTTGCCGTGGGCGCGCTGCTCGGTCAGATCACCGATGGTGCCGGCGCAGCCAAGCCCGCCGCCGCGCCGGCCAAGGCTGCGGCGCCTGCAGCTGCTGCCGCCGCTCCCGCGCCGGCTCCCGCTGCCGCGAAGGCGCCGCCGGCCGATGCGCCGCTCGCGCCGTCGGTGCGCAAGCTCTCCGCCGAGACCGGCATCGACGCCTCGACCGTGCCGGGCTCCGGCAAGGACGGCCGCGTCACCAAGGGCGACATGCTGGCCGCCATCGAGCGCGCCGCCTCGGCGCCGACGCCGGTCAACCAGCCCGCCGCCGCCGTGCAGGTCCGCAGCCCCTCGCCGGCCGATGACGCCGCCCGCGAAGAGCGCGTCAAGATGACCCGGCTGCGCCAGACCATCGCGCGCCGGCTCAAGGACGTGCAGAACACCGCCGCCATGCTCACGACCTTCAACGAGGTCGACATGACCAACGTCATGGCGCTGCGCGCGCACTACAAGGACGCGTTCGAGAAGAAGCACGGCGCCAAGCTCGGCTTCATGGGCTTCTTCACCAAGGCCGTCGTGCAGGCGCTGAAGGACATCCCGGCCGTCAACGCCGAGATCGACGGCAGCGACCTCATCTACAAGAACTACTACCACATCGGCGTTGCCGTCGGCACCGACAAGGGCCTGGTCGTGCCCGTGGTGCGCGACTGCGACCACAAGTCGATCTCCGACATCGAGAAGAGCATCGCCGATTTCGGCCGCCGCGCCCGTGACGGCCAGCTCAAGATCGACGAGATGCAGGGCGGCACCTTCACCATCACCAATGGCGGCATCTACGGCTCGCTGATGTCGACCCCGATCCTGAACGCGCCGCAGTCCGGCATCCTCGGCATGCACAAGATCCAGGAGCGGCCGATGGTCGTCGGCGGCAAGATCGAGGTCCGCCCGATGATGTATCTGGCGCTGTCCTACGATCACCGCGTCATCGACGGCAAGGAAGCCGTCACCTTCCTGGTCCGTGTCAAGGAGAGCCTGGAAGATCCGGCGCGCCTGGTGCTGGACCTCTAAGGGAGGCGACGATGGGGGAGCCGTCGCTCGCGCATGCGCTCATCTCCATGGTGCCGCTCCTGCTGACCACCCTTATCTTTTTCTTCTTTGCGATTCCGATTAGTCGCAGGAAAGGTAAGGGGGTCGGCTTCGCGGCCTTGTGCCTGATCCCGTTTCTCACGCCCTTCATTCTGTTCCATTTGATCAGCTTGACGGACAAGTCCGTGCTTGATCGCTTGGCGGCTCTTGAGGGCAGGACGTCGTAGTGCGCTCGAACTCGTGGGGATTGATGTGACGGATAAAGTCGTTGTCATCACCGGCGGCAGCCGCGGCATCGGACGGGCGACCGCGCTCGCGGCGGCCGCGCGCGGTTTTCGCGTCGTGGTCGGCTATGCCAGCAACAAGCAGGCCGCCGACGAGGTGGTCGCGCAGATCGCGGCCAGCAACGGCAAGGCCATCGCTGTGAAATGCGATGTCGCCGAGGAAAGCGACATCCTCAATCTGTTCAAGGAGGCCGACAAGTTCGGCACGCTCGGGGCGCTCGTCAACAATGGCGGCATCGTCGGCAAGAGCGGCGTGCGCGTCGACGAGATGTCGGCCGAGCGCATCCAGCGCGTGATGGCCGTCAACGTCACCGGCTCCATCCTCTGCGCGCGCGAGGCGGTGAAGCGGATGTCGACCAAGCACGGCGGCACGGGCGGCGTCATCGTCAACCTGTCGTCCGTCGCAGCGCGGCTCGGCGCACCCAACACCTATGTCGACTATGCCGCGTCCAAGGGCGCGGTCGATTCCTTCACCGTCGGCCTCGGCCATGAGGTCGCGGGCGAGGGCATCCGCGTCGCCGCGATCCGTCCCGGCCTGATCGACACCGACATCCACGCTACCGGTGGCGAGCCCGACCGCGCCCATCGCCTGGCCCATCTGGTGCCGATGAAGCGCGTCGGCACCGCCGATGAAATCGCCAATGCCATCGTCTGGCTGATCTCGGACGAGGCCTCCTACGTCACCTCAGCCATTCTCGATGTGTCCGGCGGACGCTGACGCGCCGCGCAGACGCTGAGCATCCTCACCACGCCTAACATTACGGGACTTTCTCTCATGGCTACCTACGATCTCGTCGTCATCGGCACCGGACCGGGCGGTTATGTCTGCGCGGTACGCGCGAGCCAGCTCGGCATGAAGGTCGCCGTGGTCGAAAAGAACGCGACCCTCGGCGGCACCTGCCTCAATGTCGGCTGCATGCCGTCGAAGGCGCTGCTGCACGCCTCCGAAATGTTCGAGGAAGCCGGCCATTCCTTCGCCAAGATGGGCGTCTCGGTCTCCTCGCCGAAGCTCGATCTGCCCGCGATGATGAACTTCAAGCAGCAGGGCATCGACGGCAACGTCAAGGGCGTCGAGTTCCTGATGAAGAAGAACAAGATCGACGTGCTCAAGGGCGCCGGCAAGATCTTGGGCACCGGCAAGGTCGAGGTCTCCGCCGACGGCAAGTCGCAGGTTGTCGAGACCAAGAACATCGTGATCGCCACCGGCTCCGACATCGCGCGCCTGAAGGGCATCGAGATCGACGAGAAGCGCATCGTGTCCTCGACCGGCGCGCTGTCGCTGGAGAAGGTGCCAGGCAGATTGCTGGTCATTGGCGCCGGCGTGATCGGGCTCGAACTCGGCTCCGTGTGGCGCCGGCTCGGATCCGAAGTCATGGTGGTTGAATTCCTCGATCGCATCCTGCCCGGCATGGACGGCGAGATCGCCAAGCAATTCCAGCGCATCCTTGAAAAGCAGGGATTTGCATTCAAGCTGGGCTCGAAGGTGACCGGCGTCGAGATGAACAGCAAGGCATTGCTTGCGAAAATCGAACCGGCTTCCGGCGGTGCCGCCGAGACCATCGAAGCCGACGTCGTGCTCGTCTGCATCGGCCGCGTGCCCTACACCGACGGTCTCGGCCTCAAGGAAACCGGTGTCGCGCTGGACGCGCGCGGCCGGGTGCAGATCGATTCGCATTTCGCCACCAGCCTGAAGGGCGTCTATGCCATCGGCGACGTCGTCGCAGGCCCCATGCTCGCGCACAAGGCCGAGGACGAGGGCGTCGCGGTCGCCGAGATCATCGCAGGCCAAGCCGGCCACGTGAATTACGATGTGATCCCCGGCGTCGTGTATACCACGCCGGAAGTGTCCTCCGTCGGCAAGACCGAGGAGGAACTCAAGCAGGCGGGCACGGCTTACACGGTCGGAAAGTTTCCGTTCACCGCCAACGGCCGCTCCAAGGTCAACCAGACCACTGACGGCTTTGTGAAGATTCTCGCGGACGCGAAGACCGATCGCGTGCTCGGCGTGCACATCATCGGTCGCGAAGCCGGCGAAATGATCCATGAAGCGTGCGTTCTGATGGAATTTGGCGGCAGTGCGGAAGATCTCGCGCGCACCTGCCACGCCCATCCGACGCGCTCGGAGGCCGTCAAGGAAGCCGCGCTTGCGGTCGGCAAGCGAGCCATCCATATGTAACGACGCGCCCAGCGCCGAACCGGGCGGGAAACACATGCTGCGCCGCCTTCTTCAACCGGTCTGGGTCGTGCTTGCGATCGTCTTCCTGATCGAAGCCTGGCTGTGGGATCATCTCGAGCCGATCGTCGCCAGGATCGTCGCAGCCATTCCGCTGGCGCGCTTCAAGCATTGGCTGACGGAGCGCGTCGATGCGCTCTCGCCGGCCATGACGCTGCTCGTGTTCGCGGTGCCCGTCGTCCCGTTGTTTCCGCTCAAGCTGGTCGGGCTGTGGCTGCTCGCGCATGAATACTGGACCGGCGCGTTCGTCACGATCGTGTTCGGAAAGCTCGTCGGCGTCGGTGTCACCGCTTTCGTGTTCGACGTCACGCGCGCCAAGCTTCTGGAGATGCGCTGGTTCGAGCGGATCTACGCCCTGGTGCTGAGGGTGCGCGCCAAGGCCGCCGAGCTGGTCGACCCGATCAAGCGCCGCATCCGCGAGCTGATCGCCGGCAACGGCGAGGGCTGGTCCTACCGCACGCTGCGTATGATCCAGCGCTTCAGGAAGAGCGTGCACCAGGCGCGGTGATCTTCGCCACCACAAGGACCGTCCGTAGCCCGGATGGAGCGCAGCGCAATCCGGGACAGGCGTCCCCGCTCTATCCTCCGTCATTGCGAGCGCAGCGAAGCAATCCAGTATCTTTCCCCGGAGGCAGTCTGGATTGCTTCGTCGCAAGGGCTCCTCGCAATGACGCGGTGAGAACCCGGCCTCAACACCTCAATGCAAATGCAGCAGATGCGGCCACCACAGGCCGAGCGCGGTCATGAACAGGCCGGCGATCGTCAGCGCGCCGCCGACATAGGCGAGCGCGATCATGCCGGTGATGATGGTGGCGGACGCCAGCACGATGCCGATCTGGAAGGCGGCCGAGGCCAGCTCGAAATGGTGGTATTTCGCGGTCGCCTCGTCGCGGGCGTGCTCGGCGTGCTTGGCCTTGTCCGCAAGCTGCTCGGTGCCTTCGCCGGTCTCGGGCTCGGAGCGGTAGCGCTGCGCGGTCTTGGTCCAGTCGTCGATCTGCTTCTGCACGGCGGGCTTCTGCGCCTCGGCCGCGGCGGCCAGTGTCAGCTTGCCCTGCTCCGCCGCGGTCACCACCACGGTGCGGCGGATGCTCTTGGCCTGGAAGAATGCCCAGAGATTGGCGGCCTCGACGTTCTTGCTGATCGATTCGGTCTGGGCACCCTTGCCGAGCGTCTCCGAGATCGCCAGGAACAGCGCCAGCACGGCGATCAGAAGAGCGATCTTCTTGTTCGAGCCGGACGCGTGTTCGGCGTGCTCGGCATGCTCCATGCTTTCATGTGCGCCCATATAATGTCCCTCCTGTGCCGGTTCCCACGATTTGACCGAACCGTGGGCGCTGTGCAAGAGGCACGCGAGCTATGACGAGAGTGTGTCAGCGCCGCGGATGGGCGCTGGCATACACCTCGAGCAGCCGCTCGGAATCGATCCCGGTATAGACCTGCGTCGTCGAGAGCGAGGAATGGCCGAGCAACTCCTGGATCGCGCGCAGGTCGCCGCCGCGCGAGAGCAGATGCGTGGCGAAGGAATGCCGCAGCGCGTGCGGCGTGGCGCTGTCGGGCAGCCCGAGCGCGCCGCGCAGCCGCTCCATCGCGAGCTGGATGATGCGCGGGCTCAAGGGGCCGCCGCGCGCGCCGACGAAGATCGGGCCATCCGCGGGCAGCGGATAGGGACACATCGCGACATATTCCTGCACCAGCGCGAGCACGTTCTGCAGCACGGGCACCATGCGGGTCTTGTTGCCTTTGCCTGTCACGACCAGCACGTCGCCTTCGCCGGGCTTCGGCACCTCGCGGCGCTTGAGACCCAGCGCCTCGGAGATGCGCAGGCCCGAGCCATAGAGCAGCGCCATCACCGCGGCGTCGCGTGCAAGGATCCAGGTCTCGCGCTCCTCGCCGGCGCGCTCGTCGGCATCGGCCAGACGTTTGGCCGAGGCCATCGGCAGCGGCTTCGGCAGGCTCTTGGCGACCTTCGGCGCGCGGATCGCCGACAATGCGCCGACCTTGCCCTTGCCCTCGCGCTCCAGAAAACGTCCGAACGAGCGCAGGCCCGCCAGCGCGCGCATCAGGCTGCGGCCGGCAATGTCGTCGGCCCGGCGCATCGCCATGAAGGCGCGCACGTCGGTGGCTTCCAGCGCTGCAAACCGTTCGAGCGTCACCCGCTCGCCCCAATGGGCACAGAGGAAATCCAGGCATTGCCGCAGATCGCGGCCATAGGCCTCCAGCGTCTTCGGCGACAGCCGCCGCTCGGCGCCGAGATGCGCCAGCCAGCGCGCCATCTCCTGCGCGATCGAGGGATCGGCGCTGGCGAGCTCGATGTGTGGGGCGGCCGCTTTGCTCATGCGCTCTGGACGTGGTGATTCCGCACAGTATATCGCATCACACTCGTTTATCGTTCGCTAAGGCCGCCGCGCGGCGCTAGCCTCAAAGCCTCAAGGTTCCGATTCCCCCGCTCATGGACCAATCGCCGCGCAAAGACACCGCCCCCGCCACCCGCATGGTCGACGTGCTGGTGCCGGTCGCGCTCGACCAGACCTATTCCTACAAGGTGCCGCGCGGCATGGAGCTGAAGGCTGGCGATCTCATCAGTGTGCCGCTCGGTCCGCGCGAGGTGCTGGCCGTGGTCTGGGGCGAGAACGCCAATCCCGATCCGCGCCTGCATAACCGCCTCAAGGAGGTCAGCGAGAAGCTCGACATTCCGCCGCTCAAGCCGGAGCTGCGCTCGGTGGTGGACTGGGTCGCCAATTACACGCTGAGCCCGCGCGGCATGGTGCTGCGCATGTGCCTGCGCATGGGCGAAAATCTCGGCCCGGAGCGGGTGCGCGCCGGCGTGCGCCTGACCGGCGATCCGCCGAAGCGTCTGACGCCGGCGCGCCAGCGTGTCATCGCGCTGCTGTCGGACCGGCTGCTGCACGGCAAGTCCGAGGCGGCCAAGGAGGCCGGCGTCTCCTCGGGCGTGATCGACGGCCTCGTCGATGAAGGCACGCTCACGGTTGAGCCAATGCCGCCGCCGCCTCCGCCGCCGGCACCCGATCCGGAATTCGGCCGGCCGGATTTTTCGCCGCTGCAGCGTGCCGGTGTGGATGCGATGCGCGCGCTCGCGGCCAATGGCACCTTCCATGTCGCGCTGCTCGACGGCGTCACCGGCTCGGGCAAGACCGAGGTCTATTTCGAAGCGGTCGCCGAGGTGATCCGCCGCGGCAAGCAGGCGCTGATCCTGATGCCGGAGATCGCGCTGACCGGCCAGTTCCTCGATCGCTTCGCGCAGCGTTTTGGCGTGCGGCCGATCGAATGGCATTCCGAGCTCACCCCGCGCACCCGCGCGCGCAATTGGGCCGCGATCTCCGAAGGTTCGGCGCCGGTCGTGGTCGGCGCGCGTTCGGCGCTGTTTCTCCCTTACGCCAATCTTGGCCTCATCGTCGTCGATGAGGAGCACGACCAGGCCTACAAGCAGGACGACGGCGTGCACTACCACGCCCGTGACATGGCGGTGGTGCGCGGGCATATCGCAAAAATCCCGGTTGTGCTGGCCTCCGCGACGCCGTCGGTCGAATCCGAGGTCAATGCGCGCAAGAGCCGCTATCAGCGCATCGCGCTGCCCTCGCGCTTCGGCGGCCAGCACATGCCGCATATCGAGGCCATCGACCTGCGCCGCGAGCCGCCCGCGCGCGGCCGCTTCATCTCGCCGCGGCTCGCCGGCGAGATCAGGACCGCGATCGAGCGGCGCGAGCAGGCGCTGTTGTTCCTCAATCGCCGCGGCTATGCGCCGCTGACGCTGTGCCGTGCTTGCGGCCATCGCTTCGCCTGCACCATCTGCGATGCCTGGCTGGTCGATCATCGCTTTCGCCAGCGCCTCGTCTGCCATCATTGCGGCTTCTCGATGCCGCGCCCGCACATCTGCCCAAACTGTTCGGCCGAGGAATCGCTGGTCGCGGTCGGCCCCGGCGTCGAGCGCCTGCAGGAGGAGGCGGCCGCGTTGTTCCCGCAAGCCCGCACCATGGTGCTGTCGAGCGATCTCATCACCTCGATCGAGACGATGCGAAGCGAGCTCGCCGAGATCGCGGAGGGCCGCGTCGACATCATCATCGGCACGCAGCTCGTGGCCAAAGGGCACAACTTCCCGCGGCTCAATCTGGTCGGCGTCGTCGATGCCGATCTTGGCCTTTCCAACGGCGATCCGCGTGCGGCCGAGCGTACCTGGCAATTGCTCAACCAGGTGATCGGCCGCGCCGGGCGCGAGCAGGGCCGCGGCGTCGGCTATCTCCAGACCCATCAGCCCGACCATCCCGTGATGCGGGCGCTGATCGCCTGCGACCGCGAGGCCTTCTACGACAGCGAGATCGAGCTGCGCGAAAAGACGCTCTATCCGCCGTTCGGCCGGCTCGCCAGCCTCATCATCTCTGCCGGCGATCGCCCGGGCGCCGAAGGCTTCGGCCGCAAGCTCGTCGCGCTCGCGCCGCGCGACGAGCGCGTCGTCGTGCTCGGCCCCGCCGAAGCGCCGCTCGCCGTCATCAAGGGCCGCTACCGCTTCCGCATCCTGGTGAAATCGGCGCGCGGTTTCGACCTGTCGGACTACTTGCGCAACTGGCTCGCGGTCTGCCCGAAGCCGACAGGCAATCTGAAGCTGGAAGTCGACGTCGATCCGCAGAGCTTTTTGTAGGGCCACCGCAGCCATACCCTCCGCTGTCATTCCGGGGCGCGCGTAGCGCGAGCCCGGAATCCATCGGGCGGCAGAGTTTGTGGATGAATCGATTCCGGGTTCGCGCTCCGCGCGCCCCGGAATGACAAAACAAAAAAAGCCCGCGGTCCCCCAAGACCGCGGGCTTGTTTCACGTGCGCAGCAAACTGATGAAAACTGCGCGCTCGATCAGGCGCGGATCGCGCCTTAGGAGACGACTTCCGCGGTGACGCGGCCGACGCCGCGGCTGGTGAGGCCAATGGCGCGGGCGGCACCCGTGGAGAGGTCGAGCACACGCCCGCGAATGAACGGGCCGCGGTCGTTGATGGTGACGATGACGCTCTGGCTGCCATGGGTGACGCGCAGCTTGGTGCCGAAGGGCAGCGAACGGTGCGCCGCGGTCATGGCGTTCTGGTTGAAGCGCTGGCCCGAGGCGGTCTTGCTACCGGACTCATTGCCGTAAAAGGACGCGATGCCGGAGAAGCTGCGGCCCGTGCCGGAGGTCGGCGTCATCGACGCATTGGCATTGCGCCAATCGGCGGTCGCGTTGGCCTCGGTCTGGGCGTGGTGGCGGTGGTGATGCCGGTGATGCCGGGATTTGGCGGAAGCTTCGGTGGCAGTTCCACCGACGAGGAGAGTTGCGGCGACGAAAGCAATCGCCGTACGCGGCCGGGTCGCAAAGCCCAGCGTCTTCAAAGACAGCATTTAATGGTCCCTAAGCTAGTATTGCCACATGTGTGGCAAGTGGAGCCCCCATCAGTTTGTGAGCGATTTGGCGTTTCGATTCCCAATGAGGCGTGAATTGGGCAGTAAATCCGGTATGTGTCGTCATGAAATATCTTGTTACCGTCGCGAGATATTCATCCGATCTCCAGTAATCTTCGCCTTTAACGATTTATTAACCTCTATATTACTTGCGAATACTGTAAAGCGAAGTCATCGCCTCTAGCGTTTAGAATTCGATAAGTATTCGGCGGGTGGAACCGGTGGGAACGGATTCACGCCTCAGCGATCCGTGTTCATGGCCGCTATGCGCTGGAGGCAGGAACCAATGGAGGTGTCGCGGCCGGGGCCGGCGCTGCTTTCCGTGACGTGGCAGGTCACCGCCTCGGCCGCCCCTCCCGCGCGCAAATGTGTTGCGGGGCTGCGACGAACTGGCGACAGAACCTCATGCCTTTAGTTTGGCGTCATGTTGCACCTGCGCACCTGCTATGTTAGCAAAGCCGCGATTTTAACGAGCCCGGCACCTCCCGTGCTGGTCGAAAATCGAAGTCCCGCTTGAATTCCAAGGGCTTGGATCGCTAGGCGCCGCTTCGTGGCGACGGTTTTTCCCTTGCGAGTTTGACAGCAAAAAGAGCGCGTCTGTGGCTGCAGAAGATACGTCCGTTTCAGGTGTGTCCGGCCGTTATGCAACGGCCTTGTTCGAGCTGGCCCGCGACCAGAACGTGGTCGACGAGGTCAAAGCCGATCTTGATAAATTCGATGCCTTGCTGAACGAAAGCGCTGATCTCAAGCGCCTCGTCCGCAGCCCGGTGTTCGCCGCCGACGCCCAGTCCAAGGCCCTTTCGGCCGTGCTGGACAAGGCGGGCATCGCCGGCATCACCGCCAACTTTCTGAAAGTGCTGACCGCCAACCGCCGCCTGTTCGCGGTGGCCGACGTCAGCCGCGCCTACCGCGCCCTCGTGGCCCGGTTCAAGGGCGAGACGACGGCCGACGTCACGGTGGCGGAGGCGCTCTCTGACAAGAATCTCGATGCCCTCAAGGTTGCCCTGAAGTCGGTGACCGGCAAGGACGTCGCGCTGAACGTGAAAGTCGATCCCTCGATCATCGGTGGCCTCGTCGTCAAGCTGGGCAGCCGCATGGTGGATGGTTCGCTTCGCACCAAACTCAATTCGATCAAGCACGCGATGAAAGAGGCAGGCTGATGGACATCCGCGCCGCGGAAATTTCCGCGATCCTCAAGGACCAGATCAAGAATTTCGGCCAGGAAGCTGAAGTCTCCGAAGTCGGACAGGTGCTGTCCGTTGGCGACGGTATCGCCCGCGTCTACGGTCTGGATAACGTCCAGGCCGGTGAAATGGTCGAGTTCGAGAACGGCACCCGCGGCATGGCGCTGAACCTCGAAACCGACAACGTCGGTGTCGTTATTTTCGGTGCCGACCGCGAGATCAAGGAAGGCCAGACCGTCAAGCGCACTCGCGCCATCGTGGACGCGCCGGTCGGCAAGGGCCTGCTCGGCCGCGTCGTCGACGCGCTCGGCAATCCCATCGACGGCAAGGGCCCGATCCAGGCTGAGAAGCGCATGCGCGTCGACGTCAAGGCGCCCGGCATCATTCCGCGCAAATCGGTGAACGAGCCGATGGCGACCGGCCTCAAGGCCATCGACGCCCTGATCCCGATCGGCCGCGGCCAGCGCGAGCTGATCATCGGCGACCGCCAGACCGGCAAGACCGCGATCGCGCTCGACACCATCCTGAACCAGAAGCCGCTCAACGCGCAGCCGGACGAGAACATCAAGCTGTACTGCGTCTACGTCGCGGTCGGCCAGAAGCGTTCGACCGTCGCCCAGTTCGTGAAGGTGTTGGAAGAGCAGGGCGCGCTCGAATACTCGATCGTCGTCGCCGCTACCGCGTCGGATCCGGCGCCGATGCAGTACATCGCGCCCTTTACCGGCTGCACCATGGGCGAGTACTTCCGCGACAACGGCATGCACGCGGTCATCATCTATGACGATCTGTCCAAGCAGGCCGTCGCCTACCGTCAGATGTCGCTGCTGCTGCGCCGCCCGCCGGGCCGCGAAGCCTATCCCGGCGACGTGTTCTATCTGCACTCCCGCCTGCTCGAGCGCGCGGCGAAGCTGAACAAGGACATGGGCTCGGGCTCGCTGACGGCGCTGCCTGTCATCGAAACCCAGGCCAACGACGTGTCGGCTTACATCCCGACCAACGTCATCTCGATCACCGACGGCCAGATCTTCCTGGAAACCGACCTGTTCTTCCAGGGCATCCGTCCTGCCGTGAACGTCGGTCTGTCGGTGTCGCGCGTCGGTTCGTCGGCGCAGACCAAGGCCACCAAGAAGGTCGCCGGCAAGATCAAGGGCGAGCTCGCGCAGTACCGCGAAATGGCGGCGTTCGCGCAGTTCGGCTCCGACCTCGACGCCTCGACCCAGCGCCTGCTCAACCGCGGCTCGCGCCTCACCGAGCTGCTCAAGCAGCCGCAGTTCTCGCCGCTGAAGATGGAAGAGCAGGTCTGCGTGATCTGGGCCGGCACCAACGGCTATCTCGATCCGCTCCCGCTCAACAAGGTGCGCGCGTTCGAGGACGGCCTGCTCTCGCTGCTGCGCGGCAAGCACGCCGACATCCTCAACGCGATTCGCGACAGCCGCGATCTCTCCGACGATACCGCTGCCAAGCTGAAGTCGGTGGTCGAGGGCTTCGCGAAGTCTTTCTCGTAAGAAGGGCCGTCATGGCCGGGCCAAAGCGCGAAGCGCGTCTTCGCAACTGAAGTCCCGGCCATCCACGTCTTGTGCGTGGAAGACGGAGAACGTGGATGCCCGGGACACGCCCGGGCATGACGAAAGGATAGGGTCGCGGTCGAGCCGCAGGCTGATCGCTGGGGACGAAGAATGGCGTCACTTAAAGACATGCGCGTCCGCATCGCCTCCACCAAGGCGACGCAAAAAATCACCAAGGCCATGCAGATGGTCGCGGCCTCCAAGCTGCGCCGCGCGCAGACCGCCGCGGAAGCGGCGCGTCCCTATGCCGAGAAGATGAGCGCGGTGATCTCCAACATCGCCAGCGCCGCGGTCGGCTCGCCCGGCGCACCGGTGCTGCTGGCCGGCACCGGCCGGGACCAGGTTCATCTGCTGCTGGTCTGCACCGGCGAGCGCGGCCTGTCCGGCGCCTTCAACTCCTCGATCGTGCGTCTCGCCCGCGAGCGCGCTCTGGCGCTGATCGCGCAGGGCAAGGAAGTGAAGTTCTTCTGCGTCGGCCGCAAGGGTTACGAGCAGCTCCGCCGCCAGTTCGACAAGCAGATCGTCGAGCACATGGACCTGCGCAGCGTCCGCCAGCTCGGTTTCGTCAACGCCGAGGAGATCGCCAAGAAGGTTCTGGCGCGGTTCGACAACGGCGAGTTCGACGTCTGCACGCTGTTCTACTCGCAATTCAAGTCGGTGATCGCGCAGATCCCGACCGCCCAGCAGGTCATCCCGCTGGTCATCGAGGAGGGCGGTGCCGCCAACACGACGTCGTACGAATACGAGCCGGAAGAGGACGAGATCCTCACGCGCCTGTTGCCGCGCAATCTCGCCGTGCAGATCTTCCGCGCCCTGCTCGAGAACAACGCCTCGTTCTACGGTGCGCAGATGTCGGCGATGGACAACGCCACCCGCAACGCCGGGGAAATGATCCGCAAGCAGACGCTGGTCTACAACCGCACGCGTCAGGCTCAGATCACCAAGGAACTCATCGAAATCATCTCCGGCGCAGAAGCAGTCTGACCGGACACGAAATTCGGATCGAAGGAGACAGTAAATGGCTACAGCAGCCACACAGATCGGTCGCGTTACCCAGGTCATGGGCGCCGTCGTCGACGTGCAGTTCGAAGGCCACCTGCCGGCCATTCTCAACTCGCTCGAAACCAAGAACGGCAACAACCGCCTGGTGCTGGAAGTCGCGCAGCATCTCGGCGAGTCGACCGTCCGCACCATCGCGATGGACGCCACCGAAGGTCTGGTGCGCGGCCAGGAAGTGACCGACACCGGTCAGCCGATCTCGGTTCCCGTGGGGGACGGTACGCTGGGCCGCATCATGAACGTCATCGGCGAGCCGATCGACGAGGCCGGCCCGATCAAGTCGGAAGGCACCCGCGCCATCCACCAGGAAGCGCCGACCTACACCGACCAGTCGACTGAAGCCGAAATTCTCGTCACCGGCATCAAGGTCGTCGATCTGCTCGCTCCGTATGCGAAGGGCGGCAAGATCGGCCTGTTCGGCGGCGCCGGCGTCGGCAAGACCGTGCTGATTCAGGAGCTGATCAACAACGTCGCGAAGGCGCACGGCGGTTACTCCGTGTTCGCCGGCGTCGGCGAACGCACCCGCGAGGGCAACGACCTCTATCACGAGTTCATCGAGTCCAAGGTCAACGCCGACCCGCACAATCCGGATCCGAGCGTGAAGTCGAAGTGCGCGCTGGTGTTCGGTCAGATGAACGAGCCGCCGGGCGCCCGCGCCCGCGTCGGCCTGACCGGTCTGACCGTCGCCGAGCACTTCCGCGACCAGGGCCAGGACGTGCTGTTCTTCGTCGACAACATCTTCCGCTTCACGCAAGCGGGTTCGGAAGTGTCGGCGCTGCTCGGCCGTATTCCTTCGGCGGTGGGTTATCAGCCGACGCTCGCGACCGACATGGGCGCGCTGCAGGAGCGCATCACCACCACGCAAAAGGGCTCGATCACCTCGGTGCAGGCCATCTACGTGCCGGCCGACGACTTGACCGACCCGGCGCCCGCGACCTCGTTCGCGCACTTGGACGCCACCACGGTGCTGTCGCGCGCGATCTCGGAAAAGGGCATCTATCCGGCGGTGGACCCGCTCGACTCGACCTCGCGCATGCTCTCGCCGCTGGTCGTCGGCGAGGAGCACTACACCGTCGCCCGTCAGGTCCAGCAGGTGCTGCAGCGCTACAAGTCGCTCCAGGACATCATCGCCATTCTTGGCATGGACGAGCTTTCGGAAGAGGACAAGCTAACGGTGGCCCGCGCCCGCAAGATCGAGCGCTTCCTGTCGCAGCCGTTCCACGTCGCCGAAATCTTCACGGGTTCGCCGGGCAAGTTCGTGGACCTCGCCGACACCATCAAGGGCTTCAAGGGCCTGGTGGAAGGCAAGTACGACCACCTGCCGGAAGCTGCCTTCTACATGGTCGGCACCATCGAAGAAGCCGTCGAGAAAGGCAAGAAGCTGGCGGCGGAAGCGGCCTAAGGTGCGAATGGCGAATAGGGAGTAGCGAATAGACGCGCTGCTCTCTTCGCCACTCGCCATTCGCTACTCACCATTCGCAAGGTTTCCCATGGCCACCTTCCATTTCGATCTCGTCTCTCCGGAAAAGCTCGCCTTCTCGGGTGAGGTCGATCAGGTCGACATCCCCGGCGCCGAGGGTGATTTCGGCGTGCTGGCGGGGCATGCGCCGGTCGTGGCTGCGATCCGGCCCGGCATCCTCACCGTCACCACCGGCGGCCGCCACGAGAAGATCATCGTGCTCGGCGGCCTTGCCGAAGTCTCCGAAAAGGGCCTCACCGTGCTCGCCGACGTCGCGACCTCGCTGGACGAGCTCGACCGTGTCCAGTTCGCCGAGACGATCGCGGAGATGGAAGAGAATTTGAAGGAGCACGAAGGCACCGAGCTCGATCAGGCCATCGAGCGGCTCGACCACTTCAAGAGCATCCAGCATCAGCTCAACGCCACGGCTATGCACTAAGCCCCGGGGCACCGCTCCGGGGCTCGATCTCCAAATTCCTGAACAGTTTCAGCGCTCGTCACGGTCGTGGCGGGCGCTGAACTTTATTGCGCTATCGCTGGCGCTGTCGCCTATTTTATCGCGGCGCGCCAGACACTTCGCTACTGTGCATGGGGTTGTTTTCGAGAGTTCAGTCGGCGAGGTGCGCAAACTCCTGTGCCACCGCGCGGTAGACCTCGCGGCGGAACGGCACCACGAGGTCGGCGACACGGCCGAGGCGCTCCCAGCGCCAGGCGTCGAACTCGGCGGGCTGGCCGTTGCGCGGCGTCAGCGGATCGATCTCGTCGTCCGTGCCGGTGAAGCGCAGCGCGAACCATTTCTGGCGCTGGCCGCGAAATTTCGCCAGCCGGTGCGTCTGCGGTCCGTCGTAAGGCGGGAATTCATAGGTGAACCAGTCGGTCTCGCCGAGATAATCGGCACTGACGACGTTGGTCTCCTCCCACAGCTCGCGCATCGCCGCATCACGCAGGTTCTCGCCCTCGTCGACGCCGCCCTGCGGCATCTGCCAGTCGAGCCCCGGCAGGATGATCTCGGGTCCGTCACCCTTGAAGCGATGGCCGATCAGCACGCGGCCGTCGGCGTTGAACAGCGCGATGCCGACGTTCGGGCGGTAGGGTTTGTGGGTCGTCACGCGTAACCTTCTCTCGTCATTCCGGGGCGCGCGAAGCGCGAGCTCTGGTGCGCAATTGCGCACCTGAGAATCCATAACCACAGGCCACAATAGGTTGAAAGGCCGTGGCTGCGATCCTTCGCACAGCTTCTGCCTGGGAGTATGGATCCCCGCCTTCGCGGGGATGACGACCGAGCGAGCCGCGACAGGTGATCTGATCACCCCTCCGCCAGCGCAGAAAATTCCTGCACCACGCGCTCATAGACCGGGCGCTTGAACGGGATGATCAGCTCAGGGAGACTTTTCATCGACTCCCAGCGCCAGCTCACGAATTCCGCCTTGTGGCCGCCGCCGCCGGGATGCTCGACGTTGATCTCGCTGTCCTTGCCGGTGAAGCGCACCGCGTACCATTTCTGGCGCTGGCCGCGGTAGCGGCCCTTCCAGGCGCGCCCGGCAACGGTGCGCGGAATGTCATAGGTGAGCCAGTCCGGGACCTCGCCGAGCCGCTCGACCGAGCGCACGCTGGTCTCCTCGTAGAGCTCGCGCTTGGCCGCTTCCCAGGTGTCCTCGCCGGGATCGACCCCGCCCTGCGGCATCTGCCAGACATGGGTGTCGTCGACATGCTCGATGCCGCCGGCGCGGCGGCCGATGAACACCAGTCCCTTTGGATTGATCAGCATCACGCCGACGCAGGTCCGGTAGGGCAGATCCTCGTAACGCGCCATTCCGCCAGACCTCTTGCCTGCTTCTTGGGAAGGCATGCCGGCCCCGCGAGACCCGCGCCGAACCAATTCGTTGATTTAGCTGGATTTTGATTTCAGCATCGCGGTTGTCAATGGCACCAAAAGGATACCTCGGTCGCCCAATGTCTTGGTCCAGGCGCTGATGCGCTCGATCGAGACGGGCAGGGCGGAGGCCGTGCCGACGGCGATGCCGCGCTCGCGCGCCGCCGATTCCAGCTTGTTGAGGGCGCGGTCGATCTCGGTCGCTGTCGGCACCGCGTCGATGGCGATATCGCCCTTGCCGAACGGCACGGCCTGGTTCGCCGCGGCCTGGGGCGCGATGCTGCGGGGCGAGGAGCCGTCGTCGAAGAAGCCGAGCCCGCGCTTGGCCGCCTCGCGGATGATCGGCTGCATCGCCGGCTCCGTGGCGATGAAGCGGGCGCCCATGAAATTGGTGAGGCCGGCATAGCCCTGCATCCGGCTGAGGTGCCAGTACAGGCGGTCCATGTTCTGGTCGGGGCTGAGCGAGGTCAGCAGCGTCTGCGGCCCCGGATCGTTGTCGGGGAAGTCGTAGGGCTCCATCGGGATCTGGAGGAAGATCTCGTGGCGCTGCGCCCGCGCCCGCTCAGCGAGCTTGCCGGGGTCGGAGCCGTAGGGCGTGAAGGCCAGCGTCACCGCCGGCGGCAGCTTCATGATGGCGTCCAGGGTCTTGGCGGCGCCGACGCCGAGGCCGCCGATCACGATCGCGACCACCGGCATCTTGGCGGCCTTGGCGCGGTCGGCGTCCGCCGCATAGACGTTGAACGGCCTCAGCCCGTCGGCGACCACCGGGATCATGCCGTAGCGCGATTTCTCCAGCAGCTTCGGATTGATCCCGGTCATGACGGGCGGCGGGGCGGATGCAGCCTCGCCCTTGTCGGCGGCATCGCCCCCGCCGATCACCACGTCGCGGCGGGCGCCGGTGGAGCCATCGATCATGGTGATGGTCCTCTGCTCGCCGGGCGCGGCCTGCTTCGGCGTTTCGTTGGTCTCGTGCTTGGTTTCCTGGCCTTGGCCGATGGCAGACTTGTCGTCCGTGGCCTTCTCGGCCGGCCTGAGCTGGTTGATCGCGATCCGGCTCATCGGCTCACCGCCGAGCGGGTCCTTGTTGAAGATGGCGAAGCCGGCAAAGGTAACCAGGAACAGGCCGAGCAGAACAGCGAGCAGCTGCATAGACGTGAACGGCAGCCGCAGCCGCCGTTTGCGGCGCGGCTTATCCTGTCCGAGCGGGGCGCTCAGATCATCGGCCGTTTCAGTCATGCGCGATCCCGAATCACTCCAGCCGACGATACCACGCCGAGGTCAAGCGGCGGCAGGCCGGGATAGGCCGGAGGCAGCAGCAGTTCCCAAGCAAAAAGGGCGGCTTCGGGAAGCCGCCCTTTCGCTGGATCGCGTGATACGCCGACCTAGTTCGCCGCTTTGGCCTTGTCGGTCGCCGCCTTGTTGTCGTTGCCGGGCGTCGGCGCCGCGGAGGCGCTGTTCTTGATGCCGTGGAGCAGGTCGCCGGCGAGCTTGAGCGCCTTGTCGTCCTTGGCGTCCGGCGGGACGTAGGACTGCGAGCCCGTCTTCTCGTCGCCGTCGTTCTTCAGGTGGCCGCGCAGCGAAGCCTCGCCCTTGGTGTCGGTGCGCGACTTCAGCTCGTCCGGCACGTCCTGCAGCACTTCGATATCGGGCACGATGCCCTTGGCCTGGATCGACTTGCCCGACGGCGTGTAATAGCGCGCGGTGGTCAGCCGCAGCGCGCCGTTGCCGCTGCCGAGCGGAATGATGGTCTGCACCGAGCCCTTGCCGAACGAGCGCGTGCCGACGATGGTCGCGCGCTTGTGGTCCTGCAGCGCGCCGGCGACGATTTCCGACGCCGAGGCCGAGCCGCCATTGACCAGCACGATGACCGGCCTGCCCTTGGTCAGGTCGCCCGTATGCGCGGCGCGGCGCTGGGTCTCCTCGGCATTGCGGCCGCGGGTCGAGACGATCTCGCCCTTCTCGAGGAACGAGTCGGAGACGGTGACCGCTTCCTCGAGCAGGCCGCCCGGATTGTTGCGGAGGTCGATGATGAAGCCCTTGAGCTTGTCGCCGCCGATCTGGTTCGTGAGGTTGCCGATCTCGCGCTTCAGGCCTTCGGTGGTCTGCTCGTTGAAGGTGGTGATGCGGATATAGCCGATGTCATCCTGCTCGACGCGCGCGCGCACCGAGCGGACGCGGATGTTGTCGCGCACCAGCGTGACGTCGAGCGGATTGTCCTGGCCCTTGCGGATGATCTTGAGCTTGATCTTGGTGTTGACTGGACCGCGCATCTTCTCGACCGCCTGGTTCAGGGTCAGGCCCTGCACCGCCTCGTCGTCGAGATTGGTGATGATGTCGTTGGCCATGACGCCGGCGCGCGAGGCGGGCGTGTCGTCGATCGGCGAGACCACCTTGATCAGGCCGTCCTCCATCGTGACCTCGATGCCGAGGCCGCCGAACTCGCCGCGGGTCTGCACCTGCATGTCGCGGAAGCTCTTCGCGTCCATGTAGCTCGAGTGCGGATCGAGGCCGGTAAGCATGCCGCTGATGGCGGATTCGATCAGCTTGGTGTCATCGGGCTTCTCGACATAATCGGAGCGCACGCGCTCGAACACGTCGCCGAACAGGTTGAGCTGGCGATAGGTGTCCGCGGTGGCGGCTCGCGCGCTGGAGCCCATGAACACCGCGCGCGGCTGGGTCACGAACAGCGTCAGCGCTGCACCGGTGGCGGCGCTGAGGAGGATTACTGAAGTCTTGCGCATCATCCGCGAACCTTCTCGCCTTCATTTGCGGCCCACCATGGGCCTGGATCGATTGGAGTGCCGTCTTTACGGAACTCGACATACAGCACAGGTTGACTCGCATTGGTGGCGAGAATGGAAGCGACCTGAGAGGTCGACCCCATGGTCGCGACCGGCTCCCCCGTGAGCACAAACTGGCCGATGTTGACCGAAATGCGCTCCATCCCGGCGATCAGGACATGATACCCGCCCCCGGCGTTTAGGATCAAGAGTTGTCCATAGCTGCGGAATGGGCCGGCATACACAACCCAGCCATCACACGGCGTCGTGACCTGGGCGCCGGGCTTGGTCGCCAGCGAAATGCCCTTCTGGACGCCGCCGACCCCGTCGGAACCGCCAAAGTCCCTGATCTTGTTACCGTTAACCGGAAACGGCAGGAGGCCCTTGGCCGAAGCGAAGGCGATCGCCGGGGTGGTGCGGGACTTGTCCTTGAACGCGCCCGGGCCCTGCTTGGCGCTGGCGGCCGCGTTTGCCGCCGCCAGTTTGGCCTCCTTGGCCTCGGCCTGCCCTGCGGCCTCGGCGGCCTTCTCGGCCGCCCTGGCGGCGGTTTGCAGGTCCTGCTCCATCTTGGCGATCAGCCCCTGGAGATCGCCGACCTGCCTTGACAGCGCGATCGCGCGCGCGCTTTCGGCATCGAGGTCTTTTTCCCGTGCGGACTGCTGACGCTGCCGTTCCTCGATCAGGGCGGTGAGCCGGGCCTGGTCATTGCGGACCTTGTCGCGGTCGGAGGCGAGCTGATCGCGCTCGGTGGCAATGGTCCTGCGCAAGGCCACGAGCTCGCCGAGCTCGCTTGCGATCTTCTCGGCGCGGCCGCGCAATTCCGGCACGACGGCGCCAAGCAGCATCGCGGTGCGCAAGGATTGCAGCGCATCTTCTGGCCGCACCAGCAGCGCCGGCGGCGTGCGCCGGCCGGCGCGCTGCAAGGCCGCCAGCACCTCGACGATGTCGGCACGGCGCGAATCCAGCGATGCGCGCATCTGCTGCTCGCGGCCGTTCAGCGTTCGCAGCCGCGCCTCGGCCTCGTCGATCTTGGTTTCCACGGCGCGCACATTGGCGGCGGTGTCGATCAGCTGCTGATTGAGCTGGGTGCGGTCCTGGCCGAGCGCGGTGATCTCGGCCTTCAGCTTGGCCTGCGCTTCTTCCGCGCTTCGTTGCCTCGCGCGCGCGGCCTCCAGCTCCTGCTCGCGCTGCTTGATCGCGTCGGGCGAGACGGCGGCAGTCTGCGGCGACGGCGCAACTGTCTGACCTTGCGTCTGAGCTTGCGCGAGGCTTTCTTCGGCGAAGAGGCTTGCTTCGGCGAAGAGGCTTGCGCCGGCAAGGCCGGTGATCAGCAGCAGGTTGAGGAGCGGCGCTCGCATCGTGTCGGCAAAGGTGCTCGTTGTGGCGCGCATCACGCGCGGTGATAGGGATGGCCGGCCAGGATGGTGGCGGCCCGATACAGCTGTTCCAGAAGCATGACGCGGACCATTTGGTGCGGCCAGGTCGCAGAGCCGAACGCGATCGCGAGCTTGGCCTTACGGCGCAATTCGGGCGAAAGTCCGTCCGCCCCTCCGATCACGAAAATAGTATGTCCGGCGCCCTCGTCGCGCCAGCGCGCCAGATGCCGTGCGAATACGGTGGACTCGAGATTCTGGCCGCGCTCGTCCAGCGCCACCAGGATCGCCTTGTCAGGAATATGCGCCGAGATCGCCGCGGCCTCTTCGGCCATCCGTGTCGCGGCGTCGCGCGCGCGGCTTTCGGGAATTTCGTGGATGCCGAGCTCGCGGAATCCAAGCTTGCGGCCAGCCTCCTCGAACCGCTCGAAATAGCGGTCTGCAAGCTCCCGTTCGGGGCCCTGCTTCAGCCGGCCCACCGCAATGACAGCAACACGCATGATTTTAGGAGTCGCGTTGACGAGACCGCGCGCAACAGGCGCGCGCACGACGCTAGCATGCGCGTCAGCCGATTCGAAATCGGCCAGTTGAGCCTAGATCGCCTTCGCCGCCCCTGGGCCCTGCGTGTACAACCTCTCGAGGTTGTAGAACTCGCGGACCTCGGGTCGGAACACGTGCACGATCACGTCGCCGGAATCGATCAGCACCCAGTCGCAATTGGGCAAGCCCTCGACATGGATGTTCTTGATGCCGTTTTCCTTGAGGCTCTTGGTGACGTTTTCCGCGATCGCGCCGACGTGCCGGTTCACCCGGCCGGTGGTGACGATCATGTAGTCGGAGTACGCCGATTTGCCGCGAAGGTCGATGGTGACCGTCTCTTCCGCCTTCATGTCCTCGAGGCGGGAGAGGATCAGGCTCAGCGTCTTGTCGGCGTCGGGTTGCGCCTTCAAGGCCGCAGCTTTGGTCGATGTTTTACGCGTAGGCTTGGCAACCTTGGGTAAAACAGACTTGGACAATACAGATGCGGTCAGGGACCATTCCTTTCACTGTATCGCGAACGCCGAATCCGGGCGCCCACTGGTTACACTACATCATGTGGGGTTAAGGGTTTCAATATGCCAGAGAGACCGAAATCCCCACCAGGTCGGCACACTTCGTCTCACTTCGTACCTTTCCAGCTCCCGTCCGGGTTCCGTAGGCCGGTCGAGGAGAGATTCAGCTTCAATCCGGTCAGGAACACCCAGGCCGGTGCCGGCCGATCCGCAAGCTGGACGGCCTTGTTCTCGGGCAGACGGTAGCGCGATAACGCCTGGGCCGCGGGCGAGCCGAGCGCGCGAAAACTCTGCGGGGGGCGATCGATCACGGCCATCGGCACCTGGGCGGCGATGCGCCGCCAGTCCTGCCAACGATGGAATTGAGCGAGATTGTCGGCGCCCATGATCCAGACGAAGCGCAAGCCAGGAAAGCGGCGGCGCAAGGTGTTGATCGTGTCGATAGTATAGCGGGTGCGAATGACGGATTCGAGACAGCTCACCTCGATGCGCGGATCATCGGCGACCTCGCGCGCGGCCTGCATGCGCTCGCCGAGCTCGTGCAGCGTGCCGTTCTCCTTGAGCGGATTGCCCGGCGTAACCAGCCACCAGACGCGATCGAGCTGCAATCGCTTCAGCGCGAAGCGGCTGATCGCGCGGTGCGCCTGATGCGGCGGGTTGAACGAGCCGCCGAGCAGGCCGATGCGCATGCCCGGCGTCGAGGGCGGAACCGCTTGCGCCACGAAGCGCGGCACGACGAGATTGTTGCTCAATGCCCGCGCCCCGCGACGTCTACGGCCGGGTCTGTCCGGTGCCGCGGACGCGATATTTGAAGCTCGTCAATTGCTCGGCGCCGACCGGGCCGCGGGCGTGGAAGCGGCCGGTGGCAATCCCGATCTCGGCGCCGAAACCGAACTCGCCGCCATCGGCAAACTGCGTCGAGGCGTTGTGGAGCACGATCGCGGAATCGACCTCGCTCAGGAACTTGCTCGCCGCAGCCTCATCCGCGCTCACGATTGCATCGGTGTGATGCGAGCCGTGGTCCTGGATGTGCGCGATCGCGCCGTCGACGCCGTCCACCACCTTCGCCGCGATGATCGCGTCGAGATATTCGGTGTCCCAATCCTCCTCGCTCGCCGGCTTGACGCGCGCATCGGCCTTCTGCACGGCCTCGTCACCGCGCACCTCGCAGCCGGCATCGAGCAGCATCTCCACCAGCGGCTTCAGGTTCTTGCCAGCGGCGGCACGATCGACCAGCAGCGTCTCGGCCGCGCCGCAGACGCCGGTGCGTCGCATCTTGGCATTGAGCACGATCGACTTCGCCATGGCGAGGTCGGCGCTGCCATCGATATAGACGTGGTTGACGCCTTCGAGATGCGCGAAGACAGGCACGCGCGCCTCCTGCTCGACCCGCGCGACGAGGCTCTTGCCCCCGCGCGGCACGATCACGTCGATGGCGCCGTTGAGGCCCGACAGCATCATGCCGACCGCTGCGCGGTCGCGCGTCGGCACCAGCGTGATCGCAGCTTCCGGCAGGCCGGCTTCGCGCAGGCCCTGCACCAGGCACTCATGGATGGCGCGGCACGAGCGGAAACTGTCGGAGCCGCCGCGCAGGATCACGGCATTGCCCGACTTCAGGCACAGCACGCCGGCATCGGCCGCGACATTGGGCCGGCTCTCAAAAATCACGCCGACGACGCCGAGCGGCACGCGCACGCGCTCGATGGACATGCCGTTCGGCCGCTGCCAGCGCTCGGTGACGACGCCGATGGGATCGGCGATGCCGCGCACAATGCCGATGCCTTCGGCCATTCCTTCGACCCGTGCCGGCGTCAGCGTCAGGCGATCGATGAAGGAGGAGGTGGCATTGCCGGCGGCACGGGCCTCCGCGACGTCCTCCGCATTGGCGGCGAGGATCGCGGCCGAGTCGGCGCGGATTGCCCGCTCCATGGCTTCCAGCGCACGGTTTTTCTGCTCCGGCGGCGCCAGTGCCAGCACGCGCGCGGCAGCGCGGGCACGGGTTCCGAGATCGGACATCAGCGCCTGAAGATCGGCATTGCCGTCAACGGCTTTGAGGGGGGCGGCCATGGGGTCAAAACCTTCTGCTAAGGCGGTGTCCTAGCACGGAAATCCCGCTTTTGCGAAGGGCGGGGAGGGTATGACTGGTCTCCCGGCGGCGAGCGGGGC
The DNA here is from genome assembly GCF_020193895.1 of Bradyrhizobium sp. NBAIM14. NCBI lineage: Bacteria > Pseudomonadati > Pseudomonadota > Alphaproteobacteria > Hyphomicrobiales > Nitrobacteraceae > Bradyrhizobium > Bradyrhizobium sp. NBAIM14. The sequence goes on along the minus strand of NZ_JADYVQ010000013.1, from coordinate 150,793 downwards.
GGGGCCCTTACCCGCCCACCACCAGATCATCCCGGTGGATCATCTCCGCGCGGCCGCTGATGCCGAGGATGGTCATCACGTCGGGGGAGGAGCGGCCCTTGATCCGCTCGGCATCATCGGCGTCATAGGCGATCAGGCCGCGGCCGACCTCGCTGCCGTCGGGGCCGCGCACGATCACGGCATCGCCGCGGGCAAACTGGCCCTCGACCTTGTTCACGCCGGCCGGCAGCAGGCTGGCCCCGGCCCGTAGCGCGGTCACCGCGCCGGCATCGATGGTCAGCGTGCCCTTCGGCTCCAGCGTGCCCGCGATCCAGCGCTTTCGCGAGGTGATGGGATTGGCCGGCGTCAGGAACCAGGTGCAGCGGCCGCCATCGGCGATCGCCTGCAAGGGATGCTCGATCTTGCCGGAGGCGATCAGCATATGCGTGCCGCCGGTCGTCGCGATCTTGGCGGCCTCGACCTTGGTGCGCATGCCGCCACGCGACAGCTCGGACTCGGCATCGCCGGCCACGGCCTCGATCTCCGAGGAGATGCTGTCGACGACGGGAATGAGTTTTGCGTTCGGATTGTTCTTCGGCGGGGCATCGTAGAGCCCGTCGATATCTGAGAGCAGCACCAGCAGGTCGGCGCTCGCCATGGTCGCGACGCGCGCGGCGAGGCGATCGTTGTCGCCGTAGCGGATCTCGGTGGTCGCCACCGTGTCGTTCTCGTTGATCACGGGTATCGCGCGCCATTCCAGCAGCTTGCCGATGGTGGAGCGCGCGTTGAGATAGCGGCGGCGCTCCTCGGTGTCCTGCAGCGTCACGAGGATCTGGCCGGCGCCGATACCGTGGGCGCCAAGCACCTCCGACCAGATTCGCGCCAGCGCGATCTGACCGACGGCGGCCGCGGCCTGGCTCTCTTCCAGCTTCAGCGGGCCGCGCGGCAATTTCAGCCGGCTGCGGCCGAGTGCGATCGAGCCGGAGGACACCACGAGGACGTCGCGCCCTTCCTTGTGCAGCTTGGCCATGTCGTCGGCCAGTGCAGCCAGCCAGGACGCACGCACCTCGCCCCTGTCGGAATCCACCAGCAGCGCTGAGCCGACCTTGACGACGATGCGGCGGAATTGGCTGAGTTCGGGGCTGGCCATGTCTCTTGTGTGCTGGCGCTGGATGCGAATGACGGCGGAGCGACAGGCGGCGCCGATGAGCCCTGCTTTTGCAGCAGGACGGTGACCGGCGCAAGGCAGCCGGGATGGTAAACGACGCATGTCGGCCTTGTGTCAGCCGTCCGTCTGGCTCTAATGGCGATCAACGATAAACGGGCCGAAAGAGGAAACGAATGGATCGCCGCAAATTCATGGCCGGATGCCTCGGCCTGCCGCTGTTCGCGCAGGCGGGTGGTGCGCGGGCGCAGGCCGGGCTGACGAAGATCATCTTCCCGTTTGCGGCCGGAGCCGGCGGCGACACGCTGTGCCGGCTGGTCGCGCAGGAGATGGCTCCGCTGCTGCAGCGGACCGTCGTGGTCGAGAACCGCACCGGCGGCGACGGCCTGATCGGCATCAAGGCGGTGAAAGGCGCGAGCCCCGACGGCAGCATGGTGCTGGTGACAACAGGGCCGACCATGTATCTGCTGCCAATGGTGGAGGCGACGCCGAGCTTCGACACGGCCAGGGATTTCATGCCGGTCTCCTTGCTGGCACGGTTTGAATTCGCGCTGGTGATCGGCCCGGGCATCGATGCTGCCGATTTCAAAGCGTTCGTAGCGTGGCTGAAATCGCATCCGGACAAGACCTCGTTCGGAGTGCCGAGCAACGGCACCATTCCGCATTTCACCGGCTCCAAGCTCGAGAAGGATCTCGGTATTCCCCTGACCCGCGTGCCCTATCGCGGCAGCGCGCCGATCCTTAACGACCTCGTCGGCGGCCACATTTCCTTCGGGATCACCACGCTGGCGGACGCGCTGCCGCAGCACCGCGCCAAGGGCGTGAAGATCATCGCGGTCGCGAGCGCGGAACGTTCACCCTTCGCGCCTGACGTGCCCACGCTGAAGGAGAGCGGCATCGATCTAGTTGCCGACGCCTGGTACGGCATGTGGCTTCCCGCCGGCAGCCCGCCGGAGTTCGCGAGCAAGCTCGGGGCGGCGGCGAGCGCGGCGCTTGCCAAGCCGGAGGTGAAGGAGAAGTTGACGGCGATCGGGCTGATTCCGATCGGCAGCAATGCGGACGCGCTATCCAAGGAGCTCGCCGCGAACACCGCGCTGTGGCAGCCGATCGTGAAGGCGACGGGCTACAAGATCACGAATTGAAGGCTGCCTCTTCTCCCTCTCCCCGTTCTTACGGGGAGAGGGTTGGGGTGAGGGGCTGTCTCCGCGAAAGCGCTGGCAATTGAACTCGCGGAGAGTCCCCCTCATCCGGAATTTGCTCTCGCAAATTCCGGCCTCTCCCCGCAAGCGGGGAGGGGCTGCTTCACATCTTCGCGCGCTGCGCGATCCCGTCCTTGATCGCGGCGAGCTCTTTCTCATCCCAGATGCCGATCAAGACCCCACCCTTCACCTGGAGCTGATTATCCGCATAGGCGGCAATCTTCTCGCGCGGCGTGGTGATGTGATCGTTGGGATGCAGCGCCCAGTCGAACAGCTCGGCCTGCAGCCGCGCGATGATGCCGGCGCAATCAGGATCGTCGCCGCGATCCAGATATTCGTCCGGATCGGTTTCGAGGTCGTACAGCATCGGGCGGAAGCCGGAGGCGTGGATGTATTTCCAGCGACCGTCGAACACCATGAACAGGCGGCAGCGCTCGATCGGCTGGTTCAGCTTCAGCCGCACGTCCTGCATGGCATAGTCGTATTCGGAGAACGCCACCTTGCGCCAATCTGATGGCGTGGGCCCGCGCAGCAGCGGCAGCAGCGAACGTCCTTCGAGAATGTGGCCCGGCACCTTGCCGCCGAAATAATCGACGAAGGTCGGCGCGAGATCGATCGCCTCGACCAGCGCATCGCTGCGCGTGCCGCGCGTGGCGTCGGCTTCCCGCGAAGGATCGATGATGATCAGCGGGATCTTTGCCGATTGCTCGTGGAACAGGTCCTTCTCGCCCATCCAGTGATCGCCGAGATAGTCGCCATGATCGGAGGTGAACACGATCATGGTGGTGTCGAGCAGGCCGCGCTCACCTAAAAACTTCATCAGCACGCCCATCTGATCGTCGATCTGGGTGATCAGGCCCATATAGGTCGGGATCACCTTCTCGCGTGCATCATCGCGCGCCATGTTGCGGGAATAGCGCATGTCCATGTAGGCGCCGAACACCGGATGCGGATTCTGCCGCTCGCGCTCCGAGCGGATCACCGGGATCATGTCATCCGTCGAATACATGCTGGCATAGGGCTCCGGCGCGATATAGGGCCAGTGCGGCTTGATGTAGGACAGATGCAAACACCAGGGGCGGCCGTCCGTTTCCGCCTCGCTGATGAAGTCCATCGCGCGCCGCGTCATGTAGGGCGTCTCGGAATGCTCTTCTGGCACGCGCGCGGCCTTGTCGGCGTGCACCAGCAGCCAGCCGTTCTGCAAGCTGCCATCCTCGGCAGCGCCGGAATTGGCCCAGTGCTCCCAGGGATTGGTGGCTTCAAAACCCTGCTTTCGCAGATATTCGTCGTATTTCGGGCGTGGCCGTCCGGTCGGATGCAGGCCGTCGTCGCGCTCGTAAGGCTCGAAGCCGCATTCGGCGACATGCACGCCGATCATCGATTCCGGCGGGATGCCGAGCGCCTTCATGCCTTCGATGTCAGGCGCCATGTGGGTCTTGCCGACCAGCACGTTGCGCACGCCGATCTTGTTGAGGTGATCGCCGAGCGTGGGCTCCCCGACGCGCAGCGGCCAGCCGTTCCAGTGCGAGCCGTGCGAGCGCATGTAGCGGCCGGTGTAGAACGACATCCGCGACGGGCCGCAGATCGGCGATTGCACATAGGCCTTCGTGAACAGCACGCCGCGCTTGGCCATGGCGTCGATGTTCGGTGTCTTCAGCGTGGGATGGCCGGTGCAGCCGAGATAATCGTAGCGAAGCTGGTCGCACATGATCCAGAGAACGTTCTTCGCGCGCGCCATGCGTTGTCCCTGCCGTTTCTTGATTGTTTGATGCTGCGCTATCGCGGGCGCGAAGACAAGCCGGTGATGCGCGCGCTCGCAGCGATAGACTCCGCTGTCGTCCCCGCGAAGGCGGGGACCCATAACCACAGGGAGTCGTTTGGCGAAGACTCGTCGTTCGGTACTTCGACCCTTCGCAACAGATAGATCACGCGGTATGGGTCCCCGCCTTCGCGCTAGGGCATGCACATATCTCTGAGGCTCCATCCTGCTGAGACGGCGTGGAAGTATTCGAGGCCGTTTTTGAAGGTGATCGGGCCCGGCGGCTTGGACGATGGGTAGCCGTCCCAGCCGCCGAGACGGCCGATGATCCAGGCGGCCCAGGCGAGGCTGTTGGGCGGATGCGGGTTCTTTAGTCGCTTGCTCGCGGCTTCGAGTTGCTGGTTGAGGGCAATGAGCGCGCCTATTTGGCGGTTATCGAAGGCCGCGACAATAAGCTGGCGACTACCGTTGCGGGCCTGCAGAAGCTGGATGGTGATGACGGCCGCCTTGGCGGCGATCGCAACCAACTTGAGAAGACGATCGGCGGATCCGATCTGGCTGTTTTCGAGCTTGAGGCCTTGTGTCTTCAGGACACGGAAGAACTGCTCGATGATCCAGCGCTGCTTGTACCATTGGACGATGCGCCAGGCGTCCTCGGTGCCGGTAACCTCGTGAGAGGTGAGAAGCCGCCAGTGCAGCGGCTCTACGCCGGCCTCGGCATTGACCTCGCGCACATCGACCACCGCCAATGGCAAGCTTTTCGGCAGATGGTGCAGGAACTTACTCTGCGGGCGGGCGAGCTCGATTGCGTCAAAGCGAAGTTCGAGGTGGGCTAGGCGAGCTGGCCGCGCGGCGCGCGCAGGCAGTTGGATCGTACGCCGGTCCACCACGGCCATAACATCGCTGGCCTCATATAGGCTGCTGCGGTCGGCAAGCTTGCGATCATGCATGCTGCGCGCGATGACGTGGAAGTGTTGCTCAGCCGAGCTGGCATAAAGGGCAAAGATATCGCTCTCGCGGTCGCCCAGCACCGTCACCGCCGCGGCCTTGGTAAGCAGCGGCCTTGCCGCCACGGCAGTGGATATCCAGCGCTGCGATTCCTTGTCCGACAGCTCACGTTCGTCGTGCGAGGTCGTGCGGCGGCCTTTGCGCGTCCATATCTGTCCGCTCAAAAGCCCAAGACAGCTGCCGTCGTCGGCATCCACAGCCAGCAGCGGATGCAGCAGCACGCCGTGGCTATTACCTTTTCCGATTTCTCCGAGCCCACGCCGGCGTTGCGATGTGGTGTTGAAGTGGATCTCACTGGTGTCCTGGATCGCCAGCACGTGGCGGCCTTCTACCGCAGTGACCGTGCTTTCGCTCCAGCTTTCGATGATCCGCTCCGCCGTTACCTTTTCATGGCCAAGAAAGCGGTTGAACCGCACTTCCAGCGCGCGGTTCCCCCTGGAGAGCTGCCGAAGGCAGACAGTTCTGCCTGCAACCATGCGTTCAGCGAGCGCCGCCCCCCTTTATCGAGACGACGATCCCCGAACCGGCCCAGCGTCCAGTCAATTCGTGACAACATCGCGGCACCCCGTCAAAACCATGGAGTGCAGCAATAGGAAGCACACAGACTTCCGATTCTGGAATCCCCCGCGCTCGACCCGAGTCAATCCGTCGCACCAGATATGTGCATGCCCTAGCGCCTTCGCGGGGACGACGTTGGGGAGAGAGTTTAAGCCGACCACGGCTCCGCTTCGGCCGCGCTCTTGGCCTTGGCGGAGACCGGGCTTTCGCCGATCACATCGGCCAGCGCGCGCAACGCCTCTTTGACGCCCTGGCCGGTGGCGCCCGACAGCAGCAGCGGCGTCTTCTTCGCGGCGCGCTTCAGGCGGTCCTTCTGCTTCTTCAGCTCGTCCGGCTCGACCGCGTCGATCTTGTTCAGCGCGACGATCTCGATCTTGTCGGTGAGCTGGCCGCCATAGGCGTCGAGCTCCTTGCGCACGGTCTTGTAGGCCTTGCCGGCGTGCTCGCAGGTGGCGTCGACCAGATGCAAGAGCACGCGGCAGCGCTCGACATGGCCGAGGAAGCGGTCGCCGAGGCCGGTGCCTTCATGCGCGCCTTCGATCAGGCCGGGAATGTCGGCGAGCACGAACTCGCGTCCGTCGGCATTAACCACGCCGAGCTGCGGATGCAGCGTGGTGAAGGGATAGTCGGCGATCTTGGGCTTCGCCGCGCTGACCTTGGAGAGGAACGTCGACTTGCCCGCATTGGGCATGCCGACGAGGCCGGCGTCCGCGATCAGCTTCAGCCGCAGCCAGATCCAGCGCTCCTCGCCGGGCTGGCCGGGATTGGCGTTGCGCGGCGCGCGGTTGGTCGAGGACTTGAAATGCGCATTGCCGAACCCGCCATTGCCGCCTTCGGCCAGCACGAACTTTTCGCCGACCTTGGTGAAGTCGTGGATCAAGGTCTCGCGATCCTCGTCGAAGATCTGCGTGCCGACCGGCACCTTCAGCACGATGTTCTTGCCGTTGGCGCCGTGGCGGTCCGAGCCCGAACCGTTCTCGCCCTTCTGCGCCTTGAAATGCTGCTGGTAGCGGTAGTCGATCAGCGTGTTGAGGCCGTCGGCGACCTCGATGATGACATTGCCGCCGCGGCCGCCATTGCCGCCGGAGGGACCGCCGAATTCGATGAACTTCTCGCGGCGGAACGCCACGCAGCCGTTCCCGCCGTCACCGGAGCGGATATAGACCTTTGCTTCGTCAAGGAATTTCATGGGCCATAGGTAGGCCAGCCGGCCCCCTGCGGCAACCCGGATCGGTCCGCAAATCGGCTGAAATTCCGCGAATTGGACCCCTTGCTTAATCCACCGGCCGCCGCCGGATCAGGAATTTCTGCGTGCCCTCCAGCACCAGCTCCTTGCGCTGGTTGAACACGGTGCTGCGCAGCGTCACCACGCCGGTGGTGCGCCCCGGCACCAGCTCGGTGACTTCGAGCGCGGGATAGAGGGTGTCGTCGGCGAACACCGGCTTGAGGAACCGGCTCGACTGCTCGAGGAAGCCGACCAGGGAGTCCTCGACCATGAACGGAAACAGGCCGGCGCCGGGCGCGGTGTGGATCAGGGTCTGGAAGCCGTGGGCGAGCAGATGCGGCATGCCGCGGGCGCGGCAATATTCCACGTCGTAATGCACGGGGTGGGTGTCGCCGCTCGCGGTCTGGAATGCGGCGAACAATGCCGAGGTTTGGGTGCGGCTCGGCAGCACGAAGCGTTCGCCGACGACGAAATCCTCAAACCAGCGTTGCGTCGGGATCATGCGATGCCGGGCCGGATCGAAATCGGTCATGTCAAAGCTCTCTTTTCGTCGCTGGGCGCTTATCGCTACCGCGATGCAAACAATGCGACAATCCGTTCAATTCGGCTTGCGCGGGCTTGTCGCGGCGGCTGCCGTCATTAAAACGACTGCAAGCGACTCTATTCGCCTGCTTTCGCCGCTATCTCCCCGTCATTGCGAGCGCAGCGAAGCAATCCAGAATCCCTCCGCGGAAAGATTCTGGATTGCTTCGTCGCAAGAGCTCCTCGCAATGACGAGCCCCCGAACCTGCAACTCGTCGCAATGCCCCTGTTCAAGAATCTCTCCGCCTATGACGATCGCTCCGCGCGCCTGGCCGGCATCGGGCTCATGGTGCTGTCGATCTTCATGTTCTCGTTCGGCGATGCCATGGGCAAGTTCCTGGTCGGGACCTATTCGGTGGGGCAGCTGCTATTCCTGCGCGCCTGCGCGGCACTGCTCCTGCTGTCGCCGCTGATCTGGAAGCAGCGTCACCAGTTTCTGCATCTGGAGCGGCCGCGCCTGCAGCTGGTTCGCGTCGTGCTGTCGACGCTGGAAGTCGCGGCCTTCTTTCTCGCAACCGTCTATCTGCCGCTCGCCGACGTCATCACCTATTATCTCGCCGGCCCGATCTTCGTCACCGCGATGTCGGCAATCTTTCTGGGCGAGAAGGTCGGCTGGCGGCGCTGGACCGCGATCCTGATCGGCTTCTGCGGCGTCTTGATCGCGCTGCGCCCTTCCGCGCAGACCGTCAGCCTGCCGGCGCTGATCGCGCTCGGCGGCAGTCTTTCTTTCGCGACCCTGATGCTGATCACGCGCAGCCTGCGCAAGACGCCCGACATCGTGATGGCGTCCTCGCAATTCCTCGGCACGTTCTCGCTGGGCGCGGTGCTGTCGGTGTTCAACTGGGTGCCGCCGACGCCGGGCAGCCTCGCGATCTTCGCCGCCGCCGGGCTGGTTTCGGTCACCGCGCTGTTCTGCGTCAACCGTTCGCTCAAGCTGGCGCCGGCCAGCGTCGTGGTGCCCTATCAATATTCGATGATCGTCTGGGCGGTGATCTTCGGCTTCGTCGTGTTCGGCGACGTCCCGTCCATCGCAACACTCGTCGGCGCCGCAATCATCATCGGCGCCGGGTTCTACATTTATCTTCGGGAGCGCGATTTGGGGCGTGAGAGCGACGAGGTCAATCCGCCGGCGTAGCCACGACGTCGTCCCGGGGCGCGCGCAGCGCGAGCCCGGGACCCATAGCCCCAGGGAGCAATTGGACGACGACCCGGAGTGGGCGCTTTGCCCCACACTGCGCTCCGGGATTATGGATCCCGGGCTCGCGCTACGCGCGCCCCGGGATGACAATTGTGAGTGCGGCGCCTCGCCCTACCGCACCCTCCTCGCACTGCTCCAGCTCTTCAGCGAGGCCCACACCCCGCGCGACAGGCGGAAGCAGTCGACGGGGGTCGAGGAGCCGAGCGCCAGGAAGCGGTGCAACTGCACGCCGCTCCACTGGAAGCCGCACTTCTCCAGCACCTTGCGCGAGGCCGGATTGGTAACGCGCGCGCCGCCGTAGAGATGCTCGTCCTCGAACTCCTCGAAGAAGAAATCGATCGCGCCGCGCGCCGCCTCGGTGGCAAAGCCCCGACCCCAATGCTCGACGCCGAGCCAGTAGCCGAGCTCGGCATTGCCGGGCTTAGAGCAATCGATGCCGACCATGCCGACCGGCCCGCTGTCGTGCTCGATCAGGAACACGGTCTCGCTGCCGAGTTCGGCGGTGGCGCGGATGAAGTCGGCGGCGTCGTCCTGCGAATAGGGATGCGGCAGGCGGCGCGTGTTCTCGGCGACACGGCGGTCGTTGGCGAGCCGGGCGATGGTCCTGACGTCGGCCAGCGTCGGCCGCCGCAAGGTCAGCCGCTCGGTGGCGACGACGCTTGGTCTCGCCTCGGCCAAGGTCACGCTCGAGAAATCCTGCAACATGTCCGGCTCCGTGAAAGTCACTAAGTCAAAGTGCAAAGAACAAAGTGAGCAAAGAAAAGGGGAGGCCGGTTTCCCGCCTCCCCTTGGAGCCTTCGATCTCTTGCGATCTCTAGGACTCCGCCGGTTCAGTCGGGACCGGCGGACTCCGTTTTTGTCCACCGTCTATTCAGCAGCCTCGGCAAGCGGGAGCACCGATACGAAGGTGCGGCCGTTGGCTTTGGCTTGGAACGCAACGCGGCCCTCGATCTTGGCGAACAGAGTGTGGTCCGTACCCATGCCGACATTGAGGCCGGGGTGCCAGGTCGTGCCGCGCTGACGCGCAATGATGTTGCCGGGCGTGACGATCTCGCCGCCGAACGCCTTGATACCGAGGCGCTTGCCCTTGGAATCGCGACCGTTGCGCGATGAACCGCCTGCTTTTTTGTGAGCCATGGCTCGTCTCCGAAATCCTGCGTAATTCTAGGTCAATTCCTTGACGGAATCATTTCAAAACGTCGCACGCATCAATTCGTGAATTGGCGTGATCGGTTTTGCGTTACTCGGCGGCTTCCGCTGCCGGCTCCTTCGTCACCTTTTCCTTCTTCGGACGCGGGCCCTTGGTGGGCTTGGCGCCGTCCGTCAGAATCTCGCTGATGCGCAGAACCGTGATCTCGTCGCGATAGCCGCGCTTGCGGCGCGAGTTCTTGCGGCGGCGCTTCTTGAACGCGATGACCTTCGGTCCGCGCTTGTGGTCGAGCACCTCGACCGCGACGGACGCGCCTGCGACCGTCGGGACGCCCAGCACCGGCGTGTCGCCGCCGACCACGAGCACTTCATTCAGCTGCACGATCGAGCCGACTTCGCCTTCGATCTTGCCTACTTCGAGAACATCATCCGGCACGACGCGGTATTGCTTGCCGCCGGTTTTGATGACTGCGAACATCGTTCTTTCTCCGTGTTCAATCCCGGCCTCGGGACGCGGAGCGTCCGGGTCGGCTTTTTGTCAGTCGCTATGGTTTATGCGAGTCTGCGTGGGCGGGAGTTATCCCTTTGAAAACCCAAGCAAAAACAAGCGGCGCGAGAAACGCCCCGCGCCGGCTGTGGGACTTATAGCGGCCAACAGCCGCAAGTCAAGGAAAACTGGGCGAAAACCGCCCGGATTTGAAGGCTTTGGCCGCGCTGAAAGCGCGCAGCCGAATCTCGGGTGGGCTTTGCAACAAACGGGTTCCCCCGCAGTTGTCCCGGCCGGAACAGGAAAGCGGGGCAAGGGCTCTCATGGCAACAGACGAATTGGTCAAAACAACGGGCATTGCCCAGCATGGCGCCGAACGGCTGCCATCGGTCGATGTCGACAGCTTCAACATCGAGATCAAGGACGAGGACGGCTTTCTCGGCGACCGCGCCAGCAAGGGCGCGTTCCGGGAGGTGCTCGAGCGCTGGCGCAAGCCGCTGCGCAAGACGGGGGAGGACCCGTTCGGGAAGGTGCCGACCGAGGAGATCAACAAGAAGACGCTGGACGCCATCCTGATCGGCGACGACACCGAGGCCTCGGCCGTGGTGCACAGCGCGATCGAGGATTTCTCCCAGGAGCTCGCTTATGTCACGCGCCGATTCCTCAAGACCAAGGCCTGGGCCAAGACCGAGCGCATCGTCGTCGGCGGCGGCTTTCGCGATTCAAGGCTCGGCGAGCTCGTGATCGCCCGCGCCGAGATCATCCTGAAATCCGAGGGCTTCAAGATCGACCTGCAGCCGATCCGCCATCATCCTGACGAGGCCGGCCTGATCGGCGCGCTGCACCTGGCGCCGTCCTGGATCTTCGAGGCTCATGACAGCATTCTCGCCGTCGACATCGGCGGCACCAACATCCGCTGCGGCGTGGTGGAAACCGGCTGGAAGAAAGCCAAGGATCTGTCCAAGGCCAAGGTGGTGCATGCGGAGCTGTGGCGTCACGCCGACGACGAGCCGACGCGCGAAGGCGCGGTGAAGCGGCTGACCAAGATGCTGAAAGGGCTGATCACGGAGGCCGAGGCCGAAGGCTACAAGCTCGCGCCGTTCATCGGCATCGCCTGTCCCGGTGTGATCAACCCGGACGGCTCGATCGAGAAGGGCGCGCAGAATCTGCCGGGCAATTGGGAGAGCAGCAAGTTCAACCTGCCGGCGAGCCTGATCGAGGGCATCCCCGCTATTGGCGAGCACGACACCGCGATCCTGATGCACAATGACGGCGTGGTGCAGGGGCTCTCGGAAGTACCGTTCATGCAGGACGTTGACCGCTGGGGCGTGCTCACCATCGGCACCGGACTTGGCAATGCGCGCTTCACCAATCGCCGCAAGGAAGGCAACGGCAAGGACCGGGATTCCACGGAGAACGGGAAGAAAAAAGGTAAAGCGGACAAGGAGTAACCTTGACCGGTTAGGTTAAGGACCGGATTGCGTTGCGGACCGCCCGTCGCACGCTAGGGTCGAATCGTCGCTTCCACTCGGCCGGCGAAGCCGCCCTTCACGGCCAGTATTTCAATAAGCGGCACGGGACCGCCAGTGTTTACCGCGTCTGGCGGTCCCACCCCGTTTTTCTCCTCAGCTCCAGCCGATGCGCGCAAAGAACGCGGCGATCTCGCGTGCCGCGCGATCCGGATTTTCCCGATGCGGGAAGTGGCCGACGCCGGGAAACATCTCGAGGTCGAGATCGCTGAAGGTCTCGGACAGGCGGTCGGTCCAGCCAAAGGGAAACAGCGGATCGTGCTCGGCCCAGCGCACGCAGGTCGGCACCGCGATCGGCGGCAGCCTGGGCGCCTCGCCCTTCATCATCGCCACGCGCCCGGCATGCGAGGCGCGGTAATGCGCAAAGCCGCCGGCGAGGTTGCCGTCTTTCAGGAAATTGTCCGTGAAGGCGTCCAGCACGTCGTCGAAGGCGTTTGTCCGGTGCGCCCAGCCTTTGAGGAAATGGCTGATGTAGAGCCGGCAGCTCTCCCGGCTCGCGCCGACGAGCTGTGGGGCCATCTCCATCTGGTGAAAGGACTGGTACCAGATGTGGTTGAGCCTATCGGGCGCGGCCATGCGCGGCCCGATCCCGGGATAGACGAAATCGAAGAAGAAGAGTCCCGCGAGCCGCTCGGGCGCCTGCCGGGCCAGCGGCTGCATGACAGCGCCGCCGACATCGTGGCCGACGACGCCGAATCGGTCGATGCCGAGCCGGTCCATCAGCGCCAGCATGTCGGCGGCATGGCCGTCCGGTCCGTAAGGTCCACCTGGCTTGTCGCTGTCGCCGAAGCCGCGGAGGTCAGGCGCGACAAGCGTGAACCGGTCCGAAAGCCTCGATATCACCGGCTCCCAGGTCAGCCAGAATTCGGGCCAACCATGCAGCAAAAGCAGCGGTTTTCCCTGTCCGGCGCGGACCAGGTGGAAATCGGCGCCATTGGCCGAGATCGTGAGATGCTCCATGGCAGTTCCTTCCAGAGGCGGCCGCGCGGGGGCAAAAGAGGCAGCGGATTTTGCTCTTTCGCGCCTTGTCTGGCCCGCCATCCTCGCCTATTAACGCCCCCAACCACAGGGGCCCAGCTCCTAATATGGCGCCTTCAGGAGAGGTGGCAGAGTGGTTGAATGCACCGCACTCGAAATGCGGCATAGGTGCAAGCCTATCGGGGGTTCGAATCCCTCCCTCTCCGCCATAATAAAACGGCTTCGAGAAAGCCCCGTAAAACCAGGTCTTACTGCACGCCAGAGGTCTCTGGTGTAGCCCCACGGTGTAGCCCCTAGGGTGGCTCCAATTTGCCATGCCAGACGGCCGAAGGCAACGTGCGGAAGTGCGCGGATCTGCGACGAATGACTCGTCCAATCGAGATTTCAACTCGTTCAGCGAGTTCAACGAGGCCGAGGGGGCGACTTTTGGTTCGCGCTCAACGAAAGCCGCCCCTCGCATGCTTTGCCGGCATCTGGACCAACTGGACATCGGTCCGGAAGGCAAAGCAAGGCGAGACGGTCAAACGATCTCTGTGGTTTCCTGACGACCGAGGCCAACGCCGAAGTTTTCGCCATCCCCCGAAGGCGATGACCCGCGATCCTGACGACGCCCGAAGAGGTCGACACCTGGATGACCGCGCCGCGCGACGAGGCTCTGAAGCTGCAGCAGCCCCGTCGGGACGGGGAGCTGAGAATCGCCGCCCGGGGCGCAAAGGAAGATCAGGTCGGGTAGACGATCCTCATGACCGACATCCGCGAGACCCTCAGGTCCCAACCGCTGCGCATAGGCATTTCGACCCGCGACCTCTTCAATCTCGAAGAGGAGCACGCCGTCGTCGAGAGCCAAGGGGGCGAGGCCTACTCGAAGCTGCAGCTCGAGCAAGAGGGAACCCTCATCGGAAAAGGACCTGGATACGAAGTCGTGGAGCGGCTCCTGCGGCTGAACGAGCCGGATCAAAAACCCTAGGTCGAGGTCTTCCTTCTCTCGCGCAATTCGCCCGACGTTTCCCTCCGGACATTCAATTCCATCGACCATTACGACTCGGCATAAAGGCGGGCAGCTTGACCAGCGGCCGCTCGCTCGGCTCTTCATCTCCGCCCGGGAGCTGGACCTCTTCCTGTCCAATGCAATCGCCGACGTGCAGGCGCCGATAGAAGCGGGAGCCGCCGCAGCGAAGCTGGGCACGGCTCGTGTGGCTCGCCAAGAGGATCCCAGCGACGAAGTTCGCATCGCCTCCGACGGGGACGCCATCGCGTTCAGCGCCGATCCGACGAACTCTTAGAATCAAGGATTGCAGGCCTTCCCGGCTCACGAACGCGAGAACGCCAAAACGACCGATGTCCGGCGGGCGATTCGGCAAACTCCTGCGGAAACTCTCGATCCTCCGGCAGAACTTCATGAACGACAACGGCGTCAGCAGAGTTCGGATCGCCATCGTCACGGCGCGCAACATCGCCAGCTTGACTCAGTCGCCCTTCGGGTCTGGACTCTGTCAGAGTTCGTGATCGTTATAGTCGCAATGGTAGGCATTCAGCATGCAACCGAGCGCAACCGCCCGATTGGAATAAAAATGTCTTCAGCCAAAGAAGTTGAGATCTTACTCCAGATAGCAAAGCAACTCGTAATACGGGAGTGAGAAGCGCGCTGCTTGTTCTATCTTGTAGCCGGCGTGTCACGAGTATGCATCCGGTGAAGACCCCGGTTGGATCCGTCGTTTCCGTTTGGTCTATGGCTAAATACGAAGCGCTTCCTGACAGGTGAGGGCGGAGACCGGCGGGAGCTACATCGCCGCGAAATTGCTAACTGGTTCGAGAGAAATAACCACCTGATTCAGCCATGCGACGAGGGTCACGAATATCGCGAAGCCATGGAAGCCTGGCGGTTGGCCGGGATGCCGATGGAATTGAAGCCCTCGTGGAAAGGCCGAGGCGAACGAAGCATTTTGGAGGTGCTCAACAGTGTGGAGGAAGTGGTTGCCGAAGGTGAGGTCGTGATCGCGATCATCGACGACAGAAAGGCAAGAACGGTGATCAAGACCCTGGAAGATGTCGACATCGATCTGATGGCCACCGAAACGTACCTCGAATGGCTCGTGAAACGGTTCGGAATCAAGGGAGCGGCAGCCGCCCGGACGACGATAAGGATTACGACCGACAAGAAGGGGGCCGACGCCCCCCGGCTAGGATATTGTCCATATTCACAAAATCAAATGATGGCTGGCGAGGGCGTGATTTCGACGGCTTCGTGACCGCCAAGTGCCAATGCCCACGGTCCGACTTGAAGTTCGCTAATCGACTCGATTCTGTCCTACGGGCACACAGAGAATCACAAGACGCGCTCTCTGTCCGAACCGCCGATCATCCCACCGATTCATATCCCAGATAGCGAGATCGTTTCAACCGGCCCTCAAGCCAATCAAGCGTTTCAAATAACGCCTCTGCTGCCTCTTCATAGGCCTTCTGCGAACCCGCAAATCCGGCTCGATCGACGCCGTTATTCACGTTTCGATAGATGCGTTGGTTGATCGCGTCTGCTCCTGCCTGCAAACGCTCTGCATTCATCAACCTCGCTGAGCAGTCCAGTAACCGCTGCATGTCGCGCCAGGGGATCTCCCGGTCCACCTACCACGTCCGGTCGACCCTGACAGCCTTCCGGTGCCGGACGCGTATTTCTCGCCAACGCTTACTGAGGCCCAAACAGCGCCCGAAGCGGTCACGCGTCCCCTGAATTTGAGGAGATTGGGGTGGCTTATGATCCCCTTCCTCACGTCCACGGTGAAATTGTACGACGAATCACATGCTAGGCCGCGTTCCGTAACGAACAGGAGGGTCCAAACTCCGTCGAATTGTGAGGCTGACCTAGTCGCATTAGCCTGGCCAGTCGCAGTCCATGCGACGAATAGCGCTAAGACGAGCTGCGCCGGAACAGAAGTCATCCTCATTCTTGTTTCCCTTTCTTAGGACTTTGAGGTCGAGGAATTCGGCCGCTATGGCTTATCGCGGTTCGGCAGTGGAGCGCGTTCGAGCTTGCGTGACAGAAGTGGTTTGACGGGTATGTGGGACCCCTCCGCTCACTTAGACCTCGAGGCAGTGAGGTGGAGGCAGCTCCAACCACAAACTCATTCGTATCCTAAGGCCTCGGGCAGGGACCGCATGAAGGCCTCCGTCTCTTCGGCGACCTCATCGAGGCAAGTGTCCATGACGAAGTGGCCACCCTCCAAGAGCACGACTTTGGCGTCGGGTAGATCCCTTTTGAATGCATCGGCGCCCGGGGGGATGAACGACTGGTCGTAGCGGCCCCAGAGGATAAGGCTCGGCGGTTTGTGCTCACGAAGCCAAGCTTGCCAAGTCGGGTAAGACGCGAGGTTGTTCTGGTAGTCGTAGATCAGCTCCGCCTGGATCGCGTCGATCCCGGGCCGATGCAGGTAGGCGAGCTCATCCATCCAGAGATCGGGGTCGTACGCCTCGGTGTTGGGGTCGCTCCCGAGGTGACGGTTGCGCACCGTCGCGGGTGCCAACGCTCCCTGCCGAACAGTCGCCTCATGGGCGGAACGATCGGACCAGAACGGACGCCGCGTCTCCCATACTAGGCCGAGCCCTTCGTCATAGACGTTGGCATTTTGAAAGATCATGGCTCTGACGGCCTCCGGCCGGGCGGTGGCCATACGCATGCCGACGGGGCCGCCGTAGTCCTGCATCAAGAGCGTAAAGCGCCTAAGGCCGAGAATGTCGGCGAACTTGAGCGTAAACGCCGCCAAGTTGTCGAACGTGTAGGTGAATTTATTTGGGGGCGGAGTGTCGCTGTTGCCGAAGCCGATGTAGTCGGGCGCGATCAGACGGTAGCGAGGCGCAAGTTTGCGCATAAAAGGATCATACATCCGGGACGAGCTTGGAACACCGTGGAGCGCTAGGATGACCGGTGCGCTCGCGGGGCCAGCCACCCGATAGAACACTTTCAGCCCCTCGACCGTCGCATAGCGGTAACGAATAGGAACCGACATGGAATGGCGATACATGTGTCCTCCAGCCGCGACGAGATCACGCCCCAGTACGCGCGACCGCGAGCATCGCCAATCATCCCTACGGTTGGTTGCGGAGCGCAATGCCGGCCCCGGTCCACGTGAGCTATAGCCCGGTGTCGCACCGCTCGGTAGGGCCGCCTCAACCTGGAAAGGCAGCTTGGTCGAAGCATCCCACATTCGAGGATGGGACATTGACCTGAACAGAGAGTGCAAAGCAGATGGCAAACGCGTGACCATTGTAAGCCGCATTGGCCGTAAATGGGTGGCAATGACCGTCTGCTCCAACGATGCAGTCAATATGCTCCAGCACAGTGACACTCATTTGGAAGGGCGCAGCGATCGCGAACTGCAAGCCAACTTTTTGAAGAAAGACATCATCTGTCGCTAATGCGTAAGCCTCCGGTGGGGATCGTCTTCCCCGATTGTACGTGAACGTGAGATGATCTGCTCATCAATTCGCAAGAAAATGAGCAATGTGACGACGGTTACAATTCTGTCCGGTCCTGAGGGGCGACGGCGGTGGACGAGCGCCGAGAAGCTTCGGATCGTGGCAGGACCGTGACGAGAGTTGTAGAATACGCCGTCCGATGATTGCGGTCCCGAATGCCACACATGATCGAGCAACGTAGCGTCGTATCCAGCAGCGAGCCCAGCAACTGAGGACCAAGGCCCTCGGCCGACCAAGCTCGGTTGGAGCGCAAAATGCCGAAACTATACGTCAGTATAGTTTCGGCTCCGGTCGCGTGCAGCAAGTATGAATCGAGTTTGCGAGCACTGTCCGGAAAGTGGATGTCGAAATAGATCCCAAGCTCAGCCATAAGAGCTGTTTCTTTCCAAAATGCGCTACCCGAATTTATGAACGAGCAAATCGATCAAGACCCTGATTTTTCTGGCGAGATGCCGTCCAGGCGGCCGGACCACAAATATGCCTACGGGAGGAAGAGTGTAGCGCGTCATGATGGGCACAAGCTTATCCGCCACCGGGCAGCTCTCTGCGATGATTGCGGGAAGTGCAGCGATGCCGATGCCCATGGCTATCGCCTCAGCGATGGCAAGCGCGTTGTCCGCCTTGAAACGCCCTTGCGGGTGGACGGTGGTCGTCTTCTTGCCCTCACTGAATTTCCAGGTTTCGGTGCCGATCATGACGGCCTGATGCTGATCGATATCGGCTGGCGTTTTCGGCGCGCCCCGCTCCCTGACGTAATCGGAACTCGCGTACAGCTGCACGGTGAAAGAACCGATCCGACGTGCGACAAGGTCCGATTCCGGGAGATAGCCGACGCGGATAGCGCAATCGAAGCCTTCACCGACGATATCGACATATCGGTCATTGTATCGAGTGTGGACGTGAAGCGATGGATGCTTCCTCGCCAATTCAGCGAGTACGGGCGCAAAATGAGTTGGGCCGAAGGATGCCGGAGCTGCTATTCGGAGAAGGCCCCGCAGTTCACCGCTTGGGGACATCTCTTCGCGCGCAGCTTCAATCTCGGAGCACACTCGCGACGCATGATCGCGAAGAATCAGTCCCGCTTCAGTCAGCGCGGCTCCCCGCGTAGTTCGCGCCAGAAGCTGGACGCTAAGCTCGTCCTCCAGCCGAAGCACGCGCCGGCTAACAATGGATTTGGCGACTCCAAGATTACGTGCCGCGGCAGAAACGCCCCCCGATCGGGCCACTTCGACGAAAGTCTGCAGATCCTCGAATTCCATGAGCCTCATTCCGCTGTCGGAAACGGAGCTTACACGTTCTGAGGCTCCCCGGCCAACCGTTGGCATAGCTTAAAACCGTCTCGCCACGGCTCGCGCCGTGTACTGCAGCACTGCAGGCAGCCAGGGACGCAAAGCTACGGATCGCTTTGGCGCAGTAAGAGGCCGAGAAAGACGGAAGAAGGATGAGCGATCAAGCTACAGTGCCACCACCGCCCGTACCTGAACCCGCCGTGGGCGCCAGTACGCAATCCTCCGCCACGCAGCCGACATCGCCGCGTACGCAAGTCACTCTCTTGAACAGGCTCTCCATACCGGTCGTGGCGATCGCCATCGCAATTGGATGTGTCGTTCTGGCGACCTCCCGTTGGAATTCATGGGTAGGAGGAGCAAGAATTCAAACGACCGATGACGCTTTTGTGCGAGCCGATATATCGCGCCTAAGCGCCCGTATCTCCGGCCAGGTAATGTCGGTGCCGATCGGCGCGTTCATGCGGGTCAAGAAAGGAGACCTTCTCGTTCAAATCGATCCCGCGGAATATGTGGCTCAGGTAGGTCAAGCAGAAGCAGTTGTTTTGGCAGCGGAAGCTGCGCTTGAGAATCTCAAGAACCAAATCGAATTACAACATGCGATGATCTTCCACGCCAAGGCGGCTCAAGCGTCCGCAGAGGCGCAACAAATTGAGGCGCGTCAGGAACTGGAACGACAACAAACCCTCTCGCAGTCCGGTTCGGGAACAAGGCAGCGACTTGAGCAGGCGACGGCCTCGCAGGCTAAAATGCAGTCTGACGTCCTCGCGTCTCGAGCGACAGTGGCAGCGCAGCAGCATCAACTACAGGTCTTCATGAGCATGCAGAAGCAGCGTGGAGCAGAACTGAAGGCAGCGAGTGCTGCGCTCTCGGCGATAAAGCTCAAGCTCGACTATACTAGTATCACGGCACCATTCGATGGAGTTACCTCCGAACGACAGGTGCAAGTTGGAGACTATGTCAATGTCGGCAGCAGTCTGATAAGCATCGTTCCCTTGCCGAGCGTATACGTCATCGCGAACTATAAGGAAACGCAACTGACCAACGTGAGGGTGGGTCACTCGGTCGTAATCAGTGTCGATAGCTTTCCTGCGGTCCAGATCCGCGGCTCGGTCGAGCGGATCGCTCCTGCCAGTGGTTCTCAGTTTGCGCTTTTGCCGCCCGACAATGCGACAGGAAATTTCACGAAGGTCGTCCAACGAATACCCGTGCGCATTAAGTTGGACGAGGGACAAAAGGACGTGGACAATCTTCTACCAGGAATGTCCGTGCAAACGAGCATCCGTACCAACGGCGGTACGTAGATGTCCGCAACCAAAGCAGAAAAGCCGCATAGCGGTGCGCCGTATCCGGCGTTGGCTGTGGCCGCTGTGCTCTTTGCTTCCTTGACGGCGAGCATCGACGGCCGCTTCACCGCAGTGGCACTGGCGGATATCCGTGGTGGGTTAGGATTGAGTTTCGACGAAGGGGCCTGGCTTTCCACGGCCGCCACAGCACCACAAATTTTTATAGCTCCGGCGGTCGCTTGGCTCACAACGGCGTTCGGATTGAGAAGGGTATTGGGCCTTCCGGCTGCCGCTTACGGGCTCGTTTCGTTTGCCATCCCTTTTGTGAGCGATTATCCGATCCTTCTGACGTTGACCGTACTGCACGGTCTGCTGCTCGGTACCTTCGTCCCTGCGACGATGATGATAATCTTCAAAACCTTGCCGCCGCGTTGGTGGATGCCTCTCATCGTCATCTACGCTACTAGGGTCGGATTTTCCCTGGATGTTTCGCACTTTCTGGTTGGAGTCTACGAACAACACTTCGGTTGGCCTGCGCTCTACTGGCAGGGGACAGTTGTGGGTCCAGTAATGGCCGTGCTTGCCTACCTTGGAACTCCCCCGCTGACCGTAGATCGCGGGCTGATGTACCGAGCCGACTGGGGCGGCATGATGCTCTTAGGCGCGTCCCTTGCGATGGTGTATTCGGGCCTTGACCAAGGAAACCGACTCGATTGGAGCAACTCCGGAACGGTGATATCTCTGCTCGTCTTGGGAGTAGCTCTATTTGCTGCTTTTCTCGCCAACGAAGTTGTTGTCAAAGAGCCTTGGGCGAGGTTCAAGGGGCTGTTTTCGCCCGGGATGGGCTTGTCGCTGGTGGTCGTAGTACTCTTCAACGTTGCCAGCCTATCCAACTCCTCGCTAGTGCCGAACTTCCTCGGCGCCGTCCGGGGCATGCGACCCGAGCAAGTCGGGGAGCTCCTGCTGGTCTCAGGGGCAATTCCCACCGCCCTTCTGATTCCGTTCCTCATTTTCGTGTTGAGATACGTTGACGCCAGGTGGACCGCGATGGCTGGACTCTTTATCTTCGCGGTAGCCAATCTCTCAGGTACGCAGATCACCGGAGATTGGGCGCGCGACGATTTCGTAGGGATCGTTTTTGCAACCGCAGTAGGACAGGCGTTGGCGCTGACTTCCTTAATCATTATCGGCTTCTCACATCTCCGGACCGACCGGACTACGGCGGTTGCCGCGTACGTTCACAGCATTCGGCTGGGGAGTACCGAGATCGGCATCGCTTTGATGTCAACCTGGCTTAGGGTGCGTGAGCAGATACATTCTTACTATCTTGGCATTAACATCGATATCGGCGGCGCCGACGTCGTGGCAGCGATTGATGCCGCAACTAGGCAGTTCTTCGCCCGTGGTGCAGACGAGGCTCGCTCGCAAGCGGTCGCGAGCCTCGCCGCCCGGATTCAACGCGAGTCGAACGTGCTGGCCTACATCGATGCTTTCTGGTTGTGCTTTTGGGCAGCCATTGCCGCACTGCTAGTCTTGGCGCTGGTTGGCGTTGCGCCCAAGGGGCCGTTTTCTCCGGTCCCATTCAGGTCTGCGGAAAGCCTCTTCGGCGCTCGAGAACCTAGATGACGGCATCACAGCGAGAAATGCTTGCGATCCTGCGGCTGGTGCTTTCACCCAAGTGAAGCACGATATTCGATCTGTCTACTCCTCGGATGGCATGGCATCGAGGGAGACATACAGTGCCTGGATGCGCCCAGCTTTGAAGTGCTCAACATCCAAGCCCGTCACCGCAGTGGGCCCATTGACGGGCCCCGTCCTCCAACGAAGCCGGCCGACATCATGGTGACCCACCCTATCGACGTGAAGACGAATTCACTCGGCAAACTTGCGAGCAAGTTCGTCACTGCTTCCGAAATCGAAGCTGCGCAGCTGGCTTGGTGATCGGGTCCGTAAAGGACGGCATTATCTGCATACAGCATACGGATTTGGGGTCTCGCTCGCTAAATAGGTGGACGACATTATCTTCCATAAGTCGGTATAATCACTTGGCTCCATGAAATCCTCCACTTGGCCCGTTCTCAACTTCGCGAGAGCACGGGTAGGACATGGTGAGCCGGATGGGCAGCGGCCATATATAGATGGGGATGTCCAAGGTCGGCCTCGCCGAGGCCGCCCGATCTGTCGACAGTTGGTAGAAAGCTCTTCAACCTAGGCCTGACGTATAAACGACGCATCCTCAATCATACCAAAAGATGCTTGTTGCGTCGCGCAAACTCCAATTCTTTCTTGGATCAGGGGCTTCCAATACTTCCTACAATCTCGCTCCAGCATCCAAGATGGAAAATCCGAATGTCCTACGATCGTCTCACCGCAGAAAACGCCGCCGTGCTATTCGTTGATCATCAGACAGGTCTTGCCAATGGCGTGCAGACCCAAAGCCCGCCAGAATTCATAAACAACGTAGGTGCACTGGTGAGGATCGCGCAGATCTACAAGCTCCCCGTGGTGATCACGACGAGCGCTGCCGACGGCCCGAACGGTCCTATCATGCCTGTCGTAAAAGACGGTCTTCCCAACGCGACGATCGTGCATCGCCCTGGCCAGATCAACGCCTTCGATAACGAGGACTTCGTTGCGGCAGTGAAGAAGACCGGGCGAAAGAAACTGCTAATTGCTGGTATATCGACCGAAGTCTGCCTTGCCTTCTGCGCGCTGTCGGCCCTAAAGGCAGGGTACCAAGTATACGGGGTCCTCGACGCTTCCGGTACCTGGAACAAGATCGTCGAGGATGCGGCGATTATGCGTATCGTGCAGGCTGGAGCCATTCCGATCACGTGGGTAGCTGTCGGTGCCGAGCTTCTTTACAGCTGGCAGGCGGCGACGGGAGAGGCTCATGCCAAGCTCATGGGCGATTTCCTGCCATTCTCCGCGAACAACATTTCGGGCTTCATGGCAGCAAAGGGCGGTCACTAGAGATTCTGTCGGGAGAAAATCAACTATAGAAGTCGCTCGGCCCGTTGGGCCGAGCGACCGCGGGCAGAGGTTCAGCGAACACTCCGCACGGTTACATCATCATCGTTCCTTCCTCATAGATCGCCACCTCGACCGGCTTCAAACAGAAACCAAGTCCGGCGCTCAGATTCGTCGATTAAGTTCTCGAGCACGCTTGCGGTCGCTACGTCTCCGGCATCGTCCGCAGTTCCGTGGGCACTACGCATCGCGGCGGTGATAGCCTTGTTATCGTTCATCAGCTCACGGAGCATCTCCCGCGGCCTGACGAAAGCTTCATCGTTGTCCCTGATCGTCTGCAGTCGTGAGATCTGACTGATCGATTTCAGCGTGGTGCCACCAATCTTTCTGACGCGTTCGGCTAGGATATCAGTAGCGGCAAACAGCTGTGCGGCCTGATCATCCAGAAGAAGATGATAGTCGCGGAAGTGCCGGCCGCTGACATGCCAGTGAAAATTCTTTGTCTTGAGATAGAGGACAAAGAAATCCGCCAGCAACGTATTGACGACGGTTGCGACCTTTTCGATCTTATCCGTCGATAGATCGGTCGGCGTCTCAAGTTCAGTCGGTGCGATTGTTAGTCTATTCACGGCGGCTACCTTTCCTTTTTATTCATTGTTAGTGGGGCCCGAACTCAGCATCCGTCGCAAGCATCTCTAGGTATGATACATCGTCCCAGATGAACAAGTCGTCTTGATTGCGGCGGCTTCGGGTGGCGAAGAGACCTAGCGGTGATCTACCAAGTTTTCTTTGACAGCGATTTTTCTGGAAAAGTGCTCCCTTGCGCGTCTCGCTAGGTCCATGACCATTCATTGTTTCGCTTGATGTAACAGCGAGTTGCCGAGATTGAGGCTAGTGTCGGCCGGGTTGTCAGCACATCATTAGCCCAACGGATCGGGAACTAACCTCACGGTGAAGCAGGGGATTACTATGAGTACAGATCGCTATCTTCCCTTCGTGGGCCGTATCCTCATCGGCCTGACATTCACTTTTTTCGGGCTTGGCAAGGCGATCGCCTGCGGCAAGACCGTCGCAATGATCACGGCAGTAGGTTTTCCCTTTCCGTCGCTCGCCTTTTTAGCTGCCGTCAGCCTCGAGATCGTCGGTGGTCTCCTCCTTATCGTCGGTTACAAAGTGCAGCCGGTTGCTCTTTTGCTGGCCGTATTCTCCATCGTCACCGCATTCTATTTCCACGGCAACATCGCCGACGAGAATACGCTGGTCCACTTCTTTAAGAATGTCATTATCGCCGGTGGACTGCTGCAGATCGCGGGCTTCGGCGCCGGCGCATTCAGTATCGATCAGCGCGCTTCTAGGGGAAGCGGCAATTTCGCGGGGCTTTCGACCGCGCGGTGATCGTAGATCAGTCGAAGAAGGTTCGGCTGTACCGAAGTCGTCGAACGAAAAACGTCTCATCCAGTCTCGGAGACATTTCTACACATTGGAACCATTGAAATGAACGATGAAAGAACTCGAATGTCGGATTTTGAAGGACGCCTTCGGACGGTGGAGGATGAACTCGCGATCCGCAATCTAGTGGCCCGATTCACTGATGCTGTGAATCAACGCGACACGAAAGCTTTCAAGCGGCTTTGGAGCGATGATGCGGTATGGGAAATCGGTCCTCCTTTCTCCATCAAAGCGACGGGAGTCGAAGCCATTAGCGGTATGCTCGACGAGCTTTTCAAGCCGAAACTTCTCTTCGTACAGCTGACACACTCGGGCATCATTATCTTCACGGGAAATGACTGCGCCACGGGACGTTTTACGGAGCGAGAGCGTGGAAAGGGCGAGGGCGACTTCTACGAGAATCTCGCTGTTTATCACGACGAGTATATCCTGAGCCCGGACGGCTGGCGCTTCAAGCGCCGTTATTACGAGTACCGGTTCCTAGATACTTTTGCCTTCTCAGGCGAGATCGTTCCGCGCACGAGATGACGAGCCCGGCGAAGTTTGACGTTCGACCTTCGAAAAGCCAACCGGAGCCAAGCGGCCTGCCGACGGGCATAATCAACAATCTATCAATCGTTCGCGTTGGTTGCAGTCGTTGATCAAAAATTCAGTACACCGAATGCAGTTCCTTGCGTCTCTCCATCCAGAGGCTGCATGTAGCTGTTCGAGTCTCAGTTTCCTGCCGGCATTCTTTCGGTCTCGGTAGTAAATGAGCTGCCGAGAGAGGCCGTTCTGCTCAGCCAGGAAAAGCGGCATTGTCGCCGACGGAAAGGGGAACGGGCGGCGCCGCCCGAGCAGAAGATGGCCGCTTTGGCGTGTGGAGACGAAAGTGGCCGACGCGCCTTCGACTCAAGGAAGAAAAGTTGGCATTGGCACGATCGCAACTATCGGTTTTTTATCTGGTTTGCTGGTGTTTACTATCGTGGTTGCCATGCTGGGCTGGACGTCTGCGAGCGACGTTCAGATGTCGATCAATGGTTGGATCGCATTGGGACTCAGGGTGTTCTTCTCGCTTTTGATCGGAAGCGGTCTCATGGGACTGGTGTTCTACAGCAGTCGAACCGAATACCACGAGGCCATGGTCGTTCACGTTAGGAACATCCAGGATGGTCTGGGGGAGGAATCATGAGCATCGATTGAACGTCGCGGCGCGCGATTGATTTATCTACGCGCGCCGTCCTCGTGGCGGCATCAGTTCAGGAGTCGGTTGGAGCGAAGGCGAGAAACAGCAAGTTCTAGGAATGCCCGCACTTTTGCCGGCGCGTGGCGACCTTCTGGATAGAGCACGTGAATGGGAAGTGGTGGTTCTTCATGTTCACCAAGAATGATTTGCAAGTTACCTTCAACGAGGGCTGGACCGATCTGATAGTGGAGCAAGCGCGTCAACCCCCAACCGGCCTTCGCGGTGGCGATCGCAGCTTCATTTGTGTTGCATTGCAGGGCCGGGCGAACGATGACGCGTTCGTCACCCGCGAATCGCCATTCGGGTGAGGCCCAGGCGCTCGTCGACGTTACAATGCGATGATCCTTCAGATCCGAAGGGCTGGCAGGGATGCCGTTCTTTTCGAAGTAGGAAGGGGCCCCGCAGATCACGCGCCTTACCATGCCAACCTTGATGGCGGTAAAGCCGGAATCCGGCAAATGCCCGATGCGAATCGCGACATCGACACCGTCCTCAACGATGTTCACCGGGCGATCGAGGAACAGGGTCCTGCCCGACATCCCGGGATGGGTGTCGAGATATTCCATCATGATCGGTAGCACATACATCTGGCCAAAGAGAGTCGAAGCGGTGACCACTAGCGTGCCGGATGGCTTTGCGTATGATCCCGAGGCAGCCGCTTCCGCTTCGACGATGTCGGACAGGATGCGACGGCAATCGTCGAAATATCTGGTCCCGGATTCGGTAAGTTTGACGGAGCGGGTCGTGCGGACGAACAGCCGAGTACCTATCGTTTCCTCGAGGGCTGCGATCGCCCGGGTCACTGCGGGCGCACTCATATGGAGAAGCCGGGCGCTTTCCGCGAAACTTTCAGCCTCAGCGACTTTGACGAAGATGCGCATCGCTTGCCAGCGATCCATGGCCTTCCCTCTCTTTTAGCTCCTTCCTACCTGCTGAACTCGGAGACAAGCTCCATCTATACATTGGAGTTATTGACCGGCTCCTATCGGTTCCTCGTGGATATATCGGCTGATTGGCTCGTCGTGACGGGAGACGACTGCCCCCAACATCGCCGGCGCGCGCCTTTAGCCATTCTATGAGTCGAAACCCGCCGGGCATACCGCCGGCATAGGAAGAATGAGGCATCTAGCGGCAAGGCTTCGACTCCCGAGTTTGCTTACGAGTCGCACCAAGACGAGGTAGCGCTCGCAAGCGAAACCTAGGCGAGTTGAAGGAAAAAGAGGGGGCGTTCAGCGCGCCCCTTCGTTCATGATTGGTCGGAGAATCCGGAATGCCTTCGCTCCAGACATTTTCCGATCAGGCGCCCGCGTCAGTCAGGCCACAGGGCGCGCGATCTTCCCTTCGGACGATTTCCTCGATCTGGCCAATGATCTCGCTGCCAATGCCCGCCCTACGCATCCGTTCTCGTAAGATGCCTATGGTCGCGATATCCCCGTCTCTCTGCGCCACCGCAAAAGCAACGACAAGGGATGTCCTAGCATCGAAACTCGTTCCACGACGGGCCGCATCAATCTCGGCACCGGTCATCCCAAGGCCTCGCAAGCTCTCCTCTTGGCGCCTGAGCCGAGGCTCATCTTTGCTTCTTGCGGTTATAGCAAGCTCGATCGAAATTCGCGCCCGATCGTCGAGAGTAAAGCTGGACATCGTGGTATCCTCAAGCGAGGCTAAAAGCCGAAATAGCTGAGCCCCGGGTGATCGTCGGGTCTGCGTCCAAGTGGCCATCGGAACTTCCGGTCTTCCTCGGCGATCGGATGCTCGTTGATGCTGCTGTGTCGAACACGCATCAAACCGTCGTCGGCAAACTCCCAATTCTCATTGCCGTAGGCCCTGAACCATTGACCGCTGTCATCGTGATACTCGTAGGCATATCGCACCGCGATTCGATTGCCAGAAAAGGCCCAGAGCTCCTTGATAAGCCTATAGTCCAACTCATGGTTCCACTTGCGGGTGAGGAACGCTTGCACCTCATCCCGCCCCGTCAGGAATTCAGCTCGATTGCGCCATCGCGTCTCCGTCGTGTAGGCAAGCGCTACCTTCGCGGCGTCGCGGGTGTTCCAGCCGTCCTCGGCAAGGCGTACCTTTTCGATGGCAGTCTGTTCGTTGAAGGGCGGAAGCGGTGGACGGGACATAGGTGCTTCTCCGGGTTAAAGGACGATATGTTACCCTGTGGGCGGCAGGCGAAGGCGTCTCGAGCGGCGGTACTGTCGATCGAAGGGACAGTAATCTCTGTTTCCGGCATCGCGCGATAGCGATCTTCACATTGTATCCTCTCAAGAGCCTGTCTGCCGGTTACGGTCGGTTGATATGTGCTTCAAAGCGCGAGTTCGATCACGGCAACTTCATCGCCGCCTGGCTGTGCCGGCACCGCGCAGCAAATTAAGACTTCGTCCCGTGCGACGGTGGCGGTAGGCTCTTTGACGTATGTGATCGTGCCCCTCGAGAGTTTCGTCTTGCAGGTGCCGCACGTTCCCGTCCTGCAGCTGAAATCGGGGCTGAGTCCCCGAGTTTCGGCCAGCTCGAGCAGCGTTCCAGATTTCGGTGTCCAACGTGCTTCCTTCAGCGACTTGGTGAAGACGACCGGTACCGGCTGCGTCGATGGTGGCGGACGTTCGACAACCACTGCGTCGGCGTCACGAGATCTCGTCAGCGACGAAGGTCCGAAAGCTTCGGCGTGAATGCGGTTGTCGGCAACATTCAACCTGCGCAGACCGTCATAGAGCGACTGCGTGAACTGAGGTGGACCACAGAGATAGAAATCATAATCGTCAAATGGCAGGAAGCGAGAAAGCAATCCGATATCGACCCGGCCGCTCGCATCGTAATCGACCCCTTCTTCTGCGCCCTCAATGTCGCTTAGCACGCGGACAACTCTTGCCGAACCGCCGGAAGATTTCATCAGTTCGTCGATTTCCTTGCCAAAAGGCAGATCACGCTTCGAGTGTGCCGCCTGGAAGAGCACGGTGCGTCGGCTTTTTCGGGTACGAAGGCCCTCATAGACGACATGTCTCAACATCGCCAACATCGGCGTGATGCCGATCCCGCCTGCGATCAGGACAGCCGGTCGCTTCTGACCGCTGTCGATCGTGAAGTGTCCGTCCGGCGCCCGCGCTTCTATCAGGTCGCCGAGCCGGATAGCGTCGTGGAGATAATTAGATACGGTGCCGCTGCGTTTCACGCTGATGCGATACACGCCTTCGGACGGTGCTACCGAGAGCGTGTACGTCCTGATGACGGGCTTGTCGGTGTGGGACAGCCTGATTCTGATTGGAAGATGCTGGCCAGCCCGATATGGGGGCAGGCCACCGGCACCATCGTCAGGCTGAAGGTAAAATGATCGTATCGATGTGCTCTCATCGACAACCTTCGTCACTCTGAAGGGCCGCCACCTTGCTGCGAGCTCAATCGCGCGCAACCGATCGGCGGCCGCTTCCCAGTCGCCGGTCATGAGGGAGGCCGGAGACCACCCGCCTCTTTGGAACGTCCAACGGAGCGCGATAGCGTTGCGCCGTCTGATGACCTTGCGGGCGCGAAAACTCCATAGGCGCTCAGCGCCCTGGAAAGCAGCTATTTCAGGAGAGTCGAGTATTACCTTTGCGTCCCCCGCGAGCTGAAGAACGTCACCGGTCTCGAAGTCGACGAACGCCAGACCTGCTTTGCCGTTCATCATGATATTGCCAAGGGTCGCGAAGAAGTAGTTTCCATTGAAATCCGGAATCGTGAGCGTTCCGTCATCGTTGATGCGTACGAAGCCAGCTTTGCCCCCTCGATGGGAAACATCGACCTGTCGCCTATCCTCGCGCTCAATGTAGGAGGCGACAAAAAACGTGTCGGCGGCTTGGATCATGTCGCGATCGAATGCATCCAACTCAGCGCTCTCCTCCACGATGCCACCGAAGTGCTCCGTGGGGTTGCGGACGAACCTGTAATCCCGGAGCTGTATGTATTGAGGACAATTGCCAAAGCTCTGATCCACATCGAATCCGAGCGGTTCTCCAGCAGTTGCTCTCAAAATTCCGTTCACGCGATTTCGGCGGCGGGTGTTCAATTCGATGCCTAGAAGTCCGATCGCATCGCCATCGCGCATTCCAACGCTCGCCGGATCGCTCGGATCTGGTTGCAGATCGATCGTGAGTGTGCGCGAACTCGGCGACGACACGAAGCCCGGCCGACCCGTGACAAAGGTCGCCCATGCATCACCCCTCAGGTCGACGCTACCGAGTGCCATGAACGGAATCTGGGCGTAGAACTCCCGGTGCTGGTCCGGCATGTAGTCCCGAACGACCCGCCGGCCCGCGACTTCCATCCGCTCTGCGACCCCCGTCTTTTCCTGGATCGCCTTTTCGCCTGCGTGCCAAGTGTCCAGCTTCGCTATCGATAGCCGACCAATCATCTTGCATCTCCAATTCGAGATAAAGGGCGCGCCCGGAGGCGCGCACCCGTCCAACAATCAAGCCGCGGCTGAAAGGCCTACCGGTGTCTTGATGAAGGGAACGAAGCCGGGCAGTGACTCGATGCGTTGGAGGAAGGCATTCACTTTTGGATAGCCGGACAGGTCAACGTTGCCTTCAGGAGCGCGTGCAACATAGCTGTACAACGCGACATCAGCGATCGTCGGACGCTCTCCCACGAGCCAATCTCTGTTGGCCAGATGATCTTGGAGCCTTTTCAAGAGCACGTGGGATCTTCCGATCACGTCTTCCGGACTGTACTTCGCGCCAAAGACAGTTATCAAGCGCGCCGCGGCAGGGCCGTACGCCACTTCGCCGGCGGCTACAGACAGCCACCGTTGTATTGCTGCTGCTCCCTCCGGGTCCTCGGGGAGCCATTCCGCCTTGCCAGATTTCTTGGCAAGGTACACGAGTATCGCATTTGAATCTGATATGACGATACCGTCATCGTCCAACACCGGGACTTGCCCGAAGGGGTTCAGCGCCAAAAACTCTGGGGTCTTGTGGGCACCGGACTTCAAATCCACTTCGATCAGGTCGAAGGGCTGTCCAAGCAGCGAGACGAAAAGACGTGCGCGGTGCGAGTGACCGGAGAGGGGGTGATAGTAAAGCTTCATGATCGTGATTCCTGCGTGAGTGACCAGGCTCAACTCCCGATCAACGGGGGAAAATTTGACAGAGCTCTTTGGCCCCGAGAACGATCATCCTAAGCACTTCATCATTGTCGCCACCGCAATGATGGATCGTGAGATTTAAGTGGCTGAAATCGCAAGAATTGTTTGCTCCGTCTGTTATGGCAGGGTGCGTGCGCAATCGGAAACCGACGAAATGGCAGGATAAGCAGCTTCGTCCGGCGTTCCCGTATTGGAGACGCGGCGTATCAAAGCGGGTGGCTAGTTGAGCGACGGGGACGCAGACATCTTCGGTTTGAGAATGATTTCGGCATCCGGAATCACTCCGAACATCGAAAGGAAATGTCATGTCTTACGAGCGCCTCACTGCCGAAAATGCGGCGGTACTCTTCGTCGATCATCAAACCGGACTTGCGAACGGCGTACAGACGCAAAGCCCTCCCGATTTCATCAACAACGTGAAAGCGCTGGTTACGATTACGCAGATCTACAATCTGCCGGCAGTGATCACCACGAGCGCGGCGGACGGACCAAACGGTCCCATCATGCCGGTTGTCGAACAAGGACTTCCGAAGGCAGCGATCGTTCATCGTCCGGGCCAGATCAACGCATTCGACAACAAGGACTTCGCGGTGGCGGTGAAGGCGACCGGTCGGAAGAAGCTGCTGATCGCGGGCATTTCTACGGAGGTCTGCGTCGCGTTTGCGGCGCTTTCGGCACTTGAGCTCGGATACGACGTGTACGCCGTGTTGGATGCGTCCGGGACCTGGAGCAAGTTGGTCGAGGAGGCGGCAATCGCGCGGATGGTGCAGGCCGGCGTCAATCCCATCACCTGGGTCGCGGTTGGCGCCGAACTATTGGGTACCTGGCAATCCTCTACAGGAGAAGCGCACGCCAAGCTTATGGGGGATCACCTGCCGTTCGCTGGCTACAATCTGGCTGGCTATCTTTCGATAAAAGGGCAGGCGTGACATCATTCGGCACGAGCACAGTAAAAGCAAGGCAGGAAGGCTGTGCCGGTCCGTCGGTCGGGCCGGCACAACTCAATTGAGCGACGCTTCAAACCCGTCATATTCTTAGCGGCTGTAGCAGTTCGAGGCGGCGTGTCAATCGCCAACGTCGACTATTTCGATTGTGGGCTTTCGCCGATACGCGCAGGTCTCGATGTAAGAGTCTTATGACGCACCTGTTCGCCAATGGCCTCGAATCTCTGCTGCGAGCCGAAGACAGCACCCTGCTGGCCGATCATCAGTTCTGTCGGTTCACCAATCTGAGAGTCCGACGGTGCTGATGCGCGTGCTACCGCGCAGGATCTGTGGCGCCATGATTGCGTGGATTGAAAGTTGTCAACGTACGGAGTTGAGAATGCGTGCGGTCTATTACAGGCGCCAGGGTGCAGCGGCAGAGGTTCTAGAGCTCGGCGACTTACCAAAGCCGGTGCCCGCACGAGGAGAGGTTCTCGTGCGAATCGAAGTTTCCGGCATCAATCCGAGCGATATCAAGAATCGAAGCGGGTTCGCATTCAAGATGCCTTTCCCTCTGATTGTGCCGCATCA
The DNA here is from genome assembly GCF_020193895.1 of Bradyrhizobium sp. NBAIM14. Taxonomy (NCBI): domain Bacteria; kingdom Pseudomonadati; phylum Pseudomonadota; class Alphaproteobacteria; order Hyphomicrobiales; family Nitrobacteraceae; genus Bradyrhizobium; species Bradyrhizobium sp. NBAIM14. The sequence continues at coordinate 118,655 of NZ_JADYVQ010000013.1, read as the reverse complement.
AGATGGCGCAGGAGTCGTTGAGGACGTCGGTGAAGGCGTATCGCGGAGCAGAGTTGGAGAACGCGTCTGGATATTCGAAGCTCAGACGGGCCGTGCGAGAGGGACTGCCGCCGAGTACGTCGCAGTGCCCAGCGACAATGCCGTTCCGCTTCCTGATGAGACCTCCTTTGAGATCGGAGCGTCACTCGGCGTTCCGGCTATGACGGCGCATCGATGCCTTTTTGCCGGTGGAGAACTTCGCGGGCGTCGCGTCTTGGTACAGGGCGGCGCAGGAGCGGTCGGTTCCGGCGCAATACAACTTGCGAAGTGGGCGGGGGCATGGGTGGCCGCCACCGTCCGGCGCCCCGGGCAGTTAGAGGTCGCGCGCGCGGCTGGGGCCGATCTCGTGATCGACCTCGCTGCCGACTCTGTCGAGACCGAAATCACCAGCCATACGAGGGGCGAAGGCGTCGACCGCATTGTCGAAGTAGACCTCAGTGCCAACTTGGATGTGGATTTGAAATGTCTTGCAAGCGGTGGCTCCATCTCCGCCTATTCGACGCACAATCCCAAGGAATCGATCTTACTCCCGACGATGCCGGCCATGCTCGGCAACGCCGCAGTCCGTTTCGTTTACGTCTACACGATGCCTACGAGTGCGAAGAGGATGGCCATACGCGAGATCAGCGAGTGCCTACTGACGAAGGTATACAACCCGAAAATCGGACTGATTCTGCCGCTGCGCAGGACGGTCGAAGGTCATCTTGCTGTGGAGTCGGGAACGATCGGAAAGACCTTGATACGATTGGATGCGGAATGAGCGTCCCTGCAAACAGGCTCTTTGCAGGGGCCGCTCGGTCCCACAGGGAGTAGACGCGAGATGTTCTGTCGACGCCGCCGTATGACGGGCGCGACAACGGTTCCTGATGTTCATTGCGGACTTTCGACGCAACTTCAATAAACGTCCAGCCCGCAGATCGACGCAAGTCAAAGAGCTTGCTCGGCGTGCGGCAGGGCCACGGCGCCGGAGACTTGCTCGAACCCCATAAAGTGGGCGAAAGTGCAACAGGAAGTAGCCATTCAAGATTGGAGACCGACTTGCATTTCAAGCACCTTCAATACCTGGTTGCCTTGGCCAAGGAGCGGCACTTCGGACGGGCGGCGAGTACCTTGGCAATCAGCCAGTCGGCCCTCTCGCAAGCCATTCAGCATCTGGAGAAGCATTTCAGCGCACCGATCGTGTTGAGGGATCAAAGCGGATTCCAAGGTTTCACGCGGGAGGGTGAAGCAATTCTCAGCTGGGCGCGACAATCGCTTGCCGACCACGACCGGCTGTTGAATGCGGGCCAGCACGACAACCCAACCGAATTGAAGGGCAGTCTGCGCCTTGCGCTGTCTCCGGTCGCCATGACGATCACTTCGCTCCTGACGGCCCCCTTCGCAGAACGTTATCCCGGCATCACGATTTCAGTTCTATGCAAGACGATGCCGGAGATTGAGCGCGGCCTCAAGGAGTTCGAATATGATGTGGGCGTTACTTACCTGGACGGCCTGACACTTGGCGGTCTACGACCCTACTCGCTCTATGACGAGACCTACTACCTGCTGGTCCCGAAGGACCATTTTCTTAGCGACAGGAAATCGATCGACTGGGCGGAGGTCGGCGAGATGCCGTTGTGCCTGCTCAGCCCCAACCTTCACAACCGGATCATCATCGATCGAATCTTCGCGAGCGTCGGCGTCGCGCCAAAGGCAGTGATTGAAACCAATTGCAGTCTGGGGCTATTCGCGCACATGCGAACAGGGAACTGGCTGACTATCGTACCGCATTCCTACTTCTATCTTTTGGGCGACTGGCTGTTCATCAGGTCGATACCCATCGTCAATCCCGCGACGACTGCGACGATCGGTCTCGTCATACACGAGCGCGATCCCATCTCACCGAATATTCGGGCATTCGTAGAAGTCGCGCAGGAGGCCCTCATAGGCAAACAACTCGACCGTTACCGCAACTGACCGGATCGTCCGATTTCCCAAAGTATTGCATCTTCTTGAGGGGGCGCTGATCTCTCTCGGACGCAGGTGTCTGTCACCTCATAAGTAAAATTGACTGCGTGATAAGGCGCTTTTGCTCAACAAAGCTGCCCTAGCAGCGGACTATTTGGACTTGAGCTTCCGCGTTTCTTTCGCCGATATGAATGCATCTTCTGTTGGAAAAAGGAGGCGCAGCGATGCGAACCTACCCAAAGTTCAAAGCCGCTGCCATGCATGTAAGTCCCGTGTTTCTGGATACCAGGAAGACGGTGGACAAGGCCTGCTCCCTGATCGAAGAGGCGGCCAACAACGGCGCCAACCTGATCGTCTTCCCGGAAGCCTTCATCCCATGCTTTCCGATCTGGCACTCGCTGCGCGCACCCGGCCTCAACCATGGATATTTCCAACGTCTAGCTGCGGCCGCCGTGCATGTGCCGGGACCGGAGGTGCGTCGCCTCGCGGAGCTTGCCAAGCGACGCGACGTTGTCATCTCCATGGGCATCAACGAAGGAACCACGGCGAGCATCGGCTGCCTTTGGAACACCAACATCCTGATTGGAAACGACGGCTGCCTGCTGAACCATCATCGCAAGATCGTGCCAACCTACATGGAAAAGCTGACCTGGGCGAACGGCGACGGCGCCGGCCTCCGCGTGGTCGATACGCCGCTCGGCCGCATCGGCGGGCTGATCTGTGCGGAGAACTGCAACCCGTTGGCGCGCCATGCCCTGATCGCGCAGGGCGAACAGGTGCACATCGCGACCTACCCGTCCACCTGGCTGAACGGCGGCGGCATGAGTCTCGCCGAAGGCGTCCGCATCCGCACCGAGGCGCACTGCACCGAAGCCAAGGTCTTCACCGTTGCTGCATCGATGTATCTCACGGACACCGCGAAGGACCTCCTCGCCGAGGGCGACATGAAGCTGCGTGAGGCTATGGACGCCGGCGAGCGCAACCCGAGCATGATCATGGGCCCGAGTGCCGAGCTGAAGGCGCCGGTGTTGCGCGACGACGAGGGCATCCTCTACGCCGACATCGACGTCAACGACTGCATCGTGCAGAAGCAGTTCCACGATCTCGCCGGATATATGAACCGTTTCGACATCTTCGACCTGACGGTCGATCGCTCCACCAACGATCCCGTGACGTTCTCGGCCGTGCGTGGCCGCCGCGAGCATGTCGGTCTCGACCTCACCGATGATGCCGACATTGTCTGGTCGCGCTCGCCGCAGGCGGCGGAATAATGGCACTTGGTGATGGCCGTGTTGGATAACGCCCGTGACTAACGCTCGCATACAGGGAATCTACGTTGGCCGCGCTGCACCGCTTGGCGACGGGCGCGTACCGAGCGGTTTCGTGAAGACACGGGTGAGCAAATCGATCGAGGCTGGTATCGATGGACTGCCGGGCGACGAACAGGCTGATCGGAGGGTACACGGCGGCCCGGATATGGCGATCTACGCCTATGCCTGCTCGCATTACGATCGCTGGATAGCGGAGTTTCCCGAGCATGCAGGCCTGTGGGGCAGCGGCGCATTGGGCGAAAACCTCGCCATGCACGGATGGGAAGAAACCGATGTCTGCATCGGCGACATCGTTCGCGTTGGCGGTGCCATCCTTCAGGTCACGCGGCCACGGAAACCGTGCTTCAAACTGGCGCTGCGCTTCGACGACCTGCGTCTGCCGCGACGACTAGTCGAGACCGGCCGCTGCGGATGGTACTATCGCGTGCTGGAGCCGGGCGCGATCGCGGAGGGCGACGAGGCAGTTCTTCTCGAGCGGCTGCATCCGGAATGGTGCATCCGCCGCGTCAACGACCTCAGCATTCAGCCCGACGCTGATCCGACTGAGTTACGCAAGTTGGCCGCTCTGCCCGAACTCGCCGGCAATTGGCGCGCCCAGGTGCAGGCGGCAGCGCTCGCGGGAGAGGCTGCTGCGCGCAAGACTGCATTCCGGGAATTCATCGTCGTCAAGACCATCGACGAGAGTGCCACGATCCGCTCGTTCGAACTCGCCCCCGCTGACGGAGGCGGAATTCCGGCCGCTCAGCCGGGCCAGCATCTCGTCATCAGCGCTCAGGCCGACGGTCGAAAGATGTCTCGTCCTTATTCGATTTCGGCCATCGCCAACGGCCACCTGCAGATCAGCGTCAAACGGGAGACCGGCGGGTTCTCGGAGTGGCTGCACACGCGCGTCAAGGCCGGCGACCGGCTCAACGTGCTTGGTCCTCGCGGCTCGTTTCAACTGGAAAGCACCAGCGGACTGCCGCTGGTCCTGATCTCGGCCGGAGTCGGCATCACCCCGATGATGGCGATGCTGCAGGCGGCGACGACGAATAACGGCGCCAGAATCGTGCCGAAGGGTGTATCGTTCATCCACTGCGCCCGGGATTCCAGCCATCACGCTTTCAGGGCGCAACTGGCCGACATCCGTGCAAGGCATCCGTCGGTATCGTTTCACACGCGCTTCAGCCGGCCGGGCGCGGAAGACCGGATCGGCGTCACGCATGACAGCGTCGGTCGCATCGATCGAGATCTGATCCATCGGACGATTGCGCTGCTCGGCGCGTGCAACGTCTACATCTGCGGCCCCATCGCCTTCATGGCCAATGTCAGTCGCTGGATTGGCGAGATCGAGCAATCAGGTATTCGCGTCATGACGGAAGCATTCGTGCCTTCCGGCGCCGCAGCGAGCGCGGATCGAAAGCGCCGTCCCGATCACGCGCGCGTCAGCTTCGCGCGGTCGGCTCGATCGCTGGAAATGAACGGTTCCGGCTCGCTGCTCGATCTCGCGGAGTCCGAGGGATTGCCGGTCGTGAGCGACTGCCGCTCAGGCACCTGCGGCGCTTGCGCCGCCCGGGTGATCTCCGGCGAGGTCGGATACGATTTCGAACCGGTCGCGCCGGTGAAAGACGGGGAAGCGCTGCTGTGCTGCGGCTTCCCGCTTAGCGAAAAGCTCGTTCTCGATCTCTGAGGTCGAGAATGGTCATCGATCTTCAAGTCGCGCCGCCATCAAGAGTGCGATGTCTGTCAGGGAAGAACGCGCCGGGTCGGCCGGATTCACGCGATTGTCGAGGGACTTGAAGATGAACGTGAACATCACACGACGTCAGGTGAGCGCGATGATGCTCGCCGCATTTGCGGGCGGGCTGCGCACCGCATCGGCCAATGATGCCGCGCCGCTGCGTATAGCGCACGATTTACCGGTGGCATGGCTACCATTGTTCGTCGCCTATGAGCGCAAGCTCTGGCAGGCCGAGGGCATCGCGCCGACCACCATTCCCTCGCCGCACGGCACCGCGACCCTGATCTCCGTCGCCGGCGGCGCCGCCGACATTGGTGTGTCGACGGAAATGTCGGTTTGCGTCGGTGCCTTCAGCAAGACGCCGGTCAAGATCATCGCGAGCTTTAACCAAGTTGAGAACATGGAATTGGCCTGCTCGACCGCAATCAAGACCCCGGCCGACCTGAAGGGCAAGAAGATCGCCGTAGTGCAGGCCAACCCGTCGCAATATTACTTCTCGCTGTTGCTGAAGAAATACAATCTTACCCCGTCGGATCTTTCCATCGTACGGCTAGGACCGGCCGAAATGATCTCCGCGCTCAACGGCGGATCGATCGATGGTTTCGTCTGGCAGGAGCCTTTCCTGACGCAGGCGGCCAAGCTCGAAGGCAAGAAGTTTCATCGCCTTGCCGAGCCCGGCCTGAACGCCATCTTTGCCTCGATCATCGTCAACGAGAAGACGCTGCAGGAGCGGCGTCCGGTGCTGGTGAAGGCGCTGCGCGCGTTGGACCAGGCCTGCGCCTTCATCAAGGCCAACGGCGAGGATTCTGTGCGGATCGGCGCGCAGTTCTCGCAGATGGATCCCGCGGTCGCTGCCGACGCGATAAGCCGGATGAAGATCGGTTTGTCGCTGGATGTTCCCATGATGAAGGCGAAAATGATCGACGAGGCCAATTGGGCACTGGCCGAAGGTATTGCCCGTCCGGGATCGCCGGTCCCCGAATACGCGGATTACCTCGATCCCACCCTGCTGGCCGACGCGAGAAAGACATGATGGCGCAAACCTTGCAGCAGCCGGCCTTCACCGCGATTCCCAACTTCATCAACGTCGATTCCGTTACCTTCCGGTTCGACCCGAAGCAACTTGCGCTTGGCAACGTAAAGCTAACCATTCCGCTCGGCCAGTTCGTCTGCCTGCTCGGTCCGAGCGGCTGCGGCAAGACCACGCTCCTCAATCTGATCGCCGGCTTCCTGGTTCCGACCGACGGCTATGTGTTCGTCAACGGCAAGGTTGTCGACGGCCCCGGTCCGGATCGCGGTATGGTATTCCAGGACTATTCGCTATTTCCCTGGTTGACCGTGCTCAAGAACATCGAGTTCGGACCCGGCATTGCCGGCATGAGCGCGTCGGCCCGGCGCGAGCGGGCCATGCACTATCTCGAATTGGTCAATCTTGGGCAGATCGCCGACCGCTACCCCACCCAATTGTCCGGCGGTATGAAGCAGCGTGTCGCGATCGCCCGGGCGCTCGCAGCCGGGCCCAAAGTCCTGCTGATGGACGAGCCGTTCGCCGCGCTCGATGCGATGACGCGAAGCAAGCTGCAGAGTGAACTGATCCGCATTCACGAACTCGAACGACCCACCATCCTGTTCGTAACCCACAACATCGACGAGGCGATAAGGCTCGCCGACCGCGTCCTGGTGATGTCGCCCAATCCCGGCCGCGTCGTATCCGATGTCATGATTGATCTGGAGAAGCCCCGTGCTCGCACCTCCGTCGAATTCGCTCGCTTCTACGACCGTTTCGAAACAGAAATCGGCCTTGAAAGCTCCTAGCATCCGGAAGGATACGCGCAGGGTCCGGAGCGCAGCCATCAGCGCCGCCGGCATCGGGGGGTTCTTCCTGCTCTGGCACTTGATCGCGACCAGCGGCCTGGTCGATCCGGTCATGCTGCCGTCGCCCGCCGAGGTCTTCCGCTCGGCATTCGCGATTGCGAAGACCGGCGAACTTCAGGGCCATATTCGTGCGAGTGTCTTCAGAATGGCGCTGGGTTATGCTGCGGGATCCGGCATGGGCATCCTCTTGGGAGTGCTGCTGGGCCGCAGTACCTTCCTGGAGTCGCTGGTTGGACCTATCCTGCAGATGGCGCGGGCCATCCCGCCGCTCGCGCTAGTGCCGCTGATCATTTTCTGGTTCGGCATCAACGAAGGCGCCAAAGTGTCCCTGATCGCCTGGGCGACGTTCTTCCCGGTCTGGATCAATACTCTACTCGGCGTCAAGGGCGTGAATCCGCTGTTCATCCGTGCTGGCCAGAGTCTCGGTGCGCGTCGCGGTACGCTGCTCCTCAAAGTCGTCATACCGGCAGCGCTGGCGCCGATCTTCTCCGGCATGCGGGTCGCTCTGTCGATCTCCTTCACGGTGCTGGTCGCGGCCGAGCTGGCCGGCGCGCTGGCCGGCCTCGGCTATCTGATCCAGATGTCGGCGCTGTCGTTCCGTGTCGACACCATCTTCGTCGGCATCGTCGTGCTCGCGATCCTCGGTTTTATCGCCGACACGCTTTTCATGATGCTGCTGTATTGGCTCTTTCCCTGGTACCGCAGCGAGCAGACAGGAAAGTAACCCGTGAGCAAGTCAAGGTTGCCCTAATTGGGCAGCTGCTCAAACGCTCAAGACACCCTCCAACCATCGAGTGAGCGGTCTCTCCATCTTCCGCGTCCCGCTTTTTGCGACACTGCTGTCCGCTTCCTAAGGCTACTTCGGGATTAACAGCGTCGATAGTTTAGGTACACGCAACGAGGAGCGCTAATTGTCCACTAGCGCTTCGAAACCAAGGATCTGAGCTATGAAGACTATTAAGATGAAGCGCGGCGCAAAACGTGGCAACCCGGATCGTGGATTTTCGCTCGAGATAATCTATCCCGGCCTGACGTTTGAAAGAGGCGATAGTGGCGTTGGAGCTATTGGCCGGATCGATCGGGCTCGCATTCACCCCGGGCACACGATAGCGATGCATCCTCATCGTGACGACGAGATTCTCACCTATGTGCGAGTCGGGTCCATGCTCCACAAGGACACTGTCGGACACCGTGAGGAAATCCGGCCTAATCGGCTAATGATGATGAATGCAGGCCATACATTCCAGCACGAGGAGACGATCCTCGGGAGCGAACCGCAGGAAGCCCTTCAGATTTTCCTGCGCCCTCGCGCGACATCCCTTGAGCCGAAGGTGCAATTCCATGACTTTGGCGAAGCAGTTAGCGTTGACGCTTGGCGTCTCCTCGCCGCTCCGAGCGGCGCACCGCTAGAGGTGCGTGCTCAAGTTTGGGTACAGGATACACGATTGTCCGGTGGCAAGACCCTATCGTTACCGCAAGTCCAAGCGCTCGGAGCTACACGATTGCTCTACGTGTTCTCGGGAGATGTGCGTGTAGGCGATCTGGTGCTCGAGGCTGGCGAAGGCGCGTTCCTCTCGGAACGCGAAGTCGAGGTAGCATCGAATTCCGGCGCCGATCTGGTGTTGTTCACGACGGACGAAAAAGCGCCGGTCTTCAAGGGTGGAATGTTCAGCGGAAACGTGCTGGTCATGACTGCCTAGTAATCCGAGGTGCCGTTCCGGTGAAGCCGGGACGGCACCCCTTGCGATTCCGATTAAGACGACAAGCGCCGGTTGACGATCATCGCTCCATTGACGGGTGAGCGCGCACCAAAATTGCTGCCCGACCGCTTGCCCCATTGATCGATCTGCGGTTTTCTCATGCATAAAGCGGCATAGAGCCGCTTCTTTGTCTTTGGCTGTAGCCGTCGAACCCGCACGGCGGCAGCCAACCTCGTCTAGTGGCCTCCGAAATCAGACCTCTCAGACCTGAACATACGGCACGGGCCGGCCCCTTTAACGTAAACATCCTCGCGGAAGGTCAAATCAACCTATCGCCCCTGCCTGCTCGAAGAGGCACACCCCACATAGAAGCCGACACGAAGTCTGATCCGACGAAGTTGTACTACGTGCGACGATTGAAGGGTCATAGCGGAACCAATGGTGACGGCGGTCCTTTCTCGGTTGGCTACTTATACGATGATATGATTCCCTATCTGGGCGCTCGAGGCTACCCAAGTAGCTCCAGAAGTAAGGCTGTGCGGCATATCGATTGATGTCGATCGCTTACTTCAGTTCGGCCGTCGCTGGTCGTTCCATCGGGGAGTGCACTTCATTGAAGGATGATCAAGCACCGAAGCTGATTCGACGTGACATACTTTGGCTCACTTTTGTTAGTGTCTGCACATTGGCTGCGGGTCCGGTCATGTCGACGGCGGCTGCGGCGAAGCTTGTCGATCTTGATCAGAAGCGTAGGGCTCGCTATCGACCTGACTCACAGGAAGTCAGGAATTTCTATCGCGTAAACAGCTATCCTGCTCGATAGGAGGCTTCCGTGCTGATCAGGAAGTCTGACCGTCGGCCAGAGCGTGCCAACCGAATCGATGCGGTGACTGACGAAGCATCGGGGAAGCTGGACAGGCGCACATTTCTGAAGCAATCGGGAATTACGGCTGGCGCATTGGCGGCGGTGGGTGAACTTGCGCTGCATAGCGTGCGGAAGGTAGAGGCGGGACCACCGCCGCCCGTCGGCGCGTCGGTTACGATCCGGAAGAATATCTGTACGCATTGCTCGGTCGGCTGCTCGGTAATCGCCAAGGTCGCCAACGGCGTGTGGATTGGACAGGAGCCCGACTTCGGCAGTCCGGTCAATCGCGGTTCGCATTGTTGCAAGGGTGCTGCGGTTCGCGACGACGTGCTGAACGAGCGACGCCTGCGCTATCCGGTCAAGCTCGTTGACGGACGGTGGACGCGTATCTCTTGGGAGAAGGCGATCGACGAGATCGGCGACAAGCTATTGGACATCCGCCAGAAAGCGGGGCCCGACTCGGTCTATTGGCTCGGTTCCGCGAAGTTCACCAACGAGGCCGCCTATCTCAATCGCAAGCTCGCGGCGTTCTGGGGCACCAACAATTCCGATCATCAGGCGCGGATCTGTCACTCGACAACGGTCACCGGCGTAGCCAATACCTGGGGTTACGGTGCGATGACCAATAGCTACAACGACATCCGCAACGCCAAGACCATCCTGCTCATGGGCGGTAATCCTGCCGAAGCTCACCCGGTGTCCCTGCAGCACATTCTCGAAGGCAAGGAGCTCAACAGCGCCAACATGATCGTGGTCGATCCCCGGATGACGCGAACGGCCGCGCACGCGACCGAGTACGTCCGGGTTCGCCCCGGCACGCATATCGCCACGATTTACGGCATGTTGTGGCACATCTTCGAGAATGGGTGGGAAGACAAGGAATTCCTCAGTCAACGTGTCTATGGACTTGATGAAGTCCGAAAGGAAATTGCAAAGTGGCCTCCCAAGGAGGTCGAGCGCGTTACCGGCCTGCCCGAGGCGCAGGTCAAGCACGTCGCCCAATTGTTCGCGACGCAGAAGCCGGCCACGCTGATCTGGGCGATGGGGCAGACCCAGTTCGCCACCGGAACCGCCAATGTCCGGGCCAGTTGCCTGTTGTTGCTCGCCACCGGGAACGTGGGGATGCTAGGTGCCGGCGCCAACATCTTCCGCGGTCATACGAACGTGCAAGGCGCGACCGACCTCGGTCTCGATGTCACCTCCTTGCCGCTTTACTATGGCCTGGCTGAAGAGGCTTGGCGGCATTGGTGCCGGGTGTGGGAGGTCGATTACGACTGGATGAAGTCGCGTTTCCCCGACAAGAAGCTGATGGAGACCCCGGGGATCCCGAGCACGCGCTGGTTCGACGCAGCCTTGCTGCCGAAGAATCAGATCAGTCAGCCCAATCCGGTGCAGGCCATGTTCATCATGGGACACGGCGTCAATACCATCACTCGAATGCCTGAGGCCGTGAAGGGCATCGAGAAGCTCGAGATGCTGGTGGTCTGCGACCCCTATCCGACAGCGTGGTCGGTGCTGTCGGAGCGGAAGAATGGCACCTACTTGTTGCCCGCCTGCACGAGTTTCGAGATGGATGGCTCGCGCACCAACTCCAACCGCTCGCTGCAATGGGGCGAGAAGATCGTCGATCCGGTCTTCGAGGCGAAGAACGATTACGACACGATGTACATGCTCGCCCGCAAGCTCGGCTTTGCCGACCTGATGTTCAAGAACATCAAGGTCGAGAACGGCGCGGTTTCGGCGGAGGACATCCTGCGCGAGATCAATCGCGGCGGTTGGTCGACCGGATATTGCGGACAGTCGCCGGAGCGGCTCAAGGCGCATATGCGCAACCAGCACAAGTTCGATCTGGTAACGCTTCGGGCGCCGAAGGACGATCCCGAGGTGGGCGGGGAATATTACGGCCTGCCATGGCCATGCTGGGGCACGCCGGAATTCAAGCATCCGGGCACACCGATTCTCTACAACACCAATCTTCCCGTGAAAGAAGGCGGCGGCACCTTTCGCGCGCGGTTCGGGGTCGAACGCGTCGTCAAGCGCAAGGTGGTGGAGAACGGGCAGGAAGTGGAGCGGGAAGTTCACGATAATCTCCTCGCAGAGGGCTCGTACTCCGTCGGTTCGGAGATCAAGGACGGCTATCCCGAATTCACCCTCGGCGTGCTTAAGAAGCTCGGCTGGGACAAGGATCTCACCGCGCAGGAGCTCAAGGTGATCGCGCGCATCAATCCGGTTGATCCCGACAAGGTGTCGTGGTCGACCGATCTTTCCGGCGGCATCCAGCGGGTCGCGATCGAGCACGGCTGCTCGCCCTACGGAAACGCCAAGGCTCGCATGATTGCGTGGAATCTTCCCGACCCAGTTCCGGTGCATCGCGAGCCGATCTACACGCCGCGGCCCGATCTCGTAGCCGACTATCCGACCTTGCCTGACGCGAAGCAATTCCGTGTGCCCAATATCGGCTTCTCCGTACAGAAGGCCGCTGTCGACCGCGCAATCGCGAAGCAGTTCCCGCTGATCCTAAGCTCGGGCCGCCTGGTCGAATACGAGGGCGGTGGCGAGGAAACACGGTCAAACAAATGGCTCGCCGAATTGAAGCAGCACATGTATGTCGAGATCAATCCGGCGGATGCGGCCGAACGCGGCATCGTCGACGGCGGCTGGGTCTGGGTGACGGGTGCGGAGAACGGCTCGCGGGCCCGGATGAAGGCGCAAGTGACCGAACGCGTCGGCAAAGGCGTGGCCTGGATGCCCTTTCATTTCGCTGGCTGGTATGAGGGCGCCGATCTCCGCGCGAAATACCCGGCGGGCACCGATCCCATCGTGCTCGGTGAGAGCGTCAATACGCTGACAACCTATGGCTATGATCCTGCCACCGGCATGCAGGAACCAAAAGCCACGCTGTGTCAGATCAGGGCCGCGTGAGAGGTTGGACCGATGGCGCGCATGAAATTCCTCTGTGACGCGGACCGTTGCATCGACTGCAATGCCTGTGTGACCGCCTGCAAGAACGAGAACGAGGTGCCCTGGGGCATCAACCGGCGCCGTGTCGTCACAATCAACGACGGCCAGCCCGGTGAGCGGTCAGTGTCGATGGCCTGCATGCACTGCACCGATGCGCCTTGCGCCTCGGTGTGCCCGGTCAAATGCATCTATCCGACCGACGACGGAATCGTCCTGCACAATAAGGATCTGTGCATCGGCTGCGGCTATTGCTTCTACGCCTGTCCGTTCGGAGCGCCGCAGTATCCGCAGGTCGGAAACTTCGGCTCCCGCGGCAAGATGGACAAATGCACCTATTGCGCTGGCGGCGGCGGGCCAGAGGGGCCGGGCAGCGCCGAGGAATATGCAAAATACGGCTCGAACCGCTTCGGCGAAGGCAAGCTGCCGATGTGCGCCGAGATGTGCTCGACCAAGTCGCTGCTCGCGGGCGATGGCGACATCATTGCGCAACTCTACGAGGAACGCGTCAAGAAGCGCGGTTACGGCTCCGGTGCCTGGGGCTGGACGACGGCCTATCACGAGGACGTCAAGACTTAACGACCCGCGCTTGCTGCCGGTGGGTGCGCGAAGATTAGAGACGAAGATTGGGTATCCACCATGACGGCTTTCGCATGCATTCGCAACATAGCGTTCCTGCTGATGCTGCTCGGGGTTACGACAGCATCAGCGTTCGCCCAGAAGTTCGGGCCCGACGGGGCGCCCAATCCGACCGCCAGCGTGACCGACCAGAAGATGCTGCTCGAGCAGGCCCCGCGCATCCAGGGCCGGATCGACATTCCCGACGTGAAAGCCAGCGTGCTGATGCAGCCGATGGGACGAACCTGGGATTATTTCCACGAGGTGCTGTTGCGCTGGGGCGGCGCACTGGTCATCGTTGGCACGGTCGCCATGCTGGCGCTCGCCTATCTGATTATGGGCCGGCTTCGCATCGAGGCCGGGCGCTCCGGACAGACGATCGTCCGCTTCAAGGCTTTCGAGCGGTTCTGTCACTGGTTGACCGCTGTGTCGTTCGTCTTGCTCGGGTTGACGGGCCTGAACGTCACTTTTGGCAAGGTCCTGCTGCGGCCGCTGGTCGGCCCGGAACTGTTCTCCGACATTTCCCAGATCGCGAAGTACGTGCACAATTTCACGAGCTTCGCCTTTCTGACAGGCCTTGTCCTGATCACGGTTCTCTTCTTCAAGGACAATCTCCTCCGGAAGGTCGACATCGACTGGGTCAGGCAAGGCGGCGGCTTCATCAAGTCGAAACATGCGCCCGCGGGACGCTTCAATCTCGGTGAGAAATTTGTCTACTGGCTATCGGTCGCCGCTGGCCTCGCTGTCTCCGTATCGGGATTCGTGCTGCTGTTTCCCTTCTACGGAACCGATATTGCGGACATGCAGATCGCCCAGATCGCGCACGCGGTCGTAGCGATCCTGTTCATCGCGTTGATCCTGGGACACATTTATATCGGCACGCTCGGTATGGAGGGCGCGTTCGAGGCCATGGGCACCGGCGAGGTCGATATCAATTGGGCCCGAGAGCACCACGATCGCTGGCTGACCGAAAAGCTCGCCGAAGGCAGGCAAACGTCGGTAGCGCAAGCGGAATGAGGCGCTTCGAGGAAGTAGGATACCGTGACTAGCGTCCCGAAATCTGACAGGCGAATACTGATCTGCTCCTGCGAAGGGTCGATGCCGCTCGACGTAACTACAATCAGCGGCGCCTGTCGCGGTGGCGTTACCGCTACAACGCATCTGTGCAGCACCGAGTTGGACCGGTTCAAAGCTGTTGCCAACGAAGATGTTCCGCTCACGGTAGGGTGCACGGAGCGAGCGACACTGTTTAGGCAGATAGCAGCCGAAAATGATCGCTCCAATCCGATAGAGTTCGCCAATCTCCGCGAGACCGCGGGTTGGTCCGGAGATTCCGATCGCGCCGGACCGAAGATGGCAGCTCTGCTGGCCGCCGCGACCGAAGCCACCACACCAGTGCCAATGGTCCAGCTGGAAAGCAGCGGCATCATTTTGATCTACGGTCGAGACGAAGCTGCGATCGAGGCTGGCGAGCTACTGAAGGATCATCTCGACGTCACGGTGATGATCGTGCCACCAGCCTCTATTACGCCGCCGCGCGGGGCCGATTTTCCGATCGCCAAGGGTCGGATACGAGCCGTCAGCGGCCATCTGGGTGCGTTCAACGTGGTGGTCGACGATTTCGTCGAAGCTGCAAGGTCCTCGCGGCGCGTCCTGACGTTTGGTCCATCGCGGAACAACGCCCGTTCGGTATGCGACATTGTACTGGACCTGACTGGCGGGCCCGCGCTGCTTCCGTCAGATCTGCGCGACGGTTATTTGCGCGCGGACCCCGCCAGTCCGGGCGCAATCCTCCGGGCTGTACTCAAGGCGCGCGATCTCGTCGGGACTTTCGAGAAACCGCGCTACATCGCTTTCGACGCCGGACTTTGCACGCACTCTCGGTCGAAACAGATCGGGTGCACCCGTTGTCTCGACGTCTGTCCTGCCAGCGCGATCGCGCCTGCCGGCAACCATGTGGCGATCGATCCCAATATCTGCGCGGGCTGTGGCCAATGTGCAACAAGCTGTCCCACCGGAGCCCCGTCATATGCGCTGCCGCCCGAAGACGCACTAGTCAGAAGGCTCCGCGCCATGGTGATCGCATATCGTCAGGCCGCCGGTGAGCGGGCCGTTGTTCTTGTCCATGACGAGAGCCACGGTGCACAGCTGATCGACGCGCTGGCGCGATTCGGTGCCGGCTTGCCGGCAAACGTACTGCCATTCGCGGTTAATGAAGTTACGCAGGTTGGGCTCGAGACCATCATGGCGGCTTTGGCATACGGCGCCTCAGCGCTGCGCTTCCTGATACGCGCAAAACCGCGCCATGACGTCTCCGGAGTGACGCGGACTATCGCCCTGGCTGAGCCTATTCTTGTCGGGCTCGGTTTTGGCCCCGACCGCCTCTCAGTCATCGCGACCGATGATCCTGACCAACTGATCGAGGCGCTCGGCAAAGCTCCGGCCGACGCGCCGGCGCCACACCCTACGAGTTTCCGCCCCGTGGGCCCCAAGCGCGACGTGTTGCGTTTTGCACTCGTCGAGCTTCACCGCGCTGCACCTGCACCCGTCGATGTCGTTCCGTTGCCCGCGGGTGCCCCGTTAGGGGCCATCGAGATTGATGCGGCGGGCTGCACGCTTTGTCTATCGTGCGTCTCGGCCTGCCCGACCGGCGCCCTGCGCGACGACCCCGAGCGCCCGGCATTGCGGTTCGTCGAAGACTCCTGCGTTCAGTGCGGCCTGTGTCGGACGACGTGTCCGGAGAACGTCATCACGCTGGTGCCCCAGATCGATTTCCGCGCTAGTCGCGCGCCGATTAAGGTCCTCAAGGAGGAAGAGCCGTTTTGCTGCATCCAATGCGGCAAGCCGTTCGGCGTTAGGAGTAGCATCGAGCGTGTAATCACCAAGCTCGAAGGCCAGCATTGGATGTATTCGGGCTCGGGTCAGAGCCTGGACGCCATAAAGATGTGCGGTGACTGCAGGGTCGGATTTATCGTGGCAAAGGGACCAAGGCTCGACAGTTCGCCAAGTCGGAAAGTCCGCACCACAGATGATTTCCTGCACGATTCGATGCCAAGAGATCGGACGGCATCCTCCGTAGGCCCATTCGATCACGATCTGTCCGAGCAAAGTTAGAGCGACGCATACTTCTGGGATGTCTATTGCATAAATCTCGCATGTCGCGAACTGAGATTAAGGGAGATAACAGGGTGATCTCTACTACTCTTGTAAGCATCGTCGTTGGGGTCGCAATAGAACGACGTAAGGCGAACAGCCAATGGCTCGATTTTCTGTGGCGACCTGCTTTTGTCTTCGCAGGCGAGCCGTCTGCAAAACCGTGGACCGTAATCGGAGACAATGGCAAAGCTAAGCTGTTTTACGCTGGCGAAGCTGTTATCGAGTTGCATCGCACCGAAACCACCGGCTACCGCGAAAATCTGTCGTCTGGCTCGCCCGCGCTTTGGGTCAAGGTTCGGCCTACAGGGTCAGATCCCCCATTAGAGTTGGTTGCGATTACTGCCGATCCGGCGGAAGGCGAGGCGTTTACCGATTCAGGCGATAGTCTGGTGGAAGCCGTGCCTATGCCGATCGGAATATACAATATCATCAGCCGTTTCGTTGCCGAGCATCACGTAGAGCGCGCTTTTGTCAAGCGACAGCGTATACGTTAGTGCTTCCTTGTTTTTGAGGGGCAGAATAGTGCGAGACGGTACTGTCTTTCTTCGATGGGCGCGGCTTAAGCAAAAGATAAAGGGGCACGATAACTCTGTACCGCAGCAAAAGGCCGCGCGGAGCGCGTTTCAAAGTAAGGCCGATGGCGCATTTGCTCCAGCGGTTTTGCCGGCGGTCGAATCAATTTCCGATCGGACTGACATCTCCGCGTATCTACGCTGCGGTGTTCCGAAGGACTTGGCGCGTGCAGCACTACGTCGAGCTTGGACTGCTGACCCAGCCATCCGCGACTTCATCGGGATTGCCGACAATCAGTGGAATTTCAACGATTCTGACGCAATGTCTGGATTTGGGCCGCTCGAGTTAACTGCTCCGATCTGGTCGCGTATTTGCAGAAGAGAGTGAGGCAGGAACCTGCCTCAATTGGAGATCCGCCGACGCTGGATGGGTTGATGTTCTGGCCGGAGGTTCTACCAACGAGCTCTCTCATCGAGCCGTCGGGTCCGCCTACCTGGCCAGTGTCGAAGTGACGGGCTTAAGGTCTCTGACTGCCCCTGTATAACTCCGCGTTCGCCAGCTGTGGCGGCCGAAATCAAACTTCCGCGGACGGCGGAGCGCCATGGTAGCGCTCTGCCGTGCTAAAGCGGGCGAAGTCGAAATGGGAACGTAGTTGTGGAGATCAAAGACGAGCTTGATCTGGCTAGGTCGAAAGAATACGCCTTGCTGGCGGCACTGCTGACGCGCAGCCCTGACGATCTCCTCTTGCGTCGAATCTCAGCAATAGAGGCAGATCAAAGCCCGTTGGGAGTAGCGCACGCCAACCTTGCTCATGCGGCCCATCGGTCAAATGAGCAGACCGTTGCGCGGGAGTTTTTTGCCCTTTTTTCAGGTTTGGGCGAAGAGGCGTTGCTCCCCTACGCATCCCACTATATGTCGCATACCTTGTATGGCAGGCCACTGGTACAATTACGTGAAACATTGCTGTCGCTGAACCTTGCGATGGCACAAAATCAAAACGAGCCGGAAGATCACGCGTCACTGGTGTGCGAAGTCATGGCCGCCATTGCCAGCGGGCGCGTCTCAGTGGACGCTGGTGCTGAGCGTGTCTTCTTTCACGAACACGTCTCAAGCTGGATGATCCAATTCTTCGATGATCTTGAACGGACAAGATCAGCAGACTTTTACGCCGCGGTCGGCAAGGTTGGGCGAACGTTCATCGATATCGAACTGAAAGCGTTTATACTCACTAACTAAACGGCGCTATCCGTAATCAAGCAAAAAGTCGAAAAGGAACATCATTTCATGCGGGCTTTCGTCGCTTCGTTGCTCTGCGTCGTCCTTATCGCGGTCGCCTCTGCGGCTGTCATCGAGCGCTACGTGCAGGAGACCGTCCTTGTGGCGTTCGCCGAACATGGCGTGCGCCCTTGAAATCGTCATTGTCCATCAAGTGATAAGCACGCGCAGGTCAGGACTATTTGATGGTACATTGTTTTGGTGCGTCTTTTGTTGTCTTGGTCCTGATCATGGCTCTTTCGATCGTTTATGTGAGGCGACCGCAGTCTACAGAGTTGTATGCTGCGGCAATGCCGTCTTTGATCGAGATGCACGACCGTGCAGGCGTTCACGGACTTTCCGACGACAATCTAGATGATCAAGCACTTGTTTTTCCGGGCAAGCCAGAATGATATTTTGTGCTGCTCGGCCGAACCTCGTTTACCCAGCTGAACAGATGTCGAAAAGAAAAGCGCAAGTATGCGTGTTCCGTCTCCGATGAATTCGTGAGCCAAGCAAAGACGAAGCGAGAACAGGGAGCAAAAAAGGCAGACTATGGTTTGGCCCTCAGTGTTGGGGGCGCCCGACCCAGGACGATATTTTCTCGCAACATTGCGCTCCTTGCTCCGGTGCTGCGATGTTTCGGCAATCTTGGTCGAGGCGAACGCAAGGTACGCCCCAGTTGACTCTTCTGTCGTCTATCATCCTTACGGACTAATTGTTGAGCCGTCATTGTGGGCTAGAACACAACGGCTGTTGTACGCAGGAGAAGGCAGATGTCGGAAGGTTGGGACGCGACGACGCTCGCCCGGGCGCAGTTCGCTTTCACGATGTCGTTCCACATCGTGTTCCCAGCCTTTTCGATCGGGCTCGCCAGTTATCTCGCGGTCCTTGAGGCGTTATGGCTCGTCACCAAGCGCGAGGTCTTCATCAACCTGTTCAACTATTGGCTGAAGATTTTTGCCGTCGCCTTCGGCATGGGCGTGGTATCGGGCATTGTGATGTCCTACCAATTCGGCACGAACTGGTCGGCCTTCTCCGACAAGACAGGGCCCGTGATCGGTCCGCTTATGGCCTATGAGGTGCTGACGGCGTTCTTCCTCGAGGCGGGCTTCCTCGGCGTCATGCTGTTCGGCCTCGACCGCGTCGGCCCGAGGCTGCATTTCTTTGCGACCCTGATGGTCGCTATCGGGACGCTGATTTCGGCGTTCTGGATCTTGTCCGCCAATTCCTGGATGCAGACGCCGGCCGGCCATGCCGTCGATGATGCAGGCCAGTTTGTTGCGGCAGACTGGTTAAAGGTGATCTTCAACCCGTCCTTCCCATACCGTCTCGTGCACATGGTGCTTGCAGCCTATCTCACCACCGCCTTCGTAGTCGGCGGGGTGGGTGCCTGGCATCTGCTGCGCGACCAGCATCTGGCCGGCCCGCGCGTGATGTTCTCAATGGCGATGTGGATGGCGACGATCGTAGCGCCAATCCAGATTTTTGCTGGCGACCAGCACGGGCTCAATACGCTGGAGCACCAGCCGGTTAAGATCATGGCAATGGAAGGCCATTTCGACAGCCATAAGGACGGCGCACCGCTGTACCTGTTCGGCTGGCCCAACCTGGCCGCAGGTAAACTGGATTACGCGATTGGCGTACCAAAGCTGGGCTCGCTGATCCTGAGACATTCGCTCGACGCGCCGATGGCCGGCCTTGACACTGTGCCGCGCGAGGACTGGCCGCCTGTCCCGATCACCTTCTGGTCGTTCCGCATCATGGTCGGCATGGGATTGTCGATGATGACGCTTGGCCTGCTCAGCCTGCTGATGCGGTTTCGCGGTGCGCTGTATAGCTCTCGCTTGCTGCATCTGATTGCTGTGGCGATGGCGCCGTCGGGTTTTGTCGCGGTCCTCGCTGGCTGGATTACCACCGAGACCGGCCGACAGCCGTTCACCGTATATGGCCTGTTGCGGACCGCTGACTCGGTGTCGCCGCTGGCCGCGCCCGCGGTCGGCTCGTCGTTGATCGCTTTCATCATTGTCTATTTCGTCGTGTTCACCGCAGGCGCGATCTATCTGCTGCGCCTGATGGCACAGCCGCCGCATCATCGCGAGCAGGGGCCGCGCAGCGACGTGCCGGCGCGCGCCGCCGGTATCACGCCCGCCGCTGCCGCCGCCGCCGCCGAGGGAACGCTGAGATGATCACCATCGATCTTCCCGTGATCTGGGCCTTCATCATCGCGTTTGCGGTGTTCGTCTATGTTGTGATGGATGGTTTCGACCTCGGGCTCGGCATACTTTTTCCGCTGTTTCCGAAGAAGGCCGACCGCGACGTCATCATGAACAGCGTCGCGCCGGTCTGGGACGGCAACGAGACCTGGCTGGTGTTGGGTGGCGGGGGCCTGATGGCGGCTTTCCCGCTGGCTTATGCCGTCCTGATGCCGGCGCTCTACACGCCGATGATCGTGATGCTGCTCGGCCTCGTGTTCCGCGGTGTTGCCTTTGAATTCCGCTGGCGCACCCGGAGCGAACGTAACAAATGGGACCTCGCGTTTGCCGGCGGCTCACTGCTGGCCACGCTGGCGCAGGGCATTGCGCTCGGTGCTATCCTGCAGGGCGTCCGTGTCACCGAGAGGCATTACGCCGGCGGCTGGTGGGACTGGCTGACACCGTTCTCGATCTTGACCGGCATTTCACTGGTCATCG
This sequence comes from Bradyrhizobium sp. NBAIM14, assembly GCF_020193895.1. Classification (NCBI taxonomy): domain Bacteria; kingdom Pseudomonadati; phylum Pseudomonadota; class Alphaproteobacteria; order Hyphomicrobiales; family Nitrobacteraceae; genus Bradyrhizobium; species Bradyrhizobium sp. NBAIM14. Next base: position 97,986 of record NZ_JADYVQ010000013.1, on the reverse strand, counting down.
GCTATACGCTGCTTGGCGCCACCTGGCTGGTGATGAAGACTGATGGCGAATTGCGCGCCCGGGCCTATCATCTGAGCTGGCTGCTTCTGGTCGCGATGTTGTGCGCTATCGGCATAGTCAGCATTGCAACCCCGTTCCTGAGCGTGCAATACACCCAGCGCTGGTTCGGCTGGCCGAACATCATCCTTACCGCGCTGGTGCCGATTGCAGTGGCGGCCGTTTCCGCGCTACTGACGCGCAGCCTCGCCAATAAAGATGACTACAAGCCGTTCTTCCTAACGCTCGCGCTTTTTGCGCTGTCCTACGCGGGGCTCGGCATCAGCATGTATCCTTACATCGTGCCGCAGACTATAACGATCTGGCAGGCAGCCTCGCCGCACAACACTCAGCTATTCATGCTGGGAGGCGTCGCGATCCTGATTCCTCTGATCCTCGGGTACACCGCATGGGCCTATTGGGTGTTCCGCGGAAAGGTCAGGGCTGGACAAGGCTATCATTGATGGCAAATGGACCCCCGGTGCAGGATCGGTCAACTTCAGGAACGCTGGCGCAGCGCGTGCGTTGGTTCGCGGTCCTCTGGCTCGGCGGCGTCGGCACCGTGCTGCTGATCTCCTACGGACTGCGGCTATGGATTGCGCCAGAATAGCATGCGCTCGCAGCTCTTGTGCTGGGACGCGAACCATCGGCAATGCCGCTGGCCGAACGCGCCAAATGGAATGATCCTGTCGACGGGTTGGGTCTCCGGCGATCGGATACCAGTTGAAACTCCGTGTTATTCGAGATCGGGCGTCGGCATCATGACGTCGAGCAGGCGCTCAATGCGAAAGGGATCGACGTCGACCGTGCATTTGCGCCGTTCGACTATTGAGTGCGTATCTCAATCAACCTGCCTGCGGAGAAGGCGCAGGCGGCTGTCGGGGATCTGTTGAGAAAATCCTGATCATACGAGTGGGTTTTGTTGCGATTGTAATCGTCTGGAAATGGTGCTGCTCTGCGCGGGCAGAGCGCCAAGCCCGATGCTCCCTAAGTCGGCTCTCGGAAACGTGTGCTGCAATTTCGGGTTGCCGTCTTATATGTTTGCGGCGAGCCGGTAAGATCGGAGTTACGAAAGCTGAGATCAAGCCGCGCTCGCCGTCTAACTGGCACTAACGCGGTAAAATCGGTTCCTTGCCCCCAAGCGACAGCTCAGAGCGCCGGGTGCCATTATGTCTCGTCGTCGAAGACGACATGACCATGCGGCATCTGGTGACCAATTATCTCGAAGACCACGACATTCGGACTCTCTCTGCTTCGCGACGAGAGGAAGTCCCGGCTCTCCTTCTCCGCAATCCACCGGACCTCGTAGTGCTCGACCTTCGTCTCGGTCAGGAGGATGGTCTGGATCTGCTGCGCGAGATACGCGCGCAATCGGATGTGCCGGTCATCATCACGACGGGGCATCGGCGCGACGAGATCGATCGCGTGGTTGGCCTCGAACTCGGAGCCGACGATTATTTAACGAAGCCTTTCAGCCTAAGGGAGCTCGTCGCTCGTATCAGAGCTGTTCTGAGGCGACGAGAGGCCGCTCCGGTCGCGGTCCAGCGTGATGTCGAGGAGGGCCGCTGGCGTTTTGGCAGTTGGCAAATCGATCGGCGCTTGCGCCGCCTGACCAACGCGAAGGGCGAGCCAATCGCCCTCACAAAGGGTGAATATGCGCTGCTGATAGCCTTTCTCGATGCGCCGCAGAAGCCGTTGACCCGCGAGCATCTGCTGCAGGCGACGCGTCTGCACGACGACGTATACGACCGGAGCATCGATGTGCAGGTGCTTCGGCTGCGCCGCAAGCTCGAGACAGATCCAAGCGCCCCATCCGTCGTCCGGACCGAACGTGGTGTCGGCTATGTCTTCACGCTATCTGTGGAGCGGCTTTGACGATGGGGCAGTAAGGAGCCGCTCATTCGGTGACGGGCCGGGAACATCGCTCGCCCTTTCGAAGGCTCCTGGGATTCGTATTACAGATGTAGCCTTTTCGGCTCGCGTTGGAATGTCCCGGAAACGCGACGGCTGCAGAGTCTCCCATGCTCACGACACGGAGACGATCATGCTACCGCTCAAGAAGCCGACGGGCGACGATCTACAAAATGGCATGCCGCCTCGATCTGGCAGGCGAACTCGCCAGGAACAAACGATCGTTAAGGCGGGGTTCTTGCCCCGGCTATCACGGATCAATCAAGCGGCGCTTCAACCCAAGCTGGGAAGGCGCATCAGGGAGGGTTTCGCGGGCTCGGTGATGTCCTTGGCCGAACCAATTGCCGATGCTGCACTCGCCGTCGGCTCCCTGCTGGTTGCGGAATTTCTTGCCAGCTGCGCCGCCTACGCCTGTGCGATGTATTCATCCCGCAATCTGGCGGAAGAAGGCGAAGCGCCGGTCGCGCCCAGACTCGCTCTTGATCAGCCGAGGAGTGATTGGGCGCAAGGGCACGCGGGGAAGCCTGCGCTAGATCGTCCGTCGGCCAAGCCTGTTGGTCGATGACGTGGAATCGCATCGGCCGCTACCGCTTCGGGATGCGGCGCCGTTGATGTACGACAGTCCGCCCGTCAGTGGTTTCTTGCTGCCGTCCCCAGCCTGGTATGCGTCGATTGTGCGGCGACGCTGGGCAGATCGATCGCGCGCGCAGGCCTGTGCGCCGCGCTGGGACCGAACTGCAGGCAGATCGACGATCGGCTCCTGCGAGACGTGGGGATCGGTCGTCTCGATATTGAAAGCGCAGCCAAAGGGAAAATCAACCTGGGATGAAGTGGATATTGGTAACCGTCTGTGTATCGACCTTGCTTGCAGGAGTGAGGGTCGGCCCCGAGCCCTCGAGGGGACGGCCTTCGACGGCTTCGGCCGACGCGGATGGTGAGCCGATCACGCCGATCCCGCCGCCGCCGCTGGCTGATCCTCTAAAGCTCGCTCTGGGCGAGCGGTTGTTCGGCGATACGCGGCTTTCCGCCGATGGGACGTTTGCATGTTCATCCTGCCACGACATCCGCACCAATGGAGCAGATGGGGGGAAGAGGCGGAATCCAGAACCAGGCCAGCTCGACACGCCCACCGTGTTCAACGCAGCGCTGAGCTTTCGTCTGACGTGGGAAGGTCGCTACCGCACTCTTGCCGATCAGGCGGAAGCCTCGATCAGAAGTCGTGCCAACATGCGCAGCACAATTGAGGACGCCGTGCAGAAATTGCGGGCGGACACGGCTGTGAACAAGCAGTTTCGCGTTGCTTACGGCCGCGACGTCGATCGCGACAGCCTGCTAGATGCTATCTCGACGTTCGAGAAATCCCTGCTCACTCCGGACAGCCGCTTCGATCGGTGGCTCGCAGGCGATGCATCCGCACTCTCCCCGGCCGAACTCTTAGGCTACAAGACCTTCAAGGCTTTCGGCTGCAGCGCGTGCCATCAAGGCGTCAATATCGGCGGCAATCTGATCGCTCGTCAGGGCATTTTCCGTCCCCTGGTTGCAGGCGGGCCGTTCCGGGTTCGTGTGCCGAGCTTGCGCAATGTCGCCGTGACCGGCCCATATTTTCACGACGGAAGCGCGGCCACTCTCGAGGAAGCTGTGCGTCGGATGGCGGCTGCGCAGCTCGATCGGACATTGAACGACGAGCAGGTTGCCTCGCTGGTCGCCTTCCTGGGCACCTTGACCGGCAATTTTCGTGGCAAACCCGTTCGCGAAAGGACGCCATGAGAAGCGCGCGATGGGTGCCAGTCGCGATCGGGCTGTCGGTTCTGCTCACCTGGTTCTCGTGGCGCGCGGCGAATCCGGAGGCGGAGCTTTATGACCGTGCACTGGCCGAGATCGATCGCTTTGGCATGATCGAGGACACGCTGTACCGTGACCTCTTCACCGCCCGCGCAGGCCTGCTGCGCAACTATGATCCCTTGGTCAGTGAGATCGATGGGCTACGTCAGGCCATCGCCCGCTTGCGCGCAACTGCCCAGGTCGACAGCCAGACCACTGAGACGATCAACCGGCTCGCCGCTTCGGTGGATCGCCAGGAGGAACTGGTCGAGTGTTTCAAGAGCCGGAATGCGGTCCTGCACAACTCGTTGTCCTTCTTCACACGGTTCGCGGTGAATTCGGATCAGCACGATCTGGATTTCGCCATCAGGTCGGCCGCAACGGCCATCCTCCACCTGACACTGGACACGTCGTCGGTTGCGGTCAGGGAAGCCGAGGAGCGTCTGGATGAACTGGATGCGCAGGCGACCGGATCCGGGCAGGTGGCTCTGGTCGAGCCCTTCCTCGCTCATGGTCGTCTCCTGCACAGGTTGTTGCCTTCCGTCGACGACATCCTGAAAACGACACTGACGCTGCGACAAAAGCAGGATCAGGAGACCTTGCGCACGGCGATCCTGCACCGGGGGGTTGCCTCGCGACATTCGGCGCGTGTCTATCGCGTGATGCTCTACGGCTCCTCGATCGCGCTGATAGCGCTCCTGATCTATCTGGGTCTCCGGTTGAAATCACGCGCCAACGCGCTGCATCGGCGCGCGGCGCTCGAGCACATCATTGCGGACATCTCGATGGGCTTCATCAATGCGACTCCGCAAGGCATTGAAGCGGAAATCCAGCGAGCGATTGCTTCGTTCGGGACTTTTGCCGGATCCGATCGCGTCTATGTCGTCGTGTCCGGCATGACGACAGAGTGCTATCTGTGGCATCAGCCGGGCAGGGAGTTTCCGCCCGGTTGGCCCGAAGGCGCAATCGATTTGGCCTCCCGGATGGCCGACGGGGAAGGCGTCGTCCACGTGCCCGACGTGCGCCGCATGTCCGTGGGCGACAACAAGATCTTCCTGGAACGCATGGGCCTTGGGGGATGGGCCTGTGCGATCAACAGCGATCGCCAAGGTCGCATGATCGCCTTCGGCTTCGATGCCGTCGGTTGCAAATGTCGCGTGGCTCATACCGACGAGCTCGTTCTCTTGCGCATGGCTTTGGATACCTTCATCCATGCGGTCGAGCGACGGACTGTCGAGGAGGAACGGAACCGGCTGCAGAAGCGCTTGCAGCAGGCGCGCCGCATGGAGAGAATCGGCACCTTTACCAGCGGTATCGCGCACAACTTCAACAACATCCTGGGAGGCATTCTCGGGCATGCCGAAGTGATGGAAGAGCACGCCCGTCTCAGTTCGCCGCTGGTGCGCCATCTCGCCGGGATCCGGCGAAGCGCGGACCGCGCCCGCGACCTCGTCAGTCAAATCCTGATATTCGGTCGTCGCAGCGACATCCGTCGGAATCCCGTCAGCATTGGGGCGCTTGTCGCCGAAACAGTCTCGCTGTTGCGCGTTGCGCTCCCGCCCCGGATTGAAATCGTCGTCAGACAGCATCCGGCAGGATTGATCGTCTCTGGCGATAGCGTGCAGCTGCAACAGGTCATCATGAACCTGTGCAACAACGCGGCGAACGCGATACCGGAGACGGGGCGAATCGAGATCGAGATCGAGCTGCACGAGGTGCTCGATCCGACCTGTCTCAGCCACGACACGATCGAGCCCGGCCAGTACGTGCGAATTTCCGTTTTGGACACGGGAGTGGGCATGGACGGTGCGACACTAGACCGGATTTTCGAGCCGTTCTTCACGACGAGGTCCAGCGGAAACGGATTGGGACTCGCAACGGTCAAGGAGATCATCCTCGATCACGGCGGAGGCATCAACGTGCGCAGTTGTCCAGGCGAGGGCAGTCATTTCGACATCTGGTTGCGGCGGGCAACGGCAGTGGTCTCTGCGGAGCCGCCGCCGCCGGCACATCTGACGGGACAAGGCAAGGTCGTGATGCTCGTAGCCGGTGACCGTCATCGCCTGCTCACCGACGAGGAAATGCTGGCTGCGCTCGGCTTCGAAGCCGTGGGCTTCGCGACGGTCGAAGCTGCACGTGCTGCGGCCAAAGCAGCTCCAAACCGGTTCGACATCGTAGTCGTCGGGCCGGTCTGCGCACTGGGGCAATCGCCTGAACTTGCGACCATGCTGCATAACGAGCTTCCGTCTGTTCCGATCATCCTTGCGACCAGAACGGCGTTCGAGATCAGCGCCGATGCGTTGTTGGCAGCCGGAATTTCCGACGTGGTGCGTTGGCCCCTCGTTGCCGAGGAGATTGCCATCGTCCTGTCGCAGGTCTTCCGGGCCTGCGAGCCCGGGGTTTCGCGACGGCCGAAATCGCAAGCCTCGGTGGCGCTCGCCAATGTGATCGCGTGCGGAGGAATGGAGGAGACGGAGGACCCGGCGCGCCAAACCGGCAGTATGACGAATGGACCCAAAGGGAAAGGCGGGTGAAGCGCGACCGCGGAGCGGGAGAAAGGTTAGATAAATTAGCAGCGGGGATTCCGGATCGCGCCGCTGGTATCGATCGTATGCAGTCGCAGCCGACGGTTGGCGGGACGGGCGACCAGGAAATATAGGAAGAGTGCGAGGAGCGACGACGCGGCCATGACCGCCGTCATCGAGAACGCGGTCCGTCCATCGAAGCAAGCTGCCACCAGTCCGCTCGATATGGCCCCGGCGATGAGTTGGATGCTTCCGGCAGCCGCGCTGACGGAACCGGCGATGTCGGGAAGATGTTGCATCGTGGCGCTCGTCAAGTTCGGCAGGCTGAGCCCGAAGCCCAGCGCGACCGCCATCAGCAGCGCGGCAACGGGCCCCGTGGGCATCCACCCGGACAATGTCATCGCCAGCAGGGCGACGCTGGCCGCTGCCGACAGCGTCAGCCCGGTGGCGAGCATGCCTGCCGAAGATATCCCACGCCGGGCCAGCCGCCCGTCGAGGAAGGCGCCGGCCATCACGGCAGCCGAGCAAGCGGCGAAGATAAGGCCATATTGCCCAGGTGAGAGACCGACGGCTCCGACGAAGAAGAGGGAGGATCCAGTGACGTAGGCAAACACCGTCGCGCCGCCGGCCGCGCCGACCAGAATGTAAGAGAACGACCCCGGATGCGTCAGGACGCGGTGATAGCTTTCGATCACGGCGGTGGGCACCAGGCGGGCGGACGGAGCGATCGTCGCGGTGTCGGCGAAGCGAAACATCACCACCACGAGCAGCATGAAGCCCATCGTAGCCTGGGCCGCATAGATCGACCGCCAGCCGGCGGTCGCAAGCAGGGCGGCGCCTGCCGTCGGAGCGATCACCGTAGCGATGTTGACTGCGACCATGACGTTGGCGATTCGGGCTCGTGCAGCGTCGCCAGTGAAGAGATCACGTATGATAGCAAAGATGGTGATGGTCGCGGCGGCGCCGATACCTTGAATGAAGCGGCACAACAACAGAACTTGCAGCGAGCTGGCAAGCGCACAGCCGAGACTGGAGGCGACGAACAGCGCAAGGCCAAATGCCAGGACCGGCTTCCGGCCGAAACGGTCCGAGACGGGTCCATAGATCAGCGGAGCTGTTGCAAGGCTGACCATGAAGGCGCTCACTGTCAGCCCGACGTCCGATGCTCTCGCGCCAAAGGTGGTGCCGGTGGCTGCCAGGGCCGGCAGATTGATGTCGATGCCGGAATACGGCACGGTCGCCAGCATCCCGAGCAGCAGAACGTAGGCGAAGGAGTCAGGTTCCATGCGCATGAACGAACATCCGTGGTTATTGACGAACCCTGATGGCGGGGACGGAGGGCGGTGGCACCGTCCTCCGTGCCGCGGCTGGCTACCCGATCACCCGCGCCGGCCGGCGCGCCGATCCCGGTTCGGCGCGCCCGGGCGGACGCGTGACAACCTGTTATCGTCTGCAACGAGTTCGCGGATGATCCGGTGAACTTCCTTCCGCGTATCGATCCCTGCAAACTCGTCCGCGATCTGCAACGCGCGCAATCGATAGCGTGGCACGTCGAGCACTGTCCGCACCGCCTCGCGCAAAGCTTCCGGCGTCGGCTCGTTGGTCGCTAGGTCGATGCCGACTCCGGACCACGCGACCCGCGCGTTGACGTCGGCCTTGTCTTCGGTCAGTCCTGCGGTAACCAGGGGAATGCCGAAGCTCATAGCCTGGTTGACGCTCCCGTAGCCGCCGTTGGTGACGAGCACATCAACCTTCGGTAGTAGCCATTCGAACGGCAAATAGCTTGCGACACGTGCGTTCGACGGCACTTTGCCGGGAATGGCGTCGGTCGTACGGCCGCCCGCCGTCGCGATCACCAGGATGTCGGGCTCGTTGGCGAGAGCTGCCAGGGTCGGGGCGACCAGCAAATTGAAGTTGTGATTGGCTACTGTCCCCTGCGTCACCAGCACGACTTTGCGCGAGCCGTCGAGGTCCTTCGCCCAAGGCGGCGGCGGGACCTGGTTAGCAATGATCGGAGGCGTCCCGACGAAATGCACCGAAGATGGCACGTCGCGTGGAAATTCGAAGCTCGGCACCGATAGTTGCAGATAGGAATCCGCGAGAGCGACCACGGAATGGAATAGCGGTATCGCGATCGGTCCGACTCCGAGACCGTGCAACGCGCGGTTCAGGCGCAGCAAGACCGGTTGATCGACAACCGAGTCATACTCCCGCGCCAGGGTTACATACCGATCCCGGTCCACGTCAGTTTTTGCCGGTGGCAAGCCGAGGAAATTAGGAGCACCGTCCTCACGGGCCCAATGCAGAATCGAGGTGCCGCACAACGCGATGGGGGGCCGATGAGAGCGCGGTCCGAGCAGCATCGGCAAGATACCGAAGAGCATGTCGTCGGCGACGATGATGTCCGCGGGAAATTGCCGCAACGCCTCCAGCAGCCCCTGGTGCTGCGCCGGAATGGCGTCGACGAAGATGCGCTCGAAAGCGACACGCAGCCACTCCAGCCCCGGGGGAATGGCCTTGAGCTCGGGGACCAGCGAGAAGACGTCGTTCGGATCGAAATCTGCGCCCTCGGGAAAAGGAAAGAACTTGATGCTGCTGGCCTCGACGCGGGCCCGAAAGGCTGTGCCTGTCACGAGTGCAATCTCGTGGCCTTCGGCAACCAGGATTTGAGTGATCGCCAGCAGTGGATTGAGATGGCCCGTTGCGGGCGTTGACGCGATAAGAATCTTCATATGAGCTGACCTCTTGATGATCGGGTGCGCGGTCGCTACAGGGCGGCCGATTTACTGCGCAAGCCGAATTGACCGGATCGCCGTTACACAAGCGCTTCCGCCAGCCATCGAATCGTTACACCGGAAACGCATCGTGACGTGGTCGGGGCCGACGCTACGCGGACAACCGATCGGATTGCCGCAAAGACTTGCGATCGCAGCGCGAGCAGCTGCTCGTGAAAACGGAAACGTAACGCCTTTCCGCTGGTGCGGCGGTCCGAGTGTCGGGCGCCGTCGAGTACGGCATGGCGCGGATCACAATGCTTCACGTTTGCGACATCCGGCGGACGTGGTCGCAGAAACGGCGGATTACGGAATCATTGGGGCGCGAGAGACGGTGCCGACGCGTCGCAACGTTCTGTCGTCGCTCGGTTCTCTTGAGCGATACTCGATCGTGAACTTGGTTCTGCTGGTGCCGTCAGATATTGAGAGTGACATATGTCTGCAGAGGTCGGCCACATAGTGGTTGTCGATGACGATCCCACTTTGCGGCAGATGGTGATCAGATACTTGGAAGAGCACAACATTCCGGCCAAGGCGGCTGTCAACAGGTCTGAACTTAATCGACATCTTGAGACCGGCCAGCCCAACCTAATCATCCTCGACCTGCGCCTCGGTCAAGACGACGGTCTGGATCTGTTGCGAGAGATCCGCTTGCATTCCGATGTGCCGGTAATCATTACGACTGGCCACCGTCTCGACGAGATCGATCGTATCGTCGGCCTCGAGCTCGGCGCCGACGATTACATCATCAAGCCCTTCTCCCTGAGAGAGCTCATGGCACGCGTCCGGGCAGTGTTGCGCCGGCAAAAGGCGAGCCGTGTTGCGCACGCTCCGGCTCTTGAGCGGGGAGGTTACCGATTCGACGGTTGGAAGCTCGAGCGCCGTAGCCGAAGGCTCGTCGATCCAAATGAAGTGACGGTCCCGCTCAGCAAAGGAGAGTATGCCCTGCTGCTTGCCTTCCTTGATGCGCCTCAGCGTCCGCTGACCCGTGAGCATCTGCTTCAGGCGACGCGGGTCCATGAGGACATTTTTGATCGCAGCATCGACGTCCAGGTGTTGCGACTGAGGCGAAAGCTTGAGGTCGATCCGACTGCACCGCGCGTCATCCAGACCCAGCGCGGTATCGGCTACGTCTTCGCAGTTCCGGTGGATTTGTTCTAAATACGTTCGGCTGATTGCAGTTGTAACGCTTTTGTCGAGAACGGTGATCTCGGTGTAACGGCGGGCTTGCACATTGGTTACCACTAACAGCGTGTGGGCGATCAATGATGATGACGCATTCTCGAAACGTGGCCAGGCTCGGACCGGAGCTGTGCAACCTCGTCGGCGATCCTTGCGTTCACGGAAGGGTTTGCGTTCCATCGTGCGGCGTTGCGTTTGACCGACGGCCGCCCTTACGAATGCAACGAAGTTCGAGCGTGGAGCAATCGATGGCGTCAACTAGGTAGTCTGACGGGAAAGTCAAATTGTACTGGAGTATAGCTGGCTAAACGGGGGCGTAGAGCCCACAGGGATCGTCCAGAGAATCGTGCAGGTCTCAATGAAGGCCAGCAAGGTCGGCCGCAGGGCGATCAACAATTGGAGATCCCGTGTGAGGAGACAGGCATGAATAAGCAAAGCAAGTCGACAAGCCCCGGGTTTGAGGTGCCAGGCGTTGAGGAACTAAGAGTCAAGTTCGAGCCGCATTTGGCCGAGATGGAGACCATCCGCCGACTGCCGGACGCGCTCGTTCAGCAACTACAAACGATGGGCGTCTTCCGAATGCTCGCACCCCAGCAGTTTGGGGGGCAAGAGCTGGCTTTTCCGACTGCGCTGGAACTGGTCAGACGCATTTCGATCATCGACGGCTCGATCGGCTGGATCGCGGCGATCAGTAGCGGCGCCTGCCTGGTGCTGCCCCGGCTATCAACATCCTCTCTTGGCGAGATATACAGTCGCGGCGCAGACCAAGTAATCGCCGGCTCGGCTCAACCGCAAGGGGTTGGAAAGCGCGTGCCGGGTGGTTGGCGAGTCAGCGGCCGGTGGCCTTTGGCAAGTGGATGCAACGCGGCAAACTGGATCATCGCTGGCTTCAAGGATGGCGAGCCGAATGCCGACGAAAAGCCGACCACGAAGCAGATGCTTCTTCGCTCCGACCTATATACCATCGAGGATACTTGGAAGGCGTTGGGCCTACGCGGGACCGGAAGCCACCACATCTCGGTCTCGGATGCATTCGTGGCCGACGATTTCGTTCTAACTCTCGGGCCCGGCGAGCTTTCCGTTGATGCACCATTGTATCGCCACCCTGCGCATTTGATCGCTTTGGGACATGGGGCCGTACATCTCGGCATCGCACAGGCCGCGGTCTCAGACCTCGTCGCGGTCGAGCACGAACGGGCGAACGATATGTCGGGCCGACGAGACCTGATCAATTTCGAACTTGGAAAGTGTCATAGTCGGTTGAAAGGGGCGCAAGCTGTCTTCAACATTCAGGTAAGCTCCAACTGGTCAGACGCAAATAACAACGTTCCACCAAACCCCTTAACCCTTGGGGAGACCGTGCAGACGCTTGTCTACATTGCTGCCGAAGCACTGGATATTGTTCGGACCTGCTTCGAGCTTGCCGGAAGTGTAGCGATCTACGACAATTTTCCACTCCAGAGAAGACTTCGCGATATCCAGGTCGCCACGCAGCATGGCCTCATTCAACGGGCAAATTGGATGGCGGGTGGCAAAGCGCTTCTGGCGGGAGACGGCATTGCTAGTCTGAACAATCCGTTCCTCTCTGCTCTTGCAGCCGACTAGCGGCAACGCTTCTCGTATCGCGGTGGCTCTCAATGCCGGAGTTCACGGCATGGTTAGGTGTGTGAGTGAAACTGTTGCGGTGTCGGCGCAAGTATGCAGTCGACCCAACTGTTAGATTGTTCCAAATGCGGCCAGCAGATTGCGTCTGCAACGCCTTTGCCGAGGACTGTGATCGAGGTGTAACGGCCGGCGTAGACATTGGTCTCCACAAACAGCGCGTGGGAGATCCATGATGAAGACGCATTCTCAAAAGGTGGTCAAGCTAGTTCGTCCGGATGGCACGGGGCGCGATGGCCAAGATACGCCCGCATTGTCCGGACGCTCCAGCGCGAGACGTCTGGATGTCGACCGCATCGGAAGACAGGGGCTCTCGGACTCCAGCGCGCATAGAGCGCCGGATGAAGCCAAGCCGGACCGGGGCGGTATAATATGGTCGGTGATCCTCGCCTTCATGGAAGGGTTTGCGCTCTATGGTGCGGCGTTGCATCCGACCGCGGCCATGCCGGTCCACGAGATCCTGGCGGCGCGAAGAGATCGGGAGCCGAACCAGCCGGTAGATCGCGTCGGTCGGCTCGGTGCCGAGGACAAAGGCGAGGTCATGCAATGCTTTCTGCCGCGCAAGGCGCAACCGGAGCGACGTTGCAATTGGCTACGCTCGGCCGGTGAGAAGCTGGCGCTCTTGCGATTGCATCTGCGGCGGGAGGGAAAGGTCAGGAGTGCAGTTCCTGCCTTGATGAAACTCGACGACCGGACGTTACGCGATATCGGAATCCATGGACGTTCGGAAATCGAGTGGGCAGTAAGGCGCTGTTATGATTGCTGCGATGACCGCCTTGACGATGCTGCGCCGATCCCGGGTCGCGCTGCCGAGCCACCAGCCGTAAATCGCTTCGCCGCTGGTTACGATTGTAACGAATTTCCGTCGTTTGGAAATCGAGATGTAAGGCGTGAGGGTCTCTAATGAGACACCGGGTCAAGGAGAGTAACGCCATGGCAGAGATAATGCGCGTAGAGGATCGCGAGGCACTTGCTGCTGTTGAAGACCTGCCGGTTCTCACTGCCGCAGAGCTCGACGCGGATCCTCACGGTATGTTCCGTAGGTATCGTGCCGCCTATCCCGTTGTGAGGCATGAAACGGGAGGTTATTTCGTGCTCCGCCATGCAGACATCGAGCGGCTTAGCACCGATGCCCGTATGGCAGCATCGGAAACCGCCCGCCCGGAACTGTTTGGGGTCACGGAGGGAGCGCTGTTTGACCTCTTCAAGGAGGGAATGCTCACCGCAAACGGTGCCGTTCACCGCCGCCGTCGCTCACCGTTCTCCAGAAGCTTTGCGGCTCGAACGATGGCCGATTTGCGACCGCATATACGGCGCGCCTCGGACGAGTTGATTGAGAGCTGGTATGCCGATGGTCAGGTCGAATTTGTCGATCGGTTCGCAACTCAACTTCCGGCCCGCGTCATTGGCGATCTTCTCGGCCTGCCGCGGGCTGATATCCCGTCCTTTACAGAACTTGTCTACGCGGTGACCCGATTTCTCAGCACCAGTATATTGCCGGACGAAGTTCCCGAATCGGAGTCGGCGTGCCAAAAGTTGCGCATCTACGTGGAGAGGACGCTCGAAGACCGGCGGCGCACCCCCCGTGACGATTTCCTCTCTGATTTCCTGGCGAAGGCCGACGCAGCCGGCGAGTTGTCGCCACTCGAGATCGTATTCCAGATCGTGCAGTTGATCATCGGCGGCACGGATACGACTCGCGTCGCCGTCGTCATGCAACTGGCGCTTCTTCTCCAGCACAGGGAGCAATGGGACGCTGTGTGTCGCGATCCTTCGTTGATCCCGGACGCAGTTGCGGAAGCAATGCGATTCGAGCCGAGCGTGGCATCGTTCAGCAGGGTGACGACTGAAGACATCGAGGTCAGCGGCGCTGTTCTTCCAGCCCGGCAATTCGTCCTCTTGTCGACCATGTCCGCCGCGCGTGACGAAGAGGCCTATGAACGACCCCACGTCTTCGACATTCGCCGAACCGACCAGCCACGGTTGCTTCCCATCTTTGGAGCCGGTGCCCATCGCTGCCTCGGTGAGGCGCTGGCGCGTATCGAACTAGAGGAGAGTCTGGCGGCGCTCGCGGCCAGAATACCTCAACTCCGATTGGATGAAGCGCCTACGATTAGAGGCCACAGCGGCATCCGTCGCATCGACATCATGCGAATATCCTGGCAGCCGTGAGACGTGGTTGGGCCATTTGTTTCGAATGACCGGTTGATCTTCAGCAACCGCATGGAGCCCTCATGTGCGCGACACGTTGCAATTCTTCACAGCTTTCCTACCAGTCCGCCGATCTCAGCGAATCCGTCTTGGATATCACGCTTGGTGATGCTCTCCGCAGCGCAGCCGCCACATGGCCAACTCGTTTGGCGCTGGTCGAAGGCACTTCAGACAGGGCGGCGCGGCGCCGCTGGACTTTCGAACAACTTCTTACCCAGTCCGAAGCTGTCGCTCGCGCGCTATCGATGCACTTCAGCCCAGGTGAACATGTCGCAATCTGGTCGTCGAATGTGCCGGAATGGGTCCTGATCGAGTTCGGCGCGGCTCTTGCGGGATTGACGCTTGTAACGGTCAATCCAGCCTATCTCGGTGACGAGCTTGCATTCCTGTTGAAGCAATCACGCGCATGCGCTGTAATTGTACAGGATACTTATAGAGATCGGGACCTCCTCGCCACCGTGAACGACGTCCGCGACTTGCTTCCGGAGCTCCGCGAGGTCATTCCGTTGTCCTCATGGTCGAGCTTCGTCGAGGGCGGCGACGAATCCGTGCCCCTCGCCTCTGTGACACCGGACGATGTTGCCCAGATCCAGTACACGTCGGGTACCACAGGGAGGCCGAAGGGAGCTCGCCTGACTCATCGAAATCTGATCAACAACGCCCGGATGTTCGCGCGGACGATAGGTGCCGGGGACGACGACATATGGATCAACCCGATGCCGATGTTTCACACGGCCGGATGCAGTCTCTGCACGCTCGGCGCGCTGCAAACGGGCGGAACACATGTCTTGCCTCCTGCCTTTGATCCGCAGCATATGCTTCGCTTGGTCGAGGAAGAGCTTGGAACGATATTACTCTGCGTACCGACCATGCTGGTACGCATCTTGGACGTAATCGGGGCCGCCGATCGAGATCTCTCATCGTGGCGGCTCGTCACGCTCGGAGGCGCACCTGTGCCCCCCGAATTGGTCCGGCAGGCACAGCTGTGCGGCTTGAAGGTCGCAATCGGCTTCGGCCAGACGGAAGCTTCTCCCTATCTGACGCATACGCGGCCCGACGATCGTCATCCCGACTGGTTATCGACCGTGGGTCCGCCGTTGCCGCAGACAGAAATCAAGATCGTCAATCCGAATACTGGCGCGACCGTGCCGCGAGGAGAAATCGGCGAGATCTGCGCTCGTGGATACTCGATCATGAAAGATTATTTCGACGATCCGGAGGCGACATCGTCAGTGATCGATTCCGAGGGATGGCTTCATACGGGAGATCTCGGAAGTCTAGACGAATATGGCTACTGCCGTGTACAGGGGCGCCGCAAGGACATGATCATTCGCGGAGGTGAGAACATCTACCCGCGCGAGATCGAGGATGTCCTTCATACACATCCTGCTGTGCTCGATGCGTCGGTCGTTGGCGTGCCTGATCGCGATTGGGGCGAGGTCCCCGTCGGGTTTGTACAGATCAGACCCGGGCATCAGTGCGACGTGAACGAGTTGATTGCGTTCTGTCGAGAGCGACTCGCCTCCTACAAGGTGCCGCGCATCTGGCGTTTTGCAGAGCAATTTCCGCAAACAGCATCCGGCAAGATCCAAAAATTCAAGCTCCGCGAACGATATCTCAACGAGCAGTCGACGTCCGGATGAACGTCCGTGTCCTTTCCCAGGTACCCGAAGACAAGGACATAAGGAGATGACGAGATGGATATCGTTCTGCAGCGAAACCTGATCTCCCGCGTCAATGTTGGCGACCTTCTCGTTCGCAGCGCCGCACGATCACCAACATCTCTGGCGGTTGTGGATGGCGAGCGTCGATTCTCCTATCGGGACCTGAATGAATGGGTCAATCGAACCGCAAACGGGTTGGCGACGCGCGGATATCAACGCGGTGACGCTCTCGCCTTGATGTCTGGCAATTGTGCCGAATTCCTGATCACCTATTTCGCTTGCGCCAAGCTGGGCCTGATCTGCGTGCCCATTAACCTGTTTTGGCGCCTCGGCGAGTTGGCTTATGTGCTCAATCACGCCAACGTCAAGGGGGTCGTCGTGGAGGGGACGCTCGGAGAGCAGCTGGCAAGCGGGCTCGAACGTGCCCCCAATGTCGGGGATGTCATCGTCATCGGCGACGATCTCGCCGGTCCGCCGACGTTGCGGCGCCAGTGCGGTTTCTCGTCCCTCGGGCAGGGGGCGTCACCGGCCGAGCCGCAGGCAATCGTGGAGGATCGTGATCCGCTCTCATACCTCTACACCAGTGGGACGACGTCTGCGCCGAAGGGGGTCGTCAGCAGTCATCTTTCCGTTTATCTCGAGTCGCTGGGCGTCGCGTTGGATACGCGGATGACGGCGACTGATCGAGCGACGGTCTTGATGCCGCTGTTCCACACAGCGCAGCTGAACGTGATTGCGACCCCGGCGATTGCGGTCGGGGCGTCGCTCTTCCTTCAGCGCGGCTTCAAAGCAGAGGAGTTGCTCGATCTGATTGCGGCGGACCGCCTGACGATGGTCTTTGCCTTGCCGATGATGTATCGCGCGCTACTCGAAAGCATCGAGCGTCGCAGCCGCAATGTCGCCAGCCTGCGTCTGGCGATCTACGCCATGGCGCCGATGCCGACGCACGAGTTGAAGAGGGCAATGGATACACTCGGTTGCGAGTTTGCTCTGATGTTTGGTCAGACTGAGATGAACCCGCTTTCGACTTATCTCCGTCCAGAGCATCAGTTGAGCCATCCTGGAGCCGTCGGAATGCCGTCAGTGAATGTGCAAGTCGCAATCATGGACAAATCCGGTCGGCTCCTGCCTGAAGGGCAGTCGGGTGAGATCGTTTATCGAAGCCCACAAGTGCTATCAGGCTATTTGCGCGACGAGGCTGCAACTGACGTCGCTTTCGCCCATGGTTGGTTTCATTCCGGTGACTGCGGGCACTTCGATGCCGACGGCATTCTCTGGTTCGAAGATCGCTTCAAGGACGTGATCAAAACCGGTGGCGAGAACGTCGCGTCGATCGAGGTCGAAAAGGCCGTCTACGCGGCCGATCCCAGGGTGGAGGAGACCGCGGTTGTCGGCTTGCCTCATGATCGTTGGGGTGAGGCCGTCACGGCGGTGGTGGTGGTCAAGCCCGGCGAAACGCTCGTCGAGGATGAGTTGATGGCGAGTATCAAATCGCACCTCAGTTCGTTCAAATGCCCGAAGGCGATCATCTTCACGGAGGCCATGCCCAAAACGGCAACAGGAAAGATACAGAAGGCCAAGCTGCGCTCGCAATTTGCCGACGCGTACCGCAAGTGAAAGGAAGCAAGCTCTTGGCGGGAGAAAGCAGAAAACCATCTCAGGACGCTGCCGCGGTCTTTTGCGCTGGCTGCGGCGATGCCGACGCTTTTTATGTCGTTGCGCGAAGCGCCCGCACACCGCCGCTTCAGCTTCGACCTGCACTTTCTGAAGTTTTGAAGACGTTGACGAACCGGTAATTCGCACACATGAGGACGCGTCGCTGCACTTCAAAGTTAAACCGGAGATCGGCCGCCGTCGTTCGTCTCATCACCGCGATCGATTCACGAGGTATTCTGTGACACGCTTGCAACCATCGCGGTTCATCGATCTCTCAAAAGAGATCGTTGAAAATCGTGCTGATCCGTTCTTCATGAAAGTGAAGGTGAAGCACTATTCCCACGGTCGCGCACGTTGGCTGGTACGCATGCTTGGTCTGCCCTTTCGCTTGTTTCCACAAGACTTCGCGGGCTGGGCTGACGATACGATCACCCGACTGGGCGTGCATTCGACAACGCACATCGATGCACCTTGGCACTATGGTCCAACCGATGCTGAAGGACGCAAATTGCCGACCATCGAGCAAATGCCGTTGGACTTGATGTTCGGTGCAGGTGTGGTGCTCGATATGTCCCACAAGCGGGACGGCGAGGAAATTGAGGTCGCGGATCTGCAAGGTTCGCTTGCCGCAACCGGAGCGACGCTGGCTCGCGGAACGATCGCTTTGATTCGGACGGGACGTGACCGATATCAAGGGCAAGCGGACTATTGGAAACGCGGCACCGGAGTGGGACCCTCCGCGACCGAATGGCTGATTGATCAAGGTGTGAAAGTTATGGGGATCGATCAATGGGGGTGGGATTTGCCATTCCACCATCAGATCCGCCGCAGCCGAGCCGAGAACCGGAATGACCTGTTTTGGTCCGGCCATTTGGTAGGCCGGCGCAAGCCCTATTGGCATATCGAGCAGCTTCGCGGGCTTGAGTTGCTTCCGGCGCACGGATTCGATGTTGGCGTCTTCCCGTTGCGGCTCCAAAACGCCTCGGCCGCACCAGCACGGGTGGTCGCGTTCTTCTATGACTAGCCGGTAGCGTCAGCCGAAGGATCACCAACGAGCGAGTTGGTAGAGCCTCAGTCACCGAACGGAAGGAAGAAGCCATGCGTGTTTACTACGATCGCGACGCCGACCTGAACCTGATCAAGGGCAAGAAGGTCGCCATCGTCGGCTATGGCAGCCAGGGCCACGCCCATGCGCTCAACCTGAAGGATTCCGGCGTCAAGGAAGTCGCCATCGCGCTGCGCAAGGGCTCGGCTTCGGCCAAGAAGGCGGAGAACGCCGGCTTCAAGGTGATGGAAGTCGCCGAAGCGGCCAAATGGGCCGACCTCGTCATGATGCTGACCCCGGACGAACTCCAGGGCGACATCTACCGCGAGCACCTGCACGACAACATGAAGAAGGGTGCGGCGCTGGTGTTCGCGCACGGCCTCAACGTCCACTTCAACCTGCTCGATCCGCGCGCCGACCTCGACGTCCTGATGATCGCGCCGAAGGGGCCCGGCCACACCGTGCGCTCGGAGTATCAGCGCGGCGGCGGCGTGCCCTGCCTGATCGCGATCGCCAAGGACGTCTCGGGCAATGCCCATGATCTCGGCCTGTCCTACGCCTCCGCCATCGGCGGCGGCCGCGCCGGGATCATCGAGACCACCTTCAAGGAAGAGTGCGAGACCGACCTGTTCGGCGAGCAGGTGGTGCTCTGCGGCGGCCTGGTCGAGCTGATCAAGGGCGGCTACGAGACCCTGGTCGAAGCCGGCTACGCGCCGGAGATGGCCTATTTCGAGTGCCTGCACGAAGTGAAGCTGATCGTCGACCTGATCTATGAAGGCGGCATCGCCAACATGAACTACTCGATCTCCAACACCGCCGAATACGGCGAGTACGTCACCGGCCCGCGCGTCATCACCGACGAGACCAAGAAGGAGATGCGCAAGGTTCTGGCCGACATCCAGGGCGGCAAGTTCGCGCGCGACTGGATGCTCGAGAACAAGGTCAACCAGACCTCGTTCAAGGCGACCCGCGCCAAGCTTGCCGCGCACCCGATCGAGGAAGTCGGCGCGAAACTCCGCGACATGATGCCCTGGATCAAGAAGGGCGCGCTGGTCGACAAGAGCAAGAACTGAGCCTTCAGACAGATCGACCTACAACCATTCAGCTAAGGAGGGCGCTGAGACGATCGAGCCCATCGCACCAAAACCGTCAACGAGTCAACACGATCCAATACCTCGCGCCAACGAGCGCGATCCAAACCTCAGCGAGAATACAGGAGAAGTCGCAATGAACGGACCGCTGGCTATCGGTTCTCCGGCACCAGATTTCGAGGCAGCTACGACCGAAGGGCAAATTAGTTTTCATGACTGGTTGGGCACCGCTTGGGGAATCTTGTTCTCGCACCCAAAAGACTTCACGCCGGTATGCACGACCGAACTCGGAGCTTTGGCCAGGCTGAAGCCGGAGTTCGATAAGCGAGGCGTAAAGGTGATCGGGCTCAGTGTCGATCCCGTGAGCCGACATGCCGAATGGGCGCATGACATTGAAGAAACTCAGGGCCATGCGCCAAACTTTCCCATGATTGCCGACACTGAACTGGTCGTGTCGAAATTATACGGGATGCTGCCAGCAGATGCCGCGCCCACATCAAGTTCCCGGACCGCAGTCGATAACCAGACCGTTCGGAATGTCTACGTCATCAGTCCCGACAAGAGGATCAAACTACTCATATCGTACCCGATGTCGACGGGCCGCAATTTCGCAGAGATATTGCGGGTCGTCGACGCTCTCCAATTGTCCGCGAAGCACAGTGTTTCGACTCCGGCAGACTGGAACCAGGGAGATGATGTGATCATTGCGACGTCGGTGAGCGATGACGAGGCTCGTGCGAAGTTTCCAGACGGGTTCACCGTGCTAAAGCCTTATCTGCGCGTCGTCCCCCAGCCCAAGGAAGAATGACGCATGCCGCCTTCGTCGACGACAATCCGAAGCGCGTCCCCACCGACGATACCTATCTGAGGTAATTGGATGCGCCATATTTCGGTTTGCAGATCGCAAACGTGTGTTCTGCGGGCATGATTGTCCTGCGTCATGGCGATCCACTCGGCGGGAGGTCGCCATGACGGAGCAGTGCAAGCCGACTATTTTGTCAAGCTGGTCGGACTAACGCGGAGCTCGTTGAGCGCCGCATTGAGAGTGACCGAGGCGAGGTCAATGCTGATGCCTTCACGAGATGACGGGCATTACGCAGGCTCTCGCATTATGCGTGTTCGCGATGTGCCGCCGTCTCGTCCTTCGTGGCTCCTGCCTGTGCGCGTCCGGCGTCGCAAAAGTGGAGCGGCACCTCGACAGAAAAACGCGAGCCTGAATCTTGCACGGATCGCACAGATATCCGATGACGGAGCAGGCCGGCCGTTTGGTGGGCAATCAACAGGCCGAGTCCGAGACCATCCGAACGGTCCGATTGATCGCCTCGTTCGAATGCATCAAAGATCCTATCGAGGACACCAGGCGCAATGCCGCATCCATCATCCTCAACGTCGACGCGGAGGTTGTCGCCCGCTGCCCGGCATATAACTCTAATGTGTCCACCTGCTTCGCTGTACTTCAGGGCATTGTCGAGAAAATTCCGCAGAATCGTGTAGAGCATCTCCGGATCAGTCCTTACCAGATGATCCGATCGGCACACCGTCAAGTTGATGCGACGAAGCTGTGCATGCATACGCCACTCGCGTCCGATTCGTGACAGGACCTCGGTCATGCGCACGACACGCCGTTTCGGAAACACGGAATGCATCTGCGACAGACGGGCGATGTCGTTAAGTTCGCTGCTGAGCCTTCCCATCGCCTCCAGCGCGGTGCGCAGCAGGTGAGCGGCCTTTTTTGTGACGCCCTCTTCGACGGCCTTTTCCATGCAAAGCACAGCGACTTGGATTGGTTGCTTCAGATCGTGCCCGGCAACGGCCATCATTCTTGACATTGCCAAACGAGACGCCTCTACCGCCGTTCCGTCGTTGCAAATCCCTGAGGTCGGCATCTTCGACATCTCCTGCGAGGCTAAGAATGGCACTGACACTTATTGCGAGCTCCACGGTGCTGCAATCATACCTATGATTACCCGGTGGAGGCGAGTACCATTTCGATATTCGAGCGTGAAGCGTTCGCCCGATCGTTTCGTGCAAGCTAGATCACTTCGAAGGCGGTTCGAATCTTACGGGAGCAGACCGCAACTATTTTCAAGAATTAACATGCGACGCCGACTGAAGTTGTTATCGATATGGAGGGCTACAAGTATGTGAATGCAAGCTGGAGTGTCGGAATGAAGCTAAAAGTCGTGATATCGATTGCCGGAATTATCGTCGGAGCCACTGTTCCCGGACATGCTGCCGATGAAGGGCGTGGCAGAGAAGCAGCCGCAGCAAGCGTGGTCGTGAGGCAAGTGATGTCGAGCTCGACAACGACAGCAGGTGATCCTGTCGTACTTCCACAGAAAGACGCGCAGGTGGTGGTGTCGATGTTCGAGATTCCGGCTGGCGCTAAACTCCCAGTACATAAACATCCGTATCCTCGTTATGGATACGTCCTCAAGGGGGCATTACAGGTGGCGAACACCGAGACCGGAAAAACAGAAGTGTTCAAGGAGGGCGATTTCATCTTGGAGTCAGTTGGGCACTGGCATCAGGGTCGGAACGTTGGACAAGCGCCAACTAAGCTCCTTGTCATTGATCTCGTCGAAAAGGGAGCAAACAACACTGTGCTCAAGGACTGACGAAGTGAATTACCTCGCTATGTGTTTGTACTAGTCAGTTTACGGGCATCCGGAGGTCGCGCTTCGGGATTCCGTAGAAAGCCCGGCACGACCGTCTATCAGGAGCCAAAGCTCATGTCGTCTACTTGGCTATGCTGATCCAACGGACTGGGTCAGGCTGCAGGTCCGCGGCATGTCCTCGTTGGTTGCGCCGAGCGATGTGGTGACGAGCCGCATTGCTCGGCTCAGAATAACGTGTCGTTGCACCCAGATTGTCACCGACATCGAGAATCGCTTGCGTGAGAGCGCGGTCAAAGCCCCACAAGTTGCCGGTGCAAAGCCGCATCTTAGCCACCGAGCTTGCGATGTCCGTGCGTCGAGAACCGTTGCTGATTATGCAATGACGCGAGCACCGGCGCGCGCCGCCCGACCTGCTTCAATCGTTGATCGATCCAACATTCGGCGGCGGAGCCGACGAAGTTCGGAAACGATGTCAATGTCGCTTAAGCGTCGACACGACCTCATGCCAGTTCTCGTCCGATCGCCCATGCCAGAGCATCAGCTGACTGCGCTGAGCGATGGACCTGTTGCGTATCCTTGCCTCGATTTGCAAGATCTTACGTGCCGAGATCTCTTATAATCGTTACCCTTGCACATCGAAGCCGGCGAAATCTTATGGTCTGAGCCGGATCAGCATTCAGTGCGCTCTACCGAGGCTCTACGTTGCTGCTCGTGTATCGCGCGATGGTTGGATCGGACACCAGATGACATGCAAAGCGGCCCCCATCGATGCCCTAATGCGGCAGATCGTCGTTCGGCCAGATAAGACCGCACTCATCTATAAGGGCGTCCCGTGGACATACGGAGGACTCGGTGCCGAAGCAGAAAAGCTCGCCTGGGGCCTAGCCGCGATGGGGGTTGAGCCTGGTGACCGCGTAGCCCCCCATCTTCACAACGGGCCCGAGTTAATAGCAGCCTACTACGCTTGCTTTCGGCTCGGCGCCATCGCGTCTCCATTCCATGCCGCCCTCAAGTTCGAAGAGCTACGGTCGCTCGTGCGCCGGTTGCGGCCGACAGTCTATGTAGGCGACGCTCGTCTCTACGAGAATATTGCCTCCCTCGACGAGGGGACGTTGCCGCACGATAAGCGCTTTCTGGTGAACGGCCTGGATGGAGCAGGAGCCCGATCGTGGCATGAACTCTTCGAGAGCCCAGTGAAACATTTGCCGACACACTGTTCGAGAAAGGATGAGCCTGCCGTCCTGATTTGTACATCTGGAACATCAGCTCAACCAAAACTGGTGACGCACAGCAGGGAGACCTTAGCCAGCTCAACCGCAATGATTATCGATAATTGGGAACTGTCGGTCGATGACGTCATAGTGGTTCATCTGTCGATGGCTCAGGTTTGTGGATTGATGAGCGTCCTGTCATTCATCCAACTTGGTGTCCCTTTCGTTTTACTTGAAACATTCGACGTCGATGAGTGTCTCGAGAGCATCGAGCGCTATGGCTGTACGTGGTTCATGGCGTTTCCGGCGCAGTATAGCGCGCTGCTGGAACGACAGCGATCTCGCGAGCGAGATCTATCTTCGTTGCGGATCTGTATCACCGCAGCTGATGTGTGTCCGTTGGAGCTGCAGCTTCAAGTCTCAAGCGCCTTTGATGCGCCGCTCTACAATCTGTGGGAGGCGACGGAAGTTGTGGGATCGCTGACATTTGGGACGAAACCGGGTCCGGTCGCGCGGATTTCAAAAGGAGCAAAGATCAGGATTGTGAACGAAGCCGGGGATGATGTCGCTCCGCTGGAGGCAGGTGAGCTTTTGGTCCAGCGATCGAATGTGTTTCTGGGGTACTGGAATGATCCTGAGGCGACCGCAGAAAGCCTCAGAGGAGGTTGGTACCATACCGGCGACATCATGCGTCGCGGCAACGAGGAGGAGTTGTGGTACGTCTCGCGGAAGAAAGACATCATTGTCGTCGGTGGCGCCAACGTCTCGCCGCTCGAGGTTGAAGAAGCGCTCGTCGCATCGCACTCGCTTGTCGTCGAGGCGGCGGTTGTTGGAATTTCGGACGAGGTGCTCGGGCAGAGGGTATTCGGCTTCGTCAGGCTCGCTGTCGGGGCGAAGGAGTCGATTTGTGCCGAGATCCTGCGGAACGCTTCAAGCAAGCTTGCGAACTACAAACTACCTGTGCGGCTGAAAGTTCTTCTTGATATGCCACGTAGTGCGTTGAGTAAGGTCGATAGAACCGCATTGAAGGCCGTGGCGGCCAGAGTAACTCGACAGAGCTGTGCGAAGGTGTTCGATGTATCTCCGCGGTGAACACGACGAGAGATCAGAGAGGTCATTTAGGCCCGGACTGCCGTCCAGCCGGCAAGTTGCGCGCCATTCCTCACCGCAATTGGGTGAAGCGAACCTTAAGTCTCGGGTGATGCTGAGGTGCCGAACGAGTTATCATCTATGCGCGCAATCCGATCTCGTGCGTTCGCTATTGGGGATCATGTCCTTGGGCCTTGCAGCCGTACTGGCTGGTGGTCTGGCGTACGTAAAGGCGTTTTATCCTGAGTTGTCCGCCATCGCAGACATGCTCGATCGTTCAGAAGCTATTGCTGATTCGAAAGCAGACTCCGGTGTCAGGAGTAGCGATGAAGGGTGTCGGTTTGGCCAATGAGACCAGACGCAGAGTTGTGCGACAGACAAGTAAGAGAACGCTACGGATGAGGATGTGCCCAGTGGGCTGCGGCGTACAGTGCCGCCTTTGCACGGCAGCCTCAGTCTTCGCTGCACATGATTGTGATGATCTCAGATTGAACAACCATGCTTCTCGCATGCGCCTGTTGTAGCGGGACGAATGTGCCAATATCTCGCGCGGTGTCTACACGATGACCTGAACATGTTTGGTTCTCGGGGGCAGGCTGCGCTGCGGAGGGGTGATCTCTGGCTTGATGATGGGGCGAAGACCATCCAGGCGCTGCCGCTTTTGGAGCCAATCAACAAGAGAGCCGAGCACACGTGTGCTCGGAGATCGATGACGGCTTTGCCGGAAGCAGGCAAATGTGCATCTGGGGCTGCACCGAATGCAGCGGGCCAGTGCAGCGTGCATTGGAGGCTTGCGGGCGTGGTCGTCAGGACGTCGTCGATCCGTCCGCACGACAGGTCTCGATACGGTGAGTCGAGCGATTTGTCGCGCACCCATTAGAAAGGCGTAGAAAAAATGATCAGATCCCATGCCACGGACAAGGTGAGATCGTACATCAAGGCACGAACTCGGGCGGACACGGAATCACCGGGGAGAGCGAGCTGCGGATCGCACAAGCGGTGGACCGGCGGCAGGGGTTGCGGCATTTTACGCATCTACCGAGTATTGACCGCTCTCCTCGTCATGGCGTTCGCGCCCGGGGTCTCCGCCGAGGAGCTATGGAGAACATTACCGCCTACTCCGGCGCCTATTGGTTCTGATCATGGCGGCAGCATCGAAATCAACGGCATCCATCTGTTCTATACGGAGATCGGGGTCGGCCCGCCCGTGGTTTTGCTGCACGGCGGGCTCGCAAACTCCGACTATCTTGCCGACCAGGCCCGTGCCCTCGAGAGTTCTTACCGGGTCATTCTAGTCGACAGCCGCGGCCACGGGCGCAGCACACGAGACCAACGGCCCTTCAGCTATGATCTCATGGCGGATGATGTTGTTGCACTGCTGGACCATTTGCGAATCGGCAGAGCGGCAATTGTCGGTTGGAGCGATGGTGGGATCGTCGGGCTTGATCTGGCAATGCGCTATCCCGATCGGGTGACGCGCGTCTTTGCGTTCGGTGCTAATACCAAGACGTCTGGCCTTCAGGACGACTTTGCCAATAACCCGGTATTTGCGGCCTACATGGCGCGTGCGGGGAGGGACTATGCGCGACTTTCTCCTACTCCGAACGAATATGCCGCGTTTCAGGAGCAGATCGACAAGATGTGGCAAAGCCAGCCGAACTGGGACGATGCGCAGCTCCGCACCATCCACGCCCCGGTCTGGGTGGTTGACGGAGAGCACGATGAAGGAATCAAGCGGGAGCATACGGAATACATGGCAGCGACCATTCCGCGTGCAGGGCTGTTGATCCTCCCAAACGTCAGTCATTTTGCCTTCTTGCAAGATCCGTTATTCTTCAACGATGCGATCAAGCGCTTCCTTGCAGGCGACCTGGAGCGCCAACGATAGAAGACGTACTGACCACATTGCTCACCGGTTGTGGAGAGGTCATGGCGCGGCTGGGAGCGTCAGCGAGTTCGTTCAGTTCAAAGCACCTATCGGCGCCGCACGCTTCAATGATCCCGCGGCTGTAGATTGGCGGTCGGAAGGAAGCGATTGAAGGCATCGACATAACTGATCCTCTGGGTTGCGGAGACTTCTCGCGCTGGGGAAGTAGTTACCGACTGAGGAGGCAGCAAACGATCGTCCGCGAGCGAATGCCCTGGACGCCAACACTTCTACTCCTATTTCAGGGCACTGATATTACCTTTCCCAAGAGCAAGCGCGTTGTCCGTGACTGCTGCTGTATGCTTGGCCAGCTGTGTCGCTCGCGGCGAGCGATATGCGAGGCGGTCAGTTGGCAAAATTGACTTGGACAAGAGGGACTCAAGCACAGGGGCCCTGATTGCCTCGTCATCGAGTCGTGAATGAGTGAGATGTCTCCTGACCCTCGGGAAGTACTGAAGTTCGGACCTTACCAACTCTGGCCGCAGGAACGGCGTCTTTGTCGTGATGGTGAAGAGGTGAAGCTGGTCGGGCGTGGGTTCGACATCTTGCTGGTGCTCGTCCAAAATTCCGGAAACGTCGTGACCCGTCTGCAATTGATGGAGTCTGCCTGGTCCGGCCTTGTTGTCGACGACAGCAACCTACGCGTTCAGATCGCGGCCCTCCGGAGCACGCTAGGAGACGCGAAAGATGGTATCGAATATATCAAGACCGTGCCGCGACGGGGGTATTCCTTCGTCGCGCGGGTCGAGCGTGAGGAGACGCTGAGTCGAGCGTCGTTCGGCCTTCCGACCGATTCCATCCAGAACTGCTTCCGAACCTTCCCGTCGGCGTTTCGTAGGATTATCGGCCGTGCGGACGACATCGCAGAAATTTCTGCGTCGCTGCATACCTCACGATTTGTCAGCGTCGTTGGGGCAGGGGGGATGGGCAAGACGGTCGTTGCGATCGCGGTTGCTCACGCGCTGATGGGGGACTTCGACAACCAAGCAATCTTCGTTGATTTGAGCATCGTCACTAGCGAAGAATGTGTCGACGTCGCGATTGCCGCCGCATTTTGCCTGACCACCCAGTCGGGCGATGCACTGGGCGAAGTGATCGCCCATATAGGAAACCGTCGGTTGCTGATGGTGCTCGACAATTGTGAACATGTCATCGGGGCGGCATCGGCGGCGGCCGAGCGCCTCTTCGCCGGAGCACCAAATCTATTCATTTTGACGACAAGTCGCGAAGGTTTGCGCGCTGAGGGTGAGAATGTTTATCGCCTGGAGGGCCTTGCCTGCCCGCCCGATGGTGCAGATCTCGGCGCTGATCAGGCGATCGAGTGGCCTGCGATTCAGCTTTTTATGGAGCGCGCGGCGGCTAACGGTCATCGGCGTGCCCTTGCTGACGAGGAGGTTCCATCGGTAGTTTCGATCTGCCGTCGTCTTGAGGGGATGGCGCTGGCGATCGAGCTTGCGGCAAGTCGCGCCGCCAGTCACGGCATCATCGGCACCAGCGAATTGATGAATCACCGGTTCAAGCTGATGTGGCAGGGGCGTCGCGGTGCCGTCTGCCGTCACCAGACAATGAACGCGGTGTTGGACTGGAGCTACAATTGTCTTGGCAGGGCGGATCAGTTGGTGCTTGCCCGCCTATCGATCTTTGTCGGTTCAATCACTGTGCGCGTTGCAGAGGAAGTCGTTGCCGACGACCGCATTGATCCGCTCGAGGTCGTCAATTCATTGGTCGGGCTCGCGGAAAAGTCATTGATTAGCGTCGATGGAACGAACGGCGAGGTTCGATATCGTCTTCTGGACATGACTAGGACATATGCTGCGGCGAAGCTCGCGGAAAGCGGAGAACACGCGTCTGTCGCTCGCCGTCACGCCAGTTATGTCGTCAGCCGTCTCATAGCAGTTCAACGATCGTGTCAAACAGGGGAAAGTCTCGTTCAGGAGGATATTGTCAGTCTCATGGGCAATTTGCGAATTGCCTTGGATTGGTGCTTTTCAAATCGGTCGGAACGCAGAACGGCCGTCCAACTGGTTGTTCGAGCCGTCCCCCTTCTACTTCGGCGCTCTCTTCTCGAGGAATGTAGAAAATGGTGCGAGTGGGCGCTCCACCTCCTTTGCGACTCTGAACGCGGTTCCGAGATCGAGCTTACTCTATGGGAAGGGCTCGCCGTTTCCGAGATGTTTACGCGGGGTAATCGAGAGGAAACGCGACATTCGATCGAGCGGGGCCTGTCGCTCGCCAAAGCGCTGGAGAGCGATGAACAGGAACTCCGCCTCTTGTCGGCAATGCATATCTTCCGGGCGCGCATCGCAGACATTCATGGAATGAAAGAGGTATCGCGCCGAGCGATGGAGCTTGCTGCGCGAACCTCTCGCGATGATCTGTTGGCGATGACTGAATGGATGCAGGGGACCACCTGTCACTTGGGCGGCGATCAGGTGAATGCCCAGATCTATTGTGAGGCGGCACTACGGCGTTCAGTTCACATTGACGCCTCTCAGTTCAATTCGATTGGATACGACCACCGAATTCGTGGGTTGATCGTGCTGGTGCGTACGCTGTGGGTGCGCGGCTTTCTCGATCGAGCCGTGGCTCTTGCTCATGAGGTCATTATCGAAGCGAACGAGAGACAGCAGCCAGTTGCGCTGTGCATCGCGTTGATCTACACAACCACGATTGCCATCTGGTCCGAGGATCTCGATAAGGCAGGAGCGCAGATCGAACGCATTATGGCTTGCGCCGCGGACAACGCGCTTGAACCATACCATGCGGTCGCTATCGCGATGCGCGGTGAAGTCGCGGTGCTGCGCGGCAACATTGACATGGGGATAGCCGACCTGAGAGCAGCCATCTCCGTTCTTCATGCCCATCGTCACAGGGTGCTCTCGACGGAGTTCTTGCGTTCGCTCTCTGAAGCTCTCGCTGCGGACGGACTGATCGCGGAGGCGATGGAGACCCTCGATGAAGCCATTTGCCGGGCGGAATCCAGCGGAGAGTTGTATCTGCTACCCGACATGCTTCGCGCACGTGGCGAGATTATTGCAAAGGGCCCCGTACCCGATCTGGATCAGGCCGAACATCATCTGCGTCAGGCTGTGGCGGATGCGCGTTATCAGTCGGCAAAGGGATTCGAACTGCGGGCGGCGATATCCTTGGCGCGACTCGTGCTTGCGAGTGGGCGCGCCGACGACGCAGCTACGATAATTGGGAGCACAATCAGCGGCTTTGAAGAAGGGCTTGATCAACCCATTATGCGATCCGCTTACAGGCTTCTCGCAGAGGCAAACAGTTTCATCGCGAAAGGTTGAATGGTCGCGAAGGACGCCGGAACTGCTCGCTGAGCGATCCTCTTGCGATCGATCAAGCTGCCGTTCTGTCGAATGCCAAACGGGCCTGAAGACGGGGGCAGCGGTCGTGAGCGGAAGAAGTTGAGAACGCAAGGACGCAGGAATGCGCCGTGTCGTGCGTTAGGGCTGGAATGCGTCAGGATCCTGCCTCAGGAGATCTCTTAATCTGGGGACCCCGAAGTCGAGGAACGCGCGTACCCTTTTGGGCAGGAGTTGCTGACCCGCATGTACGATGCTGACCGGCCAAATCGGCAGTTCGTAGTCTTCGAGAACGACCGCGAGTCGACCCGCATGGATCTCGTGTGCAATTTGATAAGAGAGCAAGCGTGTAAGCCCCAATCCTGCGACGGCTGCATCCACTGCGGCCTCTGCGGTTGAAACCGTCAGCCGGGAGTGTACGGGAACAACCACTTGACCTTTCGGCCCCGCAAATCGCCAAGCCGCCGACGACGCGAGGTTGTCGAAGGTGATGCAAGTATGCCGCAATAGGTCCTGCGGGTCTTTCGGCCAACCGTGAGTGGCCAGATATGTCGGGCTGGCACAAGTCACACGACGAACCGAGCCGACCCTCAAGGCGATCAAGCTGCTGTCATCGAGGTCTCCGATCCGGATGGCGACATCGATCTCAGCCTCGAGGAGGTCAAGCAGCCGATCGGCGAGCACAAGCCTGATGTCGATGTCAGCGTACTTGCGCAGGAAATCCGAAACGATCGGAATGATGTGCGTGCGACCGAAGACCACCGGGGCCGCGATGCTCAATTGCCCTTTTAGATCGTGATAGACCCCCGTTGCGGTGCGTTCGGCTTCCTCGACCTGCTCGAGAATGCGCCTGCTTGCTTCGACATACAGCTGTCCCGCTTCCGTCAAGCTCAATCGGCGGCTCGTTCTGTTCAAAAGGCGTGTGTCGAGGTGAGACTCCAACTCCGCAATTCGCCGGCTGACACTGGCAAGCGGCACATCGAGCTCCTTGGCGGCGGCGGAAAGACTGCCTGCGTCCACGGTCTTCAGAAGGATCGCCATCGCACCCAGTCTATCCACGATATGGTCCTCTCCAGTTCGGCGACCTGGCGTCTCCCAGGTCGTGTTCTCCTCGGATGCAATCGCGTCGTGAACCGACAGGGGTAACCAAAGTCGCTGGAGCTCGACGAGCGGGTAATTTCTCACATGTCGACTTGGGCGCAGGCGTTGAACTTTGCAAGTCGCTGCAGCCTCGTGGAGCGGCTACTGCGCTCGGCGCAGTTGATGCCAACAGATCAAACTGGAACATCTACGGCGTGTAAGGATCGCTGGGATTCGTTGGCTATGAGAAATCTTCGTTTCATTTAGGATCACGGAGCGAGCAACGTCTACTTGGTCGCTTACTTCTGGCCCACCCCCAAAAGGATCATGCCCAACTGTATCGGCAGCAGGACAATGTTGTTTGAGGTCTGGGCTTGTGGAGGCTGTTTCTGGATGAAGGGCATTTTCTGATTGCGGCGTCCGTGTACCATCGTTTCAGGCGCGAGCGATCACTGTTCATCGCGACAACCAAATTGGACATCATACTCAAGTTTAAGTGGAGATCACTGACCGCAACCTGAAAGGAGCTGATCGGGCGAGCGACAAGATCGGAGTCGGGAAGGTTATCCCACCCTGATTCTACAATCGAAGCCTTCGCCGATCAGGTCGACGTAGCCGTCACTATAACGGACGTGGATGTTGAGTAGTGGGGGACGTCGCGCCATCTCGGCGAGCGACGGTGCGAAGTGCTGGTTGAAGGAGGATTGGACCCGCCACCCTGAGCACGCCGCGCAGATAGCCCTCCGGCAATAGTTCCTCCCGTGCGATCTCGATTCAGCGCAGACTCGTGCCGCATGCTCGCGAAAGATTACGCCCGCTTCTGTTAAAGCCGCGCCGCGCGTGTTGCGTGCCAAAAGTTCAACGCCAAGCTCGTCCTCTAGGCGGAACAGCCGCCGGCTTATAGCGGACTCGCTAGACCCAGCCTGCGGGCCGCAGCAGAAACTCCGCCCGATTTCGCCACCTCGAGGAAGGTCTGTAAGTCTTCCAATTCCATGGTCGCATTCCACCTTTTGCGACACGGCTTACTATGACGCATGGCTACCGCGCCGACAATCGCAAGACTAGCTTGGCTTAAATAAACGTGGTGCCTTTGGCGTCGTCACTTGGGTGGACGAATCAAGCGCGCCAAAAAGGAGCACGGCCCTAAAGACGATGAAATTGAAGCGCAGTTTCAAGTGCGGCAATCCGGATCACGGGGGCGCCGTTGAGATCATTCGCCCCAGGCTGGCCTGAAGGGAAACGAGAGCTATAATTGAAGGCTGATGAAGGCGGCAATAGTGGCCATGATCACGACGATCGAAACTCCAAGTTCGGCGAGTACGCCTCCAGCCGAATGAACTTCCGACGCATCGATGAGCCTTCGGATGCGCACGAATCGCCTAGTCGCGACCGCGATGAGTGACATCCCACCGAAGACCAGCAATAGACCGTCGAGGTGACCGAAAGATCTCGACCAGGGGCAGGTGTTATGACCAGGCGGGACGGCGACCCGCTGTTCGAGGCTCCAAATCAGCAGGTTGACTTTGCCGATAGCGAAACCGAATGCGATCATTGCGATCCCGGTTCGTATCCAAGCCAAGAAAGTGCGCTCGTTAGCGGAATGGTCTGAGTATTTATCAATCATCTCGCCCGACCGTCCGAGACCCGGAGCGTGCCACTCGGGCCGATATGGACTGCGGAGGAATATCGGCTGCAGTCCATGCTGAAACGCCGGGCCCTCGGAGCTCGCCTTGTTGGTCCAAACATTAATGATAGTTGAGAATTCCGCTCAGCTTGCTTCCGAGCGGCTGGGTCCAATCGACTGCCAATTCGGAGACGATCTGGTCCATTGTGGTGATGATGGCGCCCGCGTTTTCCATGCGCCGAAGCGCAATGTCGTCGCCGAATTTCGTGTAGGATGCCGATGCGTCGGCCGAAACCTGGACTTCGTATCCTTCATCAATCATCTGCAAAACGGGAAAGAGAACGCAGATTTCGGTTGTGATCCCCGCGACGTACAGCTTCGTTCGACCGGTCGCCTTGACTGCGTCGTTGAAACCCTGGTGATGCATGGCATTTACGATGCCGGGACGCCTGATCCGTGAGGCGAAAGCGTCGGGAAGAATTTCTTGGATATCCGAAAGCAGAGGACCCTGCGCATGTTCTTCCATGCTCGTCGTGAGGACTGTCGGCATGCCGGATGCCTTGGCAATTTTGGCAAGCTTTATCGTGTTCAACTTCACAAGGTTTATGTCGTGAGAGTGAGTCCAGGACATCGTTCCGAGCTGATGATCAATCAAGATCATGGCGGCCGTTTCGGGTGTGAAAGCTTTCTTGTGCATGGTTGAGTCCTTCTCCGTGAATATGATTTCCGCGGCTGAGCGATTGCGAGCGTTACGCGCCGCAATGGGACGCCGACGCAGATGCCGCCATCGGTGGATTGGGCCGATGAACTCGCGGAAGAAGAGTAGGGCGGCAGGGGGCTTCCAGGCACTCATACGCGAGTATGATGAGGCCCGTGTGTCGGGCGCGCGCTCATGCCCGTGATGGCCCCCGCCCTCTCGCGAGACAAAGACGGATGCACTCCAGCAATGCCATATGATCTACTGGCTTGCCGAAGAAGCCCATTGCGCCCTCATCAAGGGCTTGACGCTTCATAACCGGATCAGCGTACGAAGTAAGGAATATAATCGGAGTGGAGACGCCTTCCTGGTTCAGCCTGGCCTGAAGTTCGAGGCCGCTCATGCCGGGCATGCGCGCGTCCAGAATAATGCAATCTACCTTAGATCTTTCCGCCGAGACCAGGAAAGCGCGAGCGGATGCGAAGGCCCAGACCCTATATCCATGCGAAAGGATGAGGCCCTCCAGAGCTTCGCGGAACCCTCGATCGTCATCGACGAGTGCGATTGTTGCAAGTTGGTCCACACCCGCCGCCATGCTGTTAATTTGAGCAATTGCCGGCCGATGATATGGTGCAGGGCGTGGAATTCACCCATACCTTCGTCTAGCTGGAGATGCAGCATGGACCGGGTCACACGTTGCGACGCAACGGGCGTCATCTGCCGGTGACCAGGGTGAGCTGAATGCACCTCAACGCTGCGCGCCGGACGGGGGACGGACGTCCCCTAGGTTATTTCTGGTTCCGCCAGTCTCTCGGTCGCATTCCGAATCGTTGCTTGAAACGTCGCGAGAAATGGGACAGGTCGACGAACCCCCAGTCGAACGCGATGTTTCCGACGTTCTGATTGAGGGGGTCGACTTTGCGCAAATCCGCAGCAGCTCCATCGAGCCGCCGCTCCATCAGGTAGTCCGAGAAGGTCGTTCCTGTCCTGGCAAGGAGCATATGTACATAGCGCTCGCTTACGCCTGCTGCAGCCGCGACATCGACGGCCTTCAGGCCGGGCTCGTGCAGTTTCGTCTCGATTGCGCGCTTGACCGACAGCAAGGTTGCATGCGCGATCGACGTCGATTCCTTCACTCCATGGCTTTCGCGCCTCAGGCCTAGAGCGACGAGTTCAAGAAGGACCTCGAACAAGCGCGCAGCTTCGTTGGCCTCCATCGAGAAGGCCTTGGCGTTCAGCGTGCGGGCCGTCTCGGTAATCAACGATCCAAGATGAGGATCGCCGGACAATTGAACGGGCTTGATGTCGAACGCCGGTCCCAGTCGCTCGCGCAGATTATCTGCGGGCACCCAGAAAGAAGCGACCTTGATGGGCTCCGACGGTTGATGAGCAAACCTGAACGGCCGGTCGCTGTCTATGATCGACACTTGGCCGGGCGACTGAACGAAGGTGCAGCCAGCTTGTTCGACAACACTTTCGCCGGCGAGCCTGAGATTGAGATAGAAACCGCGACGGTCGGATGCCGCAACGTCGGCTCGCGAGCGTATCGTGGTGTGCGCCGGAAATTGGACGCGATTCAGCGCACCATTTCCCAAGCCGATACTCTGGCCGTTTGCAGAAAACTCAATGCCGGAGGGACACTCGGGCGTTACTCTCATGAAGGCTTGGCAGATCGCCTCGCGGTAGTAAGCAAACCGTTCTGACGGCTTGACGGCGGCTGTCGTCCAGCTTCGATGAAGGAGATCTCCAGATTTCCCAGGCAATTTTTCACTCCCAGAACAATTAGCTTCGGTCCTGGCCAAGCAGGAATTCGCGATGACGTTCATGCTCTTGGAGGTACGCATGGGATGATCTCGTCGTTACACCTACCACGAAATGCCTAAACTTGCAGATAAGCGGTATTTTGATACCGATACTTCCACGGAGTTCGATGCCTCCGGCGACCCCGGCAGGTGGGCGGCAAGCTTACAGGCTGCCAAACCTCGCCGGGAGCCCAACCGCAACAGGTGTCGCAGCCCCTGGCAATACACAAGTTTGCTGTGGGCGGCCGGACTTGCCGCTGCGGCGTTTTATCTCGATCTGATCGTGGGCCACACCGCGAGCCCGATCCTTCTCTACCTTCTCGCGCAGCTGCTCGTGACTTCGCGCAATGGACGAGAGACTGGGCTGGTCGGGATCAGTGCAATAGCTGCACTGCTGACGATTGCCGCCTTCGTCGTGAACGCGCGGACGGCTGCCAATTGGGCAGGGGTCGTGCGGCTCTCAGAAGAGCTCATCGCTCTTGCGGTCGCGGGTCTGCTTCTTTCAAGAATCGCCGCAGCACGGCAGGCGTGCGAGTGGAGGTATGAGTCAATCTTCACGCGAAGCCGATTTCCGATTCTGGAGGTCGACTTTTCGCCCGCGCTGCCCTTCCTGGACAACCTCAAGGCCAGGGGCGTGGTCGACGTGGTGCAGTTCAGTCGCGAAACGCCCGGTTTCTTGTCCAATTTGAAGGAGAATGTCCGCCTGCTCGACATGAACGATGCGATGTTCGTTCATTTCGGCATGAAGCCGGGCGTAGATTTAATTCCGAGAACGATTGCTTCAGTTGCCGTCGACGACGATTGCCTGCTCGAACTGTTGCAGGTGATGTGGACCGGCAAGGAATACTACGACGGTGGTGGCCGCATCACCAGGGTCGACGGCAAGAAAGTGGATGTCATTCTCGGCGCTTCAATCAATCTGAAGGGGGCTGGCGCCGGATCCGTGATCGTGACGCTGGTCGATGTCAGCGCAAGGGAGGCGGCCAACAACGCCCTGATGGCGGCAAACGCCGAGTTGGCCCGGGCGACTCGCGTCGCGTCCGTCGGAACGGTGTCGGCAGCGATTGCGCATGAACTCAATCAGCCGATCGGCGCGATCCTTCTGAATGCCCAGACATGTCTCCGCTATCTGCGTCGCGAAGTACCCGACGTCGGCGCGGCCTTGTCGGCGGCCGAACGGGTGGTCCGCGAGGGGGATCGAGCAGCCGACATCGTGCGGGAGACCAAAGAACTCGTCGCGGGGCGACGAAGGCGGCCCGCGCCACTCGGCGTGATCGGCTTGATCGAAGACGTTCTGGAACTCCTCGCTCAGGACATTGCCGATGTCGGAGCCGAATTGTTGGTTAACAAGCCCACCACCGAAGTTTGGATCCTTGGCGATCGGGTGGCCCTGCAGCAAGCTTTGGCCAATCTCGTGTTGAACGCCGTGCATGCACTGCGCGAGCAAGGGATTGGTCAGCGAAGGCTCATCGTCGCTCTGGCTCACTCCGAGGGGTGCGCGACCATCAAGGTCCGTGACACCGGACTTGGTATATCCGAACAGATCTTCAACCGAATCTTCGATTCCTTCTTCACGACGAAAGAAGAAGGGACCGGAATGGGTTTGATGATCAGCAAATCCGTGATCGAAGCCCACGACGGCACCTTGAGGGCCCGCAATTGCGAGGGTGGCGGAGCTGAATTCGGGTGCACATTGCCTTTGTGGATTCGTGCGGTGGATGAGACGCCCCAATCGGCGACGCCGGAGCGATCCGAGGCAAATGGTCGCGGTGTCGACGCTGACCCAACTATGCAGCAGCCGTCACCCGGAAAACTGCAGCCCCTTGGTTCTCGTAGGGAACATCAGGAAGCTGGGCGGCAAGCAATGACGGTCGGGCCCTTTCGATCGGGTTCCGATGAGCATGCGGATCGAAATCAACCCGGAGGTCGAAGGGACGAATGGTGATTACTGCTTCTGCCGGGCGGAGTGAGGCTCCGTCCGTGCATATCATCGACGACGACGAAGGCTTCCGTGTTGCCTTGGGCGAACTGTTGATATCGGAAGGGCACAACGTGCGCCAGTTCAGGGCCGCGGAGGAATTCATCAAATCTGGAAACGCGCGGTCACCCGGCTGCCTCGTCCTCGACGTCTGTTTGCCGGACGTGAGTGGGATCGATCTGCAAAGGCGTCTGATCGATTCCGGAATACTGATGCCTGTCGTCTTGATGAGCGGCCAGGGCGATATTCCAACGACGGTGCAGGGCATGAAGGCGGGAGCAGTGGACTTTCTGCCCAAGCCGTTTGACGATCAGCACCTATTGAACGCCGTGACTTCGGCTCTCTCTCTCGACGCAGAGAATCGTGCTCAGGAAAAAGAGTTCGCCGATCTCAAGGAGCGTCTGAGCAGCCTTTCGGCCCGCGAACGCGAAGTCCTTTCTCATGTCGTGGAGGGGCAAATGAACAAGCAGATCGCGTTCAAAATGGCCATTAGCGAGATTACGGTCAAAATTCACCGCAGCAACGTCATGAAGAAGATGGGTGCCCGCTCGCTGGCTGCGCTCGTGAGAATGACAGAAGCTCTCCGCAACAGGTCCTGATACGTATTCTATCACGACCTACAAGGTGATCTGAGCGGTTGAACCGGCTACGGCTTGCTTCCGAGGCGCTTGAGCGCGGGATTACCGCGCTCAAGCAGGTTTGGATGGCCGTCATCGTTCCGTGTTGGCCACATGTCGATCGAGAAAGCTTCTGATCAGCGGCGCCATCTCGTCCAACTTGTCCTCGAGGGCAAAGTGCCCTGTGTCGAGAATGTGCATCTCGGCCTTGGGAAGATCACGGAGGTAGGGATGGGCACCCTCCTCAGGGAAGATTTTGTCGTTCTTTCCCCACACGATCAGCGTGGGCGGTTTGCGCTCGCGGAAGTATGCCTGAAACTTGGGGTAAAGGGGCACGTTGGTGCCGTAATCCTTGAAGAGATCGAGCTGGATGTCTTTGTTGCCCGGTCTGTCAAGCCCGGCTTGGTCATGCACCCAGTTGTCCGGGCTGATCCGCGTCAGATCCTTCACGCCGTCGGTGTACTGGAATTTGGTCGTCTCGAGCTTGACTAGGCCAGCCAGCGCCTCGCGATTCTTCTCCGAATTATCACCCCAATAGGTCTTAATCGGGTTCCAGAAGTCACGCAAACCCTCTTCATAAGCGTTGCCGTTCTGAACGATCAGAGCGCTAACCCGGTCCGGATGCTTGAGGGCGAGCCGATAGCCGACCGGCGCTCCGTAGTCCATGACGTACATCGCGTATTTATGGGTCCCAAGCTGTTGCATCAGCGTGTCCACCATGTCGGCGAAGTGGCCAAACGTGTACGCGAACTTTGTGTGATCTGGCGCGTCGCTCTCACCGAAGCCAGGATAGTCCGGAGCGACGACATGGTAGCGATCGGCCAGCAAGGGAATGAGATTGCGGAACATGTGCGAAGACGTCGGAAAGCCGTGGAGCAGAAGCACGACCGGGCCGTCGCCCGGACCGGCTTCACGGTAGAACATTTTCACGCCGTCGATAGTCTTTGAACGGTAGTGCACGGTGACCGGTGGCTTGAGCACCGCGCGGTCCTCCTTGGCGTATGTCGGGCCGATGAGGCCCGGCGATACGAAGCCCACGATCGCGATGAGCGACAAGAGCAGCAGCTTTTTCATAAGTTCTCCTTTGGAAGTGCTGGTCAACAGAACCGAGGACAGTCCAGTCGGTGCTCGGTCGCAAGCATTCCTAGGTATGATTGGGCTGGAGCCGGCGCTGATCCATACTGCCCTGACTACTTTGCAGGCGATTGACGGAGGCGATCTTGAACACTTTGACCATGAGCGATGGGATCAATCTCTTTTACAAGGATTGGGGTCCCAAGGACGCTCCGCCCATCTTCTTCCACCACGGATGGCCTTTGAGTTCTGATGAGTGGGACCCTCAGATGCTTTACTTCCTGGAGAAGGGATTTCGCGTCATCGCCCATGACCGCCGCGGGCACGGGCGCTCGTCTCAGACAGACGCGGGAACGGACATGAACACTTACGCTGCGGATGTCGCGGCGCTCGTCGATCACCTCGATTTGAGCGGCGTGGTTCACGTGGGTCACTCGACCGGAGGCGGCGAAGCTACACGATATGTTGCCCAAGCCAAGCCTGGGCGAGTTTCGAAAGCGGTCCTTGTCGGCGCGATTCCGCCGGTGATGCTGAAGAAGCAGAGCAACCCGAACGGATTGCCCAAGGAGGTTTTCGATGGCCTGCGCGACGCGCTCTTTGCCAATCGCGCTCAATTCTATCTCGATATCGCTCGCGGTCCGTTCTACGGCTTCAACAGAGCAGGTGCCAAGGTCTTGGAAGCGGCAATTTGGAACTGGTGGCGTCAGTCGATGATGGGGGCGGCGAAGGCGCAGTACGACTGCATTGCGGT
Organism: Bradyrhizobium sp. NBAIM14; assembly: GCF_020193895.1. Lineage (NCBI taxonomy): Bacteria > Pseudomonadati > Pseudomonadota > Alphaproteobacteria > Hyphomicrobiales > Nitrobacteraceae > Bradyrhizobium > Bradyrhizobium sp. NBAIM14. The sequence goes on along the minus strand of NZ_JADYVQ010000013.1, from coordinate 58,620 downwards.
CTGGTCGGAAACCGATTTCACCGAGGATCTGGCGCGCATCGACGTGCCGGTTCTGGTTATGCACGGCAATGATGACCAGGTCGTGCCGATCGCGAATTCGGCGCTGCTGAGCGTCAAGCAGTTGAAGCAAGGTGAGCTCAAGGTCTACGAAGGATTTCCACACGGCATGTTGACGACGAACGCCGACAGACTGAATGCCGACATATTGGCATTCATTCAGAAGTAGAGATGGCGCGAGTATTTTGAAGGGGAATTCCATGCCACCAGACCTTAAGCGTTACGCCGATCCGGCCAATCCTGCGCTTCCACACGTACCATTCGCGTTGGATGTTTCGCGGGCGGCGCTGGTGATAACCGACCCCCAGATCGATTTTCTGAGTCCGAAGGGTGCTGCCTGGGAGGTGTTCAAGGACAGCATTACCGAGCTCGATACAGTGAACAATCTGGGGCGCCTCTTCGTGGCGGCGCGAGATGCAAATCTGCCGATCGTCATATCGCCTCACTACTATTATCCGCACGATCACCGATGGAGCTTTGCTGCGCCAGGCGAGGCACTTATGCACAAGCTCCGCATGTTTGATCGGCCAGGCCCGTTGTCCGTGGACGGATTCGTCTGTTCGGGAGCCGATTGGCTCCCGGAGCTCAAGGATCTCATTGAGGATGGCCGGACAATCGTGTGCTCGCCGCACAAGATCGCCGGACCGCAGACCAACGATACCATCTTCCAGTTGCGCAAGCTCAAGGTGGATCAGGTGATTCTGGCAGGCATGGCCGCGAACTTCTGCGTAGAATCGCACCTGCGGGACTTCGTCGAACATGGATTCGAAGTCGCCGTCGTACGCGATGCGACTGCAGGAAGCAGGATCCCGGAGGGTGACGGCTATTCGGCAGCGCTCCTGAACTTCAGGTGGCTGGCGAACGCATTGTTGGCTACCGACTCTGTCGTAAGGATGCTCGGCGCAAGCGTGCACGGTTCGAGCGCCGAGGGTACGTCAGACCATACCTCGGTATAGTTTCGCAAGCTCGTGCAGACCGACAATGTCTGACGGGGCCGTGTAGAGCGAGGGATAAGGATGTCGAGCAAAGATCAATCGCCCGCGTGGGGCGGGCTGGACAAGATGTCCGATCTGTCTCGCAGGAAGTTCATCGCCGGTTCGGCAGGAGTCGCCGGGAGCATTGTTTCTACTCGCGCTGCCGCAGAGTCCCTTGCCGATGTGCCTCCACGGGAGGTCGGAGCCGATCTGGGCGCCCGCAGCGAACGTTCCAAATATGTCACCCTGGCCCGCATTCCCGAAGCTGGGCCTGGCAAAAGGAACGTCGATCCGAGCGATGCGATCAACTCCAAGACGCCGCTCGATAAGCTCTACGGCAGTATCACTCCGTCGGATCTACATTACGAGAGGAGCCATTCAGGCGCGCCGGACATCGATCCTGTCAAGCATCGATTGCTGGCGGATGGCATGGTTCGCAAGCCGTTGGTGTTCACGGTCGAAGATCTGAAGGCTATGCCGTCGGTCACTCGCACGGTCTTCATTGAATGCACCGGCAACGGTTGGGAGAACTGGAAGAAGGCGGACGAAAGTCTCAGCGTGCAGAACACCCACGGTTTGGTCAGCACGAACGAGTGGACTGGAGTTCCCTTGAGGTTCCTAGCCGAGCTGGTCGGCCGTGAAAGAGACGCCCATTGGTTGCTTGCAGAAGGTGGAGACGCTGCCGGTGTTGCTCGCAGCATTCCGCTCACCGACGAAATCCTGGACGAGGCCTTCGTCGCTTACGGGCAGAACGGCGAGCCGCTACGCCCGGCCCACGGCTTTCCGATACGACTGATCATGCCGGGATTTGAGGGCAACCTGAACATCAAATGGCTGCGCCGTCTCAAGTTCGGCGATCAGCCTTGGATGACCCGATGGGAGACGGCCAGATACACTCAGCTACGTCCGGACGGTAGGGCGACCCAGTTCCAACTCCGGATGGAAACGAACTCGGTTATCACCTCTCCTTCCGGAACCATGGTGATCCGCCCTGGCTATCAGCGTATCACGGGCCTTGCTTGGAGCGGCCACGGCAAGATCGTCAAGGTCGAGGTTTCTGCGGATGGGGCAAAGAGCTGGAAGGAGGCGAAGCTCAATCTTCCCGCTCTTCCGAAGGCTCAAACCCGGTTTCAGATAGACTGGGTCTGGGACGGAAAGCCAACCAAGATTGTCAGTCGGTCTACCGACGAGAAGGGCAATGTTCAGCCGGATCGGAAATCGTTCATCGCCGCGGTGGGCACGAACGCGCTGTTTCACTACAGCGCGCAACAGACCTGGAGCATCGACGACAAGGGGAAGGTCCGCAATGTCCTGGATTGATCGAGCGCTCCTGGCTTGTGGTGCACTCGCGCTCGTGACGCCCGTTCTCGCCCGCGACCCCGTTATCAGCTACGATTTCGGCCGCCCGGCGACGCCACAGGAGATCGCCTTGTGGAACATAGACGTCAGGCCTGATGGAACCGGATTGCCGCCAGGGAGCGGGACGGCAGCCCGCGGCAGACAGGTTTTCGCGGAGAATTGCGCCGCTTGCCATGGTGAGAACGGCGTCGGTGGGATCAAGGATCGTCTTGTCGGAGGGCAGGGAACGCTGGCATCCGATGCTCCGGTGAAGACCGTCGGCAGCTACTGGCCCTACGCAACCACGCTATTCGATTACATCCATAGGGCAATGCCCTACCAGGCTCCTGGTTCGCTCAGCAACGACGATACCTATGCGGTGGCGGCTTACATCTTGAGCTTGAATGGCATCGTGGCAGCGGATGGCAAGCTCGACCGGGAGAGCCTGCCAAATGTCCGGATGCCCAACAGGAACGGGTTCGTGCCCGATCCGGCATTCGATCCGGCGAAGCTGTTCAAGACGAAATGAGGGCGAATTTCTTCGGAGCCATCCTCTGTATCGTTGGTCTCTTGTTATCTGGAGTTAAGTCGATGTCGGCAGACGGAATTATCACCTTGTCCAGCAGCTTCGGTGCTGCCGAGACCATGAGGCGGCTTGAAGCCGAGGTCAAAGCAAGGGGCATGACGGTGTTCGCCCACATCGATCACGCCGAAGGTGCTGCCGCGATCGGGCTTCCATTGAGGCCGACCGACCTCCTTATCTTTGGTGCCGCGAAGGGAGGTACACCTTTGATGCAGTCTCAACAGACTGCCGGCATTGATCTTCCTTTGAAGGCTCTCGTCTGGCAGGACGAAAACGGGACCACATACGTTTCCTACAACGATCCTGCATTCATCGCCCGCCGCCATAGCCTTGCCGACAACACAAAGCCAGCAGTAGAGGCAATGTCGAACGTGTTGAAGTCGATCGCGAACAAAGCGACTACGCGCCCTTAATGACCGGGGCCGCGCGACAAGTGGCTTGAGCACTTCAAGGCCGATTTCGGCTGATCAGGAGCAGAGCTTGATGCCGGACGTTCGGCTCGGCGCACGACTACGCAAACGTCTCCGGACGACTTAGAATCTGATTGATGTTGGTCGCAGGTCGGCGGCCCTATTCCGTCGCGGGCGCTGCCCTCGTTCTTGTCTCGGTGAGCCTGCAAGGGGCAAGAACGACGCTGCCTGCGAGCGACAGAATCCGAGGAGAAACCCAGATCGACTGGCCTCCGGTCAGGATGCGATCGATCGGGGTGGTCGTCTCAATCCTTGGAAACCGTGGGGTCGAGGAAAACGTAGAGCGATTGGATGCGTCCAGCCCTGAAATGTGCGACGTCGGTCCCGCTTGCGGCGGCTGGCCCATCCGGGACACCAGCGCGCCAACGTAGCCGAGCTACCTCGTGGTGACCTGTTGCCGGGCCAATGGGAGTGAAAACAAACTCTTTTGGCAGGGTTGTGAGAAGGTTCGAAACTGTGGCACTGATTGCTTCTGCACCGATAGCCTCGTGGTCCGGCTCGTAAACGGCCGCGTCTTCTGCATACAGCTCGCGGATTGCCGCCATCCGTTTGGCGACATCCCTCTCGCCGAAGACACGCACGATGTTCGCCCTCATCAATCGGTCGTAGTCTGCGTTTTCCATCACCCGCTCCGGGTAGGACCAAGCGACGCTTGCTTGGTCTTCATCTTGCCTGGCGGCAAAGGTAGCTGCTGAGCCGACGCAGCCATCTATACATAGGTATAGGCAGCCGCCCGAATCCAGCCGTCGGAGGGAAAAGTGCGAAGCGGTTTCGGAAAGATCATGCGCAAACAACAGCAGAAAGCGCGATGACGATTCATCCCAAATCTCATCGCGCTTTAGGGGGTACGCCAATCGCGTGGGCGCATCCCAAATCGCTTCCTAAAATTACGAGTGAAATGAGATAGATCGGCAAACCCCCATTCAAATGCAATTGCTCCGATATCGGCGGACGCGAATTCGGGAGCGCGCAAACTCGCGGCTACGCTGTCGAGACGCCGCTGCATGACATGATCGCGAAAGGTCGTGCCGGCTCGCGCGAAAAGCATATGCACATAGCGCTCGCTGATGCCGACTGCGGCGGCGATATCGGAAACCCTCAGTCCCGGCTTGTTCAGCCGAACTTCGATCGCGCGCTTGACGGCGAGGGTGGTTGCGTCGGCGACTGACGACGACTCTCGTATGGTCGAGCGGCTCTCACATGACAGCGCTAGGGCAACAAGGTCAAGCAGAGCCTCGAACAATCGTCCGGCATCATCGGGGGACATCTGAAGCGCGTGGAGGTTCAAGGTGCGCGCCGTCTCGGTAATCAGTGGACCCACATGTGGATCGTCGGAGAGCCGAGCCGGTTTGATGTCGAATGACGGTTCGAGCCGCTCGTAAAGTGCCTCTGCGGGCATCCAGAACGAGGTGACGCTTGTCGATCGTGCCGGGTGGTGGGTCAGCGAAAACGGGCGATCGCTATCGATGAGGCAGACTTGTCCTGGCGACGCCACCATGTCGATACCGGCCTGCTGAACCAGGCTACGCCCGGCAAGCCGGTAGTTCAGATAAAACCCGCGTCTATCCGCCGCCTTAACATCGGCAATGGTGCGTAAGGTCCTATGCGGAGGATAAACGACAACCCTATTGAGCGCACCGGTACCGAGAGCAATACTTTGGCCACTCGCCGAGAACTCGGGTGCCGCGGGGGCCTCCGGTGTCATTTTCATGAAAGCTTGACAGACCACTTCGCGATAGTAGGCGAAGCGCTCGGTCGGCTGGACCAGATTGGTCGTCCAGTTCTGAGCGCGGCTGTGGTTCGTCTTATCCATTGCTTCTGTCGCAAACCGATATCACTCCGCCCCAGCCAAGCGGTGAGAACATGTTTCGGTTCATGGTCGAGATTTCTACTTTGTGCCTGCGTCAGCCCGGTCATGTCAAGCGATTCCGATCTGGCAAAAAGCTCCCGACCGAGGAGGCCACCCCTCCCGGTGCGGCAGCCTTCAGACTGAGAAGTGACGGAATCGTGTCTGCGCGATCATCCATCGAAAGCAGCCTTTCTGCGCCAGCGCCACTAAAGCGCAGCGGCGAGCTGTCCCGGTCCCGTCTCAAGTCGATAATTGTTGCAGTTTCGACAGCAATGAACTGTTGAGATCGATCGTTCCGGCCGGCCGCGGGACGGGGCATCGTTGTGAACAGACAGAGCAACCAGCGGCGCCACCTGATGCAGAGGACAGCCGCATCAAAGGATGGAGACAGAAATGTCTGAAACTGACATGACGCAAGAACGTAAATTCGGCATTGGTGCCATTGCGACGATCGGAGTCCTTTTTGGATTGCTGCTGTTTTCAATCGTAGTCGCCATGCTGGGCTGGACGTCAGCAGGCGATGTCCGGATGTCGCTGGACGGTTGGATCGCATTGGCACTCGGGACGTTCTTTTCGCTTCTGGTCGGAATTGGCCTCATGGGGCTGGTATTCTACAGCAGTCGAACCGGACACGATGAGGCTGTCGTCGTCCACGTGCAGAATACGACGGAGGCCCGCGATCAAGAAGTTTGATCGTTCGTTCACAAAGTGGGGAGCGCGCCCAAGCCTGCCGCAGCTTCAGTTCAGGAGGCGGTTTGAGCGAAGCCGCGGTACAGCAACTTCAAGGAACGCCTGGACCTTGGCCGGTGCATGACGACATTCCGGATGAAGCACGGGGATTGGGAGAGGGGGCTCTTCGTATTCGCCGAGAGTAGTCTGCAATTTACCTTCGACGAGCGCTGGGCCGATCTGATCGTGAAGCACCCGCGTCAATCCCAAACCGGCCTCTGCTGTGGCGATCGCGGCCTCATTTGTGTTACACTCTAGGTCCGGACCATGATACGCTCGTCACGCGCTAATCGGCATTCCGGCGAGGCCCAGGCGCTCGTGGACGTTACGATGCGATGATCCTTCAGATCTGAAGGGGTGACAGGAATACCATTCTTCTCGAAGTAGGACGGCGTTCCGCAAATCACGCGTCTCACTGTGCCGACCTTGATCGCGCTGAAGCCGGAATCCGGTAGGTGCCCGATCCGAATCGCGACATCGATCCCCTCCTCAACGATGTTCACGGCCGATCCAGGAACAAAGCTCTACCGGACATCGTTGGATGAGCGTCGAGATACTCCGTCATGATCGGTAGTACGCACATCTGCCCGAAAAGAGCGGAGGCGGTAACCGCAAGCCTGCCGGATGGCTTTGCAAGCGATCCCGCGGCCGCCGCTTCCCCGTCGACGATGTCGGACAAGATGCGACGGCAATCGTCGAAATACCGGGATCCGGATTCGGTGAGCTTGACCGAGCGGGTCGTTCGAACGAAAAATCGAATGCCAATCGTTTCCTCGAGAGCCGCAACGGCCCTGGTCACCGCCGGTGCACTCATGTGAAGGAGCCGAGCGCCTTCCGCGAAGCTCTCCGCCTCCGCGACCTTGACGAACGCACGGATCGCTTGCCAGCGATCCATAACTGTCTCTCGCTCTTTGCTTTACCTCCTGAACTCGGAGGCCCGCTTCATCTATACAATGGAATGATTGACGGCCTCGGAGGCCGGTCCTCGAAGCTTTACGCCGAAGGCACGCGCGATCTGACCAGATTGCGGCGGACGAGCGTTTAATTGTCACCGGCTGATGAGCCGGCGCCTGATGTTCATCGAGCCCCGCCGAAGCCAGCCCGAGTTCGACAAGACGCGTGTGTTCAAAGGCAACGCCCATGCGGTCCGCGTGGTCAGTTCGTCCTACGGAGCCTTGCCTATATCGCTCCGGAACGGCCGATCTCCTGGTGGATTGGGACTACAAGCTTTCGGACTGTCCGCCGGCACACGCCTGACGGAGAAGCCGGCGGTCTCGTCAGCAACCTGCGTAGCGGACCGTTCCGGATCTACGAGCCCGGCTGTCTCAGGTCCAACGGTGTAAGCTAAGATGAATTCGTCGAATGCGTCATCGCGTCCGCGGGTCTTCTTCTCGGATCTCAAGGGAGGGGGCCTTGGCACCCGAAATCGAGCCTGCAACGCATCTGCAACACCGGAGCATTAACGCATTGATTCATCATGCCATTACGCGGTTTCCTAAACCGTAGGTCGCACGTTCGAGTCATGCCGGGATCGCCAGATCTGAATCACTTGCGCGCTCCGCTCGGGGCGCGTTTTTGTTTTTGGCTGTCAAGCAAAAGCCGCCTCTCGGCGGCTCTGCTGCTACTTCGTGTAGCCTTGGGCTTTCGCGGCGCGGTGCTGCTTTTCGGGACGAGGAGCGTAGTAGGTTCCGCTTTTCAGCTCCTTTCCACACCGACGCCGGCTGCCCGCCTGTTCGTCGCTGGCGCATATCCATGCACCCGGTTTTCTATAAGCCTGGTTACATGGTGCGCGAGGTCGCTGCTTTGCTAATATGCTCGAAGCGTACCATAACAGAACCTCCCCGATCGCAATATGGCCGGGAGGGCAGTAAGCACGGACGCGTCGTGTCCGGGCTTGAGGGCTCGACTCCGCACCCGATTGTACTATGCCGGGAGTTTTCCCGGCGCAAGCTATTGATTTGATTCGCCGCGCGGATTCGACTTACGCAGCATTTGCGCATTCCGCGAAAAGCGGCGTAGGATAAATCCGATCGGGGGGCGCGAATCAGCGCCGTGGGGGACCGTGAGGATTTCAGATATGCCGGGAGTTCCACCTTCATTTCCGCTGGGAATGAATGCGGTGTTGGATTCCGCCGGCGAACAATCTCTGCCAGTGATGGTTGAGAGGGGTGGGAGCGGCCAGGTGCAACTGACCGACTCCCGTTACGCTACGACGCTACCAACGCCGGTTTCCTTCCGTTCCGCTTAGCGGTTCGGGAGGGACCGGCAATGCGCACGAACGTACTCCAACTTACCGAAGCGGACCCGGATATAGTCCGTGACCGACACCGGCTGCTCTATCGAACAACTCACTCGCATTTTTATCTCCTTTCCGAGAACGGAGCGCGGGATGCGCCCCGGGCCATCAGGCGGCTGCCCGTGTCCGGCCTCGTAGGAGATCGAAAGCTCGCGAGAGCTCGATTCGCGGCTGCACAATAGCACGCCCGGCACGGAATCCGGCATCCGGCAGCCTGCTAACCCCAAGTTATCCCGTGGAAATCGGCAAAGATTCCGCTTGCGAGTCCGCGACTCAAAATCGGCGAATCGGCTACCGTCGCGCCATGCCGGAGACGAAAATGCCCACCATCGATGATCTGAAGGCGCGCGGGTTCGTGATCGAATGTCTCTCCCATGCACGCGCGATCTTGAGCGTGGATTTCCCCGATGCGCTCACCGAGCTGGCCGTCGTGCTCTCCGGCGCCACGATCCCAATCGAGGAAATCATTGCCGGCGGTGGCGAGGCCAAGGGCACGCAACGGCTGCGCCGCGCGTTCACTGAGTTGAAATGGCCCAAAACCACCGGATCGAATTTTTCCTAAACCGTAGGTCGGATGTCTGCGGATGTAGGCTATGCCTTTTTCTTGCAAGCGTGCTCTCATAAGAGCTCGGTTCGCAGCATCGTCGTAAGCGGCCGCGTTCGGGAAAAATCCACACAGGAAGCGCGATGATAGCTGCTCTAGATGGCGATCGGGGGTGAGAGGGCTGTCATACCAAGTCGCTGATTTCAGACGAGAAGAATACCGCTTAAACGGGAATCCCTCCCTCTCCGCCATAATAAAGCGGCTTCGAGAAAGCCCCGTAAAATCAGGTCTTACTGCACGCCAGAGGTCTCTGGTGTAGCCCCCGGGTGTAGCCCCTAGGGTAGCCCTAGCCTGCCACGGCAGGTCGGGAGTTGCAATGCCGGAGAACCGGCACCCTTAACGCGATCAGGTCGCGTCGTCAGATGAGCGGGCCGCGGCCCGGCCGCGGGCGGTCGGGCAGGAGGTCGAACAGGTTGCGCGTGCGACCGCCGTGGGCGAACTCTTCGGGCCTGACGAAAGCCGGCGGATGGCGCGCGTCGGACGGAAAGAGCTTCGACAACGCCGCCCGCTGCGCCTTGGCGACCCGCCGGTCCCGCTGCTGGTCGAACAGGCCCGAGGCTTCCCAGATGTTGACCTCGGTCCTGCCGTATCCCCCGTCCGGACGTCCCTTCCGGAAAACGACCCGAGCGTGATCCGCGAGAAAGGCCGCAAGCTCGGCATGGGTCTCGAAGTAGGCGCTTTCGTTGGTCTTCCTGCTCAGTACGTACCCGTGTCCGTCCGCGCAGAACAGGATGTCGTAGTATTCCCGGCACTTCGTGTAGATCCACGGCGAGGTCCGCAGATCGCCAGCCATGACGCCGAGCGGCAGATCGAGCCGGTCCGCGAGATGCGGCAACGCCTGCCGCGCGATCTCAAGCCCCGCGAGGAAATCCTTGCCCCTCCCGTCAGAAGTGGCATGGAACGCTTCGGTGCCGAACACGCCGTTTCCGTCAGGACCGACGACCCTAGTCGCGGTCGAAAGATAGCAAAGACACGCGGTGACGATGCCGTCGTACGGCTTCCGCTCGGTCTTGCAGAAGTCCGTCCAGTCTTCGGTCGGCGGCGCCAGGCGCTTCGTCCGCAACTCGATCAGGAAGCCCGAGTAACCGGCCTTTTCGACCCCGTTGAAGAGGATGCAGTCGTCTTTGTAGAAGGGGACCGAGTTCGCGGTGCCCTGACCGTCACCGATCTCGATGCCGAGCGTGTCGGCCCCGCAGTCGACGATCCTTTTGACGTCGTCGAGCATCCGCCGCCACTCGGCGGCCTCGATCCAGCGCGTTTGCTTCCAGTAGTGCGTGTATCCCATTCTATTGGCTCCTGAGGTTCTAACGAACCTCCAAGAGCTATCTCGTGCAGCGTGTGTCGGGCTACTCGTGCAGGGCTTGCGAGCCGGTGGATACGGTGGAAAACCTCGAGTAGCCAATCGATCGCGAAGAGCGAGCGTACTGTCCCGCACCCTGTACCGGACCGAGTGGCACAGCGTCGGCGTAAATGCGGTCGTAAGGAAAATTTGTGGGCACGCTGGGTCACTGTACGACCAGCGCGGACGGCGCCCGGAGGGTCGTTTTCCCCGACCGCACTATGTCGGTCACAGATCCAACAAGTTGAGCTCGTGAGTGCGGCTCGGAATTAGCGTCGATTCTAACGACGACACGATGTGGATCGCCGAGATCCCTCGGATCAACCTCTTGGCTTTGGCCTTCTCGCATGCCGGAGTTTTGTAGAACACTCCCTTTAAGTGCGGCGGCGCGAAACAGCTTGGTAAAGGGTTGAAGCTCTGGTCTGTTCAGGTCCGAGCGGGGACGGTCAAGGCGTCAGATGGGTCGGTTTGAAATGCCGGAAAGGAGTCCCGCTCTCTCCGCCAGCCTCTCCGAACGCCAAGCAGACTAAATTTGCTTCGGCAAAATAAGGCATTAGCAAACGGCCCGGTGGTACACAAAAGTGAACACCATAGAATGCTCGTAACTCGGAAAACCAGAGCCGGAAGTTCTGGTTTCGAAGGATTCCGGAAAAATACCGCGGCTTCTTCGGTGACCGAGCCCAGATCAAGATTTCGCTCGGTACCACCGACTACGACGAGGCCTTCCTGCGGTGCCAGGAGGAAAAGCTTCGGCTGGAGCGCGCCTGGCGCCGCAACATCGTCGGGCGGCAGCCGGACCAGCTTACCCAGTAACAGATCTCAGCTCTGGCGGGCCTTGTCTTCGACGAGATGGTGGCCGCGCAGCGCGCCAATCCGGGTTCTGCGCCGGAGCGCGAGAAGTCGCTGCGGGAGTTGCAGGCCAAGCAGCGCCGCGACTGGACTCTGGTTCCGGTCGGCCAGCACCTGCGCCTGAGATTCCGCGCCGATGTCGCTGCCTTCCTCGACAGGCAAAACCTCCATCTGGTCGGCGACACCTACGAGTCCCGCATTCGTCAAGGCAAAGGAAGACGCGGAGACGGCGCTGTTGCGAACGCGATCGACCGACATTTCGGATCGTCGCTCTGAAGACGCATTTGGTGCGCCGGTGGAATTGCGATCAGGCCCTGGCGGACCGTCCATCCGGAATCCCGGAATCGAAGAAACCCCGCATGGTTGGGGTCGATGGACCGTTCGTTTAAAGGTTGCGGGCGGTCGAAGTGGTGGGCTACAGAATTGCAAGGAGGCCGCTGGCCTAAATCATAGCGAACAGAGCGATTCTCTGAGCGCGACCTTTCATGAGGTCGCAATTGCCGCCGTCGGGAAATCAATACCTGGAAGCGCGCTTTCCGTGGATTCCCGAGCACGGCTATGTTCTCTCCATCTCGCCGGCACGATTGGAGGAGCTTCAAAGCGATCTAGATGCAGAAAGCACTTGCAGCCAGGCCGTTCCGAAAATTCCGGCGGCACTGCGCCGGCGCTGGATGCTGTGCTTCTTCAGCACCAAAAAGGGTTACCTCACCCATGTGGCGCGTAGTGTCGTGTACCACCCGGCCGAGTCGGGCAAGGACAAGCTCGACCTTTGGAACGTGACGCCGTTCGCAAAGCCGGTCAGCGTGGCGAGGCTGAAGTCCAAGCTGGAGGGTAGGCAGGCTTGGCGTGCAAGATCCGCGCTCGATGGCGGCCACGCGTCGTCATCCGCATTCCAGGCGATCATGGATGCCTTTCGTCTGGTCGACCCTGACTCTGCCGCCATTGCCGATGGCCTGGTGGATCGCAGTTCTCCGCTGCCTGACCCCACGCCCTCATCGGCCAAGATCAATTGGGCCTACCAGCGCGACGCTGTAGTGACTTCCCTGGAGATTGCGCGGATACCGAAGGAGCAACTAGAAATCTCGCCGCAGCTTGACGACGCATCGGCGTCGGTGACGTCGATCTTTGACAGCGTCGAGGACGTTACCTCGATCGAAGACCTGGTGATCCTTCAGGATCTCGACGAAACGAACGAAGACTGGAAGTTCGTCAGAAGGCAACGATATCCGGCCAAGCTCTTCACGAACGGCGAAACAAAGTTGACCGTCATTTTGGCGAACAAGTTGCCGCTAGAACAGCAATTGGGCGTCGACCTCATATACGTGAACGAGACGCTGAAGTCGGTCGTCTTCGTGCAGTATAAGATGTTTGCCGGCACCGATGGCGAAAAAGGATACCGACCCGACGAACAATTGGCCGAGGAAATCGCACGCATGGATGCCGCCGCGGCCGAACTCGCGAAGGTCGCGGCCGACGAAAGCTGCGACGGGTATCGCCTTGGCGCAGAGCCGTTCTTTTTCAAGTTCTGCAGCAAGCTCTTGGTGCACGACGCGCCGAGTCACGTCCCGGGCATCTACGTGCCTCTGGGCTACTGGAAGCGGCTGGTATCGGATACGACGCCTTTCACCTTGTCGGGGAACTGTTGGTCCAGCCGCTCCAGGTTATCCTCGGCGGCAAGCTCGGCACGACCTTTTCGTACGAGGCGGGAGGCGGATTGTGGGAGCGCGCGCGCAATCGGCGCGACTTCGTCGTGATCGATGGTGCTGACCACTACGACATGTACGACGTGCCGGAATATGTGGACCAGGCGGTCGCGTATTTGGCGTCATTGTATGACGACCATTTGAGACCAGGCACCGGTCGGAAAGATGACCGTTGGCGCGTGCTTTGGTGCTGGGTGGCACCGCCTTGTGTGCGATCCACCCTGGCGCAGCGAAACCGACGGGAAACTGATCACGAAGGGTGAACTCCGCATCCTTCCACCAACGCTGCCCTTCACAGGCGGCCGGGGCAGACCTGTCCCATGCCTCCGTCCACGAACAATTCGACCCCAGTGATGAAGCTCGCCTCGTCGCTCAGCAGAAAGAGGGCCGCTGCCGCGACCTCCTCGGGCTTCGCCATGCGGCCGAGCGGGATGGTGGCGATAATCGCCGCCCGCGTCTCCTCGGGCACGCGAGCCATCATGTCCGTGTCTGTCGATGCCGGCGACAGGACACACGTATGCCGCACGGAGCGAGTTCGGCCGCCCATGTCCCGGCGTAGGAGCGCAGTGCCGCCTTGGTCGCGGCATAGGTGCCGTAGTTCGGCAGACCGATCGAACTGGCGATGGACCCTATCAGGACGACGGCGGCGCCTTTCGCCGAGGGCCTTGAGCGCTGCTTGCAATCCGAGCATGGCGCCGCGGACGTTGAGAAATGCCGATCGAAGTGATCGGGGGTCACCTCCTTCAGCGATGCCGGTTCGCTCATCCCCGCATTGAACACAAGCGCGTCGACGCGACCGTGCGTTTCCTGGATTTCGGCCACCACGCGCTCCAGATCCTGCGGCGATGCCGCATCGGCCGAGATCCCTTGGGAGCCATGACCGATCTGCCCAACCGCGGCGTTGACCTGATCGGGCGCGCGACCCGTGATGATGACCGTAGCCCCCTCTGCCGCCAGTCGCCGCGCGACCGCCAGACCGATGCCTTTGGCGCCGCCTTGCCCGCCGTTCGATCCATCTGAAGCTCCTGATTCCAACTAGGCCGTGAACCCGCAAGAGCCGAATCCGGAAGGCGGCCAACGGCACCCCGGCTCTCGGCGCAAATGATCGCGCCTTATCCTTTGGCGGAGGATCAGACGCTGGTTTCCGATCCGTCTGGATTTGCCTTGATGAGATACTCGCCGCTTTCCCGGAAGCTGCGGACGGTCGCGAAGGTGTCTTCCATAAACTGCACATAGGACAGCTTGCCGTTCTCACCGCGCGCCAGAACCGCGAAGGGAGATGTCACCGTCTTATTCAAAACGGTCGATGTGTAGGTAAAGGAACCAAATATCGCGGCGCCGTTCTCATTTTCAAAGCTGTCCTGGATCTGGAAGTCGTCTGTCCTCCAGTACCGACCGACATCGATAAAGGTCTGAACCAGCCCCTTGGTGCCTTTGTTCGTGCCCGCCCAGGGCATGATCTGCTTCAGTTCGGCGTGCTGATAGTTGAGCGAGACGTAAATGAAGTCATCCGTGGTGAACTGCTTGACGAAGTCGAGATCGGTAGGGTTCGACAGGATCGACTGCAATACGGCCAGAGGCGACGCCGTCGACGCGGGCTCAGCTGTGGAGTGTGCAGCAGGGGACATGATGGGTTCCTCCTTAGTGGGCTATTCTAGAAATTAACAAGTCGGCGTGCCTCAAACCTGGCAGCCGTCCCGCTCTCACCGCCGCGTCGACCACCTTTGCCTAGTGATAGGGATTCTGCCTACGGCTCTCTAGCCACGGCCTATGAGGAGCTGTGTTGCACGACCCGGAACATCGTCGTTGGAATCTCGCGATCGGCGAGCTGAAGAACATGTTCTTGCGCTCTCTGCTAACTGCCACGAACGCTCATAGCCGACCGGATACGCGACGCTCACCGCGTAGCCGATCCATCGGCACGTTCCGGAGAGCATGGGGCAGAGCATCGGCTCGAACGCCGAGATTCCAGGCGCGCCGCGTTCCACTTCACGCAACACAGCTTGGCACTACCCGAAGCTAAGAAACGCTGAGCGCAACCGCTAAATCGGCGGAATAGGAAGCCGTGTGCCTTTCCCGTCCCGCGACGACACGCGGCTGACCTGGACCGAACATGGTAGAAGAGGACGAGTATATGATTGATCTTAAAGGCAAGCGGGCACTGGTAACCGGTGGGTCGCGCGGTATCGGCGCAGCGATCGCCTTAGTGCTTGCGGAGAATGGAGCCCACGTCGCCTTCACCTATCAGAATGCGGCTGAAAAGGCGCAGAGCGTCGTCAAGTCCATCGAGGCTGCAGGACGCCGCGCAGTCGCGATTCAGGCGGATAGCGCCGATCCGGAGGCGATCGCCCGTTCCGTGAACGAGGCGGTCTCCGCGCTCGGCGGTATCGACATTCTGGTAAACAGCGCCGCGATCGGCCACTCCGGCATGATCGCCAATATCGACCTTGGCGAATATCAGCGCGTGATGGACGTCAACGTTCGCGCTCCCGTGCTGTTCGCGAAGGCTGTGATCCCGCACCTGGGCGAAGGAGGCCGTATCATCACGATCGGCTCGGCGCTTGGTGAGCGCGTTCCGTTTCCCGGCATTACGACCTACGCGATGTCGAAGGCGGCGCTGACCTCGTTTACCCGCGGCCTCTCGCGCGAGCTCGGGCCCAAGGGCATCACCGTGAACCTGATCCAGCCGGGCGCGACCAACACGGATTCGAACCCTGCGAATGGCGAGGCGGCCGATTTCCAGCGCAGCCTGACGTCGCTGGGCCGCTACGCCGAACCGCGCGAGATCGGTAACGCTGTCGCCTATCTCGCCAGCCCGGCCGCAAGCATCATCACCGGCGCGACGCTGACCGTCGACGGTGGTGCGATTGCTTGAGCCGTGAAGGTCGCGGCGCGCATGACGGCTATCGTGGCCGAAGGGCGCGCTGCTCCGGAATAGGACGGCGCTTGATCGTCATACCGCCGAAACAAGATTGAATTACGAGGATCTGTATGACCGCAGTGCATTACCGGAAGCAGAAGGTCGGCGGGGTCGACATATTCTATCGGGAAGCTGGTCCGGCCGACGCTCCCGTGCTGCTGCTCCTTCATGGTTTTCCCACGGCCAGTCACATGTTCCGCGACCTCATCCCAGGGCTTGCGGAACCGCTACCGGGTGATCGCGCCCGATCTCCCCGGGTTCGGTCAGACCAGGGCGCCAGACCGCGGCGAATTCACCTACAGCTTCGACAAACTGGCTGACGTCATCGAGGGGTTCGTCGATGCCATCGGGCTCGAACGCTTCGCGCTCTACATCTTCGACTATGGGGCGCCGACGGGCCTCAGGCTGGCGATCAGGCACCCCGATCGGATCACCGCGATCATCTCGCAGAACGGCAACGCCTATGAGGAGGGCTTCAGCGACGAATGGGGCGCGTGGCAGGCCTATTGGCGCGAGCCCAGCGAGGCGAACCGCGAAGCGTGCCGCGACTCCCTGTCGCCCGAGACGATACGCAACTGGCAATATGGCACCGGCGCCGATCCCGAACTGCTGAGCCCTGACGGGCGGGAGCTCGACATTGCCTATATGGCGCGACCCGGCGCGGAAGAGGTGCAGCTCGACCTCATTCTCGACTATCGCAGCAACGTCGCGCTGTATCCCCAATTTCAAGCCTACTTCCGAGAGCATCAGCCGCCGTTCCTCGCGGTGTGGGGGCGGCATGACCCTGCCTTCGTTCCGGCTGGCGCGCTTGCCTACAAGCAGGACCTCCCGGACGCTGAGATCCACTTGCTCGACACGGGACATTTCGCGCTCGAGACGCACCATCGTGAAATCGCGCAGTACGTCCGCGACTTTCTCGGACGCGTCCTTCCCGAGCGCGCGGGCTCGCCTGGTTCGCCGCTCGCTCCACCGGCCCATATCGACTTCGCGGCCATCATGGGTGCCAATCTCGAGCGCGTCTTCGGCGAGCACGACCCCGTTCGCCGGATCGATGCTATCCGGGAGTTATACGCCCCCGACGCCATCCTGCACGAGCCCGATCGATCGGTGCACGGCCACGAAGCCGTCTCCCGGGCCGTGACCGAGCTTCTCGGCCATCTGCCCCGAGATTTCGCCTTCACGCCTGTCCGGCCGGCGCTCGGCCACAATGGCGTCGGCCGGCTGCAATGGACGGCCGGACCGCCCGATGGCCCGGTGGCGGTCACCGGGCTGGACGTAGCGCATATCGAGCACGGCGTCATCAAGACGCTGCATGTCTTCCTCGATCCGCAAGGCGCTTAAGGCGTCCGGCAAATCCTACGCCGCACCCGTGGCCGGACCCGTCAGTCGATGATCGCCGTTACCCTGATTTCGATCCGCATCGTCGGCAGGCCCAGTGCCGCAACCCCGGTTTGCGTCCAGATCGGCGCCCGGTCCGGCATGTAGTGGCGATACAGACGCGAGATCGTCGCGTTCACCTCGGGCGGAAAACCGCCGACATGATAGCTATTGACGTGTACCACATCCTTCCAGCTGGCGCCGGCGGGAGCGAGCACCTTCTCGACGTTGCGGAACGCCTGCGCGATCTCGTCTTCGACCGACGCGGGGATGTTCAGGTCATCGTCCCACCCGCCCTGGCCCGACGTCTCCACCCGATTCCCGACCTTGAGCGTCTGTGACATATGCAACGTGTCAAACAGTTTCTGCCCGGCGCCGTCAGTTACGAACATTTCCGGCTTTGCCATTACAAGAAGCTCCAAACGTTGATCCATACGACCCGCCGCCGGGGTCTCTCTTTCATGACAGGGTTCGTCCGGGAGCGGGATGAACTCGCCATTGTCGGCGTCAGGCAGCTTCATTCGTCCCGCCTTCCAGTCCGCCCGCCGCCGAGCCGCTCCCACGAAGACGGCACGAAGTTCCAGTAGATGTAACGCTGGCCGACCGGCTCGCCGCCAAGCAGCATGACCGTGAATTGCTCGATTGCGGTTACCCTCGAAGCGGAGCCGTCCACGACCAGCATTTGTCCGGCCGCCGCCGTTGTTCGATGACCTGCTCGATCATTGTCTTTCCTATTCTGCCGAAGGGTCTACGACGTCTGCATATTCGGGATGGCGCGCGTAATAGGCTGCCATGAACGGGCAGCGCAGGACCGCCTTGCGGCCGCTTGCTCGCAGGAGCTCGAGCACGCCTCGCGCCAGCTTCGAACCGATCCCCTGCCCTGAAAACCGCTGCGGCACGATGGTATGCGTGAGGGTAAGCTTTTCACCCTGCAGCCGATAATAGACGGCAGCGATCTCGTGGCTGCTATCGATCGCAAGCTCAAAGCGCCTTTCGGCGGGATTGTCGTCGACTGTGCTCAAGGGGATTGTCTCCTGTTGCTTCGGTGATGCCAGCTAACCCAAGCCGACCAGGCTGAGGCGGAAAGCGTCGAGGTCGGCATCGTTCTTCGATCGCGCCGCCGCTGCGATTGCGATCGCGCGGTCGCCGACGGGCACATGACCCGCCGCCGCAGGCGCTTGCGCGATCTGCACCACCCGCGCCGCAACCTCGGCGACATGGGTGCCGCCGATGGCAAGCTCCTCCAGCCGTGTCGTGGCCGTGGCCAGGCGTTTCCCATAGAAGTCGCGCTGCGCGGGCGTCAGATGGAAAATCGGGCGCGCCGACCTTGTGGGTCCGTCTGTATCACCCATGGGCACGATGAGGTCTGTCGTGACCATCACCACGTCCACACCTGAAGGTTGCACCTCCGCCCGATATGCCGCGGACAGCGCCTCGAGCGCGGCTGTCGAGGCTGCGGAGAGGCCTCCGAACGGAACGGTCAGACGGGCAATCCAGGAACTGACCTGGATGACCCTGCCGCGCGCTACGCGCAGCGACGGAAGAAATGCGTTGATGACAGCGATCGCGCCGACGACATTCAGCTCGAGTTCTCGCCTGATAACGTCAAGAGGCAGAGCTTCGAGGGGACCGGTCTCGTGGGCTTCCTGAAGGATCACAAGGACGTCGAGCCCGGCGCCGTCGAGTGCCTCCGAGACGCCCTCAGCCCAAGCCCTCAGCCCTTGCATATTGGTGATATCGCAGGCTGCAAGGCTGACCCGGCCGCCTGATGCGACTTTCAGGTCCTGAACCTGGGCTGCCGACTCGGCGGTACCGAAGACCACGCTTCCTTCACTGGCGAACTTGAGGGCGATTTCTCGCCCCAGCCCGGCGCCGGCGCCCGCGATCACAACGGATCGAAACCGTTTGGGGGAGGGTCGTGACATTACTGGCCTTCAGCGGAACGGGTGGTGAGGTGCACCACCCCACGATCAAAAATCCTGCACATGCGTGCCCCTTGCACCGCTCTCCTCTGCCGAGCTCAGCGGGAAGACGCCGTTGCTAAGCGGCTGCACCACGATGAAGACGGTTTCCTTGTGCGCGAATGGCCCCTCGGCGAGGTCGAAGGACATCTGCGTGACTGAGTGAAGCTTCAGGCTGACTTGGAAGTCGGTATAGGTGACATTCATCTCCTGTCCGACCGGAAAACCGGCGATCGGCATCGTCATTCTCCTTGATTGCGCCGCCGCAGCCTCGCCAGGTTCGACAAAAGGAACCGGAGCAGGAGAAGTGAAGTCCCATCGTGAAAAGCGGCAGGTCGCCATCGCGCCGGCGACCCGCATGGTGCGCATCGACCCCAGTTTCCCGATCGAAACGCACCCGGTTGGGAGCTCTCAGACCGCCGCAGGGACCGGCGTATTCAGTAGCTGCTGTTCCCACATATAGGCGACGCCGCTGCCGCCGACATGGTCGATCATGACCTGCGTCAGCGGGCCGGCCGTGTCGACGCGCGCCCAGTCGCGCTGCCATTCCGCGGCCAGCGCCAGCCACGTCATCGTGTTGATGCCGGCCGCGATCATGCGCTGGATCGCGACCGCGTGCGCCTCGACCGAGGTGCCCCCCGATGCGTCGGTGATCACGGTCACGTCCCAGCCTTCGCCCGCCGCCTGGATCGCCGGCATGGCAACGCAGATCTCCGTCCAGAGCCCGGCGATGATCAGCTGCTTGCGACCGGTCGCCTTCACCGCATCGATCACCGCCTTGTCCTCCCACGTGTTGATGAACGTGCGGTCGATCACATCCTGGCCGGGGAAGACGTCGGTGATGTGCTTGAAGATGAGGCCGCCGCGGCCCGCAATGACGCTCGTCAGGATCGTCGGAACGCCGAAGACCTTGGCGGTCTTGGCAAGAGCGGTCGTATTGTTCACGACCGCCTGCGGATCGTGACTGTTCAGGTTTGCCAGCTGATAGGGCTGGTGATCGATGAGCACGAGCACCGAGTCTTGGGGGCGAAGAAGCGAGTCGAGGCCGTTGCGAAAGGTCATGTCGGTTCCTTTGGTGCCGTAATCGGTTTACGGGAGACACCAGGACTGGGCATCACCCCCGGAGGGTGTGCCATCGCCTTTTCCGACGCGATAGCTCCACATCATGCTATGCTGTGTTGCGCATCTGGGAACACGGCATGGACATTGAAGAACTGCGTACGTTCGTGGAGGTCGCGGATGCAGGCGGTGTAACTGCCGCGGCGCTGCGATTGGGGGTCTCGAAGTCGATCGTCAGCCGGCGGCTGGCACGGCTCGAGGCAGATCTGGGTATCCAGCTCCTCGCGCGTACGACGCGAGGCGCCGCGCTGACGGAAGCCGGGATCACCTTCCGGGATCACGCTGCAAAGGTTTGCGGCGAGATCGACATAGCGCGTGAAACGATCCTCCCCGCCGGCGCGCTACGAGGGCGCTTCAGGATCGCGGCTCCCCTAACCTTTGGACCGACCCACTTCGCGTCTGTCATTGCGGAGCTGGCGCTGCGCAATCCTGAATTGCAGGTTCAGACATGCTATTCGGACCGGTTCGTTGACCTCATCGCAGATGGGTTCGACTGCGCCATCCGCGTAGGCCATCTGAGCGACTCCAGCATGATGGCCAGACTGGTGGGCTGGACGACAGCCAAATATGTCGCCGCGCCCGGATACATAGAGAAGCACGGCTCGCCGCAAACGCCCGAAGAGTTTGTGACTCACCAGGTCGTCATGCAGGGCACCGAGAGTTGGCTGGCGAAGGACGGTGACAAGGTCGTCCTGATGAAACCGCAGGGGCGATTCAAAGCCGACAATGCGGTCGCGCTTGTCGCCGCGGCGCTCGCAGGCATTGGTCTCGCCGGACTGCCCGAGGCGCTGATCACCGAACATCTCGCATCGGGTGCCCTCGTAGAGGTGATGCCGCGCTATCCGCTGCCCGAACTGGGCATATATGTGATCCGGCCGCCGGGGCAGCACCCTGCCCGCAAGATCCGCGCTCTCACGGAGATGCTGATCGAATGCTTCAGCGAGTCCGCCCTGAACACGCACGAAACGCGCTGACCGACGGCTTGGCGTTCCGGGTTGTGCAACACAGCACCACCGAAGGCAGCACTACCCTGAGGGCCACTGGGGCGACACAGTGACGGCAGACCGACGCCCGGCCCCATGCGGGAGGCGCCGATCGGATCGGAGGAAGTCGTTTGGTGATCTGCCTTCCCGGGCGGGACGCATCACGCCTCAGGTCGCGGCGCGCTAAACGACAAAGATTGGAATGTCAGTGCAGATCAACTTTGGGCGCATGCTCGGCGCGGTCCTTGCCGCCGGAATCTGGGCTGGACCCGCGAATGCTCAGACCTCCGCCAAGCAGGATCAGCAGGAGAAGTGTCAGTCAGAGGTCTACGAGCGCGATAGTCCTACTCAGACGCCCGGCAAGCCCGTCAGCATCCCGTTCGAACGGTGCGACAACCTTGTCGCAATCGACGTGCCGCTGAAAGCCAACAACGTTGAACCGGACCGGATCACCCTGATCGGCTTCTCGCAAGGCGGTTGTCTGGCGTTGGAATTCGCTGCACGCAACGCACGTCGCTTTGACGCGGTCATCGTCCTGAGCGCGGGCCTGATCGGTCAGGAGAAGACGCCCCGCGACTACGCCGGCTCGCTCGCAGATACACCCGTCCATCTAGGCTGCTCCGACATCGACCCGCACGTCCCGGTCAGCCGGGTACGTGAAAGCAGTCGCGTGTTGTCGGCCCTCGGCGCTGAAGTCGCCAACAGAATCTATCCGGGCATGGGCCGCGAGATCAACGATGATGAAGTTGATCAGGTCCACGCTCGTCTATCTGCCCTCGTCGCGAGGTCCTGATCCTGCGGTTCTGCGCGCGCGACGAGCGGTCAACCAACCGCGGGGCAATTAGGGAGACTGAAATTGAGTAAGCTACACGAAGTTCTTACGCCTCAGAACAGCCAGGTCATCTTCATCGATCAGCAGCCGCAGATGGCATTTGGAGTGCAGTCGATCGACCGCCAGGTGCTGAAGAACAATGTTGTCGGCCTGGCCAAGGCCGCGAAGGCGTTCAAGATCCCGACGACGATCACGACGGTCGAGACCGAGTCGTTCTCCGGCAACACCTATCCCGAGCTGCTCGCGGTTTTCCCCGAAAACGGGCTGCTTGAGCGCTCGTCGATGAACTCCTGGGACGACCAGAATGTTCGTGATGCACTGGCCAAGAATGCCCAGGATGGTCGCAAGAAGATCGTCTGCTCCGGTCTGTGGACCGAGGTCTGCAACATGACCTTCGCACTGTCGTGCATGCACGACACCGACTACGAGATCTACATGGTCGCGGATGCCTCCGGCGGCACGTCGGTCGACGCGCACAAATACGCGATGGATCGCATGGTCCAAGCCGGCGTCGTCCCTGTGACTTGGCAGCAGGTTCTTCTCGAATGGCAGCGCGACTGGGCCCGCAAGGAGACCTATGACGCTGTCATGGCCATCGTGAAGGAGCATTCCGGCGCCTACGGCATGGGCGTCGATTACGCCTACACCATGGTGCACAAGGCGCCCGAGCGCGTGAAGCACGGCGAGCGCATCGGTCCGAACCCGGCCAAGCAAATCTGATCCATTTGCCCCTCCGTTTCGCACCCGGACGGCTCGGAGGGGCATGGGCGCTGGCATGTCAGTCGCGCCGTCGTCCTTGGATTCAAGCATGGCTCCGGTCAAGGAAGCGATCTGATGAAACTCTACCTCGTGTCGTTGGGCACCGGCCTGCTGGTTGGTTTGATCTACAGCCTTCTGGATGTTCGCTCGCCCGCGCCTCCGATTGTCGCGCTCATTGGTCTCTTGGGCATGCTCATTGGCGAGCAGATCATTCCGGTTGGCAAGCAGTTGATCTCCGGCAAGGCTTTCGCCTCTGCCTGCGACAAGAGCCATGCCATCACCCACGTCTTCGGGCAACTGCCAGGACGCCACGTGGCGCAGGCCTCTCAACCACCGAAGGAGAAGAGCTGATGAAGACCACACGTCGCGGCTTTCTCGGCGGGATATCCGGCCTCGCGCTCCCAACGATCGTCCCGCCGGCACGCGCCGCCGAAAACAAAGCAAGGGGAGATACCGCCATGTACGCTGACACCATCATCCACAACGCCAAGATCACCACGCTTGATCGGACCAACCCGGTCGCGAGTGCTGTCGCCGTCAAGGATGGCAAGTTTCTCGCCGTGGGCAGCGACATGGATGTGCTCGTGCTTGCCGACGGCAAGACGAAGAAAATCGACCTCAAGGGTCGGCGATTTCTGCCCGGCCTGATCGACAATCATCTGCACATCATTCGCGGCGGGCTGAACTTCAACATGGAGTTGCGCTGGGACGGTGTTCGCTCACTGGCCGATGCGATGTACATGCTCAAGCGCCAGGTCGCGGTGACGCCCGCTCCGCAGTGGGTCCGCGTCGTGGGCGGCTTCACCGAGCATCAGTTCGTCGAAAAGCGCCTGCCGACGATCGAAGAAATCAATGCGATTGCCCCCGACACACCGGTCTTCCTGCTGCATCTATATGATCGCGCCCTGCTCAACGCGGCGGCTGTACGAGCGGTCGGCTATACCAAGGACACGCCTGAGCCGCCCGGTGGCGAAATCACGCGTGACGCCAACGGCAATCCAACAGGTCTCCTGCTCGCCAAGCCGAACGCCGCAATTCTCTATGCGACCCTGGCCAAGGGGCCAAAACTTCCCTTCGACTATCAGATCAACTCTACCCGCCACTTCATGCGAGAGCTTAACCGTCTCGGCGTGACCGGTGCCATCGACGCCGGTGGCGGATTTCAGAATTATCCGGAAGACTATGCCGTTATCCAGAAGCTGTCGGACGACAACCAGCTGACAGTCCGTCTGGCCTACAATCTGTTTACCCAAAAGCCGAAGCAGGAGAAGGAAGACTTCCTGAACTGGACGTCCTCGGTGAAATACAAGCAGGGCGACGACTATTTCCGGCACAACGGCGCCGGTGAGATGTTGGTCTTCTCGGCTGCCGATTTCGAGGACTTCCGCCAGCCGCGGCCCGACTTGCCCCCGGAAATGGAGGGTGAGCTCGAGGAAGTCGTGCGTGTGCTGGCACAGAACCGCTGGCCGTGGCGCCTGCATGCGACCTACGACGAAACCATATCGCGTTCGCTGGATGTGTTCGAAAAGGTCAACAAGGACATCCCCCTCGAGGGGTTGAACTGGTTCTTCGACCACGCCGAGACGATTTCGGAAAAGTCCATCGACCGTATCGCGGCGCTTGGGGGCGGCATAGCCGTTCAGCATCGCATGGCCTATCAGGGCGAATACTTTGTCGAGCGTTATGGCGCCGGTGCCGCCGAAGCGACGCCGCCCGTGGCCCGCATGCTCGAAAAGGGCCTCAAGGTCTCCGCTGGTACCGACGCGACACGTGTTGCTTCCTACAACCCCTGGGTCTCGCTCAGCTGGATGATCACCGGCAAGACGGTCGGCGGGCTGCGCATTTATCCACAACGCAATTGTCTCGACCGCGAAACCGCACTGCGGATGTGGACCGAGAACGTCACCTGGTTCTCCAACGACGAAGGCAAACGAGGCCGGATCGAGAAGGGCCAGTTCGCCGACGCAATCGTGCCGAGCAAGGACTACTTCAACTGCTCGGAGGACGAGATCTCCTTCCTTACCTCGGACCTGACGATGGTGGGCGGCAAGATCGTCTACGGCGCCGGTGATTTCTCCAAGCTCGACGAGAACCCGGTCCCGCCGGCGATGCCGGACTGGTCGCCGGTGCGCAGCTTCAGGGGCTATGCGGCCTGGGGTGAACCGGAGGGTGCAGGCAGGAATTCGCTGCAGCGCGTGGCGATCGCCTCGTGCGGATGTCAATCGTCCTGTGGCGTGCATGGTCACGACCACGCCAGCGCTTGGGGATCCAAGCTGCCGATCTCTGATCTCAAAAGCTTCTGGGGAGCGTTGGGATGCTCCTGTTGGGCAGTGTGACATGGCCGCTTCGCCAATCGTTCCCACGATCATCGCGGCCAAACTGGCCGCGGTGGCGCGGCCGATCCTCGGATCCGCCGCCACGCGGTTTCTCGCCTATCTCGGCCTTTGTGCGGCCTACATCCAGGGCCCGCTCACCAAAGTCCTCGATTTCGACAGTGCGATCGCTGAGATGACGCATTTCGGTCTATCGCCGGCACCGGCCTTCGCGGTAATCGTGATCGCTTTCGAGTTGATCGCAAGCGCGATGGTCCTGTTCGGGCTGTGGCGTTGGCTCGCAGCCCTCGCCTTGGCTGGGTTCACGTTGATGGCGACTTTCGTCGCTCTGCGCTTTTGGGAGATCCCGGTCGGTCAGGGACGCATGATGGCGATGAACGCCTTCTTCGAGCACCTCGGCCTCATTGGCGGCTTCGTTCTCGTTGCCATCGACGACCTGCGTGGAACGAAAGATGCCGCTCATGAGCACCGGCCCTAGCTTGCCCGTCGCCTGCAGTACTCATGCAGTTCGGTCGACCGCCGGTGAGAGACAAACGGCGCCCACGCGCATCGATCCTGATCAAGCCGGGGACACCGTGCGCCCTCATCGATCCCCACGCACCGCATCGCAAAGGTGACGAAGTTGCCTATGGCGCACCCATCCTGTCTCGCGGTTGCCTTGTGCGGCCTAGTGTTGAGCAGTGCCGCAATGGCACAGGAGACCAATTCCACCGGCACCGAAAACGATCCTTTCGATGCGCTGAAGAACATCCCGCTCTCCTCGGACGGCAGCGTCTATGTCCACATTGGAGGGCAGACCCGGATACGGTCGGAGTCTTCGAACCACTTGGTTTTCGGGCTGGCTCAGCCTCCCCATAACGACGCTCTGCTCATCCGCTCGTTCATCTTAGCCGATTTTCACCTCGGCCCCTATCTGAGAACCTTTGTCCAATTGGGCACGGGGCAGGCCCCGATTTGGAACGGGACCCTGCCGGCCACGCAACTCGATCGCTTTGATCTACTGCAAGGCTATGGCGAGTTGATGCTCCCGTCCGCCGGTGGAAGCTTCATGCTGCGTGCCGGCCGACAGGAAATGAGTTTCGGTTCGTCGCGCCTCGTCTCGGTACGTGAAAGTCCGAACATCCGCCGGGCGTTCGACGGTGCTCGCACAGCCTGGATCGTTTCGCCGGACACGCGCATCGATGCGTTCGTGGTTCGGCCGGTTCTGAATCAGACCGGCGTCTTCGACGACCGGTCGGACACCAACCAAGCTTTTTGGGGTGTCTACGCCACCAGTCCTGTTCCCGGCATTTCGGAACTCAAAGCCGATCTCTACTATTTTGGTCTGGACCGCGGCGCCGCCAGGTTCGCGCAAGGAGTCGCCGATGAACATCGACACACTGTGGGTGCGCGATTGTTCGGAAAAGCCAACGAGTTTGATTGGGACTTCGAGGGCGCATATCAATTCGGCAGCTTCGGAGCGGCTAGTATCAGTGCGTGGACAGTCTCCGGAAGCGTTGGTTACACCCTCCAAGATGTTCCGTTCTCGCCACGCATCGGTCTGAACGCCGATGTGATCAGCGGCGATCACAATCTACACGACGGAACACTCGGAACCTTCAATCCACTGTTCCCGAAATTGCCCTATTTCTCCGAAGCAAACCTGGTCGGTCCCGCCAACCTCATCGACATCCAGCCGAATCTGACGCTGACGCTGGTGAAGAACGTGACGCTGAACGTCGGCTGGAATCCACTCTGGAAGGAATCCACGGCCGACGCGTACTACGGACCAGCAGTCACGCCGGTTGCGGGCACCGCTGGCGGCTCCGGCCGGTACATGGGTCAGCAGATCTCGACGACCCTGACATGGACGCCAACCAAGCATCTGACCCTGGGGGGCACCTACGTCAACTATACGCCTGGAGAGCGGATTCGGGAGGCGGGCGGGAAGCCCGGATCTTTTGTCGCCGCTTGGGCGACGATCTCGTTCTGACGGCAATTCGCTCGAAAGGGACTGTTGATATGAGCTGGAATCCAACTCTCGAACCGCTCTGCCCGGAAGCAGGCGAGCTCGAGTCGATCGAAACGCAGATCATTCCGCGCGCACGCGACCTCGGCGGGTTTGAAGTCCGCCGGGCTCTTCCCGCCCCCGCCCGGCAGATGGTCGGGCCGTTCATTTTCTTCGATCAGATGGGTCCCGCCGAATTCCTCACGGGCGGTGGAATCGATGTGCGGCCTCATCCGCACATTGGGCTCGCGACAGTGACCTATCTCTACAACGGCGAGTTCCAGCACCGCGACTCGTTGGGCACGAACCAGATGATCTACCCGGGCGAAGTGAACTGGATGATCGCCGGTCGTGGCGTGACGCATTCCGAGCGCACCAGTTCAACGACGCGCGCCGGCAAGAACAGTCTTTTCGGGATTCAGACGTGGGTGGCGCTCCCCGAAAACGCCGAGGAAACCAGCGCGAGCTTCGAGCATCACGCCAAGGAGGCGCTTCCGTTTCTCGAGGGTGAGGGCAAACAGGTCCGGCTGATTTTGGGTTCTGCCTGGGGCGAGACGGCGCCGGTGAAGACCTTCACCGAGATGTTCTACGCCGACGTGGTGCTTGAGCCCGGCACGGCCCTCCCCTTACCCGACAATCACGAGGACCGCGGTCTCTATATCACGGACGGTTCGATCCAGGTCGCGGGCGATCGGTTCGAAAGCGGGCGGATGATGGTGTTCAGGCCGGGTGACGCCATCACCGTGCGCGCCGGCGAGCGCGGGGCGCGCCTGATGCTGCTCGGCGGCGAGACGCTTAACGGCCCGCGCTATCTTTGGTGGAATTTCGTCGGATCCTCGCAGGAGAAGATCGACGCCGCGAAAGAGGCTTGGGCAAAAGGTGATTGGGCTCATGGCCGTTTCCGTCTGCCACCCGGCGACGATCAGGAGTTCATCCCGCTTCCGGATTGATGGCTCAGTCAGATCGAGACGATTTACATTTCGAACAAGAAAAGGGGGGTGGCAGAGCATGCTCGACACACTTCGCGGAAAAAGCAATTCACTGGTGCTGGCGTTCATTTCCGGATTTGCCGACGCACTATTCTTTATCCATTTGGGCGGGCTCTTTGTCGGCCTGGTCACCGGCAACGTCATCCTTCTCGGACTGGCCATCGTCGGTCACGAAAAGGGCGGCCTGCAGGGTCTGCAGATCATGACATTTCCCCTCTTCATGCTGGGCGCCGGCTTTGCGGCGATGTTGGTTACGTGGATCAGGCCGCTGGAGCGCGCAACGTACTGGACCATCTTGATCGCGGCCTGCGCGTTCGCAGTGTCAGCCGGTCTAGCGATCAGCCAGACTGGCCCGGCATCCACCTGCGCGCTTTTCGTCGTCGTCGCGATGGGCATGTTGACCGCCATCGAACGTCTCGACTCGCGGCTCGGACCACCTTTTTCGTTGATGACGGGCAATATCGCCGGTCTGGCGGTCGCGGGCGCCCGTCGGTTGATTGGCTATAGCGAGACTCCCGGAGAATGGGGGCAATCGTTGACCTCGTTTATTCTCGTTATCGGTTTCGTGGCGGGATGTGGCGCGGGCGCATTCGCGCAAAAGACGGTCGGCGTCGCCGGCATGATCCTGCCGGCTGCCCTGCTGTTCCTGATCGGCATCTTCTATTCGCCTCAGAGCGCTCAGAAGGCAGGGTGAGTGCCATGGGTCACCGCGTCGTGCCGACCGTCCTCGCCATCTGGAATCAGCGTCTCCTCGACGGGCGGACTTCGATGTTTAGGTTCTTGACCTTGAGGCTCGCACCTCGTGATCCACACGAGCCCAATCGCAGTGCGACGTCGCTCGAGCTCATGTTCGACCTGGCGACGGTTGTAGCCGTCGGCGCCGCTGCCCATGGACTGGCGCATGAGATCCAGAGCGGCCATGTCATTGCCGGCGTGGTCAAGTTCCTGTGCAGCTTTTTCATGACCTGGCTCGCCTGGGCCAACTACACATGGTTTGCCTCGGCTTACGACGACAAATCCGTCGTGTTTCGTGCGTTGTCGATGGTGATCATGTTCGGAGCGCTCGCGCTCGCTGGTGGTCTGAATAGCGCCTATGCCGATGAGCCCATACGGACTGCCCTTGCCGGTTTCATCATCATGCGGCTTGGGATCGTCGTGTTCTGGCTTGGCGCAGCAAACGGCGATCGAGAGGCGCGGCCAGCGGCGCTACGCTATGCGCTCGCAATCTCCGCGATGCAAGTCTATTGGACGGCCGTGATCGTCGGTTTCCCCCCGCAAGGACTGTTGTATCTTTCGCTGTTCGCATTGGGCGCCGTCGGTGAGTTGGCGATACCGGCACTTGCCGAGCGCAACGTGGCGACCCCTTGGCACCACGATCACATCGTTGAGCGCTACAACCTGTTCAATATCATCGTTATTGGCGAATGCTTCTTGTCGATCGCGAGGATCTTCACCGCCACCGAGAGGCCCGACCTCAAACATTTCTGGCTGGCCAGCCTGTGCTCTGTGATCGCATTCTCGATGTGGGGGCTTTACTTCGATCGAAAAGAACAGCTGCTTCGCCGCCAGCTCGGCTCGGTTCTGCTTTGGGCCTATGGCCATTACGTGGTCTTCGCTGCCGGAGCGGCGACCGCGGCGGGCTTTTCCATCTTCCTGGCCGTGAGCCAGCAGCGTGCAAACATCTCCACGCAAGGCGCTTCCCTCGCCCTCGGCATTTCGATTGCGTTCTATCTCACCTCCCTGTGGCTCGTGCGTGATCGGGCAAATCCAAGCGGCGTCATTCAATGGGTTCTCCTTGGTGCGGCTGCACTCATACTGGTGGCGGCCACATTCGCACCCTATCCGCTCGAGGCGATCACGGCGGTTCTAGCCGTAGCTGCTCTTGTGCGCCGGAACCTCCATCCCTACAGCAAAGTCACCGCGGATATGCCATGAGAAGGCAAGGCTTTCTCCGCTTCGGCCGCTGGACACCTGCGCAGAGATTACCAACACCATCGGCAGCTAACACAATTTCTAGGCCATCGAACTTCGGTTTTTCCTAGCGGCCAATGGCCGCGCCCGACGCCCGAGTTTGATCGGCGTTGCCGGCCCGAACGCGCAAGGTGTATTTGCTAGGCTTGGTGCCTCTGAAGTAGCAGGAGGGGTGCATGGGTAACTGGCTCGTCGTTCCGAAGGGGACAGGCCTGGCGAGGCGGACCCGAGCGCGTCGCGCCGCGCAATACGTCCGGATGTCGAGGGAGCTCCAACGCTACTCGATCAAGAACCAGATGGCAGCAATCGCGACCTATGCCGAGGCGAACGCTCTTACAATCGTCCGCACCTATTCGGACGAGGGTCGCAGCGGCCTCCGGATCAAGGGCCGGCCGGGTCTCATTGAACTGATTGAGGACGTGCAGTCGGGGCAAGCCGACTTCGACCACATCCTCGTCTACGACGTCAGTCGTTGTAGGCGCAGATCCAGGGAATCCAGCGTCGCGCGGCACGGGTCTCCGGTGCGGTCAGATGCGAGAAGGCGGCGCAGGTCGCCGTGAGGATCTTCGTGGCCTGGACATCGGTGAAGCCCTTCTTGTTCGAGGTGTTGGTCCCCTTCACGCCCCGGACGCGGATGCGGGCAAACGGGTTTTCGCCCGTGAACTTGAGCCGCTCGATCTGAAAGCCCGTGACGGCCCGCAAGGAGGCGATCCAGACCTCCCTGATCGACTTCTTCGCGACGCCCTCCTCGGTGAGGTGGTCCACCCAGCGGTAGGCATCGTCCCTCGTCATTCGGCAGAGGTCGGAATGGCCGACGAAAACGCAGAAGGCCGCGATCTTCGGACGCCAGCGCTTGGCAGTCGGCCCATTGGCCCCGCCCTTGATGCCGGCCTTGTCGCAGTAGAATTCGAACGCCTCGTGGAGGTCGATCCGTGCGGAGAGGGAGGGGGCGTTGTTGTCGAAGGCCTTCGACTCCGAATAGTCCTGCCTCATGGCGGCGCGGGCCAGGTCGACCGAGACCTGGCGCTGGGCTTCGACGAACATGGGCAGGAAGCGGCGACGGTCGGCCTCGGCCAGGACGTACCCGGTGCGGCTCAGGAAATCGTCCAGGGCCTGCTCGTCGAACTCGCGCTGTTCATCGTTTTCCTCTTCGTCGCGGACATGGGTACCTTGGCCCCATTTGGCCCCCGGAGGCGGGTTGCGGATCCGGTCTCGGCCCTGTTCATGGACGACGCGCTGGAGGCCGCTGAGCTCGAAGTCGGTCATGCTGCGGGCTGTCGGCGCGGCCTTCTTGGCGGCCGATCGCGACGCGAGCAGCCGGTCCTGCCACTCCTTATCCAAGTCCAGACTGAGTTTGTTGCACCTGACCTGTGCCGTCTTGAAGTGGTCGGTCTCGAGCGAGCGCCAGACCTCCCGGCGTCCGACGACGGCCCGAAAGCGCTCCGGGACTTTCTTGCGGAGCCAGTAGATCTCGCTCTTGATGGTCCCGTCCTTGTTCTTCTTGCGGACCGGTTCCGGCATGCGGTTGCTTCCCAATGGTGTAGCCCCTTGGTGTAGCCCCGGGACATGCAGGAAGCCCTTATTCCGCCGATAAAATTTGAAACATCAGCGGGTTAGCTTAACGGGGGTGGTGGGAATCCCTCCCTCTCCGCCAGCTCAGCGACCCCCCCTCTCAATAGCTCCGCAAAATCAGCCTGATGCTGCTGCCGTTCGGCCGGCCAGCACCATCCGCGCCGTCGTCACGAACGCCTGCGCCGCCGGCGACAACGTTCGGCCCTGGCGCTGCAGCAGCGACACGGGGCGGGTGAGGGCGGGGCGCACCAGCGGTCTTGCGATCAGTGTCGGGAACTGGTCGGCCGGCAGCATCGTCGCGGGCAGGATGGCGAGGCCGAGGCCCTGCGCCGTCATGGCGAGCGCGGTGTTGATCAGGGTCACTTCATAGGTCGGATCGAGGCGCTTGCCCTGCGCGCTCAGGGCCTGATCGATCTGCATGCGGATGCGTGTCTCGCTGCGCATCGCAATCGTCGGCAGTTGCACCAGCTCGTCCCAGGTTAGGGACCGACGCGCGGCGAAGTCCGCGGTGCGACGGCCGATCGCGCTCAGGCGGCCGCTCGTCAGCGTCTCGATCGTCATGTCCGCGAATTCGCCCTCCACGCTGCCGATCGCGAACTCGGCATCGGTCGTGCTCAGCCGTGGCACGAGATCGTCGGCGGCGACATCGCGCATGTCGATCTCGATGTCGGGATGGCCAGTGCGGAATTTCGCCAGCACCATGGGCAGCAGCGCCGATGCCGTGCCGGCCGAGGCGAGAAACACGACCCGGCCGGCGCGGGCCTGCGCGAGATCACGCATGCGGCGCGACAAGCCTTGCGCGTCGCTCAGCATGCGCTCGGCGGCGGCGAACGCCTCGTCGGCGGCCAGCGTCGGCTGCACCGAGCGCGTGGAGCGGTCGAACAGCTTGACGCCGAGCTGGGCCTCGAGCTGCTGGATCAACAGGCTCGCCGCCGATTGCGTGATGCCGAGCTCGCGGGCGGCCCGCGTGATGCTGCGCGTCCGGTACACGCCGGTGAAGACCCGCAACTGGCGCAATGTGACATTCATGGCGAAATCTCATGAATTGATGAGCTCTTTCCG
This sequence comes from Bradyrhizobium sp. NBAIM14, assembly GCF_020193895.1. Lineage (NCBI taxonomy): Bacteria > Pseudomonadati > Pseudomonadota > Alphaproteobacteria > Hyphomicrobiales > Nitrobacteraceae > Bradyrhizobium > Bradyrhizobium sp. NBAIM14. Next base: position 25,964 of record NZ_JADYVQ010000013.1, on the reverse strand, counting down.
ACTTATCGCATAAACGGACCTGCAATAAAATGCATGCTGTGCGGACGGAAAGAATCCGCGGCAAGGATTGGAGCGAGCATGAGAGCACAAGTGCTGGTGGTGGGGGCCGGGCCCGTCGGATTGACCGCGGCGATGGATCTCGCTTCGCGCGGAATCGACGTCGTCGTCGCGGAGATCCGCCACGCCGGCGATCCGCCCAGCGTCAAGTGCAATCACGTGTCGGCGCGCTCGATGGAGATTTTTCGACGGCTCGGAATAGCCGCCCGCTTGCGCGATGCGGGGCTCCCTGCGGACTTTCCCAACGATTGCTCCTATAGGACCACGGCGACCGGGATCGAGCTTTGCCGCATCGACATTCCCTCCCGTGCGCGCCGCTATAGCGCGACCGGTGGCCCCGACACCTGGTGGCCGACGCCCGAGCCGCCGCACCGGATCAACCAGGTCTATCTCGAGCCGATCCTGTTCAGCCATGCCGCGGCGCAATCACGCATCAAGATCCTGGCGCGCACGGAAATCACCGACATCGAGCAGCACGACGACCATGTCGTCGCGCTGGCGCGCGATCTCGACAGCGGACATTCGCTCCGGATCGAAGCCAGCTTCGTGATCGGCTGCGACGGCAGCCGATCCCTGGTTCGAAAAGCAATCGGTGCCAGCCTGTCCGGCACGCCGGTGATCCAGCGCGTGCAGTCGACCTTCATCGAAGCGCCGCAACTTAAAGAGCTGATGGGGGCGCACAAGCCGGCCTGGATGGTGCTCTCGCTCAATCCGCGCCGCTCCGGCACCGTTGTTGCGATCGACGGCCACGACCGCTGGCTGATCCACAATCACCTCAAGCCCGACGAGCCCGAGTTCGACTCGGTCGATCGCGACTGGGCCATCCGTGCCATTCTCGGCGTCGACGAGCGCTTCGAATACCGCGTGCTCAGCAAGGAGGATTGGGTCGGACGGCGCCTCGTGGCCGACCGCTTCCGCGACCGCAGGGTCTTCATCTGCGGCGACGCCGCACATCTGTGGATGCCCTATGCCGGCTACGGCATGAATGCCGGCATTGCGGACGCCGTCGATCTCTGCTGGCAATTGGCGGCGCATCTGAACGGCTGGGCGCCGGCTGCAATTCTCGATGCCTATGAGGCGGAGCGGCAGCCCATCACCGAGCAGGTGTCGCGCTTTGCGATGGATCATGCGATGAAGATGATGGCGCAGCGCGGCGGCGTGTCCGCCGAGATCGAGGACGACACGCCGCGCGGCCAGGCGGCGCGCGCGGCGCTGGCGAAAGCGGCCTACGATCTCAACGTGCAGCAATATTGCTGCGCCGGCCTCAACTTCGGCTATTATTACGACGCCTCGCCGATTATCGCCTATGACGGCGAGACGCCGCCGCCTTACGCGATGGGCAGCTTCACGCCCTCCACCGTGCCGGGCGCCCGCGCGCCGCATTTGTTCCTGCGCGACGGACGCTCGCTCTACGACGCCTTCGGCCCCGGCTACACATTGCTGCGGTTCGATCCGGCGATCGATGTGACGCGGCTGCAGGACGCCGCAAAGGCGCGCGGCGTGCCGCTCGCGCTGATCGACGTCGCGCCGGAGGAGGCGAGCGGCGCCTATGCCGAGAAGCTCGTGCTGGCGCGGCCCGACCAGCACATCGCCTGGCGCGGGCAGTCCGCGCCGGAGAACCCGATAGGCCTGCTGACACGTATCACTGGCGCTGCGGCGTAGGACGACATCGAGCGGACGGCCTGGCGACGTAGCTCGCCAGGTTGGTTTCAAGAACAGAACGCAAGGAGGAGACCGTGTTTCACGTTGCAAGACGCCGCATCCTGACCGCGCTGACGGCCGCCGCTTTCGCACTGTTGCCGGTGGCGGCGGCCCGAGCCGCCTATCCCGAGCAATTGATCAAGATCATCGTGACCTTCCCGCCCGGCGGCAGCGCCGACACGGTCATCCGCGCGCTCGAGCCGCTGGTCACCGCCGAGCTCAAGCAGGGCCTGGTGATCGAGAACCGCGCCGGCGCCGGCGGCAACATCGGCATGGCCGCGGTCGCACAGGCAAAGCCCGACGGCTATACGCTTGGGGTGGCGCCGGCGGGTGCGTTGACCGTGAATCCGCACCTCAATGCCTCGATGCCGTTCGCGCTGAAGGATCTCGCGCCCATCACCCTGCTCGCGGAAATTCCCTTTGTGCTGGTCGCGTCCGCGAATATTCCGGCGCGCACACCTGCGGAGACCATCGCGCTCGCCAAGGCGAAGCCGGGTGGGCTCTCGATCGGGCATGGCGGCAACTCGACCGCGATGCATTTGACCGCCGCGCTGTTCACGCAGAGAAGCGGGATCGCGATGGAGCTGGTGCCGTATCGCGGGACGGCGCCGGCGGCGGTCGATGTTCTCGCAGGCCATGTCCCGTTCGCGGTGCTGGATATTCCGGCATCGCGACAATTGATCCTCGAAGGCAAGCTCAACGCGATCGGCGTGTCCTCCGCGCGCCGCCTTGCGTCCCTGCCCGATGTGCCGACTCTGGCCGAGAGCGGCCTTGCCGGTTTCGAATCCGTCGGCTGGTTCGGGCTCGTTGCTCCCGCCGGCACGCCTGCGGATGTCATCGCCCGACTGAACGAGGCCTTCGCCAAGGCGCTGAAGGACCCTGCCGTGGCGGAGAAGATCCGCACCCTCGGCGCGGAGCCTGCGCCGACCTCGCCCGAGCAGTTCGGCCGCTTCATTCAGGACGAAAGCGCGAAATGGGGCAAGCTGATCAGCGAGGCCGGCATCAAGGCAAACTGAAGCGGCTTCAGGTCGAATCGATCGCCACGGGCTCGGTGCAACCTCTCCCGCTTGCGGGAGAGGTCGCGCCGAAGGCGCGGGTGAGGGCTTTCTCCTCTTGGGGGCTATCCCATTGCGGAAACACCCTCTCCCCAACCCTCTCCGCAAGCGGGAGAGGGAGCGCACCTACGTTGCAGCAATCAAAACCGGATCTCAATCACGCTCACTAGTTCAGCGCTTTCCGCTTCCACGATAACGCACGTGATCGACCAGCGCGCGCAGCTTCGGCGGAAGATTCCGCCGATCCGGAAAGTAGAGGAAGAAGCCGGGGAAGAACGGGCAGAATTCCTCCAGCAGGGGCACCAATTCTCCGCGCTCGATATACGGCTTGAACGTCTCTTCCATGCCGAATGTCAGGCCGCCGCCCGCGCAGGCGGTCCGCACCATGACCCACATGTCGTTGGTCGTGATCCTCGGCTCCACCGCGACGTCGAACTCGCGCCCCCCTTCCGCAAATTCCCAGCGGTAGGGAGCGACGTGCGGCGCCGGCCGCCAGCCGATGCAGCAATGCTGTGAGAGCTCGCGCGGTTGCGAGGGCGCGCCGAACCGCTCCAGATAGGCGGGAGCTGCCACGACCAGCTGGCGCTGATCGCCCGAAACAGGCACGGCGATCATGTCCTGCTCGATCACTTCGCCGAGCCGGACGCCGGCATCAAAGCCCTCGGCCACGATGTCGAATTCCTCGTCGGTCACGGTCACGTCGACCTGCACGCCGGGATGAGCCTGCGTGAATTCGGCCAGCAACGGACCGCGAATGAATCGCTCGGCGATCGATGAGACGGCAAGACGCAGCTGCCCCGTCGGCTGCGCGTCACGGTCGCGGGCGCCATTGATCGCCTGTTCGACTTCGGCGAGCGCCGGGGTCACGCGCTCGTGCAGGCGCAGGCCGGCTTCGGTCAGACTGACGCTGCGCGTCGTTCGCTGCACGAGAGCCACGCCCAGCTGGTCTTCCATGCGTCGGATAGCCTGGCTCACGGCGGATCGGGTCACCCCGAGCCGCTCGGCGGCGCCACGGAAGCTCTTGGCTTCCGCGACCGCGATGAAAACGGCAACGAGGTTCAGGTCCGTGGTCATTGGTTAGTTAGGCTTACCACCCCAGTCATCATTGGCCAACTTCTCCCACCTCTCGCCGCGGACTATCTCGGAGCCACACGAAGGAGGCTCTGATGACGTCGCTCGATCAATACCGCCTGCTTGGCCGCTCCGGCCTGCGCATATCGCCGCTCGCACTGGGCACGATGACGTTCGGAACCGAGTGGGGATGGGGCGCGGATGCCGGCGAGGCCCGGCGCATCTTCGACCTCTATGTCGACCGCGGCGGCAATTTCATCGACACCGCGGTGAACTACACCAACGGCGCGTCCGAGCGCATGGTCGGCGAGTTTGCCCGCGGCAAGCGCGATCGCCTCGTGCTCGCCACCAAATTCACCATGGCCCGCGATCCCGGCAACCCCAATTCCGGCGGCAACCACCGGCTCAACATGGTTCGTTCCGTGGAGCAGAGCCTGCGGCAGCTCGAGACCGATCGCATCGACCTGCTTTACCTCCACAGCTGGGATGCGACCACGCAGCCGGACGAGGTGATGCGAGGCCTCGACGATCTCGTGCGCAGCGGAAAGGTTCTGTATGTCGGCATTTGCAACACGCCGGCCTGGCGCATTTCGCAGCTGCAGACGATCGCAGATCTGCGCGGCTGGTCGCCCTTCGTGGCCCTGCAGATCGAATATAATCTGGTCGAGCGCACCGTCGAGCACGAGCTCATTCCGCTGGCGGCGAGCCTAGGCCTCGGCGTGCTGCCCTGGTCGCCTCTTGGCGGCGGCGTGCTCACCGGCAAGTACAGCCGGGCCGACCTCAGGGATTCCCAGGAACGCGCCGTCGGCACGACACGCGCCTCGATCATCGCGTCATCCGGCCTTCTCAACGAGCGATCGCTGGACGCGGCCGAGACGGTGCGATCCGTCGCCTGGGAGCTCGGCGCGACGTCCTCGCAAGTGGCGATTGCATGGACGCTGGCCAATCCCGCGGTCACCGCGCCGGTGATCGGGGCCCGCACGCTGGAGCAGGCGGAAGACAATTTTGGCGCGGTCGGGATCTCGCTGTCGCCCGAGCAGATGGCGCGCCTCGACCAGGCGACCGCGCCCGATCCCATCTTTCCAGGCCGCTTCCTGCGCCGCCCGATGGTCGAGCAGCTCATCTTCGGCGGCGCCGCCGTCGCGCGGCGCGGCTAGATCGAGCAACAACGCGACCGACCATGCGCGCAACACTTCGGGGCAGACGACATCTTGCACCAGAAAGGGAGACACCAATGGCAACCCTGCTTAATCGCGCGCTTGCGTCGTGCGTCTACGCCGTCATCGTGACGGCTTCCACCCTGACGACGGCCGCACCTTGCGGACAGGCCAACTCGATCCAGGACGACAACAAGCGGATCGTCACCGATGCGTTCGATCGCTGGGCGGCCGGAGGAACCACCTTCTTCAATGATCTGCTGCACGACAACGTGGTCTGGCGCATCAAGGGATCCGGTCCAAGCGCCGGCGAGTTCAGAGGGCGCGATGTCTTCATTGATCGCGCGGTCCGCCCGTTCGCCAGCCGGTTGTCGACCCCGGTCCGCCCCACTTCCGTGAGGATCTTCGCTGATGGCGACCACGTCATCGCGCATTGGGAAGGCAGCGGCGTGGCGCGTGACGGCAAGGCTTACGCGAACTCTTACGCGTGGATCCTGCTCATGCAGGACGGCAAGGCGGCGGAGGTCACGGCCTATCTCGACCTCGCACCCTATGACGACGTCCTGCGGCGCATTCCCGCGCCGACGCAATAGGCCGCACATAAGAGTGATGTCGCTTGTGGCCATCCTTCGAGACGCCCGCCGCTGGCGGGCCCTCAGGATGAGGACCGAGTGTGTGGCGCGAGTTTCGGCGGGCTCCGATGCCGCTTAGCCTCATCAGGGTGAGGCGAATGCCCGTTGAAATTGCTGCCGCGGACTCCATCCTCATCCTGAGGAGCCCGGCGCAAGCGGGCGTCTCGAAGGATGGCCGCAGGGAAAAGTCTCGAATGCGATTCACCCTCCTGCGAGCAGGAGCTTGAACCCATCGCCCGTACGATCCGACCTAGCAAGGTCCCGCCATCCGGCGGGCGCCAGGTGATCCCAGGACGATGTTCGACAAAACCTACCGGCAGCGCCTCGAAGCCGATCTTGCGCGATGGGAGGCCGACGGCGTGATTGCGCCGGCGGCGGCAGCCAGCATCCGCAGCGCGCTGCCGCCGCTTCCACCCGGCATCAACATCGCCGCGGTCGTCGCCATCGTCGGCGGCCTGCTGATCGCCGCCGCGTTCCTCGCCTTCGTCGCCGCGCACTGGACCGAGATCGCGCGCCTGGCGCGGTTCGCGATCCTGCTGGCCGGCATGGTGATCGCCGGCGGTCTCGGCGCCTGGTTCGCCGCGAGAGAGCGCACCATTCTCGCCGATCTCTGCGCCAGCGTCGGTGCCATCATCTTCGGCGCCGGCATCGCGCTGGTCGGCCAGATGTACCACCTCGGCGAGGACTTTGCCGGCGGCATGCTGCTGTGGTCGATCGGCGCGTTCGCCACAGCTTTGCTGACCGGCTCGCGCGGTGCGCTAGCGGTCGGTCTCGTCGCCGCCTCGATCTGGACCTGCATGCGGATCACCGATGCGTCCGACGTGCTGCATCTCCCGTTCGTCGCGGTCTGGCTCCTCGCCGCCGCACTCGCCTTCGCCTGGAATTCCCGCATCGCGGCCCACCTCGTCGCGCTGGCGCTGCTGCCGTGGTGGATCGCGACCTCGCTCCGCTTCGAATTCGAGGGCACCCAGCCGTCCTTCGTGCTCGCGAGCGGTGCGGCGCTGCTGTTCGGCGCCGGGCTCGCGATCGCCGCCGCGCCGTCGCCGCGCGCGCTCCGGCTCGGCAGCGTCCTGTCGAGTTACGGCGCGTTTTCACTGGCCATCGCCGCGTTCCTGGAGGTGACGACGGTCGACGATCTCGTCCGCTTCCGCGAAGGATCCATTGCGGGCCAGCCGCTTTGGGCGATCGCGTGCGGAAATGCCGGCGTGATCCTCGCGCTGGCCTCAGCTGCGATCACCCGGCGCGCGGGAGAGCTGCTTGCAGCAGCTGCCATCGCCCTGGTCCTGCTCGCGGCGCCGGTCTGGCCGGCCTCCATGGCCGGCGAATCCTGGCTCGCCTATGCCGCGCTGCTCAGTGCCATGCTGTGTCTCGTCGTCTCCGGCATGCTCGACGACGTGCGACCGCGCATCGTCGCCGGCTGGCTCGGCATCGCCGGGGTCATCGCCGGCATCACCTGGGCGGTGAAGGGATCGCTGCTGCGCCGCTCGGCCTTCCTGGCCGTGGCGGGCATCGCGGCCGTCGCCTTTGCCACCGCGCTCAACCGCATGCTGCCGAGGGCTCAGCGATGAACGAGATGATCGCACCCTTAGCCGCATCTTTGGCCGCGTTCTGGCGGCGCATCCCGAATGCCGTGCTGTTCGGCGTCGCCGTCCTGCTGCAATGTGCGTTGCTGGTCCTGATGGTCGCCGACCGCATGCAGATCCTGCGTAACGGCGTCGAGGTGACCTTGCAGACGCAGCCGGTCGATCCCCGCGATCTCCTGCGCGGCGACTATGTCGTGCTCCGTTACGACATCTCGCAAGTGCCGGCCGGCGCGCTCGCCGGCAAGGTAGCCGACGCGCGCCAACCCATCGTGTTCGTCAAGCTCGCGCCCAGTGCCGGCGGCCTCTATCAGGCGGTCTCGGTGCATGCCGAGCCCGTCGCGGTCACCGCGCCCGAAGTGCTGATCCGCGGCCGCGTCGGCAATTACGGCGGGTCCTGCGGCGACGACCGGCGAAGGTTCTGCGACAACCTGCCGATCAAATATGGCCTGGAAAGCTATTTCGTGCCCGAAGGCGAGGGCAAGAAGCTCGAAGATGCCCGCAACCAGCAGAAGCTGCGCATCGTCGCCGCCGTGCTGCCCTCAGGCCGCGCCGCGATCAAGCGGCTGCTGCTTGAGGGTGAGGCGGTGTATGAGGAGCCGCTGTATTAGGGCAGGGTGACTTTTAGGACTGATCGATTTCCGCGGCGATCGCTCACCTCTCACGCTTGCGAGCGACTCGCGTAGTGGCCTTCAGCGTCCCTGTGTCTTGCCGCGCCTCTTCGGCGCAATTTTAGCGCTAGTGATGAAAAGTCGGTGCAGCCTGCCGTCCTTCATCGTCGGTTGAGCCACAACGCGGAGAACGGCCCCCTCGTCGAGCGCCTTCGTATAGACATTGTGAGGTGCATCGAGAGTGGCGTCGGCGATCTTTCCAGAAACGATCTTGCTTTTTTGGTCTAGTATCTCAATTCGGCAAGCTCCGTTTGTCTTGAAAACGCCTTGGATTTTCACATCGTAGGTGACCGGCTCACCTAGTGTAAGTTGCTCTGGTGAGCGCAGTACTTCGGCGGCTGGCTCGTCGATGAAAGCTGAGCTGCGGCTGCTGCCGATTTGCAGCGACCGCACCGTTCTTCCGACTGGCTCGGGTATCTGTCTTAACGACGCTCTATTCTCCCGATGAAGTTCGTTGATGATCTTCATCAGCGCTGCTTTGTCGCGCATCTGGCCGCGCAGAACCTGCTGGGCAAAATCGTTGTGCGCCATCGCCAGCTCGTGAATCTTATCGACAGCGTTGTTGGTATCCTTCTTTTTCCCAAGGGCCTTCTCGATTACAGCGCCCACCAAAAGCTCAGTAAGCTTCTTTCCGACGGTCAATAAGATTGGGGTATAGAGCGGCATCTGGCCGGAAGTAACGACGGCGAATATCTCCTGGACGAGACCATTCTCCTTGCTGGGCCCCACGCAAAATCGGATTTGGTATGACCGCGGATCATGGGTGATCTCTTCGTGAAATATCTCGTGACAAACGCTGTTAGCGAGCTTAGTCACCCCAATCAGCGATTTGCCGAATTGTTGCGCGTCAACGAGATGCTGATCCGCGAGAAGACCCCGGTAAGCTACGGGTATCGCGTCGAAGATTGGCCCCTGCATTCTTTGGCATGCCCTCCCGTCGGACAATGATAGTTGCCGTTGCGACTTTCGTCTATCTTGAGATGATTAGACTTTGAGCTGGAGCGAGAATCGCTGCAATGCAGAAGCGGTGCTATTGCTACAGGGACTTTGAGGCGAATCCCTTGGGAGTATGGGGCAACAGGTGATTGATGATGCCAAGCTAGAAGCCTTGATCGCTGCGGCGAGTGCGTCCGGCGGAGCGGAGAGAGCCAACTATCAGCTTTTTATTGAGCGATTGTGCGGTGCGCTCGGTCTTCCTGGCCCCGATCTCGCCAGGGAGGAGAACTCCCTAAATGACTACGTCTTCGAGCGTCGCGTTGACTTCAAGCATCCGGATGGGACCACCACCTCCGGCTTTATAGATTGTTATCGCAAGAACAGCTTCGTGCTCGAAGCAAAGCAATCACGGAAGCGTCAAAAAGCCAGACTCGCGGCTGACCAACTGCTGCTTCTTGGTGAAGACGAACAGCAATTCAAGTCAGGGCATGCTCTGCGTGGGACGCGCGGTTGGGACCAAGTGATGCTTGCTGCTCGCAAGCAGGCAGAGGATTATGCTCGCGCGCTGCTGTTGAGCATGGTTACCCACCATTTCTGCTCGTCGTGGACGTCGGTCATGTGATCGAAGTCTATGCAGACTTCTCCGGCCAAGGGAAGAACTACGCACACTTCCCGGACCGCCAATCCTACCGTATCAGCATGGATAGTTTGCGCGATCCGAGCGTTCAAGCGCGCTTGCAGGCAATCTGGAACGACCCTCGGTCACTCGATCCAACGCGAATTTCAGCAGAGGTCACGAGGGACATTGCCGAGCGTCTCGCCAAGATCGCGAAGCGGTTGGAAGAGAAGTGCGACGCTAAGGACGTGGCGGAGTTCTTGATGCGCTGCCTGTTCACAATGTTCGCAGAGGACGCGAAGCTCATACCCGAGAAGGGGTTTCATAAGCTGCTCGGGCAGATGAGAGACACGCCCAAGCATTTCGTCGCGGCCCTGGAAAGCCTCTGGGCAGTGATGGACCAAGGTGGTTATGCGCCGCACCTCAATGTCACTCTGAAGAAATTCAACGGCTCGCTTTTCAAGAAAAGATCGGCGCTGCCACTGGGCAAGGAGGACATTAACGAACTGTGGATTGCTGCCAGCAAGGACTGGTCGAATGTCGAGCCAGCGATCTTTGGTACGCTGCTTGAGCGCGCATTGAATGCACGTGAACGATCTAAGCTAGGAGCGCACTACACGCCGCGCGCCTATGTGGAGCGCCTCGTGGTGCCAACTATCATCGAACCGCTACGCGCTGACTGGGAGCTTGTTCAGGGGCAAGTAAAGGAATTGCGCGACCAGGGGAATCATCGAGGTGCGTTGGCGACGGTGCTTAGGTTCCATCGCAAGCTGTGCACCACACGTGTGCTGGACCCTGCCTGCGGTACCGGCAACTTCCTTTACGTCAGCCTTGAGTTGATGAAGAAGTTAGAAGGCGAGGTGCTGGAGGCAATCGCCAATCTTGGTGGGCAACCAGACCGATACAGCGATTATCGGGAAGAGGCCGGTAAGGATCTAGTCGGTCAACGACTAGCACGAACTGGGGGACGGTTTACCGTTGATCCTCATCAGTTCTACGGTCTCGAGCTGAATCCTCGGGCTGTAGTGATCGCCGATCTGGTTCTCTGGATCGGTTACCTGAAATGGCAGCTTAAGACGGGAGGGCCGGACACAATTCATGAGCCGGTCCTAGATGTTTACGGCACCATCAAGGAGCAGGATGCCGTCATTACTTACGATCGACAAGAATTGCTGCGCGATGCCAGCGGCCGACCTTTGTCCCGATGGGATGGAATCACGAAGAAGCTGCATCCCATCACCGGAGAGGAAATTCCGGACCCTGACGCCCAGGTGCCGCTCTATAGCTATGCAAATCCAAAACGCGCTCCTTGGCCTGAGGTCGAGTTTATCGTTGGCAATCCGCCCTTCATCGGTGGCAAGGACATGCGTGCGGAGCTTGGTGACGGGTATGCCGAAGCTTGCTGGGCAGCGCGTCCGCATCTTTCCGGGGGAGCCGATTTCGTCTTGCACTTCTGGGACGAGGCTGCGACCCGGCTGTTACGCAAGCCATTACAGGGCCAATTGAATCCATTGCGGCGCTTCGGCTTCATCACAACAAATTCGATCACGCAAACTTTTTCCCGACGCGCGATTGAGCGGAGCATGGCCGCGAAGGAGCCTTTGTCCTTGGTATTCGCTGTGCCCAACCATCCTTGGATGAAGGCATCCGATCGAGCAGCCGTACGGATCGCCATGACCGTTGCGGAGAAGGGAGAGCGGGATGGAGTATTGGCGGAAGTTGTGTCTGAAGCAGGGTTGGGTACCGACACGCCCCAGGTTGGATTGGAGACGCGTGACGGAAAAATTCGTGCCAATCTCACCATAGGAGCAGACCTTGCGTCTGCGAGAGCTCTTCTTGCCAACGACCTATTGTCTAGTCCGGGTGTAAAGCTTCATGGGGCGGGCTTTATCGTCACACCGACGCAGGCAAAAGCGTTAGGACTTGGAACAGTTAGCGGCTTGGAGAGCCACATCCTCAACTATCGCAATGGGCGTGACGTTGCGCAGCGTCCACGCGGCGTAATGGTAATCGACTTATACCCGCTGGAAGCGGAGGAAGTCCGCTCGCGTTTTCCGGCTGTCTATCAACACATACTAGACAATGTGAAACCGGAGCGCGATCACAACAACCGAGCTAGTTACCGCGACCTGTGGTGGATTTTTGGTGAACCGCGACGGGATTTCCGTCCGGCACTAGAAGGTTTGCCGCGATACATCGTGACCGTCGAGACGACCCGTCACAGGACATTTCAATTTCTTGATGCCAGCATCAGGCCCGACAATATGCTTGTTTGCGTCAGTCTCGACACGGCGGAGCACTTGGCTGTTTTGTCGTCGCGGCTGAATGTGGCCTGGGCTATCGCCACGGGCGGGTGGCTCGGGGTGGGTAACGATCCTCGATACTCAAAGTCGAGGACCTTTGATCCATTCCCATTTCCGCTCGCGGTTGATCCGGCACTTTCATCGGCCAATCCGCTGTTTGCCCAACAGGAGCGGCTAAGGGGTCTTGGCGAGCGGCTAGATAGCTTTCGCAAGCAGCGACTAGCTGAGCATTCTTTCTTGACGATGACGGATCTCTACAACGCGCTGGAACGATTGCGTGAACTGGAAAACGGCTGCGCCGTGCCTCCGCTCACTGATGCAGAGCGTGACATGCACCAGGCTGGCCTAATTTCGGTTCTGAAAGAAATTCATGACGATATCGACCGAGCGGTGCTGACCTCCTACGGCTGGGAAGACCTAATCCCGCTGCTGGTCGGTCGGCCCGGTGCAACGCTGCCCTCGCTTCACAAATCGCCAGAGCAAGAGAGGGCAGAGGAAGAACTTCTGACCCGGCTTGTAGCGCTCAATCAAGAGCGAGCGTCTGAAGAGAAACGTGGGTTGGTTCGGTGGTTAAGACCGGAGTATCAGATAGCAAAGCTGGGCGTGAAGGCATCCAAACAGGAGAGCGAACCCGTCGGAATGCTGGACATCGAACTGCCAGACGCGGCCGAGCGACCGAAATGGCCGCCGGACGGTCTGGAACAGCTCAGGTTCGTGCGAGACTTTCTCTTTAAGGCTCCAGCGCCCATTCTGCCAGATGCTATAGCCAGCGGATTGGAGGGAAAGAATACGGCCAAGCGTCGGCAGCGCATCGCGGAGGTCTTGGAAACGCTGGTTGCTACGGGTCTAGCACGGGCTGGCGAGTACGAGGGACAGCGAAGATACTTCTTGCCAAGATAGATCGAAATCAAGACAGGTGCGGGGGCGTGTTGAGGACGGACACTAGGCTCCCTCCTTCGTTAGGTTCTCGCTTCGCCACAGCGGTTGAAGGTTGCTAAAATGGCACAGCGCGACTAGTTCGCTTAGCGTTCGTGCCGACGATAGTTACGGTGACAGTGCACTAAACTCGTGTCCAGTGGCGACGCCGGGTCAAACAAAAGCCGTACCCGCGCCGACCGCGCAATTCCGTTGCGTTCGAGAGGTGGGCGAAGGCCCGCCAATCAGACCTCCTGCAACAATGAAACTATGCTCTTGTTTTGCCCGGTCGGGTCAAAGGCCGTGCGACGTCATTCGTAGTAAGCTGAGACCAAGATCAATCCTAATCTCCAGCGTCCCCAAACGGATTCATCACGCTCGCCCCAGTCCCGCAACACCGCGATCATTGCGCGTCACCAGCGTCAGATTGTGCATCAACGCGGTTGCCGCGAGCAGGCCGTCGTGCCGTAGTCGCCCTCTCGTAGACCTTGTCAACCCGCGAAATCATCACGATGATCAGCGCGTCGTAGCATCGCTCGCGAGGTCTACATGCGGAAATGCGAAGTCGCCGTGCTGGGTCTGGGGCTCATGGGCGGAGCAGCGCTGGGCGCATTGCTGGATGCCGGCGTCGATGCGCTCGGCTTCGACCCTGTCGCAGCAGGTTCGGATCGGGGCTCGTCACATGGTTCATGTCGCATTTTCCGTCGCTTCAATTTCGAAAACCCCAACTACACCAGCCTGAGCGACGAGGCTCATGCCGGCTGGATCCGGCTGCAGAGCGAAAGCGGTCAAACAATTCTGACGGAAACCCCTGTTCTGGAGGCCGGCCGCCCCGGCTCTGCCATGGTGGCGTCCTCGCGCGCGGCCGCGATCGCGAAAGGGCGCGCGGATCCGATGTTGACCGCGGCTCAAGCGAACAAGGAATTTCCGGCTTTCAGCCTGCCCGGCGACTGGGACGTCGTCGTGCAGGACGGTGGCGCGATCCTGCGGACCGAGGTCGTCATGAAACTGATGCGCGCACGCGCTGGCGCGCGCGTGATTCCGGAACACGCGAGCTTCACGCCGCACCACGACGGCGTGTCGATCCGCACGGCCACGCAAGAGTTCTTCGCCGAGCGCGCGATTCTGGCGCTGGGCCCATGGCTCGGTCGCGCACTCCCGCGGCTAGGCGCGCTGCTCAACGTGACCCGACAGGCGGTCGGCTGGTTTGCACCTAGCAGCCCCGATACCGTGGCGCTCGGTCGTTTCCCGATCTTCATTCTGGACCGAGGTCCCAACGACACGGTCTACGGCTTTCCGGACTTCGAAAAGCGCGGCGTCAAAGCTGCGCCTCACAACCACGGGCCCGTGGTCGGCCCCGACGACTGGGGTCCGCACGCCAGCGATGCCGAACTCCGCCCGGTCGGCGAAGCGTTGGCCGCCCTCGTCCCGGGTGCGGCCGGGCCCATCATCGATCGCGACGTTTGCCTCTACACCAACACCGCGCCCGCCGACCGCCGGCTAGACGCGGGCGAGGAATTCATCATTGATCGCTGGCCGGAGTCCCGCCTGATCGTCTGCTCCGCCTGTTCAGGCCATGGTGCGAAATTCGCGCCCGCCATCGGGCAAAGGCTTGCTCGCCTTGCCGCCGATCCGTCCTACCAGGCAGAACCGTTCTTTCAGCTTTCGCGGTATTCTCAATTCGCCTGAGCGGATGCTGGATGTTGCGGTGACAGTGCACGAAACGCGCACCGTCCGGCGGCAGACGCCTTCACGAGGCCCGGAGCCCTCCCTGTCCGACCTCCCGCGATGATGCCACTATGCTCCTGTTTTGCCCGACGAAGCAAATGACGGGAGACGTCAGTCGGAATGGGCCGTACCGCTCGCGGCCAGTTCTCGTCGGCTCGCATGGAGCGCCGGAGAGGCACGTCAAACCACGTTCCGCCGGTTTTTCGGCTCCTGAAACCCCGTCCGACCCGCACCGTTTGCAGCTCCCCACCTAACCCATTGATCTTGCAACCCCCGTCTACTGTGCATGGGGTTGTTTTCGCACCTTTGTTGTTCCATGCCATCACGCGAAGCGTTCAACCGCCGCGGCATCCCATCCGCCGCCCCCCACCAAGCGAGACCAACATGCACTCTTCCGCCAGCGGCTGGGGCAACGGGCTTCTCGGCGTCATCATCTTCAGCGGCTCGCTGCCGGCGACGCGCGTGGCGGTCGGCGGCTTCTCGGCGCTGTTTCTGACCTCGGCGCGCGCAGTCATCGCGGCGCTGATCGGGGCTGTGGTGCTCGGCCTGCTCCGGCAGGCGCGGCCGCAGCGCCGTGATCTCGCCTCGCTCGCCATCGTCGCCATCGGCGTCGTGGTCGGCTTTCCCCTGCTGACGGCGCTCGCGCTCCAGCACATCACGTCCGCGCGCTCCATCGTCTTCATCGGCCTGTTGCCGCTGTCGACCGCGATCTTCGGCGTGCTGCGCGGCGGCGAGCGGCCGCGGCCGCCGTTCTGGCTGTTCGCTTGTCTCGGCAGCGCCACGGTGGCCGGCTTTGCCCTCACCGCTGACGGCGCGGCCTCGCTTCAAGGCGATCTCCTGATGGTCGCCGCGATCGTGCTGTGCGGCCTCGGCTATGCCGAGGGCGCTGCGCTGTCGCGCCGCCTCGGCGGCTGGCAGGTGATCTCCTGGGCGCTGCTGCTCGCGCTGCCCTTGATGCTGGTGCTCGCGGTGCCGACGTGGCCGCCGAGCTGGAGCGGCATCAAGGTGCCCGCCTGGATCGGGCTCGCCTACGTCTCCGTCTTCAGCATGTTCGTCGGCTTCATCTTCTGGTACCGCGGGCTCGCCATCGGCGGCATTGCCCGCGTCGGCCAGCTCCAGCAGCTGCAGCCGTTCTTTGGCCTGGCGCTCGCCGGCCTCCTGCTCGGCGAGCCGGTCGCAGGCAGCATGATCGCCGCGACGGCAATCGTGGTCGCCTGCGTCTTCTTCGCGCGGCGGTTTGCGTGATGCCTCTCGCCTCACACCCGCCACATCACCGTCCGCGTCAATGCGCTTCCTGCGGGGTCGGGGCGATCGACATCTGGCGCCATTGTCATGCGGCCGCCAAACCTTGATCTAGATCAACGCCCGTCCCGGCGCAGTGTCTGCCTTTGCTGCATGAGAAGCGAAGGAGGACGTCATGCGACAGGGAACCAAATTGTGGTTGGCGGGCGCCGTTGTTGCCTGCGCAGCATTGACCTCGGTGCAGTGGTCGGCAGAGGACGGGCTTTCATTCTCGATCCAGAGCGCGGAAGCCCGCGTCGGCCGGCCGGCGACGCCGGCGAGTGTTGCGGGCGTCGCACGTCGAACGACGCGTCGTGCCGTGGTCGGTGGCGCCGCCGTCGGTGCAGCAGCCGCAGGAGCCGCCGTCGTCGCGCCAGCCTGCGTCCGCGTGCTGGTCAACGGCGTCTGGGTCTGCCGCTAGGCCTCACTGCTGCCCCATCACGGTGCGCATCAGCGCGCTCCGTGCGAACTTCTTCAGCGGCATCGGCTTGCCGGACAGAAAGCTCTGATTGAGGCCTTTCGATCCCCGGTAATCGCGCGATCTCTCCGGCGAGGAAATCGATCAGGAGGCGCACGCGCGCAATGCCGGACCGCTCCGGCACGATCAGCATGTTCAGCGGCACCGGCGGCGGCGAATAATCCGGCAGCACGCGTTCGAGGCGGCCGTCGGCGAGCAGGTCGCTGACCAGCCAAAGATGCGCCGGCGCAATGCCGCGGCCGGCTGCGAGCGCCTCACGCGCGGCAAGCCCGTGATCCAGGCGCAGCCGCCCGGTGAAGGGGATCGCATGGCGGCCGCCGCGGCGCCCCTGCAGCACGAGGACATCGCTGCCGGCGATGTTGGACATCCGAACGCCCTCGTGATGAGCGAGGTCTTGCGGGCGCGCGGGCCGGCCACGCGCGGCAAGATAGCCGGGTGCGGCCACCAGCAGCCGCCGCGACTGGCCAAGCGACTTCAGCTTCATCGAGCTTTCGGCGAGCGGCCCCAAACGCAGTGCGACATCGACGCCCTCCCTGACAAGGTCGATCCGCTCGTCGGTCAGGCTGAGATCGACCGACACCTCGGGATAAGTGTCCTGGAAAGCAAAGATCAAGCGGCTGACGTGGAGCACGCCGAACGCCGCGGTGCAGGAGACCCGCACCGTTCCGGCCGGCGCGCCGCGCGTCGAGCGCGCCTCGTCGCCGGCCTGCTCGACCAGACGCAGGATGTGCACGCAGTCGGCGTAGTAATGGCGGCCCTCCTCCGTCACG
This sequence comes from Bradyrhizobium sp. NBAIM14, assembly GCF_020193895.1. Taxonomy (NCBI): domain Bacteria; kingdom Pseudomonadati; phylum Pseudomonadota; class Alphaproteobacteria; order Hyphomicrobiales; family Nitrobacteraceae; genus Bradyrhizobium; species Bradyrhizobium sp. NBAIM14. The sequence goes on along the minus strand of NZ_JADYVQ010000013.1, from coordinate 9,013 downwards.
GTGACCCTGCGCGTGGTCCTGGTGAGCAGCGGCACGCCGACCGCCTGCTCCAGCTCCCGAATGTGCCGCGTCACCGTGGATTGGCCGATCCCGAGCTCGCGCGCGACCGCGGACAGGCTTCCGCGCTCGGCGACGCGCACGAAGCTGCGCATGCGCTCGAGCGTAACCTCCGGCCTATCCATTTTCCGGCACAATCTTATCCATCGGCTACGTCTACCGGATCGCGGGCCACCGCGCTATCTGCCGAGCCACAATCCTCAATCCAACGGTGCCCGAACATGAAAGTGTTGATCGTCTATGCCCATCCTGAACAGCGCTCGCTCAACGGCTCGCTCCGGGATGTCGCCGTCAGAGAGCTCGAGGCGCAGGGGCACGAGGTGCGGGTCTCTGACCTCTATGCCGAAGGCTGGAAGTCCGAGGTCGACCGCGGCGACTTTCCGTCGCTGCCGGTCGATGCGCGTCTCGCGGTCGCCGCGGCATCCAAGCAGGCGTTCGAGGCGGGCACGCTGACTGCCGACGTCAAGGGCGAGATCGAGAAGCTGCTGTGGGCGGACGCTCTGATTCTGCAGTTTCCGCTGTGGTGGTTCAGCATGCCCGCGATCCTCAAGGGCTGGGTCGACCGCGTGTTCGCCTACGGCTTCGGCTATGGTGTCGGCGAGCACAGCGACAAGCGCTGGGGCGACCGTTACGGCGAAGGGACCTTGGCGGGCAAGCGCGCGATGCTGATCGTGACTGCCGGCGGCTGGCAGGACCATTATTCCGCCCGCGGGATCAACGGGCCGATCGACGACCTGCTGTTTCCGATCAATCACGGCATTCTCTATTATCCCGGATATGACGTCCTGCCGCCGTTCGTGGCCTATCAGGCCGACAGGTTCGATGAAGCCGCTTTCGGCGCGACGGCCGAACGCCTGCGCGAGCGGATGAGAACGCTTGCGACAACTTTGCCGATTCCCTATCGGCGCCAGAATGGCGGCGATTACGTCATTCCGAGCATGCAGCTCCGCGCCGGGCTCGAGTCTCCCGGAGCGCGCGGCTTCGCGCTCCACCTCGATCCCGCTGACGAAGGCGGCGCGCCGGGCGAGCTAGGCACGATGCGGTCGACGGCGGATCTCCGCGCGGCAACGGCGTAGTTGCGGGATCGCACGGACGCAGCTCTCAAGGCCCGGGAACGCGCGCGCTCACCCCATCACCGTCCGCGTCAGCGCGCTCCGTGCGAACTTCTTCAGCGGCATCGGCTTGCCGAACAGAAAGCCCTGCACGACATCGAAGCCGATCTCGTTCGCGACAACGAGGTCGGCGCGGCTCTCGACCCCTTGCGCCACCGCGCGCGCACCAAAGGTCTGCGCCAGCTCGACGATGTGACGGCACACCGTGCGCTTCAGCCGATCGCCGCCGCTGCCGGTGACGAACTGCCGGTCGGCCTTCAGCTTGACGAAGGGAATCTTGTCGAGGTCCATCAGCGACGGCCAGTTGGCGCCGAGATTGTCGATCGACAGGCCGATATTGTGCAGGCCGACCTCGCGCGCGACCTCGGCGAGGAAATCGAGCTCGCGGATCGCCTCCTCGCTGTCGATCTCGACCGTCAGTCCGCCGAAGGCCGGATGCGTCGGCACGCGGCGGCAGAGATCGCGCACCGCCTGCGGCTCCCTGAGATAGGAGGCGGGAAGATTGATCGACAGGTCGACCGGACTTTGTTGCTCGAGAAGATAGTGCCAGTCCTGCATGGCGCGATCGATCACGAACTCCGACAGCTCGCGAAAATGCGGATCGTGCGGCTCCGGGATGAAATAGGCCGGCGGCACCACGCCCCAGGTCGGATGCCGCATCCGCACCAAGGCCTCGGCGCCGTTGCGGACCAGCGTGCGCGCGTCGATCTTGGGCTGGTACCAGAGCTCGAGCCAGCCGGCATGCAAGGCCTCGCCGACATGCACGGCCGGGCTCGGCGCCGGCTCCTCCGGCAGCAGCATGGCAACGCGCTCGCGCAGCGTCTCCGCGGCAAAGGGCGTCGTCAGCGGCGGCAGCATGGCAAGGCCATATTCGTCGCCGACCTGCCGCACGGCCTTGACGATGATCGAATCGCGGGCGCCGACGGCGAGAACCTTGCCGGCGAATGCCTCGCGCACCAGGACTTCGAGGAATCGTCCCGGCTCGATGCCGTCGGCGGCGACGCCGAGCAGGATCAGGTCCGGCAATTCGCTCGCGAGCACCGTCTTCAGCTCGTCGGCGCTGGCACATTCGCAGGTGACGAAGCCGAGATCCTCGAGGATCTCGCTGAGGAACGCGCGCAAGTGACGCTTGCTGTCGGCCACGCAGGCGCGCGGCGTCACCTTTCGCCGTCCGAAGGTCACAGGCCTTCGTCCGACGAGTTCAATCATCCCATCGTTCATCGTACACCACTCCCGTTCCGTGACGGTTTCTTAAACGCGGAGCGTGGGTTCAAATAAGGAGAGCTTCACATCGTTCTTGAATTATCTGAGTAACGTTAAGCCCTGCAATTCGAGCTAATTTGTCGACGAAATCTTTGGGCGCACGCGCGCGGTTGTCCCGCGGCGGCGATGAAGCCGGCGCAACGTGAATCGGCGGCGGCTTTCACGCTTGCGTCTTCCCGCGATGCGCGCACCGCCGCCTTTCGCTCGTGACGGTCATGCGACAACGGGTCCGCGCCGGCGGCCGAGAATGTGAAGCACATCACACGCGCGTTGCCGCGCTCGCGCTAAAGCTCCCCCGAGCCGGTGGAGGGCTGTCGAGGATTACAGCTATGTCGATGCGGCGAATGATGTATTGGTGGTTCAGGTTCGTGCTGTCAGGGCGATTCATGGATCGCTTCCTGTGCCTGCCGCGCTAGCCGCGCGGCGCACGGTTTTTCGCGGCCGAACCGGGTCTAGAGCATGATCCGGAAAAGTGTGCAGCGGTTTTCCGGAAAGATCATGCTCAAACGCTTTAGGTTTGCCCGATCAATTTGCGGAACGCCGCCGCACCGTCCTGCATCGCGTCGCGTCCCTTCCAGGCCAGATAGCTCAGCTTGCCACTGAGCGTATCGTGGCTGCGCAGCCGCCGCGAGCCGAGAATGTGGCCGACATTGTCGGGGAAGCGGCTCACCTCGGCGGAGACCAGCGCCGCGATCGCGTCCATCAATTGCTGGAGGCGGACGCCCCATTCGCATTGCTCGATGCCGTCGATCCGGACCTTGAGCGCATATTCGGTGTCGTAGATTTCGGCGAGCAGGTCGCGGGCGATCAGCACCCGGTTGTGCCGGAGTGCGACACGAAGCGCGAGGCGCTTGTCGTCGAGCCGGTCGAGCACCATGGGAACGACGCAGGCATAGGGGGTGGCGGCGACGTCTGCGGCGGCCTTGCTCGCAGCGGCTCGGGTCGCAAGCCGCACCAATTGCCAGGACGTCTTCAGGCGTCGCGCCACCAGCGCCAGCGCGAATGGCAGCGCCTGGGGATGCGCCTTCTTGAAGGCATCGAGCTGCGGGGTGATCTGGGCGACCTGGCCGTCGTCGAACTTCGCGATCTTGTCGGGCAGCTTCGCGTTGAACTTCGGCAGTGCATCGCCGGCGCGCAACACGTGCAGCATCTTCACGACGTCGTCGAAGGCGGTGCGCGAGGCCGTATATTGCCCGAGCTTGGCGCGCGCGGATTCGGCGCTCTCGGGCGAGGCGAGGGTGCTCTCGAGGACCTTGACGACCTTGATCTGGAAGGTCGAGGCGATCTTCTGGACCTCCTTCGGGTTGTTGGCCGCGACCTGGTCGCCGATCGCCTTGATGTAGTCGCGCGCCATGGTCGGCAGCAGGTCGCGGCAGATCCATTCCCAGATCGGGGTGAGGGTATTGCGCGAGATCCGCCCCATGTTGGCATGCTCGGGCGCGCCATCGATCAGCAGCAGCTCGAGCGGCGCGAAGAAATAGCGCGACGGGCTGGTGGCGCGCGCCTGGGTCGATCCGTCCTTGCGGAATTCGGCGCGCAAGCGGGCCTGGATGTCGGCCGAACCCGGCATGTCGATGCCGCACAGCTCGAGCCGTTCGAGCTCGCTGAGCAGACAGCTGCGCGACAGCGGCGTCAGCCTCTGCAGAAATTCCGATAGCCGGTCGATCTCGTCCATGGCACGCAATCTTTCGCAGCGTGTCCCGCGGGCTTGCGGGTCCAATGCGTGGAGGCATTTGCGCGCTCTCAACCTCCCTAGAGAAGCAAGTCGCCGTTAATTAATCCGTAAAATCCGGGGGGTGGATGTCGGAGCAAGGCGTTCGCCGAGGAGCTTTCCCGTTCCCACCCCACGATTTCGGCAGAAAACTCAACCGCTGCATGGTCGCGTGCGGCACCGCGCAAGCACAAATTGTGCCGAAGTCGTCATTTCAGCGTAAAACCGTCTAAATCACCGTAGTCATACGGAGCAAAAAGTTAATCACAGACCCGCCCCGGTTCCGCTAAACGAGTGACATGGGGTCACAGAATGATACGGCCACCGATTCGCGGCCGTCGGCATGGCACGAAAGCAGCGCTGCTTCAGCTGAAGAGCTCGATTTCGCCCGCCTGAGCGCCTTGCGTGCCAAGGCGGCCGACGAAATGGCGGCTGCCATCGCCCGCGAGCTCAATGGCCCCCTGACCGCGCTGCTGCTCTACATGGGCGAGATCAAGCACCACAGCGATCAGCTCGTCCCCGCGACCGGCGATCGCGCCTATTTGCAGCGGGTGGTGGAGAACGCGCTGGCCCAGACCGAGCGCGTTTGCGGCCTGGTCAAGCAGCTCGCCGGCCCGCCCAAGGGCGGCTCCAAGGGCGGCTTGCCCAGCCCGTCCGAAGAAGCGGAATCGAAGGCCGTCCGCGTGCTGCAACCGCCGCGGCCGCCGAGCGCCGATCTGATCGGCCCGTCGGGCCAGAAGCGGCTGACCAGGCGCGAGCGCGAGGTGCTGAGGCTGATCAGCGAAGGCTACTCGAACAAGCAGGGTGCGCTTCGCATGCAGATCAGTCCGCGCACTTTCGAGAGCCATCGCGCCGAGGCGATGCGCAAGCTCGGTGCGCGCAACACCGCGGACCTCGTCCGTGCGGCGCTGCTGCATTCGATCGACTGAGGCCGGGCCCGTCGCCCGCCGTCGGGCGAGACCCGACGCCTAGCTCGAAAGTTGGGAAATCCGTGGCGCTCAGAAATAGTCTTCGGCGAAGGGACGTGCGCGCGAGGTGGGACGCAGCGGCTTGATCTCTTCCTTCGGCGCGCTCGGAATGATCGTGATGGTCCAGCGGGGGGGCATGCTCGATTCCTGCTCCAGCACCGAGCGCACGAAGCCGGTCACGGTCGACTCGCCGGCCTTCACCGTCGCCATCCGGCCGTTGAACTGTGCGATCCGGAAGCGACGAACCTCCTTCTGGTCTGCGGTCTCGTAGGTGAACATGGAAAACCCTCCTGGTTTTCCGGGACTATCGCCAGCTATGATTAGCCATCTGTGAAAATCGCAAACCGTAGAAGTACGGCGGGAATGCACGCGCGAGTAGTTCGGAGCGTTTTCACGCGAAGCAGCGCGACGAGCGCGCATCCCAAGCGAGCTAGCCTTGCGGCTCCTGCGCATGCGCGGCGGCGTAGGCCGCATCCATCAGGTCCAGCAGCGCGCGGAATTCGGTCTCGCCGAGGCTTTCCGCGGTTTTCTCCAGCCGGAGCGCCAGCGCTGCCAGCCTGAGATAGCCGAACGTTCCGGCCGCGCTCTTCAAAGAATGTGCTTCGCGCGCGATCCTGGCGTGGTGCTGCGCAGGCGAGAGCGTTCGGAACGATTCCAGGCGCGCGCAGGTCTCGCTCCAGAACACGTCGCGCACTTCGCCAGCACCGTCCTCGCCGATCTCGCGCACCAGCGCTTCGTACGCGCGCGGCTCGCGCGCGGGTTCGGCATCGATCGCGTTCGCAAGCCCGACGGTGACGTCAAACATGTCTTGCCTGCCCTGATCCCGGTTCGTGTCGCGCGGCACGCCGCCGCGCGAGGCATGTCGCGTTTGTACGGCCTTCGAATTTCAGTTCTGGTAGCAGGATGGCTGGTGTTTGCAGGCCGGCATTAGCCCGCGGTTTACCAAGCGACCGCGGCGTTCAGGGCGGGCCGAGCAGCCGGTCGTACTGGGCCTTCACGGCGGCGTAGCATTCGCACGCCGTCTGGCGCAGCCCGTCCAGGTTGGTGATCTGGATGTGTCCGCGGCTGTAGTGGATGAAATTGGCCTGCTGCAGGGAGTTGGCGACCAGCGACACGCTGTTGCGCCGGGCCCCGATCATCTGAGCCATGGTCTCCTGTGTCAGCAGCAGACGCGACTCGCCCGACATGTCATGCGTGTGCAGCAGGCAGCGCGACAGCCGCGACTCCACCGGATGAGCGGCGTTGCAGCCCGCGGTTTGCTGCACCTGGGCGTAGACCGCCAGCCCGTGACGCGCAAGCTGCGTGCGCAGGGCGCTGCTCTGATCGGCGGCCATGCGCAGGCGGTCCAGATCCACCACCGAGGCGGCGCCGGGAACCAGCACGATGGCGGTGTTCAACGCACACGCATCACCCTCGATGGCGAGCGTTCCGAGCAGGCTGCCACGGCCGATCATGGCGACCTGCACATGCTCGCCTTTGGCCAGTTCAACCACCAGCGAGATGACGCCGCGGTGAGGAAAATAGGCGCGCATGAGCGTCTCGCCGGTCTCGACCAGCACCGCCCCGTGGGGCAGATCCACAGTTCGCAGGTGCGGGCGGATCAACTCATAATCGTCTGCCGACAGTGCGGACAGGAAACCGTTGGACGGACGCGCCATGCTTTCCAAAGCTGCCTCCTCCGTACCCTTGCACCTGGGAATCGCACGCCTGCACTCACGCGGTGCGCGGGTAAGTTCCATCATCCTCGCGGCGGGATATATTGGCAATTGAGACAAGTTGTCCGGCCCTGGCGATGCATCGACGCTGCGTGCACGTCGGAACACAGAGATCGCATCGTGCTCCCGTCACGCCACGACTCCCATCAGGCGCAGGTGATGGGCCTTCACCGCCGAATAGCAGCCGCAGGACGTCGCCAGCAGCGCCTTGGGATCGATGATCTCGATCTGGCCGCGGCTGTAGTGAATGATGCCGGCGCGCTGCAGCGCATGCGCGACCAGCGAGATCGCGTTGCGGCGGACGCCGATCATCTGCGCCAGCGCCTCCTGGGTCAGCGGCAGGATTTGGCCGTCGGACAGGTCGTGGGCGCGGAGCAGCCAACGCGCGAGCCGCGCCTCGACCGGATGCAGCGTATTGCAGAGCAGCGATTGCTGCACATGCGCGAGCATGACCTGCTCGTGGCGGACCATCAGCTTGCGGAGGCGTGCGCTTGCGGTCGCGACCGCGCGGAAAACTCCGATTTCGATCACGGAAGCAGCTCCTGGGAACAGCACAACCGCGTCCATCGGCGAGATGCCGTCGGCAAGGGCCGCACCGGCCCACACGACGCTGTCGCGGCCCAGCATCGCAATTTCGATCGTCTGTCCTTCGGACAGGCTCACCCTGATCGAAACGCATCCACCATGCGGGAGGTAGACATGTTTCGGTGCAGTGCCGATCTCGCCCACGACAGATTTGCTGACCATTTCAACCGTCGCGAGGTGCGGGCGCAGCAGATCGAAATCCGCCGCATCGAGCAGTTGCAGCAGCTGGTTGGGCGGGCGGCCGCTCACGGTCATGCAGGTTAATCCGGCGGGTTCGATGGACGCTGGGCGCGGCGGCCTTCGTCACTCAGTTGCACGGCGCGCAAATACTAATCTGAAGGTTGTGGTGTCGTCCATATACCCGTTAGAGGGCAGACAGCCTGTCTCATTTGCGGCGGAATTAAGTAGCGCACGCTGATTCGTTGACGAGGCGGCCGTCCTGCAACGATTGCGCAGGGAAAAAGCGGCAAGGGGGCCTCAGGAGCCGGAAGGCATTGCAGTCGCGCTGGCCATCGGGCCGGCTCGCGTCGCCTCGACCGCGTCCGCAAAAATGTAAGTTTCATCTCTCATCGAAAGCAAAGGAGAAAGGCGTGCCCCACGGTTCGATTGTTGAATCGCCGGAACGGGAAGCTCAATCCGGGCGAGACGATCTGCGCCATATTCTCGTCGTCGACGATGACCCGATGGTGTGCATGGCCATCGAGGTTTACCTCCAGCGCAACAATTTTCGGGTGACGATCGCCGAGGGTGGTGAAGCCGGACTGCGCGCCCTCGAGCACAAGCAATTCGATCTGATGATCATCGACATCTTCATGCCGCACATGCGCGGGTTCGAATCGATCCGGATTTTCCACGACCGGGCTCCGGTCATTCCGCTGATCGCGATGTCCGGCTACGCCTTCGCGAATTTGGACTCGCCCGCGCCGGACTTCCTGCGGATGGCGCTGGAGCTCGGCGCCGCGCGCTGTCTGCGCAAGCCGTTCACGCCGCACGCGCTGCTCGCCGCCATCAACGATTGCCTGGCAGAGCCTCGCCCCCGCTCCGACATTGCCACGGCCGTGCAGCTCGGTTAGCGCGACACGAGCCGCTTTCCCCGCGGGGTAATGCTTCGTTTACCTCGAGCGTGGACCGCCTAGATCCGGCAACGCCCAAGCACTCGCGCGACGAGGGCGCGGCCGGCTTGCCTCGACCGCCTCTATCGTTCTTCACGAGCAGGACTTTCTCGCACGCCGCGTCGCGCGATTAGTGGCTCGTTCACCGCGCGGCTCCCGCCGTTGCGGCGCGGGGATGGTTTTGCCGAAAAGCGCTGCAACACGCGGCAGAACCGCAAACTTCTCTTCAAAATCCGTAGTAGCACGGAGGATGAAATTAACGGGACTGTGAAAGGGGATGTCTAACGATCCAAAATAGGGCGTGCGTCCGTGCCAAGGGTGGCTCGGATGTCGCGTTTGCGGCCCGGGTCAGTAAGGCGTAGCTCATGGATGATCTGTTGCGGGAGTTTCTGACGGAGACCAGCGAGAGCCTGGACACCGTGGACAATCAGCTGGTGAAGTTCGAGCAGGAGCCGAACAACGCCAAGATCCTGGATAACATCTTCCGCCT
>NZ_JADYVQ010000126.1:0-243 GCF_020193895.1 Bradyrhizobium sp. NBAIM14 | reverse complement strand
GAGAGCAGCAAATCGGGCTTTCAGCCGACCTTTCGTCCCGCTGCGCCAACTCACGGTTTTCCATTTGGCGCTCGCCAGCATGTGTTCTGCCGCAATGATAAGATATCCGGCACGTGGTGCTTTCGTGGTTTCCCGCGGACTTTGGTAATCGGCCAAATGAGCTTCACATCAACCGGATACACCTTGAGGTGCCGAGGGATGCCGACGGCCCAGGCCAATCCCCGTTCTGTTAGCCCTTGTCGA
>NZ_JADYVQ010000125.1:0-246 GCF_020193895.1 Bradyrhizobium sp. NBAIM14 | reverse complement strand
TATCTCGCAACGCCGAAGCCCACAGCGTCAGCGTATCTTCAACTGACGCGCCACCAATCATCAGATCCCGAATCATGGTCGCCCATGGATTCAGAACCTTCAGGAAGATGCAACTGTAATGCTAGCATTACAGTTGCAATTTTTTCCTGAGATGGGCTTTGCGCGCGTTGGCCTGATGGGCCCTACGCCAAGACGACCATGCGAGGATATGGGCGTGCGGGATGCGCCGCTGGGCAAGCTTCATGG
>NZ_JADYVQ010000124.1:0-254 GCF_020193895.1 Bradyrhizobium sp. NBAIM14 | reverse complement strand
GTGCTTTCGTGGTTTCCCGCGGACTTTGGTAATCGGCCAAATGAGCTTCACATCAACCGGATACACCTTGAGGTGCCGAGGGATGCCGACGGCCCAGGCCAATCCGCGTTCTGTTAGCCCTTGTCGAAATGGTGCGCTGAGCCCGTATCCTGCATCCGCCAGCACACATCCAAAGCGCACGTTGGCTGCCATCGCTCGATCAACCTCAGCCAAAGCGATTTCTGGCTTGGATCTTGCCGTTCGGTGTTCGATCG
>NZ_JADYVQ010000123.1:0-339 GCF_020193895.1 Bradyrhizobium sp. NBAIM14 | reverse complement strand
CGCTGATCATGATCGTCTCGCCGACGACGCGTACAGTTCTGCGCGCTGCACCTCAATTCTGTGGTGCAGAATGAGCTTGACGATCGTGCGTTCATTCCCGTGAAGTATGCTCACCGACGATGATGATTACTCGATAGGCCTCTCTATCTGTCGCATGCAACGTCGATGCCAAGCACCTCATTCGGTGTTAGAGGACTCGCTCGGATGAAGATGAGCTATGCGGGAAAGTGGGTGCTGACGGAATGAGATAGGCGGCGTATCGAGGCGGGTGTCGAGCCTGCCAGAACCTCTCGAGGAGAGCGATACGCCATGAACGATACTAGCAACATTGTCCCGCTT
>NZ_JADYVQ010000122.1:0-354 GCF_020193895.1 Bradyrhizobium sp. NBAIM14 | reverse complement strand
ATTACACGGTCTGGAGCACGGACAGCAACGGCAACTATACGGGCAGTATCGTTCCCGAGGTGACGGGGACGAATGCATCATTTCGGTCGCTCGAGACCACCTTCCAACAGGATCTCAATGGCGATGGGACCATCGGTATTCCCAGCGCCACGCTTGAGGCCCAGGGCTCCACCAAGCTGGTACGGACGGGAGACAACTTCTATCTCGAAGCCATCAGCACGGGCAGTGGGCCTGTCCTGAAGATCTCGGGAGCGCCGGTGAGTGCCGCTGTGTATGGGACCTGGGCGCCCATCGCAGCCGAGCAGACCGGCGGCGGATACAATGTGGCCTGGAAGGACTCGACGACAGGCCATT
>NZ_JADYVQ010000121.1:0-360 GCF_020193895.1 Bradyrhizobium sp. NBAIM14 | reverse complement strand
ACGATGGGTCCTGTCAAGTCAGGGTTTGTTGCGGCGAGAACGAGGGTCGCCCAGCCTGCTTGGCAGTTGCCGATAATGGCCGGCAGAGGCGCGCGCGGATGCCGGCGGATCACTTCTCGAACAAACGTCGCTTCCGCATAGGCCACATCAGAGAGTTGCTGATCCTGCTCTGGCTCGCGACGGAAGCTCACCAGATAAACTGGATGACCTTCGCGCAATGCGACGCCGAGCTGTATAGCGCGACAATCTGGGTGGGAAGCGCACGACAATCAGGATGGCGAGTCGGTGTCGCGGCGAGGTGATGATTGCCGCGTTAATTGTCGCGCGCAAGAGTTTTTTGAACTCTGATTGTCGCGGAGC
>NZ_JADYVQ010000120.1:0-372 GCF_020193895.1 Bradyrhizobium sp. NBAIM14 | reverse complement strand
TGGACGCGGGGTCTTCTGATCCGCCGCAACATCGCCGACGGCAGCTTGGCCTTCTTCTCCACATGGTGCCCCAAAGGCACGTCCATGCAGAAGCTGGTGTCGGTGGAAGGCCATCGCTGGGCCATCGCCTGTCCCGAAATCATCGAGCGCAATACGGACGCCGGCTTGACGAAGTTCGTCAATCACGGTCTTCGCAGCCCCGTTTCTTTCCACGAACGCGCTCTCTGTAATTTCAATCTCCAGGTGGCGCGGACTAAAGCCGGTCTGCTCTAGGAGCGATATAATGCGCTCTCCAAGCGCGGAATCCCGCAACTGAACAGGCGAAATGTTGAAGGCAAGCGAAAACGTCTTTGGCCACGCAGTGGCATCAAG
>NZ_JADYVQ010000119.1:0-381 GCF_020193895.1 Bradyrhizobium sp. NBAIM14 | reverse complement strand
TCTCAAGCACAGCCTGACCTTCGATCTTGCGGCGGATATCGCGGATGATCCGGCCCAGTCGGCTGCGCAGGATGCGCAACTGCCGCTGATGCCGCTTGAATTGCTTGGCATGGCCGTAGCGTCCCGCAATCATCGCCGCGGTCTTGGCAATGCGAAGATAGGACTGCCGCAGCTTGACCCCGTGCTTCCTCGCCAGGCGGTTGAGCCCCTTGATTGCCGCGTGCAGCAGCTTGGCATCGGTCGGGAAGGTGATGGCCTTCGGCTGCACGGTGGTATGTGCGCCATGACGGCGCGAAGAAGGAGGTTGAGTATGTAGACCATCTTCCGAGCAGCCTTGCTGCGCAAGAGATGAGGGCAGGCCCCTCGGACTCGGATTGCAGG
>NZ_JADYVQ010000118.1:0-381 GCF_020193895.1 Bradyrhizobium sp. NBAIM14 | reverse complement strand
TTACCGGGCTGCGTGCCCGTAGCCAGATCGCTGCATGGAGAGTTATGAAGCCTCGTTTCAAGGTTTTGCAGTTACAGCCGGACTACAACGTCAAGACCCATGACTTCGCGGACTTGGGTGAGCAAATCGTCAAATCCCTGCCGGCTGAGCGCTTCGAGGTGACCTCCGGATTTCTCAGCGGGCGTCCGCTGCCCGGCCAGCCCCTGAGCGTGGCCGAACACTCGCATTATTTCGAGCTGCCGGAGAAGTCCCTCAAGGGCATTCGCTTTGGCGCCATGTGGCAGATCTACAAGTACTGCCGCGAGCAGAAGTTCGACGTGGTCATCTGTAACCGCTTCAAGTCGGTGAACATGATGCTGTCGCTCAACCGCTGGTTGAAGA
>NZ_JADYVQ010000117.1:0-381 GCF_020193895.1 Bradyrhizobium sp. NBAIM14 | reverse complement strand
CCTCATGGAGATATGGAATGTTTAGGTTGAACCCTTTCGTACGGGTCGGGCTGTGTTTGTCCGCTATTTCTTGTGCATGGCCTGTGTTAGCGGTCGATGATGATGGCGAAACGATGGTTGTCACTGCATCTTCCGTTGAACAAAACCTCAAAGATGCACCCGCCAGTATCAGCGTCATTACCCAGGAAGACCTGCAGCGAAAACCGGTACAGAATCTGAAGGATGTCCTCAAAGAAGTGCCTGGCGTACAACTGACGAACGAAGGGGATAACCGTAAGGGCGTTAGTATTCGTGGTCTGGACAGCAGCTACACCCTGATTCTCGTCGACGGTAAACGCGTTAACTCCCGCAATGCCGTCTTCCGCCACAATGATTTCGATC